>JBKJNY010000198.1:0-62359 GCA_046593355.1 Pirellulaceae bacterium | reverse complement strand
GTGTTCGACGAAACTAACCCGAAGCGTAAGCGAGGAAGAGCCCATGGCTAACGTCGTTTTTCCTCGCTAACGCTTCGGGTTGGTGTCGGGCACAGTTTGAAACACTGAGTAGCCCTGGGCCCAGACGACTTCACGAGCCGATGATTTCCAGTAAACGTCGCATCCGCGGATCGTCCAGCGAAGCAATCGCCTGCCATTCGGCTTGAATCCAGGCCACGTCCAAGTGGTCGCGATGGGCGGCCGCCAGGTTTTCAATATCCAGTTGGTCCTGCGTGCGAAACGCCAACAGCTTGAGCAGGATGAGTCCCTCCGCCGAGGCCACGCGAATCTTGTGGCCCTGCCAGGTTTCCTCCGTCGCGCGCTCCAGCACATGCTGATAAGCGGGAATCACCGGCTTGAGCCAGTCGATGCGAATGCCGTGATACGACAGCACGGTCATATGCTCCTGGGTGAACTCACGAATGGCGGTCATGAGATCGAAGGAGAAACCGCGCTT
Source organism: Pirellulaceae bacterium (assembly GCA_046593355.1). Taxonomy (GTDB): domain Bacteria; phylum Planctomycetota; class Planctomycetia; order Pirellulales; family Pirellulaceae; genus SXOA01. The sequence continues at coordinate 61,863 of JBKJNY010000198.1, read as the reverse complement.
GGACAAATCCTCCAACAGCGGAGGCAGAGTGATTTGCGGAATGGCCAGCAAGAAATCCACGTCGCGGGTAAAGCGGGCATGAGTGCGATAGCCGGCGGCTAATCCGCCGATTAGCGCATAGTTGAGCTGAAACTGATTCAAGGCATCCGCAAGTTCTAATGCACCTGCCAGCAACTCGCCCGCTAGCACTTCAGAATCACTGGCCATGACGACGGATTAGCTCCTTCTGAAGTCCCTGCCAAGCCGTCTCCCGCTCGATATAAAGCTGGTCCAGGATCTCTCGGCGCGGCGATTTGCTCAGAAGGTACATTCCCGTTCGGATTGTATCGACCAAGTCCGCAATCCGCTCCGTCACGGTCAACTTCTGAAATTCCAGCGCCCGGCGATAGGCCTCTTCGCGGGGATCGGGAAAGTGGTAGGGCAGGTTCATGCGTCGGCCTCCAACGATTATTCTACCATCGAACAGACTGCCGCCAACCAGCAATTTCGCGTATAATCACCCGTTGTGCAATGCCGGACTTCTTCCCTGGATAAGACGTGAACGATCATCCGAACAAACACATTCGGGAAGCGGTGGAGTACGCGATTGCAAGAGGTTGGCGGCTTGTGAAGTCCGGACCGCGAGCCCACGCTTGGGGGAGGCTGTATTGCCCCGCACAAACTCGAAGTGGGTGCATCGTTTCGGTCTACGGCACGCCGCGCGTCCCCGAGAATCACGCCCGTTATGTTTGCCGCCGCATCGACGCTTGTCCGCATTGAAGGAGCCGTTCGCATGAAGACTTACGAGTTTGATGTCATCCTGAAAGAGGTCTCGGAAGTCACTGACGATCAGGCGGATGCTTTGTTTGCGGCCGGCTGTGATGATGGCACGCCCGCGTGCTGCAACGGCCTGGCCTGGATCCATTTCGACCGCGCGGCGGCTTCGCTCGAAGAAGCGATTCGGTCGGCTATCGCGCAAGTGCAGTCGGCTGGCTTCCGCGTGGCTAAAGTCGAACTGGATGCGAACTCCGCAGTATCCTTGGGTGCCTGAACGATTCCCGTCACTTTTTCGCCGGCTCCTTTGGCTCGATCACGCCGCCGTCCCATGCGATCCAGCACCGCGGCAACGCGACCGAGAGCTTCTTCACCCCAGCCTCGGTGACCTTCGTCTTTGTGATGGACAAGCTGTTGAGCTTCGGGAAGTCGGCGAGACGTTCCAAACTCGCATCGCTTACCTGGCTACCGATCAGAGAAAGCTCAGCGAGATTCTCGCAATTCTGGAAGTGGGCCAGCCCCGCATCGCTCACCTTTGTGCTGTTCAGACTAAGGAACGAGAGGTTCTTGCAATCCTTAAAGTGGGCCAGCCCCGTATCGCTCACCTGGGTATTGTCCAAATGAAGATGCGTGAGGTTCTCGCAATCCTTGAAGTGGGCCAGCCCCGCATCGCTCACCTTTGTGCTGCCGAGTCCAAGACCCGCGAGGTTCTTGCAATCCTTGAAGTGGGCCAGCCCCACATCGCTCACCTGGGTAACGGCCAGTAAAAGCCCCGTGAGGTTCTTGCAATCCTTGAAGACGGCCAGCCCCGCATCGCTCACCTTCAGGTTTAAGTCCAAATTCACGCGCGTGAGTTCAAATGCCCCGCGGGGCAGATCGCCGACAGCCGCGATCGGCCGTTCCTGACCGTACTCCTGGATATTGATGGTGCCGCCGATCGACAGTACCCACTCGGCGGCGCGGCGGTCGGGGTTGGTGGACGGAGTCGAGACAATTGTCGCGGGCTTGTCGCGCTCCAGGACGGCGGTCAGTTGTTTCTTCCCACCGGCTTCCATCGTGAAGCGGTCGTCGGTTTTGAGCAGGATGCCGTCGGCAGTCTTGACGACGAGGGTGTGGTCGCCCGGATCGACGCTGATTTCGAGGGCTTTGCCGTTCGGGGTTTGTTTGACAAGAGCTTTCTGGCCGTCGATTTCGACGATGACTTTCGGATCATCGACGGTCAGGATCAGCGTGCCGTCGGCCGTGCGGATGCGAATGATCGTGGCCGCGGCGAGAAACAGCAGCGCGGCGGCAATAGAAATCAAAGCAGGCCGAAGGTAGGCCGTCTTTCCAAGACGTGCCAGGAGTGGTTGGAGAGTGGCGGTTAGGGCGTTTGGCGAAAGATCGTAGCCCGCACACTCCGTGTGCGGGAATGCCGGCACACGGAGTGTGCCGGCTACTATTGGCGTCCTACTCTCCAGGAGTGGTTTTGTCGTGGCGGGTGAGGTATTTGGCGAATCGGCCGTTGCGGTGGGGGACGTTGACTCCTGAACGTCCCGGAGGGGCGTCCTACTCTCCGCGGCGGATAGACGCGGCAAGTCTGCGCCTGCTGCATACGGGGCCAGCGCTTGGGCGACTTCGGCAGCGGCCCTATAGCGCTGGGCGGGGTCTTTGGCCAACATGCGGTCGACTACTGCGGCCAGGCCAGCCGGCAAGTCGTCGCGCTGCGCGGTGATGGAAGGGGGCTGCTGGGTGGCGAGAGCGACCAGGATCTTGCCGGGGGTATTATATTTTTCGCCCGAGAATGGAGCCTTGCCGCAGAGTAGCTTGTAGAGAGTGGCCCCGAGTGAATAGATATCCGACCGATGATCGACGCTGTGCGTGTCCAGGCCCTGTTCCGGCGACATGTACTCGATGGTTCCCATCATCTGGCCGGTCGATGTCAAATCGCCCTTCCCGCCCGCGGCCGGCTCGCTGAGCAGGGCGAGGCCCATGTCGAGAATCTTGACGGAGGGCGGGGTCGGGAGACCCGCGCCCAACGGCGGGGAACCCTCGCCCAGCAGCTCGTCGGCCCAGGTCAGCATGATGTTGTTGGGCTTGATATCGCGATGCACCATGCCCCGCTGGTGGGCGTGCTGCAAACCGACGGCTGCTTGCCGCATCAGCTCACAGGCATCGGCGGCCGCCAAGGGCCCCACGCGGCGCAGGAGCTCCGAGAGATCCACGCCATCCACGTATTCCATGACCAGGAAGTGCTCGCCGTCCATTTCCCCCGCGTCGGTGGCGCGAACCAGGTTCGGATGATCGAGCTTCCCCACCGCCTTCATCTCGCGCTTGAAGCGGGCGACGGCATCTGGATGCAAGCGGTCGCGCGGCAGAACCTTGAGGGCCACGATCTTTTCGAGGGACGAGTGCAACGCCTTGTATACCGCCCCCATTCCTCCTTCCCCCAGCTTTTCCAGCAATTCATAGGGGCCGATGCGTCCGAGCTGAGGTCGTTCGCGCACTATCGGCGCGACGTTTTCCACCCCAATCGCCCGCACCAGCTCCTGAGCGCGTCGCAGGCCACTTTCTTCGGCAAACGGGTCGGGGCCAACCGGCTCGCGGAGCTGGCCGAGCAGCGTGTCGAGCTGCGCTTTCAGTTCCCGGACGGTGGACGGAGCTTCGGGTGACTGCGACGGGTCCATCGGATCGGACGAATCCAATTGAGCGAGCTGCTCCGCGATGGCGTTGCGGTCCGAGTCGATTCCTAGCGATTTCACGGCGAAACTCCGGCTGGGAGGGAAGAAACAGCAGTCACAGTTAAAGATGCGCGGCCGTCACGCGATTTTTCGGGGACTGGCTGTAGGGTGCATGAGTGAAACGAAATGCACGCGTGAGGGACGCGAATTTGCGAGGTTTAGAAGCGGAATACGCGTGTATTTCGCGGCGCTCCTACACCCTACCCGTTCCCCATTTCCAGCCGCAAGCGGCAGAGGACGCGGTATTTCGCTTGGCGCACCGCGCCAGGGCTGATGCCTAGTTCCGCGGAAATGTCGGCCGCGGTGTGGTTTTCGACCGCCAGCCGCCAGAAGGCCTGCCAGGTGGTGTCGTCGAAATCGCCGCGAATGACGGCCAGCGTCCGCTGCAAGAGCGCGCGGCGTTCGCTGGAGGTGACGGGCTCCTCTTCGTTGTCGATCCAATCGGGATACTCGCTGATCCGGCGCGTAGCATCCGTTCCTCCCTGGGCCTGGGCCGTTGCGCCCCGCCGGCGGTAGAACAAGCGGACCTGGTTTCGCGTGATGGTCCATAGCCAGGCCCGAAAGCTGGATTGCTCGCCGCGGGCGTCAAAATCGGTCGCGTGAGCGTAAACCGACCGGAAAACTTCCTGAACCGCATCCGCGGCGTCGGCATCGCCCAAACCACCGCGCCGCGCCCAGCCGTACACGAGCGGCGTATAAACATCCGCGAGCTTCCGCCACGCATCGGGCTCCTGCCGCTGGATCCGGGCGATCAAGCTCGCTGAGGTCGATCCCAAAAGGTCGCTGGCGATACTGCTCATGGTCTTGGCCCAGGGGGACGGGAGTCTTTGGCGGCAGCGATTTCGCGGGAAGAGTAGCGATTGACGCCAAAGACTCCCGACCCCGGTCTCGATCATCGACGGTCATCGACAGTGGCAACCGTTCAAGCGGCTTCAAAACCCCGCCACAGAGTCTATCAAAGCCAATGACGATAGCAACGGCGAGAGGGTGCTTGGCCCAGGGGGACGGGAGTCTTTGGCGGCAGCGACTTCGCAAGAAGAGTAGCGATTGACGCCAAAGACTCCCGACCCCGGCCACTGCTAGTGAACCGAAGAGGATCCCAGCGCTTCCTGCCGCATCCGGGCGCGGGCCCGGCTGAGGGTGGGGCCGATGCTGTTTTCGGGAATGCTCATGTGAGCGCTGATTTCGTGGTAGCTCTTCCCTTCCAGATGGTAGAGTCGCACCACTTCAGCTTCTGCCTGGGGAAGGCTGTCCATCAACTTCTGGACTTCATCGCGATTGTCGAAGCGCTCTTCCGCGGAGAGTGCGTGGCCGTTGCCGTTCTTATGATGCATCTCGGCCTGGCGCTGCAAGATTCCCGATTCACCCGGAGGCACGGCTGATATCTTGCGTTTGAGAAGTTCTCGGACGACGACGCGGCGGGCAATCACGGTCAGGTAAGTCGCCAGGCTGCTAGCACCGCGGAAACGTTGGAGCGCGGCAAAGTCGTCCGCCAGGATGGAGAGAAATACTTCCGCCGTGAAGTCCTCCCGGTCCTGCTCGGAGATTTGGATCGAGCGGGAACTGCCGGTGTGGTTGACGACGTGGACGACCAGACCGACGAAGCGGTCCACGAAGTCCTCCCACGCGCGGGGCTCACGGTCCAGGCAACGCTTCAGCAACTGTTTGTCGATTTCGGATAGAGCCACGATAACACCTCTTGTTCCGTCGGCCCGTGGACGACTGTCTCTCCGCGAGTCTCGGCGTCTGCCCCAAAGCAAATCACGTACCCTGAGCCGCGTCACACTCCTTTATTCGACCTCCTGCCATGCCACTTCTCGCCCAAAGTGCCTAACTTGCAACATTTTACGTGGTGGGAACTTTCGGGGCAAGCTTAATAACGCTTCTGCGGGCTGCCCGGTTCGCCCAATGGAGTGGCCGCTTGACAGTCTTTCGAGCGACTATTACGATTCCAAAATTCCGCGTGCGGGCCGGAAGTCGTTTCACCGTAAGCACTTGTTGCCCCACCAAAGGGTACTGCTCACGAGAGTCTAAACGGACAATCCGCTTATTTAATTCGCTTTCCCTATTTTCCCAACCGTCGAAAATCAGCCCCAAGGATTTAGCACCGCTGCGGCCTCACGGTTTCCCACCTCCGCAGCCGATTCGTTAAACTGAATTGCTACTCACGCCTGTCGCACCCGGAGATTTCGTTCCATGGCCCACATTGTCGTTCAAGCTTGCTTCGGCTGCAAATACACCGACTGCGTGGTGGTTTGCCCCGTGGAGTGCTTCTACGAAGGGGAGCAGATGCTGTACATCCACCCGGATGAATGCATCGACTGCGAAGCCTGCGTCCCGGAATGCCCCGTGGAGGCCATCTTCCACCAGGACAACATTCCCGAGGACCAGAAGCCCTTCATCGAACTCAACGCCGAGATGTCCCTGCAATGCCCGGTGATTACCGAGAAGAAAGAGCCGCTGGCACCACCAAAATAGCCGAGCCCGGCGGAAATGGCGAAATTCGAATGACGAATGACGAATTGGCAATCGCTTTTCATTCGTCATCCCGGCGCGCCGGGATTCGGATTTCGTCATTGTGCAAATTCGCCTCGCTGTCTCTTTTTGCCGCAGCGCTCTTTCTCGCGGCTGGATGTGGCGACCGTGGAAGCGGCACCCGTGGGGACGTGCTCATTTACGCGCAGTCGGACGATCCCAAGACGCTCGACCCGATTAACACGGACATCGCGGAAGCGGTTCACGTCATCACCAACGTCTTCGACACGCTGGTCACCTATGACGAGACCACGACGGACCTTGTTCCGTCGCTTGCCGAATCTTGGCAGACAAGCGAGGACGGCCTCACTTGGACCTTCAAGCTCCGCCCAGGTGTCCAGTTCCACGACGGCAGCTCGTGCAATGCCGCGGCGGTGAAGCTGACATTTGACCGGCTTCTGGTGCCGTTGCCTGACCAGGTTCCCAATCTGTCGCTCCAAGATGGCCCTCTCGCTCATCCCCATGTTTACATCGCGGACCGTCCCTACCAATCCGCCTACAGCATGATCCAAGCGATGGAGACTCCTGATGACTTGACCGTTGTCTTCAAGCTCTCGCATCCCAGCGCCATTTTTCTGAACAACCTGGCGATGTTCCCCGCCAGCATTTCAAGCCCCCAGGGACTCGATGAGCATGGCCGCAACTTCGCCGAGCATCCCGTCGGCACCGGGCCGTTCAAGTTCGTCAAATGGAACCGCGGCCAGCGAATCGTGTTGGAACGTTTTGCAGAGCACTGGCGCGGCCCGGCCAAAATCAAAACGCTCATCATCGTCCCCGTGCAGGAAAACGCCACTCGCATGCAGCGCCTGGAGCGCGGCGAGATCCACATTGCCGAAGGGCTCTCTCCAGCCGAGCTTGATGTGCTCGCCAAGAACCAAAAACTGGTCGTGCAAAGCCACGAGGCCATGAACGTCGCTTATCTCACCATGAATGTCGAGAAGTCGCCGCTTGGCAATCGCAAGGTCCGCGAGGCCATCGCGCTGGCCATCGATAAGAAGACGCTGCTGCAAATCGGCTATGGCGGCAATGCCCAGGTAGGCGTCAGCATGGTTCCGCCCACGATGTGGGGACATGACAAAACGCTGGAAGACCGCCCGTTTGACCTGGCCAAGGCGAAGCAACTCATGAAAGAGGCGGCAAAAGAAGAAGGGCTGAAGCTTCCCATCAAGCTTGAGCTTTCCGTGATGAACCAGGCCCGCACTTATCTGCAACAGCCGCTGCCGATGGCCAAGTTCCTCAAGGACTCGCTCTTGGCAGTCGGCATCGAACTCAGCATCCGTGGCCGCGATGTGAGCGAACACTTCCGGGCTCTGATGGCCGGCGAGCACCAGCTCGGCCTGGCCGGCTGGAACAGCGACAACAACGACCCCGACAATTTTCTCTATTCCTTGTGCGACCAGGACAATATCAGCAAAGCCGGCAATAACCTCAGCCGCTTCCGCAGCGACAAGTTGCACGAGCTGCTCATTGCCGGGCAGAAGGAAATGGACAGAGAGAGGCGGCTGAAGATCTATAGCGATGCCCAGCGGCTTATCCTGCAGGAAGTTCCCGTCGTGCCGCTGGCCCATACGCAAATCCGCACGGCGCACGTCCGCGGCCTGGCCGGCTTTCAGCTTCATACCACGGCCCTGGTTCGCTTCCGCAAAGCCCACTTCGAGGCGGCGAAGTGACCGCCTATTTGCTTCGCCGCTTGGGCCACGCATTGGCGACCATTTTCGTCGCCGTCACGCTCGTCTTCCTAGCCATGCGGGCTCTGCCGGGCAATCCGCTTCTCGCTCGCTTCGGCCAGCATCCCGACCAGAAGCAGATGGAGTGGCTGGAAAAACAGTACGGCTGGGACCGGCCCGTCTATGAACAGCTCGGCATGTTCTATTGGCGGATTTTTCGCTATGGCGACTTTGGAGAATCCATCGCCCGGCCCACGAAGAGCGTGGCCGGCGAGCTCCTGGAAAAAGTTCCGGCCACCATTGAACTGACGCTCGCCGCACTGGCCATTGCGATTCCATTCGGCATAGCGGCCGGCACCGCGGCAGCCGTCTGGAAGAACCGCTGGCCCGACCGGCTCTGCACGTTCGGCTCGCTCCTCGGCGTGAGCGTGCCGGTCTTCTTCCTCGCAATCGGCCTGCGAGCCTTGCTCCCGTGGTTCCCCGTCAGCGGGCGGCTCCCCTCCACCGAAGCCGCCTTTGAGTCCCTCACCGGGTTGTACACGCTCGACAGCCTGCTCCGCGGCCGGCTCGACTTGCTCCCCGCGGTGCTGCATCACCTGGCCCTTCCCGCCGCCGCCCTCAGCACCATCCCCATGGCCATCATCGCCCGCATCACCCGCGGCAGCATGCTGGAAGTCCTCTCGGCGGACTACATCCGCACCGCCCGGGCCAAAGGGGGGAGCCTACTCCGGGTCGTCCTCCGCCACGCACTCCCCAACGCCGCGGTCCCCATCACCAACATCGTTGGCCTGCAAGTCGGCCTGCTCCTCTCCGGAGCCGTTCTGACCGAAACGGTCTTCGACTGGCCCGGCCTCGGCCTGTACGTAAAAAACGCGGTCGTCGGCGACACCGACTACCCCGCCGTCCAAGGTGCCGCCATCGTCATCGCCACCATGTTCGTCAGCATCAGTTTTCTGGTGGACCTGCTGTTCGTCTGGCTGGACCCGCGGATACGGGTGAAGTGACAACCGGAGCGATTTGTAGGGTGTGCCGAGAGACGAGCCAACGGCTCACTGACTCACCATGATTCGCGTAGCAGGGTGTAACATGGACCGGCCTACGGAGCGAACTGTTTCGTAGGAAATGCCCTACCGCCAGGCGTAGCAGCACTGTCAAGCGGTAATGTTCCCCCCTCAGGACCCAGAATTGGCCCTGGCGAAGGCGGGTATGGTAGGAAGAATATCGTGTCACCCATCCTGCCAGTGCCGGGGTAGCCGGAAATTACTGATTTCCCAGTTACCCATCTCTGAACGTACATGGCCGGCTTGAACAACTCTAATTGCCATTCGGACTGATACAGGCCAAACTTGTTCGGCAGCAAAACATATCCTGCGATGTAGGCCACGAGCGCGACAAGCAAGACGATGACCAAGCCTCCGACCCCAGTGGCGAGGTATGAGCGATAGGAAGTCGATTTCATGCTGTAAATCCTACCCGGAACCTAGGGGGAGCAATGGATAGGGGACCAAAGTTCTTTGAAGAATCTCGCACGGGAGGCTTCCCAAGACAACGGTGCAAGTGTATACTATGTCGTTCGCAGGCGGAGCTGCGCGCGGGAGAAGGTGATGGGCCGTTGATGGACAACTAACGGTTAATGGAGGATAAAGTCGCACTAAGAAAATTTTCTATTGTGCAACGTGTCATCAAAAACAGCTTATAAAAATGACGCGACACCCCCCAGTTAGGGTGCGAATGACGTGAATCAACTTCGAGGCAAGTGAATCAAGAAATTCAGTGTCGAAGAAAGCGAAAGTGACGATGGGACAAGTGGTTAGGAGAATTGAGTACAGGCTCGAACGCTCAAAAACGGAAGTCAGAAAAGTGAATAACCGCCCCTTATCAACCGCTTATAACTTATCGCGGAGGATCAACGACGGCAGAATCCTTAAGGGAACAATTCCCGCCCTAGCCCACTTCACCACCCACCGGTCTAATCTGAACTGAGTACTACCACTCACCACTCACTACTCACTACTCACTACTCACTACTCACTACTCACTACTCACCACTCACTCTCCCCTCCCATGTCCGTACGCACTCGTTTCGCTCCCAGCCCGACTGGATTCCTGCACATCGGCGGCGTTCGCACGGCGCTGTTCAACTGGCTCTTTGCGCGGCAGCATGGGGGGCAATTTCTGCTGCGGATTGACGATACGGACGCGGGTCGCAACGTGCAGGAGGCGCTGCAGCCGATTCTGGAGGGGTTTCGCTGGCTGGGGATCGATTGGGACGAAGGGCCGGAGGTCGGCGGGCCGTATGGGCCGTACTACCAGTCGCAGCGGCTGCCGCAGTATCAGGCGGCGGTGACGGTGCTGCTGGAGAAGGGGCTGGCCTATCGGGACTTCGCTACGCCCGATGAGCTGAAGGCCGAGCGGGAGCAGGCGGAGAGGGAGAAGAAGGCGTTCCTCTACAGCCGAAAATGGATGGCCGAAGATGATGAGCAGGCGGCGAAGTTCATCGCGGAGGGGCGGCAGGGAGTGGTGCGGCTCAAGATTCCGCGGGAAGGACAGTGCAAATTTTCGGACCACGTTCGCGGCGAATGCATCTTTGAGTGGTCCCGCGAGCAGGACCACGTCATCCAGCGGGCGGATGGGACCTGCCTCTATCATCTGGCCAGCGTGGTGGACGATTTCGATTTCAAGATCAGCCATGTCATCCGGGCGGAGGAGCATCTTTCCAACACGCCGCGGCAGATTTTCATCCTGCAAGGGCTCGGCTATCCGCAGCCGGAATACGCCCATCTGCCGTTCGTCGCCGAGCCCGGCAGCCACAACAAGCTGAGCAAGCGAAAAATCGCCCAATACCTGAAGAACCCGGAGTTCAAGCGGCTCTACGACAGCGGCGTGGAAATCGTCACGCGAATGGGAAAGGGGGCGGAGCTGACCGCCGACACTTTCAACCCGGTCATCGTCGATTTCTACCGCGAGGTCGGCTATCTGCCGAGTGCCATTTTGAATTACCTGATGCTGCTCGGCTGGTCGCTCGACGACAAAACCGAGGACCTGACCGTGGAGGAGATGATCCGCCACTTCACGCTCGCCCGCGTCACCAAGGCCCCCGCCAGTTTCGACCCCAAGAAGCTCTGGTCCTTTCAGGATCGGCACATGCAGAAGCTGGACGTGAAAAAGAAGGTGGCCAAGATGATTCCCTTCCTCCAAGCCGCCAAGCTGCTTCCTGATCCCGTCCCCTGCGAGGTCGGCCCCAAGCTCACCCGCATCGTGGACGCCGCCGGCGACCGGTTGAAAGTGATGGGGGACATTTTGAGCTACGCCGACTTCTTCTTCGTGAAGGACGAAGACTTTGTCTATGACGAGCAAGACTTCGCCAAGCGAATCGCTCCGCCGCAGTCCAAAGACTTGCTGGAAAAGTTTCGCACGGTGCTGGCCGGAGTGCAGGATTTTGAAGTCGGCCCGCTGGAGGAGGCGATGAAGAAATTCATTGAGGCCGAGCACATCAAGATTGGCGATATCGTGCATACCCTCCGCGTCGCCGTCACCGGCAAGAGTGTGGGGCCGGGAGTTTATGACTGTCTGGCGCTGCTGGGGAAAGAGGTGTGTTTGAAGAGGATTGACAAGGCGCTCAGTGTGGCGACCGTCTGACAGACACCAGCCTGAAGCGAAGGACAGCGCCGACTCTGTGGCGATGCGGAGCTGTCCTTCGCTTGCGCGTCAGGCTGGTGTAAGAAGGATGATGGAGATGATTGAACGGCTATTAACAGGAGTTCCCGGCCTTGATGAGCTGCTCGGCGGCGGTCTGATTCCCGGCACGCTGACCGCGGTGGTGGGAGCGACGGGGATTGGCAAGACGCAATTGGGAGTGCAGTTCGCGCGCGCGGGTATCGACGACGCGCGTCGGCCCGGTGTCATCTTCGATATGAGCAGCCGCGGCGATTCGCAAAGCCATGCGGAGTATGCCCGGCGAATCTTCGATTGGAATCTCCTCGCCGCCGATGCCGACAAACAGATTCAGCTCGATGGCTTCTTTGCCAGCGAGCCAGGGGAGTATCTGCACATCTTCGATTACGCCGGCCGCCGGGTGACGAAGCGGGACCTCGACTGGGACGACTGGCACACCTGGCAGGCACAGCTCAACGCCCGGCTGCGGTCAGCGATTGCGTTCCTCTACGGCAACTTCGTCCGCGGCTGCACTCGTGTCGTCATCGACGGAATCGAACCGACCGACCGGCCGGGAGAATCCATCCAGTTCAATCTGTTCGAGTACCTCTACCACCAGATTCTGCGAAAAGACCCTGAATGGGTCGCGCGGGATTTGTTCCGCGAAGCCTATTTGCGAAACGCCCCGGAAATCTCCCGGCACGTCTACGACCCCGCCCGCATCGGCTGCTTGCTCCTCTACACTTCGCACGAAACCATGCTCGACGACCTCATCAGCAGGCGTTTGGACGAAGGAGATGTGCTATCCAATGCCAACACGATCATCTACATGGGCAAAGTCCGCAGCGGCGACCGTCTGACCCGGGCACTTTACATCGCCAAGCACCGCGGCAGTGTTTGCGACGAGCGGATTGTCCCTTGCGGGATCACCGATGCCGGGCTGCATATCGATCCGTGAGGCAGTGGACTGAAAACTAACTACCCCTACCCCAGTGCAACCGATAGCCGTAAAGGCGGACAACTATGAGAGGCACGACGATACCCACAGTGAAGCCGGCGACGATGGCAGCAGGCCAGTGCCAAGGAATGGGAAACGGCCATCCGCCATTGATCAGCCTGGTAATTGTGATGGCCGCAACAAACAGTAATGCGGACCATGCTGCTGCGCCTAACAATCCCAGAAGAAGAGATCGTGTCCGAAATATTACGACCGTGAATACCGGTAGGAAAGCAATGCTGATCGTCGTAATGGTGGCTGCCAAAATGCCGGTGAGAGGCCACCACATCTGGCTATTGGCTTGTGCTCCGACGAGAAAGCTCTGGGAATCTCGCCCAAGTCTTACCGCACCCAAGGATATGGCAATCACCGCGGTCGCTGCCAGGATCCCGGCGATGGAGAGTCGAGGTACCGTCTCCAATACTCCCTGTTCCTTCGCAATTCGCCAGCAGAAAAAGCTACGAAGAGGCCAAAGCGGCAGCTGGCAAGCGCAGAAGAGAATTGGCACGAGCAATATATAAGGCCAAACGTGACCAACGGGAGACGGTTTACGAAAGTCTAGCTCAGACATGAATATGCTTGTGGCTCCCGTTACGGCCAACAAGAGGACGACGGAATTCACAACCAAATAACGGTGCCAGGCCACTCCGGGGCCAAAGACTGCGGCTATCGCCAGCAGTCCCGGTTCAGCGCCAATCGCCCCTAAGAAGAAGGCAATCAGATATAAGGCTATTTGTCTCGGGACGGCGGGCATTGGCCCTACGGAATTAAGTACCTGGATAACTCCAAGGAACAGGAAATTCAGTGCGGTGAAACCAATCGCAAATCTGATGAGCCACCACCCGAGCGATGATGGAGATGATGGAGGCGTGTCGACAACGGGCCGCAGCCGAATTGGCGGCGCAGGGGGCAAGTTTCTCACATCGTAGGGGTAGTCGAAATCAAGCATTTGCGAACTCAGCAAGTTCTCAGGCTGTCATGAGTATTGTAGCCGGCCGCAAGACTTGGCGAGGTTTGACGAAGTCTGAGTAGGATATGATTCCGGCTATTGTACAACCAACTCGAAAGCCCATCCTTGACGACATTCACAAAGCCCGACGACCACTACCAACAGGCCCTCGCCGCCGTCGAGCAGACGCTCGACAAATACCGTCGCTGCACGCCGGCGGAGAAGGAGAAGCTGCGCAGCGAGCTGGCCGGACTGCGGGACATGCACGACAAGCTGCAAAGCGGCCGGGTGGAGATTGTGGTCTTCGGCGAGATTAGCACCGGCAAGAGCGCCCTCATCAACGCTCTGGTCGGCGAGGCGGTCGCCGCGGTAGATGTGCAAGGCGGCTGGACCAAGGAAGTCTGGCACGTCAACTGGCAGGGGACCGGCTATCGGCTGCCGGGACTCGGGGATAGCCAGGTGGTGCTGGTGGATACACCGGGGATTAACGAGGTGGGGGGTGCGGCCCGCGGCCAAATGGCCCGAGAAGCAGCGGAGCGGTCGGACCTGATTCTGTTCTGCACCGATTCCGACCTGAACGACACGGAGTACGCCAACCTGGTGGAGCTCGCCGCCTTTCACAAACCGATCATCGTCGTCCTCAACAAGATTGACCTCTACAGCCGCGAGCAGCGGACTCGCCTGCTGGAAGTTCTTTGCAATGAGCGGCTGCGGGATTTAGTGCCCGCGGAGCAAGTAGTGACTTCTGCCGCGGACCCCCGCGAGCGCGAGTACGTCATTCAAGCCGCCAACGGCAAAGAGCGGAGCGAATGGAAGAAGCCGCCGCCCGACGTGACGGATCTCAAAGCCGCCATCCTGGAAATGCTCGATAAGGAAGGGCTGGCACTCATCGCCCTCAATGCGGCTCTTTACGCGGCCGACAAGAGCGACCGAATCGCGTCGCTGCGGATACAGCTCCGCGAGCGGCGGGCGATGCAAGTCGTGTGGGGCTATGCTTCGACCAAGGCGGTTGCGGTCGGCCTGAACCCCTTTGCCTTCGCTGACATCTTCGGCGGCATCGCTATCGACGCGGCGATGATATTAACACTAGCGGCGGTCTATGGGCTCGAAATGAAATGGGCGCAAGCCCGCAAGCTGGCCGTCAGTATTGCCACCGCTGCCGGCTGGATGACCCTGGGCGTTGTGGTCAGCACTGTCGCGGTCAGCGCCCTCAAAGCCTTCACCATCGGCAAGTCAACGCTCATCACCGCCCTGCCCCAAGGCGCTGCCGCCGGCTACGGCTCGTACATCGTCGGCGAAGCGGCCCGCTATTACTTCGAGCACGGCGCATCCTGGGGAACCGAAAGCCCCAAAGCCGTCGTCCAGAGGATCCTCTCCCAGACCGACAAAAAATCCGTCATCGACCGCCTCCGCGGCGAGTTGCTCAAGAAGCTGCAAGTCAATCCGTACTCCACCGGCGAGCGGGGGGCGTCAGCCCCCTGATACTTCTTCATCGTGCAGTACAATCCGCCTATGTCTGATTCGGTCACTACCAACGAACAGCGCCTGGCCATCACCGCCGCGGCACACACCCTCGTCGTGAAGGTCGGCACTCGCGTCCTCACACTCGCTGACGGAACTCTCAACTATCCGCGCATCGAACGGCTGGCGGAGGAGATTCACACGGTCGCAGCGGCGGGGAGGAAGGTGGTGCTGGTCAGCTCAGGAGCGGTCGGTGCCGGCATGAGCCTATTGAAGCTCACCAGTCGCCCGACCGATCTGGCGAAGCTTCAGGCCGTCGCGGCCGTGGGGCAGGCCCACCTCATCCAGACCTACGACCGGACGTTCGTCAAACACGGCCGCCGAGCCGCCCAGGTGCTGCTCACCGCGGACGACGTCAGCCACCGCACGCGATACCTGAACGTGCGAAACACGCTCGTCAGCATCCTGGAGTTCGGAGCCGTCCCGGTCATTAATGAGAACGACACGGTCAGCGTCGAAGAGCTGCAAACCACGTTCGGCGACAACGACCGGCTCGCCGCATTGGTTACCAATCTGATTCGAGCCCCGCTGCTCGTGATCCTGTCGGACATTGAAGGGCTCTACGACGGCGACCCCACACACGCATCCTCCAAGCTCGTTTCCACGGTCGCCAAAATCGACGACATCATCCTCGGCTACGTGCGGGACAAGAAAACGGGTCTCTCCAAAGGAGGCATGGCCAGCAAACTGGCGGCTGCCCGGATTGTGACCTCGGCGGGAGAGAACATGATTGTCGCCAGCGGCCGTCAGGACGACGTACTGACCCGCATCATGGCCGGCGAGGAAATCGGCACGCTTTTTCAGGCTCGCGGCAAAGGAGTGAGCCACTACAAACGCTGGCTCAGCTACAGTGCTCCGGCCAAAGGACAGATTCATCTCGACAGCGGCGCGCGGCGGGCCATCGTGGAACAGGGGAAGAGCCTGCTGGCCGCGGGCATTGCGAAGTGTGATGGGGAGTTCCGCAAAGGGGACCTGGTTTCGCTCTGTGATGAGAAGGGTGCCGTCGTCGCCCGCGGGCTGTCGAATTATTCCTCTGACGACGTGACCCGCATCATGGGACTGAAGTCGTCCAAAATCGCACAAGTGCTAGGAATGTGTCCGTATCAGGAAGTAATCCACCGCGACAATTTGGCGGTGGTGGAATGAAAGGCAAGATGTTTGAACAGAAGGCAACAAAGGTAACGGAGGAAGCAGAAAGCGCTCAATCAAGATCCTCCGCCTTTCTTCGTTACCTTCGTTCTCTTCTGTTCAAATCCCTTTTTGGCATATCGAATCACCTTCAAACTGTTGCTCAAAATCAAATCGCATTCTAGAATCCGGCGCAGCTCGTTCCCTATCCGTACATCTCAGGATTTCTCCCATGAACACCGATCTTCTCGGCCTGGCCGTTAAGTCCGACTTCACCCGCCGCGGATTTGTTGTCACCACGCTCGCCTCCGGCTTCGCGCTCGCCGTCCAGCCGGTTTCGGCGGAAACCATCAAAACCGACACCGAGGGGCTCGAAGCGGGAGAAGTGAAAATCCCAGTCAAGGACGGCGAGATGCCTGCCTATCGCGCCGCGCCGAAGAAGGGGGAGAATTTCCCAGTCATTCTCGTCGTGCAGGAAATCTTCGGCGTCCATGAGCACATCAAGGACATCTGCCGCCGGCTGGCGAAGCTCGGCTACCTCGCCATCGCGCCGGAGCTGTATGCTCGGCAGGGAGACGTCTCGAAGCTGACGGCGTTTCCCGACATCCTGAAAATCGTCAACAAAGTTCCCGATGCACAGGTGATGTCCGACCTCGACGCCGCCGCGGCCTGGGCGAAGAAGTCCGGCAAGGGAAATATTGAGAAACTCGGCGCTACAGGCTTCTGCTGGGGGGGCAGGATTGTCTGGCTTTACGCAGCTCACAATCCCGAACTGAAGGCCGGTGTGGCCTGGTACGGGCGAATTGTCGGCAAGGCGGACGAGCTACATCCAAAGCATCCGATTGATTTGGCAGCATCGTTGAAAGCTCCCGTCCTCGGCCTCTACGGCGGAGCTGACGACGGAATTCCCAACGACACCGTCGAGCAGATGAAGAAAGCGGTCAAGGAAGCGAAGCAGCCCTCGGAAATCGTCCTCTATCCCGACACGCCCCACGGCTTTCATGCGGACTACCGGCCGACGTTCCGCCAGAAGGAAGCCGAGGACGGCTGGAAGAAGCTGCAGGAGTGGTTCAAGAAGCACGGCGTCGAATAGCGTCTTTCGACCGCTGTGCGAGGGCCGCTCGGGGTTGGGCGAGGGTCTGCTGACCCCGCCCGAAAGCCTAACCCAGCCGCACGTGCTGGATGCCGTTTTCAACCATCCACGTCAGCCACGCTTCGTGGTCGTCCGTCAGTTCAATCTCTGCCTTAGACTGCGCATCGAGCGGCGAGACGACGAAGACCACCAAATCGTCGAGCCATTTGATGGCCTCTTCACGGCAGATCCAGTACTCGTTCGGCCCCAATTGCGGCGCGCCGTGATCTCCCGCGGGGGTCATGAAGTACACAATCTCCATCTTGAAGCGCGCCGGCATTTCAAAGGGAGGCAGGTCGGGGTGGTCCACAGAGTGGATGAGCATGAGAGAGTCCGGTGTCAAAAGATTTTTTGGCGTCCTGATTGAAATCAAAAGAGCGAAACGCTACCATCGTCATGGATTTTCAACATGTTCTTGGTATCTGATTCCACCGTCATTCTACGCCACAGGCACCTCTGATCTTCACCAAGTGATTCCATGCAGCGCAAACGCCACCGTTCAAAGTTCAACTACTCCTTAAGACAAGCCTCCTCTCCGCGTCGCCGCCGCCTCCTCTTCGAGCCGCTCGAAATGCGATGCGTTCTCGCCATCGATGCCGCCCTGATCCAGGACATTAGCATCGGCGGTGATTCCGGACCAACCGGCTTTGTGCAGTATGGCAGCCAGACCTATTTTAGTGCGGACGATGGGCTGGCGGGCGTTGAACTCTGGCGCACCGATGGAACCACCGCGAGTCTGTTTGCCGACTTGCATCCTACTCTGAATTCCAGTCCCCAATTGCTGACTGTCGCCAACGGCAAGCTGTTCTTCACCGCCACGACGCCCACCACGAATCGGGAGGTCTGGGCCACCGATGGCGTCGCCGCGCCGCAGGTGTTCGACGTCAGGCCGGGCAGCCTTTCTTCGTTGCCTGAGAGCCTCATCAGTTTTAACGGCGAGTTGTACTTCGTTGCGGACAATGGAACGGGCAGGGGGATATGGCATACCAATGGCACTGCGGCTGCCAGCCTGGTTGCCGGCACCGCGGGGCTCAATCCCTCGGCGGTGATTGTCTCCGGCGGCAAGCTCTACTTTACCGCCACGCCGACAGCGCCACCTTCGCTTTCGCGCCTGTACGTCTATGACGGCATCGGCACCGTCCAAGGGCTCCATATCAACGGCGGGTCCGGAAGCTATGGACCTCAGTCTCTCGTGGAGTTTGGAGGCACCATCTACTTTTCGGGATTTCGGGCAACACCCGCGTCGGGCCAGGAACTCTTCAAGGTAACCACGCCCGCTGCCGGTCCCCAAGTCGTCGATTTGGTAATGGACATCAATTCTGGGCTCAATGATTCAAGTCCAGCCCTATTCACCGTCGCCGGCACGAACTTGTTCTTCAAGGCATTTGATGGCACCTCGACGAAACTGTGGCGTACCCATTCGGGCGGAACGCAAAAAGTCACGGATCCGATCGGGGTCACGGTTCCCAGCAATTCTTCTTTCGTCAGCATCGGCAACTTGCTTTATTTCGTCGGCGTCTCCGCGAGCGGCAGAGGCATCTTCGCCAGCGATGGCACCACGATCACTTCCCTGCCCGCGACCATCGGCATGAACCCCGATCAACTCACCAATGTCGGCGGCCAACTCTACTTCGCGGGCACGAAGACCGGCTTTGGCCGCGAACTCTGGTACGGGAGCGGCTCGACTCCCACGCTGGTCAAGGACATCCAGTCCGGCAGCGGCTCGTCTAGCCCCGACGGCCTGACGGCCATTGGTTCCGCGCTGTATTTCTTGGCTGACGACGGCCTGGCGGGTCTTGAGCCTTGGATTGCCAGGGACTTTCCCGCCCCGCTTGTCGCTACAACCACGGTCGCAGTCAACGGCTCCGGCAATCTGGTTATCACCGACAGTGCGGGAGGCGATACTAACGACTCGCTGCAATTGAGCCGCGCGGCGGGCAACATACTGGTGCATGACCCTGCCAACATTTTGGAGGCAGGTGCTGGCACCACCCAGGTGGATGCCCATACCGTGAGCATCCCGATCTCCTCCATCAGTTCCCACATTCAGGTCAACACCCTCGCCGGCAACGATCTGTTGACCGTCGATTCCTCGATGGTCAGTACCGGCAAACCGATCACCTTGAGCGGCGGCGATCCGACGAGCGGTCCGCCGGGGGATGCGATGGTGATCTCGGGGCCGGGCGTGTTTGGGAAGGTTACTCACTCGTTCACCAATGCCGCCGACGGCAGTATCAACATCGACGGCTACGTGGTCAGATACACCGGCCTGGAACCGGTGACGGACAATCTGAATGCTGCCAACCGCGACTTCACTTTCACGGGCGGCGCGGAGACTGTGACGCTGGCGAATTCCGGCGCGGCGGGCGATACCATGTCAGTCATCAGTTCTACCTTGGGCGAATCGGTGACGTTCGCCAATCCAACTGCCACGCTGGCGGTGAACCTGACCAATGGGATAGACATCTTCAATTGCAACAGCCTGGATTCGATGGAAGCCGGCCCGGCTGCTTTCAGCGCGGACCTGGTGATCAATGGCGACGGCGGCGACACGGTCAACTTCCCCAGCTCGATGATTGACCTCGGCGCTGGGAACGCCAACATCGGTACCGGCGGCCCGATTCAGACGATCAATTTCACCGGAGGCGGGTTGCAAACGACCTCGAATGTTCTCCTCAGCGCGGCAGGTGCCATTACGACCACCACGCCAGCCATCGACATCGCGGCGAACGTGCTGACCGCGAATGTCGCCACTGGCATCGACCTCGACAGCTCGGTCCTGAACATCTCGGCCAACAGCGGAGTCGGGGCCATCACCATCCACAACAGCACCGCGTCCGCCGCCACGGTCAACAGTCTGACCACTTCCGGCGTGGTCCTCATCACTTTCGACCAGGCGGGGGGCGGCGCGATCACGTTCGCCACGGTAACCGTAAGCGCCGGATTGGCGCTGCTCCGCAACTCGGCCAACTCGATCCTGGACGACGGCGTCAACGCCACGCGGATCACGGCCAATGTGGTCCAACTGGTCCTGACCGGGGGGACTGGCGAAATCGGAGCCGGGGCCGCCAACGGTCAAATGGATCTGGCGGCGATCAGCTTGCTTACCAGCTCGAGCAGCAGCAACGGCAACCAGTTCCTCCAGGAGTTGGACAGCGTCACCGTCAGCACGATGACGGCCGGCAGCGGGAGCATCAACCTGTTCGCGGGCGTGTTCAATCTCGGCCTGGGGGGCGAGAACATCGCCAACACCAGCGCGGTGACGGTCAACGGCGCCAGCGGCATACCGGGCGCGACGCTCGACTTGCAGAACGAGAACGAAGTCATCGGCTCGCTCGGCGACTACCCCGGCTTGGGCGGCGGCCTGGTCGATCTGGATTCGGCCCTCCTGACCACCGGCGGCCATGCGGTCAATACCACCTTCAGTGGCATCATCAGCGGCGGCGGCGGCCGGGTGACCAAGGTCAGCGCCTCCACCTTCCAGCTGATTGGGAGCAACACCTACACCGGCGCGACCAACGTCAACTCTGGCCGTCTGTCCTTGAACGGCGGAACGGCGATCGCCGACGCCGCTGGCACCGTCACCGTGGCCGCCGGGGCTCAACTCGAGCTGCTGGCGAGCGAGACAATCTCCGCCTATATCGGCGTGGACAATGGCGCCGACGAAACCGACGGCGTACTGATCCTCATCAACAACAGGCTGACAACCACCGGCAACGCATCCCTCGCCAACGTAACCACCGGCACTTCCGGCGGAATCACCGCCGGCGGGGCCATTCTCGATAACGACGCTGACAACAACATCACTGGCACTGGAATCGCGCTTAGCGCCGCCTCCGGCATTGGCAGCGGCAATCCGCTCGAAACCACGATCAGCAACCTGGCCTGGAACAGCGGCGCGGGGGGAGCGTTGGTGGCCAACACCGGCGCACTCGCGATCACCAGCGTGGGCACTGTCACCGGCGGCTCCGGCTCCGGCGCGGCCACGATCAGTGCCGCCAGCCCGCTCACAATCGCCGCGAATGTCATCATGGGGGGCGCGGTGAGTCTCACGGCGGGCGAGTCGGCAGTGGACGATGTAGATCACCTGACCGTCAATGCGGCCGTCATCGTTCAGTCCACCGGCAGCAGCGTGACGCTGAATTCGGGGGACAATACCACGATCAACTCCACGTCGAGCATCCTGGCCGCCACCACGGTCACGATCAATATCGATGACGGCGACCTTGATGCCACGGGGGAGACGTTGACAATCGAAAGTGGCGCTGTGGTCACGTCTCCCGGTGGAGCCACGTTGAGCGGCGGCGGGCAGGCCGATATTTTTGACTTCGCTCCGCAGCCCCTCGGTACGGCGATTGTCGTCAACGGCAACGCGCCGGTTGTGATTCCCGGCGACGTGCTGAATCTCGATCCGGCCGGCGCGACGGGCACCACGCTGACCATGGACGGCGTCAACGACGGCACCTTCACCTTCACCAACCGCGCCAGCGTCGAATACAACAGCATCGAGGACGTCAACGCTCTCGGCGGCTGCTACGATCTGGTGCTAAACATGCCGGCCTTCGGCGCGAGCGGCGACTTCACCGTCCGCCGCGATGGGCCAGGTCCGGTCGGCACGAAGCTCGAACTCGTCAATAACGCCGGCCCGACGGTTGTCTTTTCGGCGGACCTGGCCGACATCGCCTCGCTGCAGGTCAACGGCACTGCCGGCAGCGACGCCTTGGTCGTAGACGATGTCAACGGCATGGTCTCGTTCGACCCGGCCTGCATTCCCAGCGCCGTGTTCCCGGATAATCCCAACAGCCCCGGCACGGCCCGGCTGTTTTACGACGGCGGCGCGGGGGTCGACGGCGATACCATTAACTTCCGGCTCGTTGAGAGCGGCACGGCACAAGTCTACGCCATTGGCGCGGGGGCCGGTCCCGGAGCCAACGACGGCGAGGTGAGCACGACGAACGCTGCCGGCCGGAACCTGGTCACGTACTTCCGCAATCTAGATCCCAGCGGCTCGGCGAACCGCACCGGCACGGGGGCCGCCGCCGGGACATTGACCGTCCTCGGCGATGCCCACGGCAATACCATCACCATCACAGCTGCGCTGGGAATGACAACAGTCAATCCGGCCGGCTACACTCCATTCAGGTTCCTTGGAGGAAGCAACTACAGTTCCCTCCATCTACAAGGGGCCGGCGGGAACGACACCTACCACGTCAACGGCGAGAGCGCGGCGGGCCTCGACAACCTGCTGATTCCGGCGATTGTCACGGACAGTGCCGGCACCGACTCGCTGCTGGTGAATGACTCGACCGATACGACCGGCGACGTAGCCACGATCACGCAGGTCGGCATCGACGGCCTGAATCCGCTCGCCGGCAATGAGATCAGCTTCAGCGGCATCGAGACGCTGGATGTCACCGCGACCGCGGGCGCGGACACGTTGACCACGAACCTCGGCGGCGTGGTTGCTTCCCCCACCACCTTCGCCGGCCTGGTCACCGTCAATGTCCGGGGCAGCGGCGGCAACGATACGATGTTCCTGCACGTCGCCGACAGCACTACGGACGCTTCGCTCAACTTCGTCACTCTCTTTGGCGATCTGGGCGGCGACACCTTCGGCTCGGCGGCGGACAAGCTCAACCCCGTGCTCCGCACCGGCCAGACGCAGATTGCCGTGCATGGCGGCATCGCCGCGGCCACCCCCGGCCCCGGCATCGCTTTCAATCCGTTCGCCGAAGCCGGGGACCAGTTGTTCCTGGACATGACCAATACCTTCTCCGGCACGCTGGTCACGCCGGTGGTGATCGTCGATACCAACGGCGGCAACGCGGACAGCGCCAACACCCAGACCTTCCGCTTCACCGGCATCGAGGACATCGACCTGTACGACGGCGGCCCGCCTCCCACCACAATTCAGCTCACGAACACGGCCATCGGCGATTTCTTCCTGCGAGCGACGGACCTGGCGGACTACATCCAGTTCTCCAGCGCCGCCCAGGTGAATCCCGTGTTCCGCGTCCGCGCCGGCAACCTTTACTACCCAACCAACGGCGGCATGTACGGGCCGTACACCACGGGGGTCTCCAAGATTTACGCCTACGGACGCGGCGGCAACGACACCATCACCATGTACAACACCCGGCTGAACGGGGCCATCTTCGGCGAGGCCGGCGATGACATCCTCACCGGCGGGTACGGGAACGACCTGATTGTCGGCGGCGCGGGGAACGACCGCATCAATGGCGCGGCGGTCGGCGGGAACGACGAGATCTGGGGCGATGACTTCAACCCGGCCACCGACACTCCTGCCGTCGCTTCGCAGTCCGGCAGCGGCAACGACCAGATCAACACCTTTGGCGGCAATGACACCGTCTACGGCCAGGGTGGCCACGACATCATCAACACCGGTGCGGGGGACGACTACGTCAACGGCGGTCCGGGTGGTGATCAGATCGACGGCCAGAGCGGCAACGACCGCATCTACGCCGGCAGCGGAGTGGACACCGCCAGCGGCAGCGAAGGGAACGACATCGTGGCCGGCAACGACGGCAACGACGCACTCTATGGCCGCACGGGAAATGACATTGTCATCGGCGGCCTGGGCCAGGACATCGTCAACGGCAACGAAGGCTCCGATGTCGTGGTCGGCGACGATTCGAGTTATACCGGCCGGAGCAGCAACAGTCTGGCCCGTGGAGACCTGGCCGACGACGCCCTGCTAGCGCTGCTGGTCCTCTGGGGCCCCAGCCCAACCCTCGGCGACCTTGCTGGCTTCGGCTCCGCGGGTGATGACGACTCCCTCGACACCCTCTGGGGCGGTGCCGAAGCCGACGCCTTCTTCGGCGTTCCCTCCGACAACGCTGCTGACCGCAACGCCGTCGGTTATGGGCCGGATCTGAACTAATCGGCTGGGACGGGCGGAGTTGTCGAAAGCGGATGATAGCAAGGCGGAGGCGCTGAAGCTGGGGGAGTGAGTGGTGGTGAGTGGTGAGTGGTGAGAAAAGCTAGTGGGGGGCAGTTCGTGGCTACTTTCGCTCTTTACCTGGCTCCCCCAAACCGGCTAACATGGCCCGGCCCTGGATGGGCGTATTTCAAGGAGACGATGCGATGAATGGACTCGCCGTGATGCTGTGCGTGAGTGTGCTAGGGGTGCAACAGACCTGGCGGACGACGCAGGAAGGGCAGCTCGAATACGTGCTGCAGGTGGAGCCGACGTTTTTGGCGTCCCTGGAGCAGGGGGAAACCGTCACCAGCAAGCTTCCTGCCACCGCGAAGGAAGTCCATCGCCTCTGCCTGCGGATTTCGGCCGCCGATTTGAAAAAGGTTCCGCAGCGAAATCCTGAGTTGCCGCCGCTGGCGAGTGCCGCGGAGCGGGCCGCTCAAAGAGAGCCGGATATTCCCGTGGCGATCATCGTGGATGCCCAGGGGCGCAGCGAAGAGACGACCGATGTCTCCCATGGTTGGCAGGTGCAGAGCGACCACCGGGTGCAATACCTGGTGCAGCTTGCACCGGATCTTCTGGGGAAGCTCCGCGAGGGGGACGAGATTTACATCAACATCTATCCGGAGGCGGGGCAAATCCAGCAGTTCGTGGTGCTGGCGGGTCAGAATGTCCTGCCGCGGAAATCGGAAAAGGAGCATCGCCATTCCCCATTGGCGGCCAAGGAGAAAAGGCTCGTTGCTCCCGTCGCGGCGGAGAACCCCACCGTCTACGGACCCATGGCGGGAGAGCCCTCGGCAACGTCGCCCCGCTCGTTCGGACCGCGCACGGCTGAAGGGCGAAATGAGCCGCGATCCTTTGAGCCCCGTGCCGGCGAGCCGCCCCGTTTGCGGAACCCGCCGAGATACACTGTCGAAGATGAAGGGACCGAGCAGCCGCTGGAGCAGCCGTTTGCCGGGGAGTTGGCTGGCCAGTCGCAGTATGGAGATGTGGCCGACAATCGCGGTCCCGCCGCAGCGCCCGAGCTGTTCACCACGAACCCAGCGGAGGAAACGACAGCGGCCGAGCAACCGGAGCCAGCGCCGCTCTACGGTCCGGCACGTTCGGCTCCGCCCCGCACGGCTGGCAGCGAGGCACCCGTCTTTGACCGCAGCCAGTTTGACCAGAGTCAGTTTGCGAGTGCGCCGGTGAACAGGCCGAAGACGACGCACGCCTCGCTCACTCCCCCCGATGACGGCAACCAGTATTTGCCGGAGGAGGAGACGCGTCTTTCCCAGCCGCGAGCCAAATTTGGGGCCGGAGACAACACCATCAATAACGTCTCCACGACAGCCGCCGAGGAAGAGCGAACCGACTTGGACAACAATCGCACGGCTTCCCTGGAGACGCCCAAACGCAGAACAAGTCTAGGCACGGCATCGACCAAGTCAGCCAAGGTTGCGGCCCCAGCAGCGGAGGGCGTCGAGCCGACGACTTGGGGGCCGTGGGTCTTTACCTGCTGCGCGCTGTTCCTATCGATTGGCGGCAACCTCTACCTGGGCTGGACCGCCGCCGAGTTCTACAGCCGCTATCGCCTGACGGTGGAGCGGATGCGGAGCAGTGGCCGGGAAGCCGACCGCGACTAGGCAACCTTCTTTTTCAGCCGTTGGCCAATCTCGTCCACCATTTTTTGCTCCTCGGGGAATTCCCCCGTGGCGAGCTTGGAGTAGATGAGGTCGTCGCCGATCCGGAGTTCAAAGCAGCCTCCCGTCGAGGGCTCGAGTTCCAGGGACTGAATCTGCCGTTTGAACTGGGTGAGGATTTCGGCCGCCAAACTGACAGCCTGCGGTTCATAACCTCACGACGAGCAGTAACGAAGATGGACTTTCATCGGATATCCTCCTAAGAGCCGACACCTTAGTGCGAACCGCGCGCCGGGCCGAGCTATTTCTTCCCCTTCTTGGACTTTTTGGCGGGAGCTCTTTTCTTGGTCGCGGTTGCTGCTGTCTTTTTGGCCTTCTTTCCTCGGCTAAAGGCGGCGTCCCAGCCGGTGGCATACTTGGCGTTCGTACCGATGCGCGTAATCGTCATTTTCGAGGCCTCTGGAATGAATGGAGAGACCGCCGGAAACTCCAGCGGGTCGTTGAGACTCTCTCTGTGGTAATAGAAGAAGGGAGCATCGTCAAGCCGCGCGGAGCGCTACGTTTGAATCCCCAGGCCGAGTCCGCTATGCTGACCCCATGCGTCGTGCGCGTCAAAAGCTTCTGCCCCGAGTGCGACATCGGCAGCGCTGGCCCCAGTGCCTGACAGCTCTGTCACTGCTCTTCATGGCCGCGCTGCTGTGGGCCGATGAAGCAAAACCGGCCAAGCCCGCTGCCGCCAAGACCTACCGCCAGGCCGCCATCATCCATTTCGAAGGGCCGATTACCCCGTGGCTGGAAGGCTACTTCACCCGCAAACTGGCCGCGGCGAAGGAAGCGGGAGCCGACTTGATTGTCATCGAGGTCGACAGCCCCGGCGGGTATGTCGACGAGAGCGGGCACATGGCCGAAATGCTACGCGATGTCTCCTGGGCCCACACCGTGGCGTATGTTCCGGAGGAAGCCCTGAGCGGGGCGGCTTTCGTCTCACTGGGCTGCGACGAAATCGTAATGCGGCCCACCGCGCGGCTGGGGGACGTGGGGCTGATTTTCCTGGACCAGGATTTCATGTTCCGGTACGCCCCGGAGAAATACCGCTCCGACCTCGTGCAACGGGTCCGCAGCCTGGCAGTCGCTAAAGGTCGCCCGCCGGCACTTGCCGAAGCGATGGTCGATATGGACGTCGAGGTCTTCCGCTGCCGCCATAAGACCACGGGGAGCATCACGTTCCTCTCCGAAATGGAGCTCAAATCCCGCGCCGATTCCCCCGACTGGGAGAAGCTGGAATTGGTCCTCGAATCGCAAAAGGGGCGGTTCCTGGAAGTCTCTGGCATTCGCGCTGTGGAGCTGCAACTGGCCAGCGCTGTCGTCGCCGGTCCGGAAGAGCTTCGCGGGCGATATCAGGTGGACGGTCCGTGGCAGGAGTACCGGCCGGACACCGCGGATAAAGCGGTCTACGTTCTGGGCCTGTGGTGGGTCACAGCGCTGCTCTTCATCATCGGCCTGGTCGGCTTGCTCTACGAGCTCTGCGCCCCCGGCACCTGCGTCGGCGGCATTACGGCTCTCCTCTGTTTTGCCCTCTTCTACTGGAGCCGCTTCCACGCGGGAACCTCCGGCATGTTGGAGCTGGTGCTGTTCGGCACGGGGGTGCTCCTGCTGGCGGTGGAAATCTTCGTCCTCCCCGGCTTCGGCGTGGCGGGGGTTGGTGGCGTCCTGCTGATTGTGATTTCGATGGTGCTGGCCTGCCAGAACTTCATCGTGCCGGAGTCGGAGCACGACTGGAACACGCTCCTTTCATCCAGCTTCCTGGTCCTCAGCTCATGTGCGGCCTTCGCAGTGGTGGCCGGAGTGATGATGCGCTACTTCCACGTCATCCCCGTCTTGAGCAGCATGATCCTCGCGCCGCCAGGTGCCAGTCAAAACGACGACGCAGCCTCCGGCGTCGAGATTCAACACGAAGGCTCCAAAACCGGAGGCAAAGCCATTGAATCCGCCGTGCAAGTCGGCTCCATCGGACTGGCCGAAACTCCTCTCCGCCCCATTGGCCGGGCTCGCTTCGGCAACGCCTTTCTCGACGTTGTCTGCGAAGGGGACTACATCCCCCGAGGCGCTTCCATCCGCGTCCTGGAAATCGCCGGGCACAAGGTGATTGTGGAAGCGGTTGTCTGACGTGTCTCCACGGGCCTGTGCTGGGCTGCTAACCGAAGCCTCAGATGACCTCCTCAATCTCCGTATAGAGGAAAGTCACTCCGCCGGTGGCGTAGTTGGGCACATCGGCGACGGCTGCTTGTCCTTCGGGTGTAGCCAACAGCCGCTCGAACTCCTCGCGGCTGTCCATGAAGATGTCGGCGACGTAGTAATAGGGCGGCAACTCTTCGCCGGGCTTCACTTGCACTTTGCCCACTGTCCATTTCTTTAGCCCCTTCATCTGTTTGGCGATGGGGATGTGACGGTCCTGGTAGTACTGGTCAAAGGCAACGGGGTCGGTGGGATGACCGTAGAGGACGAGGAGGCGGACCATGAAATCACCTGGGAGGAAGAGTATTTGCCCGGGCCTGAAAAGAAACTCTATCACGCCCACGCAAAGCCGTGGGCGTGCCACCCCGATGCGACGAGTGACGGACCTGCGGGTTGTCAGTGAAGCGCCGGCGGGTTACGCTATAATTTCACGTGCTGACGCTGGGTGAACCGCCCGGCTGAGCCCGCCCGCCTTCCGATTTTCCTTCCGCTTCCCGCCTGAGGACCTTCGATGACACTGGTTGAAACCGCGACGACCGCGGAGATGCAATCCCGCGCCCAGGCCGCCAAGGACCAACTCGACAAGCACGCCTTTGAGACCATCCAGTGGCACTTCCACGATTCCACCGGCAGCCCATTCTGGCTGGAAAAGAAGAAGGGGCTGAAGTTCGACCCGCTCCAGGAAGTGAAGTGCTTCGCGGACATTCAGAAGTTCCCGCTGTTCGAGGATGACTGGTTGCGCGGCGGGCCCATCAGCCGCTGGATTCCCAAGGGCCTCGCCGGCAAACCGGCGTACGTCTTTGAAACCGGCGGCACCACGGGCATCCCCAAGAGCCGGATGGTGATTGAGGACCATTGGACCGACTACGAGAACTTCAGCGAAACGCTGCCGGACAAGTATTTCCCCAAGGGGAGCAACTGGCTGATGCTCGGCCCCTCCGGCCCGCGGCGGCTGCGGCTGGCGGTTGAGCACCTCAGCCAGCATCGCGGCGGCATCTGTTTTTGCATTGACCTCGACCCGCGGTGGGTGGTGAAGCTGATTAAGAAGGGCTGGATGGAACATCTGGAGGCGTACAAGGACCACTGCATCGACCAGGTGCTGTCGATTCTTTCCGCCGGGCACGACATCAAGTGCATGTTCACCACGCCGAAGCTGCTCGAAGCGATGTGTACCAAGCTCGAGAAGCAGGGGAAGACCTTCAAGGACACCGGTATCACCGGCATCTTCAGCGGCGGGACGGAGTTCACGCCGCAGTTCACCCGGTTCTGCATCGAGGAGTACTTCGGCGGTTCCCCCGAGGAAAGCGGCATCTACATGACGCCGACGTACGGCAACACGCTGATGGGCCTCGCTTGCAGCAAGCCGGTCGGTGCTGCCGACGGCTACAAGATTACGTACTATGCCCCCCAGCCGCGCGCCGTCATTGAGGTAGTGGACTTCGATGATCCGCTGAAAGTTGTCCCCCACGGCGACTCCGGCCGCGTCAAGTTGACCACGCTCACCAAGGAGCTCTTCGTCCCCGGCTTCCTGGAGCGGGACGAAGGCGAGCGCGAGCAGCCCTACGCGAAATACCCCTGGGACGGCATCAGCGGCGTGAAACCGTGGCGGGGGATCGCGGCGACGACGACGGTGGGGGTGTATTGAGTATCTGAATGCGCCGTCGTGGGTGGCGAGTGTAGAATGTAGGAAAGTCGCGCGGTAGCTTCAAAGTAATTCCTATAATCTCGCCATCAGGAGAAATGCCATGCCCGCCTCGGTTGCCATCGAAGAGCGAGTTGCCACTCTCGAAGCTGAATTAGGCCAGCTAAGAGCGCAAGTGCAATCCCTGGCTGGGAACAAAGAAAACTGGATTGACAAGATCACCGGGACTTTTGAAGACGTCCCGGAGTTCGACGAGGTGCTAAGGCTTGCTCGAGAAATGCGGGAAGCGGAACTTGCGGAATTCGACCGGAATCAACAGTAGGTGCTGCGTGTTTGTGCTTGATACTGACTCGCTTGGCATCCTCCAGAACAAACGCGGTGTCGAGTACGACGCATTGCAGAATCGCATCGCTCAAGAAGACCCTGCCACCGTTTTCGTCAGTATCATCAGCTTTCAAGAACAGATCCAAGGCTGGAACGCCTATATCCAACGAGGGAAAAAATCACGCGACCTCATCAAAGCCTATCGGATGTTCGAGAGCATCATTCAAGATTTCGGCAACGTGAATGTATTAAGTTTCGACGATGCGGCGTCCCGCGTCTACGATAATCTGAAGGCGAGACACCTGCGGGTCGCGACGATGGACACTCGAATTGCCGCAATTTCGCTCTCCCGCCACTTCATGGTAATTACGAGAAATCTAGTGGACTTTACACGCATTCCGGGCTTGGCTTGTCAGGACTGGACCCTACCTCGCAAACAAAACGTCTAAGATTTTCAGGAGTTTTCCGTGCTCAATCTTCCCGTCCTCCGTTGGGGCAAGCCCTACGATTCGCTCGATAAGGATACCGTCACGCATTTCGCCACCGGCGAGCCTATCGCCAAGGTCAGCCAGGCCAACCGCGGCTTGATTGAGCGGGACATGCGCTCGGCTCAGAAGGCGCGGGATATTCTGCGGGAAATTCCGGTCGCGGACCTCATCAGCCGCATCAAGAAGGCGGCGGACCTGTACGAATCGGCCACGCTGCCAATGGGGGACGGCCAGCAATCGCCGGAGGATTTCGCCCGCCAGCAATCGTCCAGCACCGGCCTGCCCGAGCATATGTGCCGGATGAACATGCCGAAGAACGCTTTCGTGCTGAGAAACATCGACAAGATTCTGGATTCCCTCACCCGCGGCTTGGACCTGAACATCCTAACCAAGGGCTTCGGCGTGGAGAGCCGCGGCGTGACGGTGAGTTACCAGGCACAATCGCCGGTGCTCTGCGCAGTGCTGCCGTCGAACTCACCTGGCGTGCATACCCTGTGGCTGCCGGCGATTCCCTTGCAACTCGGCCTCGTTCTCAAACCGGGCCCGCAGGAGCCGTGGACTCCGTTTCGCATGCACGCGGCCTTCACCGCGGCGGGAATTCCCGGCGAAGTCTGGTCCATCTTTCCTGGCGGACCGGAAGCAGGTGCTGCCGTGCTCGCCACTGCCTCTCGGGCGATGATCTTCGGCGGCACGGCGACGGTGGAGCAGTACAAGGGGAATCCGCGGGTGCAGGCGCACGGGCCGGGCTTCTCCAAGATTCTGCTCGGCGACGACGAAGTCGATAACTGGGAGAAGCACCTCGACCTGATGTGCGAGAGCATCTACATCAACTCCGGCCGCGGCTGCATCAATTGCTCCGGCATCTGGGCCTCGCGGCATTCCAACGAAATCGCCAAGGCCATCGCCGACCGGCTTGGCCCCATCGAAGTGAAGCCGCCGACCGATCCGCAAGCCGGCCTCGCTGCCTTCACCATCCCCGGCCAGGCCAAAGCCGTTTGGGGGATGATCGAAACCGACCTCAAGGAGAGCGGCGTGATCGATCTCACTTTCAAGTACGGTCCACGGCTGGTGGAGGCCGAGCGGTGCGCCTATATCCGCCCGACCATCGTCCATTGCGATTCGCCCGAAGCGGCCATCGCCAAGAAGGAATACATGTTCCCGTTTAGCACCGTTGTAAAGTGCCCTCAAAGCGAAATGCTCGCCAAGATCGGCCCCACCCTCGTCGGCACGGTCATCACCAGCGACGAGAAGTTCATGGCCGAATGCACCGACGCCACCCACATCGACCGCCTCAACCTCGGCCCCCTCCCCACGACCCGCCTCAACTGGCTGCAGCCGCACGAAGGGAACATCATTGACTTCTTGTTCCGCAATCGGGCGCTGCAGACGGCGTGAAAAACCCGTATCGAGCATCACGACTGGCCTCTACGAATTCGCTAATGTTGCGTCTCCTTCCAATTGCGAGCTTGTGTTTTTGGTTAGCTCTCTGCCAGTTGTCGAGGGCTGAGACTCTGCCTTCATTTCATTTGTCCTATTCAGCTTGGAAAGCCACAGACGTAGTTGTGATTGATCGGCAGGGTCATGTTTTGGAGGTCTGGAAGGGCGACTTGAAACCCCAAAATGAGCTTCCCTTTGCTGCCGATCGGTTCAAGGCATCATTAGACGTCGACTATGATCGGTTTTTTGTGGCAGAGAAGGATCGTCCCAAGAATCGGATTGAACGAGTTACCGGTGATCGACTCGCTTTGTTCCTGGTTCGCGACAGTGATCATAAAGCGAATGAAAGACTGGGATGGAAAGCTGCGTCCATCGCAAATGATTTGGATACATGCGCCGTTTGGCTTGAGAAGGGGAGTTCATTCGCAGTCCAACAATGGATGAATCCGGGACCGTCCTTAATGCGGCCTTGTCAAAGCGAGGATTTGCTCAAGAAGGAAGTAGTTCGGATCACCGAGTTTCAGGTCGCTCTTAATTCGGCGGCCGCCGATCCTGACCCGGCATCGCGAGCCAAAAAAATAGTGCCATTTCTCGAGGAACAAAACTACCTTGGATTGGATGCGGCGTTAACGGTTCTTAAAAAATGCGGCAAGTCCGGGTGGACCGAAGTCTTGCCACTTCTTCAAGATGATAAGCGATTGCCGCTCCACAGCAGTCTTGTCCACCTCGCCGGGAAGATAGCCCCCGTTGAGGCGACTCCGGTCATTGAAGCAATTATTATCAAGGAAATGAAGTATTGGGATGGGCTGACCCCCGACGAAAAGTCAGTTGGTTCATTTAATCCTCCGATGCACTTCCATTACTCCAAGTTGTCGGCTTGTTTGTTCGTACTAAAGCGTATTGGATACAAAGACAAGTCTGGAATTATCGGGCAGCTTCGAAATAGTTGGGAAAAAACGCCCGTACTAATGCGTCTCGGAGCGGGCGGAAGTGGTCGTTCACCGATTCTTGAATACGCAGACGAGATCCTGAAATCACGATAATCAAAGCCGCTATTGTCTGCTCCCACCTGGCTGAAATCTCCCTTCCGTACGCAATTGGCAATGTCACCGTTCGACTTCCAACCCCGCACCCGGATCGTCTTTGGTCCGGGGAAGATTGACACGCTGGGGGAGTTGGCGTCGGAAATGGGAGCCCGGCGGGCACTCGTGGTGAGCGACCCGGGAGTGGTTTCCGCGGGTCATACCGGCAAGGGGATTGCCGCACTTGCCCGTGCGGGCATTGAGACGCATCTTTTCGGCGGTTTGCACGAGAACCCCACGACGGACGACGTTGCGGCTGGGGTCAAAGTTGCCCTGCGGCACGAGCCGGAGATTCTGGTCGCAATCGGCGGCGGCAGTTCCATGGACTGCGCTAAGGGGATCAACTTTGTCTATTCCGGCGGCGGTGAGGTGAAGGACTATTGGGGGACGGGCAAGGCGATTAAGCCGATGTTGCCGATGATTGCCGTCCCCACGACGGCCGGTACGGGGAGCGAGACTCAGTCTTTCGCACTGATTTCCGATTCCCAGACGCATGTAAAGATGGCCTGCGGGGACAAGAAAGCCTCTTTCCGAGTCGCGGTGCTTGATCCGCAACTCACTGTCACCCAGCCGCCGCGGGTGACCGCGCTGACCGGCATCGACGCGATCTCTCATGCCTTGGAATCCTGGGTCACCACTCGCCGCAATCCGGCGTCACTAGCATTTGCGCGGGAAGCCTGGCGACTGCTGGCCGGCAATTTTCTAAGTGTCCTGAATGATCCGGCGAATCTGGATGCCCGCGGGGCGATGCAACTGGGGGCGTCGTTCGCCGGAATGGCGATTGAAAACTCCATGCTCGGAGCGACCCACGCGCTCGCCAATCCACTGACCACGGCCTACGGCATTCCGCACGGCCAGGCGATTGCCGTGATGCTGCCGCATGTGGTCCGCTTCAATGGCGAGCAGGTTCGCTCTTGGTATCTCGATCTGCTTTCCGGCGGCAACGGAGATACCCTCTTGCCGGGACCTGGCGGCGATGTGCCGGGCCTGGTGGACTTCGTTACCGATCTCGTCATCAAAGCCGGCCTGGAAACGTCGCTGGCCGCTCTGGATGTGGAAAAGCTCCGGCTCCCCGAACTCGCCGGCGAAGCCGAGAAGCAATGGACGAGCCGCTTTAACCCGCGAAAGGTAGAAGAAGCCGAGCTTTTGGCGCTCTATCAAGCCGCATTTTGATACAATGAGACGGAGCGACATGCGGCCCGCATGTCGGTTTGCCTGTTTTTTGGAGGCCCTCAGATGTCCCAGTTCACTCGTCTCCTCACGCTGTTGTTTCTCGGTCTGTCCTGGCTTTCCTTCCAGGGTCATGCCGAAGATTCTGCATCCGTGACGAGGCCAACAGCGGCCACTGCAACAAGGGACTGGCCTCTCTTTCGCGGCGACCCGCTCTCCAGCGGCGTGGCCCGCACCACGCTCCCTGACAAGCCGGATCTTCTTTGGAAGTACGAAGTGAAGGACGGTGCTTTCGACAGCACGGCCGCCATTGCGGACGGCGTAGTCTACATCGGCGACTTGGACGGCAAGCTCTACGCGATCGACCTCGTTAGCGGCAAGGAAATCTGGAGCCAGAAGTTCGAAGCCGGCTTCATCGCGTCCCCGGCGGTGAAGAACGGGTTTCTTTATTTGGGAGACATGGACGGCAAGTGCTACTGCATCGACGCCAAGACCGGCAAGCCCAAGTGGAGTTTCGCGGCGGAGGCGGAAGTTGATTCCAGCGCGAATTTCTGGAAAGATAATGTGCTCTTCGCTTCGCAGGATCGGAACCTGTATTGCATGAACGCCGTTTCCGGCAAGCAAGTTTGGAAATACGCCATTGAGGACCAGATTCGTTGCACACCCACCGTAGTTGGCGACCGGGCCTTCGTCGCCGGCTGCGACAGCAAGCTGCACATCATCGATTTGACGAAAGGGGAATCCGCCGCCAGCGTGGAAATCGGTTCGCCGACCGGCATTACTCCCGCGGTGCTGGGAGATCACGTCTTTTTCGGCACCGAATCGGGCACTTTTTTCAGCGTCAACTGGAAGGAGGCCAAAGTCGCCTGGAAGGTCGAGGACGAAAGTTCGTCGCAGCCCTATCGCAGCTCCCCCGCGGTGACCGAAGGTCTGGTCGTCGTCGGCAGCCGCAACCGGATGGTGCAGGCGTTCAATCCCGCCAACGGCAAAGAGCTCTGGACGTTTCCGACGAAGCAGCGGATTGACAGCTCTCCCGTCATCGTGGGCAATCGGATCTTCATCGGCTCCGCTGACGGCCGGCTGTATGCCCTGAACACCAAGGACGGCTCCGAAGTCTGGCAGGCGCAGGGGACCGGCGGCTTCACCGGCTCACCCGCCGTGGCTGATGGCAAACTGGTCATCGCCAGCGACCGGGGCGTGGTTTATTGCTTTGGAAAGAAGGAGTAGCAGAAATAGTCATGCCGATTTCGATTGAGGAATATCTCGCTCTTCCTGATGTCGAGGAACCTACGGAATTGGTCCGCGGAGAGGTCGTTCAGAAACAGTTCACCTACATCAACCACGGCATCGTTTGCGCGAATATTTGCTTAGTCCTCGGTGAATGCGTCAAGGCCGAAAGTCTGGGAACGGGAATCGCGCTGCACGGGGTCATAACTCGTCGCAATCCTGATTCATTGCGAACCATTGACGTGGGCTACTACAGCAAGAGGCGGCTGCCTCGGACTCTGATTACCGACAAGCACTTGCCGATCGCGCCCGAAGTTCTCTTCGAGGTCATTTCGCACGATGAGACATGGCAGTACATTTTGCAAAAAGTGACTGAGTTCATTGAAGCAGGAACCTTCATCGCCAATATCCTCGACCCCGTTGCCGAGACGGTCCACGTTTTTCAGCGAGACCGGCCGGTTCAAATTCTCCGCGATACGGACGAACTCAATCTGACAACGGTGATTCCCGGTTTTCACCGTCCCGTTTGCGAACTGTTTGCCTAAAGAGGATTGTCGAGTGTCCACCGAAGCCACCAAGACCGAAGTCGGCAGCTATTTCATCGCCAACTACCCGCCTTTCTCCCAATGGCAGCCGGAGCACGTGGGGGAGATTGAAGCGGCCCTGCACGCGCCGCCGCGGGACGTGCCGCTGGGGCTTTATTTGCATATTCCGTTCTGCCGCAAGCGGTGCAAATTCTGCTACTTTCGCGTCTACACCGACAAGAACGCCCATGACGTGGAAACCTACGTTTCCGCCCTTTCCCGCGAAATCGAGCTCGTCAGCCGCCTGCCGGTGATGGGCGGGCGGCCATTCCGCTTCGTCTATTTCGGCGGCGGCACACCGTCATTCCTCTCGGCCAAGCAGCTCACGTCGCTCGTGGACCGGCTGCGGGCGAATATTAATTGGGACAAGGCGGAGGAAGTCACCTTCGAGTGCGAGCCGGGCACGCTCTCGGAGCCGAAGGTCCATACGCTGAAAGAGCTGGGCATCACGCGGCTCAGCCTTGGCATCGAGAACTTCAGCGACGCGATTTTGGAGGAGAATGGCCGGGCGCACCTTTCGGGCGAAGTCTACAAGTCCTGGGATTGGATTCAGGCCGCCGGCTTTCAGAATGTGAATATCGATCTGATCTCCGGAATGGTCGGCGAGAATTGGGACAACTGGAAGGACTGCATCCGCAAGACCATCGATCTCTCGCCGGACAGCGTCACCATCTACCAGATGGAGCTGCCGTTCAACACGGTCTACTCCCAGGACATCCTGGGTAATAAAATCGAAACCCCCGTTGCCGATTGGCCCACCAAGCGGGCCTGGCTCAGCTACGCCTACGACGAACTCATGGCCGCCGGCTATCACGTCTCGAGCGCCTACACGCTGATCAAGGATCCGTCCAAGGTCAACTTCAGCTATCGGGACAATCTGTGGCGGGGATCGGACCTGCTGGCAACCGGTGTCGCCAGCTTTGGCCATGTCAGCGGCGTGCATTATCAGAACAAGGCGGAATGGGGTGAATACACCAGCGATCTCCAGGCCGGCAAGCTGCCGCTCTGGCGGGCCATGCGGCCGACGAAGCATCAGCTCCTGGTCCGCGAGATGATCCTGCAGCTCAAGAAGGGGTGGCTCGACGCCGGCTATTTCCGCCGCAAGTTTGGGATCGAGATTTTGGACGAGTGGCGCGAGGTCTGGAACGAACATGCCTCGGAAGGGATGCTAACGATGGACGGCGACCGGGTCGAGCTCACCCGCGACGGCCTGCTCCAAGCCGACGCCTTGCTGCCGCCGTTCTTCGAGCCGGAGCATCAGGGGGTCCGCTACACATGAGCGGGGCCGAAGAGCGGCAGAGTGAGGGTCTGACCTTCATGATGGGGAACTTCGCCGCGGAGTTTCCCACCGACCGCGTCTATGCCAAAAATCACATGTGGGCGCAGGATCGCGGCAGCGTGTTCCGGTTCGGCTTTACTGCCTACGCAGTGCGGCTCTTGCAGGACGTGTATTTTTTGGACTGGACCGTGGATGCCGGGGCGGCCCTCGCCCTCAAGCAGGAAATCGGCCAGATTGAGAGCAAAAAGGCGGAAAGCAGCCTCTACTCCCCTGCGGCGGGCACGCTCGTCTGCTTTAATGAAGAGCTGCTTTCCGACCCTTCGGCGATTAATGTAGATAAGTACGGCGGCGGGTGGCTGTTTGAGATTCGGACTGCCGGAGTCGAACTCATAACCGCCGAGCAGTATTTGGAACACCTGGGCGCAGTCTGGGAAGTGACGCAGCGGACGATCAAAGGACAAATGAACGAGTAAGAGCATGGCCAAGAGAATTGCCGTCGTCGTCTCCCAGGGACAAAGCGCCAGCCCCGCCAAGCGCCAGCTTGAAGAGGACATCATCTCCGCCCTACTCTTCGAGCAGGGGCTGGACCTGGTCATCATCCCGCACCTCTACGATTTGAAGCCGGATGGCACCGGCATGTTGGCTCTGAACGGCATCATGGGAAACATGATCGTTCTCTCCTGGCTGTACGAGCGGGGGATCCGCTGGACGCTCGACCGCTTCGGCATTCGCGGCAAGGAAGGGCTGACGTTGATCAAGCCCGATGAAGACGACGAGGAGGACGAAGATGCGGAACAGGAAGCGGCCGCGAATGGCGATGCCAAAGAACGTGTCATCGACACGCGGGATCTCCCCAACCGCCGCATCTACTGCCTGGACCTTCGGATTCACGAAAAGGCCCAGGTCTATATCGACGAAGTGAAGCGGATCGCCCGCGAGAACGCGCTGCCTCTCGTGGGGCTTTCCGGTCTGGGAATGCCCGGGCTGGCCACCCTCGACCAGGCGGCTCGGTTTGTTACGCCGACGAATGACACTGCGCTGCCACTCTTGGGCGAAACCGCCAGCGGGTCGCCGTTCATGGTCGCCGAAACCAAGTCCAAGGCGGAACCACTTCGAATCGAGGAGGAGGGAGCGCGCCGCTGGTATCCGGTCATCGACTACTCCCGCTGCACCAACTGCATGGAGTGCATCGACTTTTGCCTGTTCGGCGTCTACGGCGTGGACAAGGTGGAAACAATTCTGGTCGAGCAACCGGATAACTGCCGCAAGGGTTGCCCCGCGTGCAGCCGCGTTTGTCCCGAGAACGCCATCATCTTCCCGCAGCATAAGACGCCGACGATTGCGGGTGCCGACGTCGTCGCCGGCTCGCTGAAGATCGATCTATCACTACTTTTCGGCGCGCCAGAAACAGGCGAGTCCGCCGAACAGGCGGCTGTGCGGGAGCGAGACGAGCAGCTCTTACTGGTGGGACGGCAGGCTGTCGGGGCCGCGGTCGGTCTGCCCAAGCGGCAGGAAAATAAGAGCGAGGAGCCCAGAGACGAGCTCGATTCGCTCCTCGACGCGCTCGATGCGTTGGACGTGTAAAGTACTATCACTCATCATCCAGCAGTCGAAAGCCCCCATAGATGGGCGGGTATTCATTGCGGCTCGCCAGGTCCGGCCAGTTCGCGTCCGCGTCGCTCTTCCACTCGTCCCCGAGCCACTGCTCGGCGGCGAACTGATACAGCGTGAAGTCGTCATCCAGCAGCCGCTCCGTCGCTCCGCGCTGCCGCTCCAGCTTCATCATGAGGGAAGCGATGTAGGGATCGGCCCACGGCAGCAGATCGCGCGGCCAGCTTCCTTCGTCGCGGGGAGTGATGTCATCCAAAGTGGGAACCTCCAAAACCTGGCAGCGAATCGTGAGGCCGTGCATGGCAAAAAATCCTTGTGCGAAAGCGTGGCAATTGTTCTGACCCGCTAAGAGCAACTGGGGTGCCGGTAGGTTCGGCGGCCAGAGCGAATCATCACATCCGCAATTGCCGTCAAGAGTTAGCAACGGGAATGAATCGCAGCTAGCACTCAACGCGCGCGGTAACTCTTTCAATCGCCAGCCATTGTGCGGCTGACTGTCACAACGCGCAGGTCGCACACGTTGGTATGCGTGGGGCCGGTCTTGATCAGGCCGCCGGTCTGCTCGAAGAAGTTGTAGGCATCGTTGCGGCGGAGAAAATTATCCGGATCAAGGTTCTGGCTCCGCATCCGAGCGATGACCTCCGCGGTGAGCATGGCTCCCGCGGCGTCGGTGGGGCCGTCCTCCCCGTCGGTGCCGCCGGAGAGAAGCACGATTCCCTCCGCTGAATCTTGGCCCTCTTTCAACAGCCGCTCCAGGGCCGCCAGCACGAGTTGCTGGTTGCGGCCCCCCTTGCCGCGGAGCTCGGGCGGCGCAAGTCGGACGGTTGGTTCGCCGCCGGTGATCAGGCAATCGGGACCGGCGGTTGATTTCATGGAAAGGGCCATTTCCGCCAGATGTACGCCAACCTCCTCCGCCGGTCCTTCGAGTTTTGTCGCCCCCTGCATCGCGTGCGAGTATCCCCGCCGCTCCGCTTCGATCCCCGCCGCGTCCACAGCCAGCGCGTTGTTGCCGATGACCAGGTTAGTCACTTCGCAGCGAATGGGCTTCCTTCCGCCGGCGGCAATCCGAGTTCCTTCATTCTCTAAGTATCGATAAATGGATGCTGGAACGGTTCGCGCCGGGTCCAGTCGCTTCAAAATCGCCAGTGCGTCCTGCGGAGAAGTGGTATCGTCCACCGTCGGCCCCGACGCGATCACGTCCTGCGGATCCCCAATCACATCCGAAATAATCAACGTGATCAGCCGCCCCGCGCGGCAAGCGCGGGCCAGTTCGCCCCCCTTGATGCGGCTGAGCTGCTTGCGGACGGTGTTGAGTTCCTGAATGTTCGCCCCTGCGGCGCTCAGGTGCCGGGTGAGGGCAATCTTGTCCGCCAGCGAAACTCCTTCCACCGGCGCGGGCAAAAGGGCCGAGCCGCCGCCGGACAGCAGGCAGAAGCAAAGATCACTGGGCCCGAGCGCGGCGACCGTGTCCAGAATCCACTCCGCCCCGTACACACCATCATCGGTCGGCTCGTTGACTCCGGCCGGGCGGGCGGGATGCAGATGAATCCGCGAAAGTTTCCGCGTGCAGTCCGCGGGGACGTTGATCCAGCCCGCCAACTCCTTCGACTTCATCAGGGGTTCGCCAAGAGCTTCCTCCAGCCCAGCCGCCATGCCGGCTCCCGCTTTGCCGGCACCCACAACCGCGATGCGCCGAATGGACGGCAAATCAATCGGCTCATCCCCGACGAGAAGCTGGCTGCCGGCGACTTGCACGCACTCGCGCACCAGCCGGTCGCTTCGTACGGCATCCACACCCGCCTGCCAGATGGCCAGAGCGTCTTCCCGCAACTGGTTGTGGGAGCGGCTCATGCAGAGGCCCTCACGCGCAGCACGCTCAACCACTGGCCGGGTTTGTCGACCGTCATTTCCCCGAGACTATTCGGCCCCGCCGCGCAGCAAATCAGTCCCGCCAGGTATTGCTGGCCCCCTCCCTCGAATTTTCCGGCAGCGCTGCACCACGGCGTCCCTTTGCCGTGATCGCCCGGCAGAGCCGCCAGGTTGAAGAACGCCTGCAAAAATCCCTGCGAGCTCAATTGATTCGGCCACAGCATCACTTGCGGCTGATGGCGACCGATGATTTCTCGCAAGCCCGGAAGCAGGTTTTCCAGCGTCACCGCCAACTCCGCTGGCGGGGGAATTTCACCGCCGCGCCCCACCGGCGCTAGAACGATCACCGCCAGCCGCACGGGCGTGCCATAGACCTCGAGTTGCGTCCCATCCTTCGGCGGCGGCGTTGCCGGCAAAGCCGCCACGTTTATTGTCAATTCGTCCTGCTGGTCCGGCGCTGGCGATGACCGCTTGCGGAACAAACGGAAGATCAGGAACAGCATTGTCCCGAGGCAGAGGATGAGGGCCGCTCCTACCGCGACGGACACAATGAGCCGCGTCTGTTCGTCGGCAAGGAGTTCCAAGCCCGGCACGGGCGCAATATCAACGAGCAACATGCCTTGAATCTACCATGAAACCAATTCCGTTCTCTATGTCTCGAACGACACCTTACTCACCCTGTCAGCTAGTTCAAAATCCCTTCTCTGGGTATGCTGACCTTCGAGAACAGCAAGCTCGCACTGAGAGTTTTATTGCCATGAGCCTTCTTGCCCGCATCGTGCTTGTCGCCGTGGCAATTCCATTGATGGCCATCAGTATGATGGATGTGATTTTCGCAATGGATCTCTTTGGCCGTGGCATGGGCGCACAAATCACTGGCGCGATCGCAATTCTGACAGGGATCATTTCTCTGTTTCTTGCGATTCGTCCTGGCTCCACGCGGCGAGTATTGGTTATGGGCCTGGCGACACTTCTCATTGCCTTTCGGCTGTACCGTTTGAATTATGCACGGGGCGCGTTTTCTTGGGACGCTGGCGGCTGGATCATATTCTTGCTCATGATGGGAATTCCACTCCTGATTCTCGTCACAGCGATCTTGGTGCGGCCAGCGAATTGCGCTCTTCCGGCTCAGCCGGTAGAAGGTAACTCTGGTTCAACTTGATATGCTCCGGTATGCTGGCGAGTGCTGCCGACACGTCGACTCCTCTTTCAGGAACTCTAAGATGAAATGGCTCTGCGATTTGAGCATTTGCCTTTGCGTGACCGGGTTGATTTTCGTTGGTGATCGCGTCCGTCCTGTGTCTGCCCAAGAAGACCCTCCAAAAGCCCAACCCACCAAACCCAAAGCTGTCTCTCAAAAAGT
Source organism: Pirellulaceae bacterium (assembly GCA_046593355.1). GTDB lineage: Bacteria > Planctomycetota > Planctomycetia > Pirellulales > Pirellulaceae > SXOA01. The sequence goes on along the minus strand of JBKJNY010000198.1, from coordinate 19,937 downwards.
CGGAAAGCTCACCATGCAGGACGTTCCCCTCATCCCGCGGAAGGCGTTCTTTGGCAATCCAGAAAAAGCCCGTCCCCGGCTCAGCCATGATGGCAAGCTGCTTGCGTATGTGGCCCCGCTGGAAGGCGTGCTCAACGTGTTTGTCGGCCCGGCGGACAAGCCAGATGCCGCCAAACCTGTAACGCACGACAAACACCGCGGAGTGACCGCGTATAGCTGGGCCTACACCAACCAGCACATCGTCTATACGCAAGACAAAAATGGCGACGAAGACAACCACGTCTATTCCATCAACCTCAGCTCGGGCGAGATCCGCGACCTGACGCCGATCGAGAAAATCGCCGCCCAGATTGAAGGGGTCAGCGAGAAATTCCCCGAGGAGATCCTCGTCGGCATCAATGACCGCGACGGCCGCGAATACCACGACATTTACCGCATCAACATCGTCAGCGGCGAAAAAAAGCTCCTGCAGCTCAATCCCGGCATGGCGGGATTCATGGCCGACGATGATTACAAGGTCCGATTTGCGATGAACTTCCAGCCCGACGCCAGCACGGTGCTGCTCGCGCCGGACAAGGAATCGAAAGAAGGCTGGAAGCTTTTTCAGAAAATCGACGCAGTCGATTCGATGACGACGTCTCCCGCCGGATTCGACAAAACCGGGCAGATTCTCTACATGATGGACAGCCGCGGGCGAAACACGGCCGCGCTCAAGTCCATCGATCTCAAGACCGGCGAGGAGAAACTCATCGCCGAAAACGACAAGGCGGACATTGGTGGCGTGCTGACCCACCCGACCGAGAAAACGATTCAAGCCGTCAGCTACACCTACACCCGCACCGAGTGGCAGATTCTGGATGAATCCATTCGGCCTGACCTCGACTACCTCAAAACCGTCGCTCGCGGCGAAATTCAGGTCACGGGACGGACGCTGGATGACCAGCGCTGGACAGTGGCTTTCCTGATGGATAACGGTCCCATCCGCTTTTACATCTACGACCGGGAGCCGAAAAAGGCGACTTTTCTGTTCACCAGTAACCGCGAGCTCGAAAAGCTGCCGCTGGTGAAAATGCACCCCGTCGTCATCAAGTCGCGGGACGGGTTGGACCTGGTCAGCTACCTCACGCTTCCCAAGTGGACGGACCCCGATGAAGACGGCGTCCCCAGCGAAGTGTTGCCGCTAATTTTGAATGTGCATGGCGGACCGTGGGCCCGCGACGACTGGGGCTATGACCCCGAGCATCAACTACTGGCGAACCGGGGCTATGCGGTGCTGGCGGTGAACTACCGCGGCTCGACGGGTTTCGGCAAGAACTTCATCAATGCCGCCAACAGGGAATGGGCGGGGAAGATGCACGACGACCTGATTGACGCGGTCAACTGGGCCGTGGAGCAGAAAATTGCCCGCAAGGACAAGGTCGCCATCATGGGGGGCAGTTACGGCGGCTACGCCACGCTCGTCGGCCTGACGTTTACGCCGGATGTCTTTGCCTGCGGCGTGGATATCGTCGGCCCTTCCAGCCTGGTGACGCTGCTCAACAACCCGCCGCCGTACTGGATGCCCTTCATGCCGGTGATGAAACTGCGGGTCGGCGACTGGAAGAGCGAGGAGGGAATCAAATTCCTGGAATCCCGCTCCCCGCTTAACTACGTGGACAAAATCAAGAAGCCGCTGCTCATCGGCCAGGGAGCGAACGATCCGCGCGTGAAGAAAGCGGAGGCGGACCAGATCGCCAAGGCGATGACCGAGAAGAAGATCCCCGTCACCTACGTCCTGTTCCATGACGAAGGGCACGGCTTCGCCCGGCCGGAGAATCGCTTCGCTTTCTATGCCGTCACGGAGGCGTTCCTGGCGGAGAATCTCGGCGGCCGCTATCAGCCCATCGGCGAAGCCTTCACCGGCGCGGACTTCTCCATTCCCAATGGTGATGCGGAGGTGCCGGGGGTGAAGGAAGCCATGAAGTCCTACACGCCGAAGCCGAAAGAGCCGGCGAAGGGAAAGTAGGGTGCATGAGCGCCAGCGAAATGCACGCGTAATCTGGCTGCTATTTGAATTCGACGTCTCTTCTTTTCAACGCGAAGTCGCAAAGGCGCGGAGACGCAGAGAGGAGAAGGGACAGGGAAGGCACGAATTCAAAGGCGGTCAGGCAGGATAATGGGACTTCCATTCTTGCCGTGTTTTCCGTGCCCGATTCCTTCTTCCTACTTCCCTTCCTTCTCCTTCGCGTCTTTGCGTTGAACCAATCGTCGAGGCGGATATGAGTGGTCTAGTTGCGGAAGCTATCGCCGAAGAGACGTTGCGCCTCCTCGCCGAGCGGCAGCGTCCCCGCGGCTCGACGTATCGCCTGCAGTTCAACACCGGCTTTACATTCCGCGATGCCGCGGCGATTGTGCCGTATCTGCATGCGCTGGGGGTGACGCACGTTTATTCGTCGCCGTATCTGACTGCCCAGCCGGGCAGCCCGCATGGATATGACGTCTGCAATCACGAGCAGCTCAATCCGGAGTTGGGGACGGCGGACGACTATGCGGCATTCGTCGCGGCGCTAAAGCAGCATGAGATGGGGCAAGTGCTGGACGTAGTCCCCAATCACATGGCCGCCAGCAGTGCGAATAGTTGGTGGCAGGATCTGCTCGAGAACGGCCCTAGTTCGCCGTACGCCCACTACTTCGATATCGACTGGCGGCCGATCAAGGACGAGCTGGCCGGCAAAGTGCTGCTCCCCATCCTCGGCCAGCAATATGGCGACGCCTTGGAAGCCGGCGAGCTCAAGCTGGAGCATGGTGAAGGGGCCTTCACGCTTCGCTACTTTGACCACATCCTGCCCATCGCGCCCAAGAGCGTCATACCCATCCTGGAAGCGCCCTTGGAGGAGCTCAAAACGGCGCTCGGAGAAACTTCCGAAGCCTTTGGCGAGTATCAAAGCATCCTGACGGGCCTTGCCCATCTCCCGTCCAAGTCCAATACGGAGCCCGCTTCCATGCAGGAGCGCCAGCGGGAGAAGGAAGTCATCAAGCGGCGGCTCAAACGGCTGGAAAGCGACCACCCGCAAGTGCTGGAAACGGTGCAAAAGGTCGTCACGGGCTGGAACGGCACTCGCGGAGAACCCAAGAGCTTCGATCTGCTGGACAAGCTGCTGGAGGCTCAGGCCTACCGCCTTTCGCACTGGAAAGCCGCATCGGACGAAGTGAACTACCGGCGGTTCTTCGACATCAACTCGCTGGCCGCTCTGTGCATGGAACACTACGACGTCTTCGAGCGGGCTCACCGATTGGTGCTGGAACTGGCGGCTCGCGGGGACGTGGACGGCTTTCGCATCGACCACATCGACGGCCTGCTCGACCCGCTTCAATATCTGTGGCGATTGCAGTGGGCCTACCTGGCCGAAGTCGCGAGGCAGATTTTCGTGAAACGCGCCGCAGCGGAGGCGGGCTCGGACGCATCCGCTGAAGCCGTCCCCTCCTCGCCGACGTGGGAAGAAGTCCGTCCCCAGATCCTCGAGCTCCTCCGTCAAAAGCTCGGCTTGCCCCAGCCGGATGCGGCGCTGCTCCCCGTCGCCGTCGGCCCGGTGCCCGATGTTGCCGGCGATTCGCCGCCGCCCCGTGACATGAGTCCGCCCAGCAACTCGTCCCGCCCGCTGTATGTCGTGGTCGAAAAAATCCTCGGGTCCGATGAGCCTCTTCCCGCCGACTGGCCCATCGCCGGCACTTCGGGGTACGACTTCCTGCACCAGCTCGGCGGACTCTTTGTCGAGGAGGGCGGCCTGGCGGCGACGAAACAGGCTTACTTCCGGTTCATCGGCGAGCGGCCGGAGTATGCGGAAACCGTCTACCGCTGCAAGCTGCTCATCCTCCGCTTTGCCATGGCCAGCGAATTGCAAATGCTGGCCCACCAGCTCAATCGCATCAGTGAGCAGCATCGCCGTTCGCGCGATTTCACGCTCAACATGCTGCGCCACGCCCTACGGGAAGTGCTGGCCAGCTTTCCGGTGTACCGCACCTACGTCAGCCCCGCGGGAATATCCGACCGAGACCAGCGGTTCATCCATAACGCCATCGGCCATTCCAAACGCCGCAGCCCCGCCATCGATGCCGCCGTGTACGACTTCCTCCGCGGCATTTTGCTGATGCAGCACCCCGAGGGGTTGGAGGAGCAGAGCCGCCGCGAGCGCGAGCTATTTACCGGGCGCTTCCAGCAAGTGACCAGCCCGGTAATGGCCAAGGGGGTGGAAGACACCGCGTACTATGTTTACTGCCCGCTGATTTCCGCGAACGAAGTCGGCAGCCATCCGGAGGCGGCCGTAATTTCGCCTGAGCAGTTCCACCGCGAGAACATCCACCGCCGCGAGCAGTGGCCCACGTCCATGCTGTGTACTTCCACGCACGATACCAAGCGGAGCGAGGACGTGCGGGCCCGAATTGCCGTGCTGGCCGAGATTCCCGGCCTCTGGCGAAAGCGTGTCAACGCCTGGTCCCGGCTCAACCGCCGCTTTCGTGCGGACGTGGACGGCCTGCCCTCGCCCAGCAAGAACGATGAGTACCTGCTGTATCAATCACTCGTCGGGGTCTGGCCGCTCGGGGCTGTTAGCCGCCAGGAGCACGACGAGCTTGTCCGCCGCGTGCAAGCCTACATGGAGAAAGCCACGCACGAAGCCAAGGTCCGCACGAGCTGGGTCAACCCCAACGGCCCCTACGACCACGCCGTGCGGGACTTCGTGGCCAAAATCCTGGAGCCGCGGAAGGACAACCGTTTTCTGGCCGACTTCCGGCAGTTCCACGAAGCGATTGTCGACGCCGGGCTCTACACCAGCCTCTCGCAGCTCACGCTGAAATTGATGTCTCCCGGCGTGCCGGACATTTATCAAGGGCAGGAGCTCTGGAACCTCAGCCTTGTCGACCCGGATAACCGCCGGCCGGTCGACTACGCTCCGCGAAAGTGGCTGCTGGGGGAGCTCACCGCGGCGCTCGCTGCCGGACCGCAGCGGCAACTGGAGCTGGCCCGCGAGCTTGCCCGCAACCCACGCGACTCGCGGCTCAAGCTGTTCGTCACTTCCCAGCTCCTCAAGTTCCGACGCGACCAGCCGGGCCTGTTTTCCAGCGGCACCTACCAACCGCTGGAGGTTGTTGGTCCGAAGGCGAAACACCTTTGCGCTTTTGCCTGGCGGAGCGAAGGCCAGTCCGCTCTCGTCATCGTGCCCCGCCTCATCGCCTCCCTCGGCCTTGAGCGAACCCCTGGCGTCGACCCGCCGGTGTTCAGTTCGCAGGTCTGGGCCGAGACTGCCGTGAATTTAGATTCGACTTTTGCGGGCCGCTGGAAAAATGTGCTAACTGGAGAGGCCCTTGATATGAGCGGAGCACTTTCGGCGTCACGGGTGCTTGAGGGCTTTTCAGTCGCGGTACTCTGCTCTTCTTAACGCAAACACGCGGAGGCGCGAAGATGCGAAGAAGAAGAAGAAGAAGCAGAGAGATTGGGACACGGAAAACACGGAAGACACGGCAATTTCTGTTGCCTGACTTGTATCTTCTTGCCAACCATTTTCTTGCCAATTCCAAATCCGTGTTTTCCGTGTTTTCCGTGTCCCATCCACTTCTTTGCATTTTCTTCTCTGCGTCTTGGCGTCTTCGCGGCTTGCGTTAAGGGTTATTCCTTTTTCGCCTTTTTCGACGCCAAATAGCCGACCAGGTCGTAGAATTCCTGCGGCGTGACGATTTCGTGGACGTTGGCGGGCATGAGCGAGAGATCGGTCTTTTTCTGCCGCTCGATGCTGGCTTTGGGGAGGGTGAATTCTTTCCCTTTGTTATCGACGAGCACGAGCAGGGCCCCTTCCTCACGGCGGACGAGGGCGGAGATGACCTGGCCGTCGTCGGTCATGAGGGTGGTGGTGCGGAAAGCGACATCGACGTTGCGGTTGGGGTCGAGCAGGTCTTCGATGAGCCGTTCCACGCCGCGGAGACCGATGCCGTCGAGTTGCGGGCCGATGACGAATCCTTTGCCTTCGATTTGATGGCAGGCGGCACAGTGCTTGGTGAACAGGGCGGCCCCATTTTCCAGGTTCGGAATAGCTTTGGCGAAGTTGGCTCGGCGCTCGGTGAGGAGTTTTTCGATTTGCTCGTTAATCGAGGGCAAGCTCGCGGTTAGTTCGGCGACTTTCTTCTTCTGTTCGTCGCTGCCCCCCGCTTGCAGTTTCACGATGACGTTAGGTGAGGTGAGGTGCCGTGGTGAGACGTTGCCCGAATTGACGAGGGCGAGAAGTGATTCGATTCCGTCCTTATCTCCGGCGAGCGTATCTGCCATCGTCGTTTGCAGGCGATGGGGGATCTCTTTGACGGCGAGTTTGAGGGCTTCGTCAAGCTTCTTCGCATCACGGCTGGCAATCGCTTCGCCCAGCTTGGGGCGAAGGCTCTCGTTAAGGGCAGGATCACCAATCACGGCGACGAGCGCCGCCGCGCGGCTGTCGGGGTGGAGGGACAGGAGCATCTGGCCGATGGCATTGCGGGCAGACCCGTCCGTGTTGGTGGCGACCAGGATTTTCACGAAGTCGCCGCGGAGGGACTGGAGCTTGAGCTTGCCGGTGATTTCCGCCGCGGCGATTTGATGCTGGGCCTGCTTGCTGGGATTGAGGCCGTGGATTGAAAACCGCCCAACGGCCAGCCAGGCGTAGGCGTTGCCGGTGTCGCCGTCGACGACTTCGATGTAGCCGGTCTTGTCTTTGTGCTTACTTAAGTCCCACTGGATCTTCTGGGCGATATCGTTTCGCGGCGGGGGCGAGGAAGCTAGGACTTCGCCCGTTTTGGCGTCCTTGAGCTGGACGAAGTTTTTCTTCCCCAGCGGCACTGAGGGAATGGCATCATGCCCCGCGCACCAGAAACTGAGCTTCGCCGGCAGCGGGAAACTGCTGCTGCGATAGATGCCGGTCTTCTGCTCCCCCTTGGGGAGACTGCCGAAGAAGAACGAATCCTTGTCGCCGTCCTGGCTCACCCGCTGCTGCAAGACCCAGGGGCTTTCGCTGGCGGGAAGGCCATCGACGGGGAAGTTGGTCCAGGGGATGGCGTTTTCTTTGTCTAGGGAGAGGAGTTTTCGAGCGAGTTCTTCACCCCACGAGTTAAGACTGCTTGATGCATTGCCTTGATCTCTCGCCAGAAGGCCACCATAGATCGACTGCAGGATATTTGCTTGTAGGTCCGTGTCACTGGCGAACTTTGCCCGTGTCAACTTGATAAGAGATGTTACCCCTTCAGGCGGAGCATATCTCGCGGCATGCTGGAGTTGCTTCAAAAGCTGATCGTGAGGCATCTCAGCCGATTCCAGATTGCGAATGAGATACATCGCACTGGCAGGCGTTGAAACCGCCATCCAGATTGGCAAGAGGAGCGTCTTCTCATCCGACGAAAACTCAATCGCATCGATATCTTCAACCTTTTCGACGCGATGCAGTATGTCTCGCAATGCAATGCGCAACGCTTGCACCAGGAGGGCGTCGTCGTTCTTCGTGCTTTGCAAGCGCTTCGCCAAGGAAACAACATCTTCTAGAATTGGATTTTCTCCCAAGGTCTCCGCAGCATTTCTCAGCAGGATAGCTTCGCCGACGGGTGGGGGATTCTGCCCGATGGATTTCGTCAGATTGCTACGCGCAAGTAACCTCGCATCATTGTCAAGCTTTGGACGCTCGCTGAGCATCTTCATCAAATGCGCATGGAAGCTATCAGGGAGGCCGAAGCCTCCCACTGCCAGAACATCGTTGCCGTCCCAACGATGGAATTTCTCCGTGATCCAAAGGCGATGCACGAGCGACAAATTCTCCTTTGACTTTGCTTCGCTCAGAAAATGAATCGCCGGCTTCTCTTCCATGCAGCCCTCTCCCATGACATCAACCAGATAGTGCTGCACCCGCAGCCGCTGCTCCAAATTCGGCTGATCAAGCTGCCCAATCAACTCCTTGACGCTCATCTTCGTCAAGTCAATGGCCCCCGGCTTTCCCGCCGGCTTGGTTCCTTCCGCATTCCCCTTATAAGCCACTCGCCAAACCCGCCCGCTAGTCCGGTCGCGGCCGGGGTGGGGCAGCGGCACTTCGTAGTGGCCGATGATGCGGTTGTAGAAGTCGAGGATGTACATCGCGCCGTCGGGGCCGATGTGGATGTCGACGGGGCGGAACCAGGGGTCGCTTGTGCTGAGGAAGTCCGGCTGCTCGATGGCTTTGATGGTGCTGCCGTGGTACTCGGGCTTGTTGCGGTTGATGCGGCTGGTCATGACGTTGCCGCTGAAGAAGTGGCCGCGATATTCCTTCGGGAAGTTGTCGCCGGTGTAGGTCGTCAGGCCGCAGATGGCGGTGCTGCCGTGCAGGTGGTCCATCATCGGCGGGACGAAGCCCAGGCCGTCGTCCGGCTTGCCGAAGCTGGGGTAATAGCCGCCGCGGAGAAGCTGATAGATCGGCTTGCTGTGGCAGTCGGCGGTGAAGATGTTGAACAGCTCGTCAAAGCACATTCCGAACGGGTTCACCTGTCCGTGCGTGAAATGCTCGATGCGGCTGCCGTCGAGCTGGAAGCGGAACGTGTTGCCGCTGTTCATGTGGACTTCGTGCCCGTCTTTCCCCTTCACATGGCTATCGTTGTTGAAGCCGTGGCAGGCATAGACCCAGCCGTCGAAACCGCGGCGGAAGGCATTGCACATGCCGTGCGTGTCGCGGGTGTGGTCGAACGGGCCGTAGAGCACCGTCCGCTTATCGCATTTGCCGTCGCGATCCGTATCTTCAAAGTGCCAGACATTCGGGATGGAGTAGGCGATGCAGCCTCCCTTCCACGGATAGATGCCCATCGGGATGTTCAGGCCGTCGGCAAAGATGGTCATCTTCTCAAACCGCCCGTCCCCATCGGTATCCTCCAGCACGCGGATGCTGTCCCGCCCCGGCTTATCGAGCGGAGCGGCGTACGGATATTCCACCGAGCAAGTCAGCCAAATCCGCCCCTTCTCGTCAAACTGCATGTTCAGCGGCTTCTGAATGTCGGGCTCGGCCGCGACGAGGTTGATTTCAAAACCCTCGGGGAGCTTGAACTTCTTCTGCTCCTCCTCCGGCTTGAGCCAGGGGGTGTTGCGGACGCCGAGGGCGAAGGGGTCTTCTTCCGCACAGGCGGAAGAGAGGAGACAGGGGACAGGGGGCAGGAGACAGAGGAGGAGATAGGAGACAGGAGACAGGAGACAGGGACGGAGGGATAAACAGCGCATGGAACAGGAGGTCCGGAATGGGAAGGGCGGAATGTGAGGATTTTGCGTAACGGTCATGATATTCCAACCGCGGGAGCTCCGGTAACCGGCAAACGTCCTGTGAATGACGATCAATCTTCCTCGCCGGAGGTAGTCGCCGCTCGCATCCTCGTCGCCGCCCGTATGACCGGACTAACCGCCAATTCGCAGGCAAGCCCTAACCGAGATTTGTGCGGTTGAATTATGAAGCTCGACCTATGGTTTCCGGGGCGCGGGCGAGAATCGCGCGCCACAGCAATTGCCGAAACTTCGTGATGGCTGGGAACTCATGCTGGCCGCAGCCGATGCTGCGAATGGATCGCCAATGGTTATGTGCGAGCAATCAAACAAGGTCTTGCTGGTCGATGATGACCGGGCGATGCGTCGGCTGATTGCCAAGTGGTTGGAATTGGCCGGCTACCAGGTCAAAACCGCCGAAAATGGCCGCGAGGCGATTGCGATCATCGAGAAGGAGCGGCCGCAAATCCTGCTCACGGACTGGGAAATGCCGGTCATGGATGGTCTGGCTCTGTGCCGCTGGGTGCGAGCCCAGCAGCAGATCAACTACATCTACACCATCTTGTTCACGGTCCGCACTTCCACCCCCGACATCATCCAGGGGCTCGAAGCCGGCGCGGACGATTTCTGCAAAAAGCCCCTCGACCGGGACGAGTTGCTGGCCCGGATGCGCAGCGGCTCGCGGGTCATCGGGCTCGAGCAGCGGCTCTTGGAGCTGGGACTCAAAGATCCGCTCACCGGGCTGCTGACTCGCGGAGCGCTCCTGGAGCTGATGGAAAAGGAGCTCGCCCGCAGCCAGCGATCGAGCAGCGGCTTGTCGTGCGTGATGCTCGACATCGACCAGCTCAAGCAGATCAACGACAAATATGGCCACGCCGTGGGCGACGACGTTTTGAAGCAAGTGGCGCAGCTCCTCCTCACCAACGCCCGGGCCGGCGATATTATCGGCCGCTTCGGCAGTGAGGAATTCTGCGCGATGCTGCCGGAGTCCAAAGAAGGAGGCGCGGCCCAATGGGCCGAGAGGATGCGGCAAAACATCAAGGCCATCCGGATTCCGCTGGAGGGGGGCAGCCAACTGAGCATCTCCGCCAGTTTTGGGACGACCGAGCGGCGGGAAGATACGCACACCGTCGAGCAGCTCGTGGATATGGCCGAGCAGGCGATGCTGGTTTCCAAGCGATCCGGCCGCGACCGAGTCACGAAGTTCGGCGCGCTGTCCTCGCACCGGCCCGCGGGAAAGCACCGCGCTCCCGCCGAGCTCCTGCAGTTTGTGCCCGCCAGCATGGTGATGAGCCTGGTGGCCTCGCTCCAGTGCGACGACACCCTGGGCTCGGCCAGCCAGTACTTTCTCCGCTTCCGCATCGGTTCCGCCCCCGTGGTGGATGCCAAGGGCAAACTGGTCGGAATCCTGTCCGAAAAGGACGTGATGACGACCATGTTGCGGCAGGACTGGTGGCTCTTGACCGTGGCCGATGTGATGCAGCGGAACGTTGTCTTCTATGAGGAAGAGACTACCGCCATGCTCGTTTACGAATTTCTCTGCCGCGTGACGATCCGCAGCGTGGTCATCGTTAAAGACGGCAAGCCGACGGGTCTGATCAATCGCAGCAGCCTGCTGCGGTTCTTTAGCAATCTGCTGGCCGTGAAGCAGGGCTCCGGCGTCGAGACGGAGGCGGCCGCGGCGAACCAGGCAATTGCCGCCCTCACGGGAAAGATCAGTCCGCAACAGCGCATCAGCCACCTGGTGCGGTCGGTCACATTGGAAGCCGCCGACCTGGCCCGCCGAGTCCACGGAAAATCCACCGATCTGATGCCGTGTGTCGTCGGGGGCGCTTCGCGACTGCAGGAGCTCGTCACGGACCTGCTGGTCTTCTCCCGCTTTGCGGATGAGCCCTTTGAAGGCGAGATGCCGGCTGATGCGGACCAGCAGCCCGAGGCAGGCGTCGAGCTGGCCGCCCCGGCGAATGTCAGCGAAGCAGTGACGCGGGAAGCGGAACTGGCCATGGTGCCGCTGTAAAGCGACACAGGGCTTGAATCCCTCTGCTGTCGTGGCGTCGGCAAAACTCTCTTGCTTTGCTCCAGGGACTTATCTAGCAAACCTGGCTGAATCACCCAGATCGCTTTTGGAAGGGACTCTCCTGCTGGGTTCTCTCGTTAATACCAAACCGCCTTTTTTCACCGCTTTAAAGCGGCCCGGAAAAATTCCGGGAAACATCTGCCAGCGGGGCTTGAAGTAGCCAACCGGTTTGGTACAATTGTATACTTTTGCGGAAGGCCAGGAAGAGCCGCGATCCGCGTAGGGTTGGCGGGAGGGGAACTGGGCTTTGGGCACAGGGCGGTCTGCGTGGCGGTGCGAGCATTGAGGATGCCTCCAGCGGGCTAATGCCCTGCTGCCGATGCGAGAAGCCGCCCGAGGCAGACGCTAATAAGAGGTTATCAAAGTATCACAATACGATGAATGAAGAAGAGCGCTATTTTTGACTAAAGTGAATAAGAAACTGATGCATCAGACGGTCGTAAGTAGCGACGGGAAAGCAAGTTGGAGAAACTGGCTCCGGCCGAGGGGAGTCGAAAACAGGAACCGTGAATCATGAATAATTACAGTACTATCGGGGGAGGTGAAGTCGGTTATCGCGCAGGGACTGGAGTCTCGAACGCTGACCCGCGGGCGGAGGCGGTTATCATGGCTCTGGGACTGCGGTTTCTTACCCCTCCTGGCGAGCCGGCGATGACTGCGACACGCACCAGCAAATGGACGGCCTTCCTGCTGTCGGCCTGCGTGCCGGGGGCGGGGCAGTTGGCGGCGAGGAGCTGGACGTGTTTGGCGTGGTTTGCCGCGGCGGGGTTGCTCGTTGCCGGATGGACTTACGCCGGACAGATGCTGGAAGGCTCAGCGGCGTGGATGTTGCCGCTGCAAATTGGCGTGGGGATGGCGCTCTGCCTGCTCAGTGCGGAACATGCGAAGCGGTTGTTGGAGGGGCGGAATGAGAAAAGTGCTTCCCGCATGATTGCGTCGTCGGTCTGTCGTGCCCAGAGCAGCGGGCGGAAGGTGGATATTGAGATTGTGCTGGATGTTGCCCGCTCCAGAGATGAGCTATGGAAATTGATCAGCGATCTACCGCGGTTCTTGACGATCGACCCGTTTCACGACCAAGTCACGCTGATGCGTGACCAGCCGGCCCTGGGGGTGGACATGGTGCTCTCCCACAATGCTTTGGGCCGGCGGTTCCTGCGGTTTGGAAAAATCATCGCCTGGCGGGAAGGGAGCGGATACACTTTCAGCGACCTCTCGCCGCGCGGTCCCAAGCAAGGCTTTCCCCATGTATTTATGATTGACCTCCAATCACTCCCCGCCAATAGTAGCCGGCACACTCCGTGTGCCGAAATGTCCGTTCACGGAGTGAGCGGACTACTTTTCACCCGCTTGACGATTCACGTCCGCGGCCGCTGGACGTCGCGTCTCGCTCCCGTCTGGCTTGGGCGGCTTTGGATTTGGCTGGTCGTCCATGAACATGCCCGGCTGCTGCGAAAGGGGATCTGACGTGAGCGAAGCGACTGCAACTCCGACGACGAGCGTAGCTCGGGTGGCTGTTCCCTATTGCCGCCGCTGTGGTGGCCAGCTCGTCAAGCTGGATCAGCCGGGGATCTGCCCGTTCTGCGGCCTGCAATACGATCCGGCTCGCGCGGAAACCTATGCGACGCACCGCAGCAGCTCGCGGTGGAAATTCTGGCTGCCGGGGTTTTTGCTTTCGGTGCTCGTCGGCACGCTGACCTACGCCGGCTGCATGCAATTCGGCAGAGAGATGGGCTGGTCGCTGTTCATCGCGGTGCCCGTTTGCTTGGGGGCAATTTTGGGCTACGCCTGCCGGGTGCAGACCTGGGCCTTCGCCGTTCTGGGCATCCTGGCCATCGCGTCGGTCGTTTTTGCGCTCATCTCCATGGAGCTAGCCGGCATTTTCTGCGGCTTCACGCTCGGCATCCTCTTTCTGGTCCCAACATTTTTGGGCGTGCTGTGCGGGGTCATCCTGCGGATGTTTCTGATTGCCGGCAACTGGGATCACGCCTGGTACTTCCGCTGGTACGTCTGGCTGATCGCCGCCCTGCCGCTGATTGGCCAGCAGATGGAAGACCGCTTCCCGCGGCGCACGGAAATCGCCGTCATCAAGACGGGCTTGACCATCGACGCCACGCCGCAGGAAGCCTGGAACGCCATCATGTTCTACGAGGACGTGGAGCACTCGCCGCCGTGGCTACTTCATCTCGCTCTGCCGCAGCCCATCCGCAGCGAAGGGAGCAAGCAGAAAGAAGGGGAGATCGTCACCTGCTTCTACAACTGCGGCGAAATCAAAAAGCGGATCAGCAAAGTGGATGCTCCCCGCCAGCTTGCCTTCGATGTCATCGATATTCAAATGCGGAGCGAGAATTACGCCAAGCTCCAGGACGGCAGCTTTGAAATTGAGCCGGTCGGAGAGAAGCAATCCCGCATTACGCTCACGACGCGCTTCGAGCGCAAGCTGCATCCGTCTTTCTTCTGGGAGCCCATCGAGCACAAGGTCATCCACACCCTGCATGGCCATGTGCTGGAAGGGATGCGCCGCAAAGCCGAGGGCCCCAAGGCCGACAACAAGCCGCCCCCCCGCTATGAGCCGCAGGACAGCAAGCAGTATCTGCCGCGAGTGGCTGAGAAAGGGGGTCGGGAGTCTTTGGCGTCATTGACTTCGCAAAACAGGACCATCATCGACGCCAAAGACTCCCGACCCCCTTTCGCGGCGATTCAAGGAGTCCCCTCACCATGAAAAAGCTATCGGGCCAACCGACGCGGATTGAAGATTATCGTCCGGCAGGAAACCAGTTCACCCTGCGGGGAATGTTCATCTTCATGACGGCTGCCTGCATCATCCTGGCGCTGCTGGCCTTGGTGATGAAGGAAGCGACTCATTGGCTGGGGGCGCTGCTGGTGCCGCTGATTTGCTTCGTCATCATCGCGATCATGGAGATTTTCCGGCTCCTCTTTCCTCCCAAGCCGCACTTTCAGTACTACTTGCCACCACTGCCGCAGAACCCGCTGCAGACCGCTTATTTCGGCGAAGGAAACAGCCCGTTCGGTCCCAGCAAAAACTACTTCAGCGACAACTATGGGAATTCGCCGTTTCAGCCACCACCTACTCCTAACACAAGTCACGAACAAGCATCAGAACCGAGTGGGAAGGAATCACGGGAAGGGACAAAATGATACAACGCACGATGGAGTGAGGAACAGCAGGGAGGTTGGAACAGAAGGCAACGAAGGGAACGAAGGGAGGAGGAGGTCAAATTGAGAATTCTCTGTATTCTTCGTTCCCTTTGTTTCCTTTTGTTCAAGAATGGTTCGAATCGTTCCCTGATTCACTTCCGCCTTGCCGGTGGGAAGGGAGCAGAGTATGATGCAAGGGCCGGTGATTCCTCGGAGTCTCCGGCACCCGCCCTGGTACGGCAGATTCCCACCGTACGCTTCGTGCTCGCCATCTGGCTGAGCTGGCCGCATCCGCCTTCGGGCGGTTCTTCCTTCCCGTCTTCCGCAGGATCCTGTTGGTTCCGCGCGTGAAGCCCAATTCAAGAGCCCTGCCATGCCTAAGCAAGTCCACGACGACAATTTCGAGGGAGGCGTTTCCATGTCCTTCGGGGGCCACCTGGAGGAATTGCGGAAAGCCCTGTTCAAGTCCCTGGCGGGACTGGTGCTCACCGCCATCGTCGGGTTTGCCCTAGCCGACCGAGTGGTGAACTTCTTTCAACAGCCGCTGGAGCGGGCGATGAAGAACTATCTGCGGGATCGGGCCGAGCTCCGACTCAAAGAGCAACTCGGCCTGAAGGAATTGCCGCCGGAGCTCCTGCACATGCTCCACGAGCGGAATCTCATTCCCGAGCCGCTGGAAGTGGAAACAGGCAAGCTGATCGAATCCTTCCAGCAGACCTTTCCGGAACAGCTACGGAATATCGAGTTGTCCGCCCATTACTTTGTTCCCAGTGACGTTCTTCCCGGCGGAGTGAAGGACTTTGCCTCCGTGCTGGTCGCCGCGGGGACGTCCAAGGAAGCGACTCCGGCCAAACGAGTTTGGACCTTGCTGAGCGAAGACCAGAAGAAGCAAATCCGCGCGCTGTCCGAGCAGCAGGGAGACGTGGACGCCGGCGGCCAGTTCCGCCTGCTGGCGATGCTCAACTCGGTTGCCGGCAAGCGTGAGTTGCACGAGTCCGCCGAATTCCAAGCGCTGCCCAGTAAGGACGAGACGACGACGAAGTCTCTCCGCGAGGGCCTGCAAACAAATTTCGACCGCGAACAGTCCCGGCGGCTCAACAAGCGGCTGCTGGCCGCACAATTTCCGGCCGTCATCGCGCCTCCGCATGTGGCCATGATTCCGCTGGCGGCCTGGAAGCCGATCACCGTCCGGTTTCTCGTGCTCAACGCGCAGGAAGCCTTCATGATCTGGATGAAGGCGGCTCTCGTCACCGGCCTCGTGCTCGGCAGTCCCTGGATTTTCTATCAAGTCTGGATCTTCGTGGCGGCCGGCTTGTACCCGCACGAAAAGAACTACGTTTATCTGTACCTGCCCATCAGCATCCTGTTGTTTTTTGGTGGTGCGTCACTGGCGTACCTGTTTGTGTTCGACCCGGTTCTCAACTTCCTGTTCATGTTCAACACCAGCATGAACGCCGAGTTCGATCCTCGCATCGGGGAGTGGCTCAGCTTCGTGCTCATCCTGCCGCTCGGCTTCGGCATCGGCTTCCAACTGCCGCTGGTGATGCTGTTCCTGAACCGCATCGGCATCATGACCATCGAAACCTACATCCAGCAGTGGCGGATTGCCATCCTCTCGATCTTCGTGATCGCGATGGTGCTGACCCCCGCGGACCCGTACAGCATGTTGCTGATGGCTATTCCGCTGTGCCTGCTCTATGTCGTGGGCATCCTGATGTGCAAATGGATGCCCAAGGGCCGCAACCCGTTCGCGGAGGCGTATGAGGTTTAGGCTGCTACCGTTCCAGGCTCCCTCGCCAGACGAAGAAGATCATGTACTGCGGCGTCCAGAGGAGCAGCGCCGCCAGGCCGACCAGGAGGACCACCTGGCCGTCGATGAGCAGTTCGGAGATCTTCAGGGCTCCGATGAACAGAAACAGCAGCAGGATATTGCCGGCCGCCACCCGCAGAGGAACATAGCGGATCGGCAAGCACTCGCTCATCAGGAAGGCGAACCACGGCCCGACCGCAAACAGCAGCAGATAGTAATACGCCAGATATCTCCAACCCAGCCCGCGATATACTCCCAGCGCCACGGCGATCATTGCCATGACCACCATCAGCGTCTGCAAGGAGAACTGCAGGCCGACGCGGGGGGGATGCGGAGGGGACATGGGCAGAGGAGTCAGGGATCACCGGCGAGCGGCCTGCGTAAGCTGGCCGGTGACGATGCCTTGAGAGTCAGGAGCGGGTTCGATAACCACGTCTTTAGTCTAGCGCGGCACATCCGGGTTGAAAAGCAAATCAGGCTGAAAGACCGCGGGGATCTTTCAGCCTGATGTTGTGTTTTCAATCGAAGTGCTGTCAATCCAGCCGGCGTGCTTACCGCATGATGCCGACCGAGATGAATCCGCCCAGCAGGGTCAGGTCTTCCGAATCGCCATCGGCGAAGCCGGAGTACCACTGCCCTTCAATGCCGCTGCGGATGAAGCCGATCCCGCCGCGTCCCAGGGCTCGGTTGAACTGGCCGCCAACCTGGATTTCCTGCATGGACAGCAGCGTGTCATCCTGGCGGTCCAAGCCGTCGCTCGGATTGCTGCCGGCCAGAATCGCGGAACGCAACCCGCCGAACAGCGAGACTCTCTCGTTGACCGCCCGGGTCAACTGGACCGAAACCACCGGGCCGGTGCCCGTGAACCGGCTGGTGGCGTTTCCGCCAATGCCCGCGGTCAGGGGCGATTCGATCCGGGTGTCATTATAGCGGATGCCGCCGCCGACAAGCAGGTTCCAATTGCAGACATTGATCGAATCAATGGCTTCTACGTCGATGTAGCCGGTGTCCACCACGCTCCGGGGTCCGATCGTCTGAGCGGTTCCGCCCCGCTGGAAGTAATCAAAACCGGTCAGGCGAAGGCCCAGGCCGTCTTCCCGCTGGAAACCGATCCAGCCGCGAAAGCCGGAGCGGTAGTTCATGTCGGTGAGCTGGCCTTCAGACTGAAAGGGCTTGAGGAACACCAGTTCCGCTCCGCCAATCCAGCCGCGGCGGCAGCAATCGGCGCAGGCACCGCCGGTGGGGAAGCCGCAACGGTCGCCGCAGTCATTATCGCAGTCGCCGTTGCAGTCGTTATCGCCGCAGCCGCAATTGGCACCGCCGTCGCCGATGGTGGCACCGACCATCTCATACGAAACGGGGGTCGTTTCCTCTTGGCCGCGAACCACCCAGTGGGTCTCCTGGGCGTTGATGTAAGTCTCCGCGCTGGGGAGACGGGTCGTCTCGGCATTCGCAGTAGTCGCCACGAGGCCCATCAGGCCGCCGGCGACAAGCATTGTGATCTTTTGAAACCAGATCGTGCGCATGAATGAGTTCCTCCTTAAACTGGACTATCGGGACATCCATTCCCGCCTTGAAGGACGATAGCACTCACGCGCTGTCTTGCGCCCGAGAGTCGTCACATGGCGTTTCATCGTTGCGGAAAGGGCAAAGAATGAAGAGTCGCTTCTTGGGACGCTGCAAGCAACTTGACCGTCAAATCTTTACACAGTTTTGCCTGGGATCGGATGTGCAGGACGCGCGACACCGCGCGAGCGCACGAAAAAGGGCACTCGCCTGCGAATCCGCCGGCGAGTGCCCAGCAAAGACTTCGTCCACAACTACCCGGTGCTAGCGGCGCTTACTTCTTGGACAGTTCGGCTTCGAGAACCTTGATGACGGCCGGATCATTGGGAGCGGTGTTGGGCTCAAAACGGGCGACCACCGAGCCGTCGCGGCCGATCAGGAACTTCTCGAAGTTCCATTTCACTTTACCCTTGCCCTTCGGCTTGGCGTCCAAAGCGGTGAGGTGTTTGTAGAGCGGGGTTGCCTCCTCGCCGTTGACGTCAACCTTGGAAAACATGTCGAACTTCACCTTGTAGTTCGACTCGCAGAATTTGGCAATATCCGCGTCACTGCCGGGCTCCTGCTTGCCAAATTGATTACAGGGAAAGCCGAGGACAGACAACCCTTCTTTGCCGTACTTCTCGTGCAGGGCTTCCAGTTCTTCATACTGCGGGGTCAGGCCGCATTCGCTGGCGGTGTTGACCACCAGCACGACCTTGCCCTGGTATTTCGACAGATTGACTTCCTTGCCGGAAATCGACTTGACCTTGAAATTGAGAGCGGGAGGCACATTCTTCTCCTCGGCATCGGCGGTGCTGACGCACGCCGACACAACGCCGGCGAGCAACAAGCTGGTCCACTTGGACATACACATCTCCTTGGAAAAAGGTGGGATACTCTGGCGGGAGGCTCAAGGCCATTATCCTATCAGCGCACGAAGCATGGGGCCAGAAGCGGATGCTCGATGACCCTCTCTCGCGAAAGGCGATTGCGGCGCTCTAGGTAGGCCCATCCCAGACCAGCACCGTGCCATCGTTACAAACGGCGGCGAGGCGCCGGCCCTCGGGACTGAACATGACTCCGGTCACAATGGTATGACCGGTCGGGATTTCCAGAATCTCCTGGCCGGTATCGATGTCCCACAGCGAGACGATTGCCTGAAGTCCCCCCGAGGCCAGTCGTCGGCCGTCGGGGCTCAGGGCGACCGAGTGAACCACACGACCCCAGGGGTTATGGAAGGTCCGCAGTTCCCCGCCGGTTCGCGCGTCCCACAGGCGGATCAGCTTGTCACTTCCGCCCGAAACGATCCGCAAGCTGTCCGCGCTGAACGCTACGCAGATAACGCCGCCGGTGTGCCCGCGGAACGTGCAGACTTCGCGGCCCGTTGCCATGTCCCAGACCTTGACCGTCTTGTCCTCGCTGGCGGAGGCCAGTAGTTGATCATCAGGGCTGAAGGTCACCATCCGGATCCGGCCTGTGTGCCCTGGCAAACGATGGACGATCTCGCCAGTGGCCAGGTCGCGCAGCATTACCTGGTTATCCTCGTCCGGCAATGCGATGAAGGCGCCTTCCGGGCTGAATGCCGCGCGTAAGTCTTTCGTGGCGGGGAAAATCGCCTTGGAGCTGACAACCTGACCCGCAACGAAGTCCCATACCTTGAGCATCCCATCCTCACTCAGCGAAGCGACCCGCCCCCCTTCCTGAAACGCCACCTGGCGGACCCCCTTGGCATGCCCCTCCAAGGAAACCAGCTCGGTATGGCACAGGCGCTGCAGATAGTGCCACTCCCAGCCCCGCAAATCGCGCTGGTCCCCGGCTGGCCGGCAGGCCTGCAGATAGCTCTCGGCTTGGCGCGAGTTGTTCCCTTGCAACGCCGCCTGAGACAGGCGGATGCGATGGAAGTACAGGGTCTGGCGCTCGGCGTCGAGGGCGGCCTTTGTTTCCCGTTGCTGCTGGCGGATCTGCACATCGCTGACCGTAAGCGCGCATCACCGCCAGTCTTGGCGTGGGGGGTAGGCTGCTGGGGTACGAATTTCACGAACCCTAGCGGTGAGGTGGGCGATGAGTCGAGTGCCGGATCTGGCGAAGCGGGA
>JBKJNY010000028.1:0-16276 GCA_046593355.1 Pirellulaceae bacterium | reverse complement strand
GGGCCAGCTCCCCACATGGGTCAACTTGGCACGACAAATCTCGGGGTGTGAAGCTAGCATAAGCGATATCGCCGGAAGTCTTATACCCTGCACTGCGAGAACTGCGAGTTACACCCATTTCATGAGTCCACCTCGTACACGATGTCTATGCCATTGCCGAGGTCTACTCCCCGTGGCCGTTCCAATATCCAAACTGTCACGAAGTAACTCCCGGCAATTGCCGCTGGCCCCAGTATGGTTACGATCATCAGGCTGCGCATGCTGGACTTCATAAATTTATCATAGCGGGCGGCGATTAATCAGTCTCGGCGGTCTCCGCGCCTCTGCGTGATGCTCACGTATTGAAGAATGGGCCTCACGCAGAGGCGCAGAGACCGCAGAGGGAGGAAATAGGATGACCACGCCGCCTCTCACCGATTGATCCGGCACCTTGGCAACGCCTTTTGAAGTTCGTCGACGCCGGCGGGAGAGATGCGGGTGGAGTAGAGATACAGGTAATCGAGTTTGGTCAGGCCGGAAAGCTGCAAGAGGCCGGGGCCGGTTACCTGGGTGTGGGCGAGGGAGAGCCTCTCGAGGCTGGCGAGGCCGGCGAGATGGACCAGGCCGGCGTCGGTGATGGGGGTATCGTTGAGATATAGGTATTGCAGGTTGGCCAGCCCGGAGAGTTCGCCCAGCCCCGCATCGGTGATTTGCCGGCAGTTTTTGAGGACCAGGTGATTGAGGCGGGGAAACGACTGGAGATGCCGCAGGTCGGCGTCGGTGATCTGGCGGTTCTCCGTTTTCAGCGGATTGAAGTCCACTCCATTCACATTTCCAAACGAATCATCCCCCAGTATCAGCCGCGTCAGGCCCGAGCGGGCCGGGGCTTTTTCGTCATAGAAGACGTAGCCGCTGAGTTTCTCAATCGCCGCCACCGCTCCCTGCTTTTCCCGCGCCTTCCCCTGCTCAAACGCCACATAGCCCCCCGGCCCGATGCAGAGGATGGTCACCAATACGAGCGCCGTCCGCAGGCTGAACTGATACCAGCGGCGAGGGGGAGTGACGGTCATGGCCGAGGTTTCCGAGGGGGTGCTTCGCGGCGTTTATTGTAGCACTTGTTGCAGCGTACCCCCAAGGCCGAGTGAGACTCTGAAAAACCCTGTGACGGTCAGGAAGCGCAACCCGGTCGGCGGAGGACGAAGCAGAATCATGGGGAACATAATAATAAGAAAATACGGCGACAATCCGCGCTTAGTCCTCATGATTCTGTCCCCCATTATTCTGTCACTTTTCTCATTTGCCCGCTTGACTCAGGATGTGAACACCTGTATCATTAGACAGACGTCTTGTTTCCACGAACCCTTGTTTTGAAGGAGCATGCCCATGAATACCGCCGCTTGTCTGTTGCCCGAATTGGTTGTGTTGCCCTCGGAATCGGCTCCTGTACCAGATTCCGAAACGCCAACGGCCGATGCGCCGCCGCTGGCCGACATTTCGCTCAAAGTTCCACGCAGTCGGGATATCGAAGTCTATGAGCAAGTGGTGTTTGCCTGCAGGTCGCAGCGGGATGTGGCGGAAATGCACGCCATTTCCCAGCCGCGGGTGCATCAGATTTTGCACGAGATGTCGGCCTGGATGGCGGATAATACGCCCGGATTTGCCGCCGGGCTCACCCCGCAGCAGCGGCTGCGGCTGGTGCATTTCAACGTCACGAAGCAACTCGAGCATCAGCAGGAATGCCTGATGGAAGCCTGGCGGGAGTCTGTCGGCGTGGAAGTCGTCTCCCGCACGTCGATCGTGGGCCAAGTCCGCCGGACGGTCGAAGTCCAGCGGCCCACCGGAGGCAACTTCCGCTATCTGCATGCAGCCGGCCGCGTCTCGCAGGCCCTCCTCAAGCTGGCGGGGTGGACGCCGGGGACGATGATTCCCAGTGGGCCGCAGGACAGCCCGTACTGGCAGTCGGCGGGGGACGAGGAACAGGAGTCAGGGGTCAGGGAACAGGAATCAGGGGTCAGGAGTCAGGAGTCAGAAGAAGAGGAGACAGGGGACGGGAAACAGGGGACGGTGGAGGCGAAAGAGGGCTTATCAAGTTTTGCGGAGCGGGCGCGGAATCCCAACCTGACTCGGGCAGAGATGGACGCCATAACTGCCGAGCAGGAGGCAGTTTACGAGGCCACCAAGGCAAAGCTGGAACGGCTGCAAGCCAGGCAACGCGAAGCGGAAAACACCTTATCACTCGGCAGTGGATCACTGGGCAGTGGCCCGCTGCTGCCGGAGAATGGCGAGCGCCCAACTGGGGGCGGAGACACGCGAAAGCCGCGGAGCAGCAGCGACGGTCGTTTCCACGCAGAGCGTGGGAACAAGGGTGTGAGGCGGGAGTTTTTGCGTGGCGAACCGCCGGTTATGACCATCCGCGAAACCATTGTGCCGGTCCAGTCAAGCGGGTGAACCATGCGAGTCTTTATCTACGAAGCGATTACCGCCGGCGCGGTGTGGACCCACGGTGCGGCCCTTGAACCGGGCGAATCGCTCTTCGCGGAAGGGCTGGCGATGCTGCGCGCGGTGACGGAGGACTTTGCGGCAATGGAAGGCGTGGAGGTGTGGGGGCTGCGGGATGCACGATACGCGGAGTTTGAACTGCCAAGACGAGTAGTCGTCATTCAGTCCGCCGCGCAGGAACGGGCGGAATTTCAGCGGCTGGCGAATTCATGCGACTGGGCGCTCATCATCGCGCCGGAACTGGATGGGATCCTGGAAGAGCGGGTGGCATGGCTCCAAGGAACGAGCGCGCGGCTGCTGTCGCCGTCTGGCGAGTTTGTGACGATTGCCTCGTCCAAACAACGTACCGCGGAGCGACTGAGCGGGCGTGGCGTTCCCGTTCCGACTCAAGTTGGAGTCCAAGAGCCGTACGCATTCCCGCTGGTGCTGAAGCGGGACGACGGAGCGGGCAGCATGGGGATGCGACTGATTCACAACCGAGAGGAACTCGAAGCGTTTGGATATCGATTTCCTCCCTCTGCGAACTCTGCGCCTCTGCGTGATGCCCAGCTTCAATTCAGGAGCATCACGCAGAGGCGCAGAGAACGCAGAGAAAATGCGAAATACCGGCTTGAGCGGTTCTGTCCCGGATTGCCGGCCAGCGTGGCGATCTTATGCGGCCCGGCGGGAAGTGTCACTCTTCAGCCGTGCGAGCAGCGGCTGGACCACAGCTCGTTTGAGTATCTGGGGGGGAGCACTCCCCTGCGTCCCGGCCTGGCAGAGCGAGCGAAGTCGTTGGCCCTGGCCGCGGTCGCCGCCATGCCGCCGCCGACGGGCTACGTCGGCGTTGATTTGGTCCTCGGCGAGCAGGCCGATGGCAGCGACGACGTCGTCATCGAAATCAACCCGCGGCTAACCACCTCTTACGTTGGGTTGCGGCAAGCGTGCAAGCAGAATCTGGCTCAGGCGATGCTGGACGTCGCTGGCGGACGGCGGGTGGATTTGAGCTTCCGCGAGGAGAGAGTAGAATTTCGAGCGGATGGGAGTAGATTGTAAGAGTCCTTGGTCCCAGGCTCTGCCTGGGACCACACTTCCCCGAGGCTCTGCCTCGCGGTTACAGGCAGACGAGGCAGAGCCTCGGATTAGCCCGTTCCCAGGCGGAGCCTGGGAACGAGGAAAGGTTCTCCTACGGAAAACACTTCTATGAGCTGGCTCGCCCTCGATATCGGTGGCGCGAACTTGAAGGTGGCGGATGGGCTCGGCTTTGCGGAGTCGTATTCGTTCGCCCTGTGGCGAGACCCCAACGGGCTATCGCAGCAGGTCCGCACGATCATTTCCGAGGCGCCCAAGGCCGACCATCTGGCGGTCACGATGACCGGCGAGCTGGCGGATTGTTTTGAAAATAAAGCGGCTGGCGTGCGGCACATCCTGCGGATGGTCAGCGACGGCTCCGACAACCGTCACACCCGCGTCTATCTGGTCGACGGGCGGATGGTCGCGCCGCAAGTCGCGGTCACGCTGCCGCTCCTGGCGGCGGCTGCCAACTGGCATGCGCTGGCTCGCTTCGCCGGGCGGTTCGCCAAATCGGGCGCGGCCTTGCTGATTGATGTGGGCTCCACGACGACGGATGTCATCCCGCTGCAGGACGGCATGCCGATCGCCAAAGGCCGGAGCGATACCGAGCGGCTGCTGACGGGGGAGCTGTACTACACCGGCGTCGAGCGGAGCCCGGTGTGTGCCGTCGCCCATACGGTGCTCTATCGCGGCCAGCAGTGCCCGATGGCTCAAGAAGTTTTTGCCACCATGCGGGATGCTTACCTGCTGCTGACCGGATTGTCGGAAGATCCCGCTGACCATCACACCGCGGACGGCCGGCCGGCGACGAAGGCGGCGGCCAAAATTCGCATCGGCCGCGCGATTGCCGCCGATAGCGAGGAGGTGAATCACCGCGACGCTGCCGCCATCGCCCAGTGCCTGGCCGATGCCCAGGCGGCGCAGCTCGCCGGGGCCATTCAAAAAGTCGTCAGTTCGATGCCCGCGCCTCCGGAGAAGATCATCCTCTCCGGCCACGGCGATTTCCTGGCGAGCAATGCGTTGCGAGTCGCCAACATCCAGGCCAAGACTCTGTTCCTGCGGGACGAGCTGGGGGCCACGCTCTCCCGCGTCGGCCCGGCGCATGCCCTGGCGGTGTTGGCCCGCGAGGCAACCAGCCTATGACCGGCCCAGGGGGCCCTCCGTCTTTGGCGGCAACGACTCCCCGCAGTCACGATCACCTACGCCAAAGACTCCCGACCCCGCTTCCGGTGCGGGTGGTCAAGGTCGGCGGCAGCCTGCTGCGACACCAGCCTGAAGCGCAAGCGAAGGAAAGCGCTGCTCAGGAGTTGCCCGCCGCACTGGCAAGGTGGCTAGCTCAACAACCGCCCGCCGTCAATGTTCTCATCGCCGGCGGCGGGGAGTTTGCCGATGTCATTCGACGTGCGGATGCCGCGCATGGTCTGGGGGACGAAGCGGCTCACTGGCTCTGCGTGGACGTACTTTCCGTCTCGGCCCGGCTGCTCGGTGCGCTCGTAATGGTGTCGGTCGTCACGCGGCTGGAAGAGATTCCCTGCTCCATCCCCTCGCTTTGCATCTTCGATCCAGCGCCATTTTTGCGCGCTTCCGAGCCGCTGCAGTTTTTGCATCCGCTTCCTCACACCTGGGCAGTCACCAGCGATTCCATCGCCGCCAGGATCGCACAGCACCTCGCGGCCAGCGAGCTCGTGCTCCTCAAATCGTGCTTGCCCGCGAAGAGCGCGGCCGGCTATGTGGATGAGTATTTTCCCATCGCGGCAGCGAACCTAGCGCGCGTCCGCTGCGTCAACCTCCTCAGTCGCGACTTTGAAGAAGTCCTTTGGGCAAGCCCGTCATGAATGAGCAGCCGAATATCATCATCGTGGGAGCCAGTGTCCGCGCCGCGGCATTTTCGGCACTGCGGGCTGGAATGCGGCCGTATGCGATT
Source organism: Pirellulaceae bacterium (assembly GCA_046593355.1). Taxonomy (GTDB): domain Bacteria; phylum Planctomycetota; class Planctomycetia; order Pirellulales; family Pirellulaceae; genus SXOA01. Next base: position 10,821 of record JBKJNY010000028.1, on the reverse strand, counting down.
GACCTGTTTGCCGATAGCGACCTCGTGAACGCTTGTCCCGCTGTCAAAATCAAGCGCTACCCGCACGACTTCGAGCAGGCACTGGCCGCGGCGCCGCAGGCTCCCTGGATCTATACCGGCGGGCTCGAAAATCATCCCGATTTGATAGCTCACATGGAATCTCTCCGGCCGCTGTATGGCAACGGAGCCGACGTACTTCGCAGGATTCGCAGCCCCGAGCTGCTGGCTTCGCGCCTCGCCTCGGCCGGGTTCCTGATGCCGGAGATTCGTAGCTCTCCGCCCGAGTCCGGTTTGGAAAAGCATTGGCTCCGCAAGCCGCGACGTTCTTCGGCAGGATTGGGAATTCGCTGGCTTGATGCGGCCGTCAGTTCTGCACACGAAAACAGGTACTATTATCAGCGGCACGTTCCCGGCTCTAGCCGCAGCGCCGTCTATCTCGCCAGTCAGGACGGATGCGAGCTGTTGGGAGCGACGGATCAGCAGAGCGGCGTACCCGAGCTTCCCGAGGAACCGTTTCTGTACGCCGGCTCGGCGGTGTTTCACGCCGGCCCGGACGAAGCTGCGACTCTGGCGAGAATGGGAGAAGTCCTGACGCGCGAATTCAGCCCGCGCGGCCTGTTCAATGTTGATTACGTAGATGACGGCCGGCAGATCTGGCCGCTGGAAGTCAACCCGCGCTACTCGGCGTCCATCGAGGTCTTAGAACACTCGTTGGGAATGAATTTCCTGGCTCTGCACATCTCCGCGTTTGAACCAAGTTTCAAGGGTCCGTACAACTGCCGGATTTCACACCGTCCGCGGCATGTCGCTAAGAGAATCGTCTACGCAACGAATGAGTGCGTCGTCACTCCCGGCCTGCACAAACTGCGTAAGTCTTGGAACGTCGAGCGGCTCCTTCCCTACCTCGCCGACATTCCCCGCCCCGGCGACCGCATCCCTCGAGGCCAGCCCGTGGCGACGGTATTTGCGGATGGAGGGATCGCGGCAGGAGCGAGCGATGACGAAGTGCAGCGCCTTCTCCAAGAGCGAGTGAAATCCGTGGAACAGGCGCTGCTGCCGGCCTGAGAGCTTTCTCCCCAACCTCTGTGACTTCGTGCCCCCGTGTGAGACTCTTCGGATGGGCTACTTCTTCTCTCCAAAGTTGAGCGCCAGTTGCGGATCCTTCCGCACGCCGTCGGGGTTGATTTCCTTGTAAAGCTGGCTGGCCTGGATGTCACGGTTGTGCTGGTACTTGTCGCTTTGGTACTCGCGAATATTGCCGGTCAGCTCGTGGTAGAAAATCTGGCAGATCGAGACACCGGGATAGATCCGGATCGGCTGGACGGCGAACATCTCCAGCGTCCAGTAGCCCTCAAAGCCGACGTCGCCGAAACCGGCCGTGACGTGTACGAACAAGCCGAGCCGGCCGACGCTGCTGCGGCCTTCGATCATGGGAACGAAGTTGTGCGTCTCCGTCCGTTCCACCGTGCGGCCGAGATAGAGACGTTGCGGGCTGAGGACCAAGCCATTCTTGGGGATTTTCAGCCGGCGGGTGCGGTTCTGCTGCCCCATGTCGAGCACGACCTCTTCATAGGTCATCACCTCGTCGTGCAGCGTGAGGTTGTAGCTGTTGGGATTCAGGCAGGCAGGGTCGAACGGATCGATATGGATGTTCGTCCCCAGGTTCTTCAGAATCTCGTCGCCGGAGAGGATCATGGGAAACCTGCGGTGAGAAGTGAATGGCCGCCTTGACGATAGCGGGTAGGAGAGGCAAAGTCACCTGGGGGACCAAAGTCAGGTCGCTGGCTTTTTCTCGTCGACTCCGACCCTAGGACAGATAGCCAACAGCATACACTCCCCGCAGAGCGGCTTGCGGGCGTTGCAAATCCGCCGCCCGTGGTGGATGAGGCGGTGGGAGAAATTGATCCATTCGTCCTGTGGTAGGAGCTTGATCAAGTCCTGCTCAATCTTGACAGCATTCGTATGCTTCGTCAGCCCCAGTCGGTAGCACAGCCGCGTGACGTGCGTATCGACAACCACGCCTGAGGGAATGCCAAACGCGGTCCCCAGCACGACATTCGCCGTCTTGCGGCCGATGCCCGGTAGCTTGACGAGTTCTTCCAGCGTCCGCGGCACTTCACCCTCATGCTCGTCCACCAGCTTCTGGCAGCAGCCGAGGATGTTCCGTGCCTTGTTGCGAAAGAACCCGGTGCTTTGAATCGTTTTTTCGAGGTCTCCCACGTCCGCACGCGCTATGGCTTCCGGCGTGGGCCATTTCTGGAACAGCGCCGGCGTGACCATGTTCACGCGTTGGTCGGTACACTGGGCGGACAAAATGGTCGCGATCAATAGCTCGAACGCATTCTTATGCACGAGCGCGCACTCGGCGTCGCCGTACTCTTTCGCCAAACCCTTTGCCACGGCCGCCGCTTGCTGGCGCGTGGCCTTGCTCCTCGGTTTGGCGCGAACCTGGTTTGACTTCGCGGCACTTTCTTTCTTGACGGCTTTGGCGGGCATCCTCCCATTAGCTACCACTGCGGAGGCACCGGAAACCCTTCATTGACAGTCCCATAAACCCCACGTAGCATAGACCGTTTCCACTTTTCGCAGGCTCCTTCGTCGGCGAAAGCAGGCCTTGGGTCAGGTAGCTCAGTTGGTAGAGCAATGGACTGAAAATCCATGTGTCGCCGGTTCGATCCCGGCCCTGACCACTTACCCTATAAGGACTTACGACGAATCCAAAAACCGCCTTAGAGGCTCCGACAACCGTTTCGACAACCCGGCTGACAGTGACCTACCCTTTCCTGTCAGTGGAGCATCGAAACTATGTCGCATCGTCGTCCCGCGAAGCCGTATGACGGCTTCCCCCTCACTGCGCACCCCAACGGCTCATGGTGCAAAAAGATTCGTGGCCGTCTCTTTTACTTTGGCCCTTGGGACAATCCCGACGGCGCTCTTAAAGATTACTTGGAACAGCGCGACGATTTGCACGCTGGCCGTAGCCCCAAGCCAATCAAGGACCGCGCAACTGTGGGCTATGCTTTGGACCATTTTCTTTCTTCCAAGAAAATCGCCCTGGATACCGGGGAGCTATCGGAACGCTCCTACCGTGAGCACGTCCGCACCTGCGAACGGATCAACGCCGCTCTGGGGACACACCGTCTCTTGTCCGACATAGACTCTACCGCCCTGGACAAGCTGCGTTTGAGCCTGGAATCTGGCTTTCGGAGCACTGTCACGCGCGGGCGGGACAAGGCCAAGAAACGGGCCAAACCGAAATCGAAACTCAGTCCCACCACGGTTAAGGGCGAATTGACCCGCGCCCGCATGGTTTTCCTTCACGTCAACGAAAACCTGGCTGAGAAGCCAATCGTTTACCGCAAACCGCTACGCTCCCCCAGTCGCCGAACAATGCGGCAAGTGGTCAACGAGCGAGGGGACCGCAGTTTCACCCGTGAGCAAGTCAAGTCGCTTATCGACGGCGCTTCCCCGCAATTACGGGCCATGATTTACTTGGGAATCAACTGCGGATTCGGGAACAGCGATTGCGCCACGCTGCCGATCTCCAAGCTGGACCTGGACGGCGGCTGGCACACGTACTGGCGTCCCAAAACTCAGAACCCGCGACGTTGCCCCCTTTGGCCCGAAACGGTCAAGGCAATCAAGGCAGTGCTGGCCGTGCGGCCAGAGTCGGGTACGGTGGAGGCCGCTGATTATCTATTCCTGACCCGCGAAGGAAACTGCTGGACGAAGGCGGACGGGTGGAATGCAATCAGTACGGAGTTTCGCAAGCTGCTGAAAGCCAACAGCATGTATGTACGGGGCGTGACCGGCTTCTACTGCTTGCGGCGAACGTTTGAAACGGTGGCGACTGACACACGGCATCAAGTCGCCGTCGATTTTATCATGGGCCACTGTCCGCCTACGGACGATATGGCCGCAGTCTATCGCCAGCGGGTATCCGATGAATCCTTAAAACTGGTCTCGGATTTTGTCCGCAACTGGCTTATCGGCCGCCGCCGGAAAACATCGTAACGAGCAGATCGGCTTTCTTACTCCGGCGTTTCTGAGGGACCGCCGGCGGAATGACTTTGGCCGCCCGCTTGCGGTCGAATTCGGCAAGTGCGTCCGCTTCGATCCGATAGCGGGGGCGCTTCGATCCGACCTTAGAAATACTCACGGCTTGCAAGTGGCCCTGGGAAATCCACAACCGAACTGTATCGGGCGATACGCCGTAAATCTTGGCTACGTCTGGGGGCGTGAATCGACCCTGCTTGGGCTTGGCGGTCTCGTCTTTGATCGTCGCCAGACAATCCGCAAGGAACGTCTTGACCTGCATTGGTTCTGCCAGTGCGGGGAACTGCAAGCTACGTTGGTGGATGTCGGAGAATCCCAGCCTGGCAGCGTGGTCTCCCGTCTCAGTGGCGATTGCGGCGCATCGACTCCATACCGATTCATGCGGTTCGGGGTGGTCAAAGAGCGAATCCAGTTCGCTCATCTTATCGAGCAACCAGCGGCGGAGGTCAGTCATGCTCAAACCTACCTTTAGACGCGGCAGCGGATGTTTTCAACCCGCCAGAATCTTGGGCAAGGAATGACCGGGAAGGCCACCAGGAGGCCCGTGGCGGGACGCTGGTGGGTGTAGTCGAGTTCTGAGACGGAATGGCGCTTACGGGTGTGTTCTGGTGGGTTTAACGACTGACGCGGTAGCGACTATTTTGACGGTTGGACCTTCGGGAAATCGGCTCGGCTGACGCGGTGCCACCAGGGTTGGTTCCGTAGTGAACATTTGATCCCACCCCTACCTTCATTACGACCCGCAGCATCGTTGTAGCCTGAACCTCGGCTGCTGGACCATAACCGGAGAGCAAATCGCCATGAAATGAATCCGGCCAAAACTTGGGCCGCACCAGCACGGTGAGCGGGTCGATGCCAGGACGACGCTCACGCCGGGCCGCTCTACCTGTCCGGAAGTGACACAACATGCAACCGCAACACGAACTCGATAGTAGAGATCGACACAGTGTGGGAAGGAGGACAGATACCAAGTGACCTGATGTGATGAGCCCTACGGCCGCACGAGCCAACTGCCAGGACCAACTGCAACTCGTCTGTGATGGTCAACGACTGTTGAGCGCCGTGCCAATGCTCCTATTCCTGGTCGCCATCGGGCGTCTGCTCAGACGCTCCTTGGCGAAGTCACTCTCGGCAACGTATCGGAAGAAATGAAAGCCCCGGTATCGCGACCGTGACGAACAGGGGATGACGCATTGCTCGACCAGGTGCTCAGCTCTTCGCCTTCATGGAGCCTGTTTGAAGTCACGCTGACAATGCACAGTGAGGGTTCGGCTCCTCGCACCACTTGAAGTGCTCGGAGTGACCGCGAGCCAGGCAGACTGGTACGATGACCTGGGCGGCTCATGCCGAGGAGCCAGTGTGGAGTCCTGGAAGGTTGTCCTCGAAGGTGCTGACTTGGGCAAGGTGGAAACTGCGGAGCGACTGTCACGCTAAAGCTGGATGGAAGAGCGGAACCAAAAAAAACAAGCGCAAGCGCCGTTTGCCATCCCCCTCTCTTCCAGCCGACGAGAGAAACAATCGTTCTCAGACTTCCGCGCAATTGAGTTACGTTTTTACTTGCTAGCGCGAGAAACTCGAACTATGATTGCAATACAGTTACGCTTCTATTAAAGAAGCGTAACTATTTCACTTCGAGACACACATCAGTGAGCAACGTCCAGATGCCACAGCTTCACAGCAACAAAGGCAAGAAACTTCCCGCCGAACCTCTCACGGAACCCGAAGTGAGATCGCTCATCAATGCCTGCTCCCCACGGGCAGCAACCGGTATTCGCAATCGCGCTCTCCTGGCGGTACTGTACCGAAGTGGATTGCGGATCAGCGAAGCGCTGAGCTTGCATCCGAAAGACCTGGATGCCAGTCGTTGCACTCTACGGGTACTCCACGGGAAGGGGGACAAGTCCCGCGTAGTTGCTCTGGACGCAGGGGCATGGGCATTAGTGCAAGTCTGGATCGAACGGCGAAAGAACCTCGGCATCAACGGGCGGTCTCCGGTGTTCTGCACTTTGCAAGGTGAATCAATGGAGACAGCTTACGTTCGGGCGCTGCTTCCCCGGTTGGCCCGCAGGGCTGGTATCGAAAAGCGCGTTCACGCGCACGGCCTCCGCCATACTCACGCCTATGAGTTGGTCAGCGAGGGTCAGCCGCTCAACGTCATTTCCGCACAACTTGGACACGCGACCCTGGCGACAACGGAGCGATATTTGAGGCATCTGAATCCGCAAGCCGTCGTCGAAGCGATTACGAGCCGAGAGTGGAAACTGTAGCCGCTCGGATCGAGATGCGGATGTCACCGCGTCCAGAAGATCGCAGACTCTTCGGAATAGTGGCTCCTTGGGCCATACCTCCCACGCGGCTGGCGCGAAGTCCCTAAAAGGAACCTTGTGATGGACAGTTGTAACCACAAGAGGCGAAAGCTGCTCTGGTTGTAACCACAACCTGATAAAACGCGGCGATCCGACAGGGTTACGACAGGGTTCCCGACACGGGTACACCATCCCGCAAGTGATTCATACTTAATGACTTGCGCAACAATTTGGTTGGCTGTTAGCCCGACAGGGTTAGAAAATGACGTAGGCTCCTGTGGTGAAACGGAAGGGGATACCGATAGGACACTGTCGGTGTGAGACCTACTATTTGAGTTTCATACCCTGGCAACCCTGTCTTAGAGAAAAACCCCGTCACAACCCCAGTAAACGTCTCGACTTGCGGCTGGCGGGGTACGTCCAACAAACCCTGTCGTAACCCTGTCGAGCCCTGACGGAGACGCCGTATGAAGCCTCGCGCTGATGAAGAACAAGCTCTGTGGCACCTTCGCCTGCTCGATCTCCCGCTCCACGAGCTTCGTTGCATCCGGCTCGACGAGCACCGCAAAGACCGCATCCAGCGGGGTTGGTTCACCGACCGTCAATTGCTGGCGGAGACGGCCGCCGGGCTGAGCGAGGCAGTCAAGGGCGATGTCTATGGCGGCGTGTATGTCACCGTCAATGAACTTGATCCGATGTTCAAAGAGTTTGTCGGGCAAGAGATGGCGTCCGGCGCGGCGACAAGGGCAGAACATGTGATATGCCGCCGCAACTTGATAGCCGACATCGACCCGAACAAGCCCGAAGGCTTGAAAGCTCCTGCTAGTGACACTGAGCACAATGCCGTCCTTGCAGCACTTCAGAAGGTCAAGGCCATTCATCTTGAACACGGCCTGCCAGAGCCCGCGTTGATTGACTCTGGGAACGGTGGCTATCCGATTTCCAAGATTGATTTGCCCAATGACGAGGAATCAGAGGCCCTGGTTCAGCGCTACTTTGCTGCTCTGGCGAAGCTCATTGACAACGACCTTTGCCATGTCGATCAAACTGTATTTAACCCGGATCGCATTTTCCGTCTTGCGGGCACCATCAATCGCAAAGGAACTGAGACGGCTGATCGTCCCTTTCGCTCCACCTGTGTCATCTCTGAGCCGCAACAGCTAGCCGTCGTCACCAAGGAACAACTACTGGCGTTCACCGGCAAGGTATTGGGCAGTGATTGGGTTGCACCTGTGCCCCTCAAGGAAAGAGAGAAACTGCCGAAAGAGGAGTACGACAAACGAGTGGCCATCGTTGTCGAGTACCTACGTCGCGCCGGCCGCAAAGACATCGACGTGGTACGCAAGGCGGACGGCACGGCGATCAATTTTACCGGCGGTTGTCCGTTCAAGGATGCTGGGCACAAGACAGGCGGGTCTGGGGTATTCGTCTTCAATGATGGGCACCGCATCTTCTCTTGCTTCCATGAGAAGTGCCACAACAAGCGCACCTTCGCGGACCTGGAAAAACATCTCAAGCTGAAGTTTCAAGATGTGGCATCTGAGTTCGCCACAAGTGAGCAATTTGGTGATGACACAAAGCGGGTGTTTTATGACCCAACTCTATTGGCCCAACAACATCTCAAGCGATGGATGAAGGACGGATCGCATTCACTGGCATTCTTCCGCGATGAGACATACCGCTATGACATCGGGGGCTGGGAGACCATCAGCGATACTGCGCTTGAGCCTTGGATACGTGCGACGGTTGAAGAGAGCTTTATGGAGCACGCCAAGATTCTTTCCAGGCTCACCGGCGAGGATGTGAGAGCAGACCCCATCCGGGGTTTCATTGTCAGGGATGTTTACAAGGCGATGCAAATGATTTGCCGTCACGAGATCGCCCGCGAAGCTCAAGCCCCGTTCTGGTTGGTGAAGCATGAGTGGAACCCGGATGACCTCTTTGTCTTCCGCAACGGCATCCTGAATGTCAGGCGGTATGTCAATGGCGAAGATGACTACTGGATGAACCCCACACCCAAATTGTTCTATCTCCACGCCGCCGGCTATGACTTCATTCCCAAGGCAGACCCGCCGAAGCGCTGGCTCGGATTCTTGGAATCGTTGAGGCAGTCGGCTGATTGGGTCGAATGCCTACAACAAGTCATGGGGTATCTGTTGTGGGCTGGATACGACTTGCAAAAGTATTTTCAGCTAATCGGCCCGACGAGGGCTGGCAAGGGAATCTCATCGGGTGTGTGTGAGGGACTACAGGGCGGCGCTCACAGTTCTTGCAGCTTGGACATTGAAAACTTCGGGACGCAGTTCGGCCTAGAAGACGCTGTGAACAAGCGATTGGCGATCCTGTCTGAAGCCACGGTTCCGAGCAAAGACGTGAAGAAGTGCATTTCCCGATTCAAGGCTGTCACGGGTGGAGACATCGTTCCTGTCAACCGCAAGAATCTGCCACAGATTTCCGTCAAGCTCAACATCAAGATTCTCATGCACAGCAATGAGTTCCTGGTCTTGCCTGACACGTCTGGTGCGATCCACGCCCGAACCTTGCCGCTCAAATTCACCGAATCGTTTCGCGGGAAGGAAGACAAGACTTTGGCTGTTGACTTGATGAAAGAATATCCGTCGATTTTCAATTGGGCTATTGAAGGCATTCGCTCACTGCTTGCCAACGAGGGCAAGTTCACATTGCCGGAATCGACACAGGCGGAACTAGCGATGCTGAGAACCGCATCGTCTCCGATTGAAGAATTCGTCTCAGAATGCTGTGAGATCAATGGCGAGGTCTGTTGTACGTCAACATCCCTCTACAGAATCTATTTCGCCTGGCACCAACAGAATCGTGCCGAGGAGGAAGCCTTGGCGGAGAATACCTTCGCGGACCAGTTACGGCAAGCCGCACCCGCCATCACGAAGGATCGCATGAGCACGGCTGGCGTCAAGGAAGTCAAAGGCCACAAGCTCGTGGAGACTTCGTTGGATTCTCAGGGCGGTAGGGCCAGCGTATGGCTCAAGATAATGCCGAAGCCGGAATGGCGATCCGCAGTCTAAGGATGAACCAAATTAGCAAGAACAAACGTGATAAAGCCAAGCAGCGAGAGCAGTACGCCAAGCGGCGCAGCCAGCAGCAAGTGGCCGGGTTGCCGATTGTTGCTGCTGACCTTGAAATGCGCAAAAAGACAACGGGTGAACTCATTGCGTTTGGCTTCTATAAAAGTTCCGCTAGCACACCCCAGGGTTCTTACAAAATTATTTTGCTCAGGCTCTTTGGCACTGTAGTCGGCTACTTGGTGACGCTATCGGCTTCACCGACCGACCCCCAACCAGCGGTTGTCGCCGAACTCACTATGAAGGCAGGGCGATGCCATCTCGCCAAGGTCCAGGTAGATGAAAACCAACGACGGCGAGGGCTGGGAACGATTGCGGTCAGCATCATCGCAGATTGCTTTCCCGGTGTCTGGTGGACGGCAGCCACGGAGGCCGGGCGGGAATTGTCGCAGTCAATGGTCAGCAAGGGATTGGCTCGCAGCATCGGTTTCGATTCGCCAATGGGACCGCTGGAAACAGAGTGTTTTGAGTACATCCCGCGCCCTGAGAAATTGAAAATGGGCGAGTCCATATGGACCGACGCACTACCACCTGCACGGTTTCACGCACTACTTTCCCGCAATAGAACTAAGTGAACAAATCAACGACCTCATGGCTTGCGGCCAGGCTAGGAGAAAAGTCGCCATCGTCGCTTCCAGATTGACCGCAAGCTCGGCATGTCGTGGTGTAGGGCGTCTGTTATCATTAGAATCGACGGGTCTTATACTTCTCGACCCACATAAGAAGCGGTTCTTGGCTGATCCGAGTGTTCGGGAAGAGTTCAATGAGTTGTTTCAGGACATCGGAGCATGTTTGCTCCCAATTGGTTCGCAGCGTTTCGGCGTCAATCGTCTTGTCGAACGTGAAGTACGGCGCTCGGCACGGCTCGGGCGCACCGTACCCCATTCCGATTTCCCAACTGAGAGCCACGAGCTTGCGCCCGGCGAGGGGGCCGACCTTGAAGTTGATGTGGATGTCCTGACCTGGTTCAAATGCCTCCATAAATCGTGACTGGAACATGAAGAACTCAACCATTGTGCGAATCGCCCAGGTATACTCGACCCATTCACCGGGCGGGATCGGTTGTTTAGCCTCGTCACCTCCCCGGTAGCCAGTTCGAGAAGCCGTTTCTCGATTTTCTCGGAACTCTTGCGAAAAGCAGAACATTCCAGACTTGGTGAGCGCCCACGTCTCGCCGTAGAGATCGTTTGCGATCCCCCAGCCCATGCTAAATGTGCCTCGTTGGTGAGCAGGAAACTCGTTGTAAACGTCGCTCGAATAGTGCAGCGCGGAACGGTTGAAAAGTGCAGCGCTCAATTAAGAAGATTGCCTCAGTCTAAGTAACGTGGCTAAACTATTCCAGTATCAATCCTCCCTCC
>JBKJNY010000016.1:0-25414 GCA_046593355.1 Pirellulaceae bacterium | reverse complement strand
CCGCGATGTAGTACGCCAGCAGCTGCAGCGGAATGACCGTCAGGATCGGGTACAGCATGTCGAGCGTCTTCGGGATGCGAATCTCGAAATCGATCTTGCCCTCGAGGACCGGCTCATCCTGGCTCGTGATGCAAATGACCTTTCCGCCGCGAGCCTTCACCTCCTGGATGTTCGACACGACCTTGTCGAACACCGAGTCATGCGGGGCGATGAACACCACCGGCATCTCCTCGTCGATCAGTGCAATCGGACCGTGCTTCATCTCGGCGGGCGGATAGCCTTCGGCGTGGATGTAGCTGATTTCCTTGAGCTTGAGCGCCCCTTCGAGCGCCGTCGGAAAGTTGTATTGCCGGCCGAGATAGAGGAAGGTCGAGGCGTGGGCATACTTGGCGGCGATGCGTCGGATGTCGCTGCTTGTTTCCAGCGTCTGCCGAACCAGGTCCGGCACTTTGCGGAGCTGCGATATGACCCGCAGCCCGGCTTCGTAGCTCATGTGCCGCATCCGGCCGAAGTACAGGGCGAGCATGGCGAGCGTGGTGACTTGCGACGTGTAAGCCTTGGTGGAGGCGACGCCGATTTCCGGGCCGGCATGCAGATAGATTCCGCCGTTGGCCTCTTGGGCGATGGTGCTGCCCACGACGTTGCAAATGGAGAGGGCCGGGTGCCCTTTGCGCTTCATTTCTCGGAGCGCCGCCAGCGTGTCGGCCGTTTCGCCGCTTTGCGTGATGGCGAACAGGAGCGTCCCCTGGTCCAGCGGCGGGTTGCGATAGCGCAGCTCGCTGGCGTATTCGACCTCGACAGGGATGCGGGCCAGCTCTTCAATCAAATGCTCGCCGACGAGTGCCGCATGCCAACTGGTGCCGCAGGCGGTGAGAATGATGCGATTGACGCGGCGGAGGTCTTGCGGCGATAGATTGAGCCCGCCAAAGACCGCCGACGCATCCTCGTCGCAGAGGCGTCCGCGCATCGCCGCGGTGATGGATTCCGGCTGCTCGTGGATTTCCTTGAGCATGTAATGGGGAAATGCGCCGAGCTCGACATCGTTGGTTTCGATGGCGAGATCCTGAACGGCGTGCTCGATGCGGCCTTGGTCGCGATGCTCGATTTGCAAGGAGTCCGCGGTGACAATCGCGATTTGATGATCGGCGAGATAGACGATTTTGTCCGTTCTTCCGGCGAGGGGCGACGCATCGCTGGCGATGAAATGCTCACCCTTGCCGACCCCGACAACCAGCGGACTGCCCAGGCGAGCAGCCACGATGACCCCGGGATAATCGCGAAACAGCATTACCAGGCCGTACGTTCCGCGAAGTTGGCTGAGAGTCTTCGCCACCGCGGCCAGCAGGATTGCGTGCGGCTCATCGGCGGGAAATCCGTCGCGGTGAGCTTCCAGCTCTTCGAGGGAGCTGGCCACCAAATGAGCGACCGCTTCGGTGTCGGTGGAACTGTTGAATTGGTAGCCCTCCGCCTGCAACTTTTGCTTGAGGCACTGGTAGTTCTCGATCACGCCGTTGTGCGCGAGCGCGACAACTCCGTTGCCGCCGATGTGCGGATGTGCGTTGGCCTCACTGGGGATGCCGTGCGTGGCCCAGCGAGTGTGGCCAATGCCGAGGTTGCCGGGAGCGGGCGAGTCCGCGAGGTGTGCCGCCAAAGCGTCAATCCGGCCGACTGCCTTGGCGAGATGAAATCCGCCATCGCCATTCAGGGTGGCGATGCCCGCGCTGTCATAGCCCCGATACTCGAGCCGCCGCAGGCCCTCTAGGAGGAAGTCCGCCGACGGCCGTTTTCCAACATGACCAACAATGCCGCACATGGTTCAAAGTCCTGAAAAGACAGGGCAAAAGCATCTCCGCCATCGCGCGGAACCAACAAGGATAGCTTGCCCGCCAGCAGGCTTCGCGCGGCTGCGGATCGTAGCAGAAAGGCCGGTTGTGACGAGGGGAAACTGGCCCAGGGCTTCACATTTTCTTCATGCCGCGCGCGCGGTGTCTTCACGCGCTTCTCCCCAAACTTTCACGTTTCGCTAGCGGCGGCTTCATCCCCATCGCAAGACTTAGGGGCATGAGAACTGACGAGCGACGCCCCGGATCCAAGGAAGAACCGATGCCCCTCAAAACCAGATACGAAAACCCGCCGACGACACATGGATGGTGCCGGCAGCGCAGCCGACCTTGCCGCGGCTTCACGCTGGTGGAGCTCTTGGTGGTGATTGCCATCATTGGCATTCTCATCGCTCTGCTCTTGCCGGCGATCAACTTGGCCAGGGCCGCGGCGCAGGATGTCGCTTGCAAAAATAACCTGCGGCAAATCGGGACGGCGCTGCATGCCCACGCCGTGAAGAGCAACGGCCAGATGTGCAGCGGTGCCTTTGACTGGCTGCGTGATGGAGCGGTAACCGACCGGGGCTGGGTGGCGGACCTCGTCAACGCCGGAATTCCCGTGGGCAAAATGCTCTGTCCCTCCAATGAGGCGCGGATTTCCGCCACGTACGCGGACCTGCTGAATGTCGACGCCACTTCCTTCCCGGTAAATCCCTGCGTCAATCTGCTGGGCAAACCCGCCAGCTTCCATCCCGATGGCACCCCCAGGCCGGCGCCTTGCCGGACCATCGCCACCACGGCTATCGCGAATGGGCCCAGCGAGCCCCGACGGCTCCTGGTCGAGCAGCAGATCTATCTCCAGCACTACAACACCAATTACACCGCCAGTTGGTTTCTGGTCCGGGGCGCGGTGCGGCTCGACTACAGCGGCAACCTGGTGGCCAGCAATCCCGTCTGCGGTACGGGTCTGTGGAACCCCAATAGCTGCACTGGTCCTTTGCGTCAGTCCACCATTGATGTGTCCGGCACGCCAGCCAACTTCGTGCCCCTCATGGGGGACGGCGCTTTCGGCACCTCCTCGCTGACGCAGGCCGTCGGCGACGTTCCAGCCGGGTCGTTCGTGGTGCAGCCTTATACTTCCGGCCCGGTCCTCACCGCCACGAGTCCCTTTGGCCCAGCCTTCAGTCCCCCGGCCTTTCCCAACGGAACCCCGCAGGGGGGACCGGGAGGATGGTGGGCCGTGTGGAATCGGCAAACGCTGCAGGACTATCGCAATTTCGGCATGAATCACCGCAACAGTTTCAACGTGCTGTTTGCCGACGGCAGCGTCCGCGGGATCTCGGACCCCAATCGCGACGGCCAACTCAACAACGGTTTCGGTGCCGGAGGCGGATTCGCGGATAGCGACTTGGAGGTTCCCGGCAATGATTTTTACGGCCAATACAGCCTGGGGAGCGCCCTCCCTTAGGCCTCAACAAAACGGTTTACTTCCCATTCCCTGTTCCCTGTTTACGGAGATTGTTTCATGAAGAAGCGTGGTTTCACACTCATCGAGCTGCTGGTGGTCATCGCCATCATCGGTATCCTGGTAGCACTCCTGCTGCCAGCCCTCGCCAGGGCCCGCGAAGCGGCCCGCGATGCCGCCTGCAAGAATAACTTGCGGCAATTCGGCATCGGACTGCACCTGTTTGCGGACAAGGATCCCGCCGGCCGCTTTTGTAGCGGTGCCTGGGACCAGCGCCGCGACGGCTGCATGGACACCTATGGCTGGGTCGCCGATCTGGTCAACACGGAAGCGGCCCGTCCGCAGGACATGCTCTGCCCGAGTAATCCTCTGGTGGGCAGCGAAAAGTACAACGACTTTATCGGCGTCACCCAGACCGGCAAGGACGGCGCGGACCCGGCCAAGATCGCCGCCGGCCTCTGCGGCCTGGGGACCTGGGGCGGAGCCGCCGTCGGCTTCACCAATGCCACGCCTGACCAGCGCGGCAATCTGCTGGCTCGGGCGTTGCTCGACCGCGGTTACGGGACCAACTACATCTCGAGCTGGTTCCTGGGCCGCAGCGGCCCCAAAATGGTCAGCAACGCGGCCAGGGACAACTTCCTTACCTATACGACCGAAACCAATCCGGCGAACTGGGAAGGTCTGAAGGGCTACAGCTCGTCTACGGGCCCCCTCACCCGCCGCCTGCTGGAAACCGGTCCGGTCGTCTCCTCGCTCATTCCGCTCTTGGGCGATGCCTGTGCGGGGGACATTAACGAAGCTTCGCTCACCAATGACATCAAGTACGGCCCGCTCGATCCGTGGGGCCTGGTCTCCCTTGACGGTGCCTCCAAGGTTTACCTGGTGTCTGGTCAGTTACTCGTCGAAACCCAGTCGGACGGCCCGGCCTACTTCGACGGCACCTCCAACACCATCAACCTGATCCTGGCGTCGGGCGCGGAGCTCAAGACGCAGTTCCAGTGCGAACGTGGCGGCAATTGCCCTGCGCCCCTCGGCGGCAATTCCGGCACCAAGACCTACCTGCAGGACTATCGCGACTTCTTCGCCGTGCATGGCGGCGGTCGCAGCTCGTCCTGCAATATCCTGATGGCGGACGGCTCGGTGAAGCGGTTCTCGGACCTGAACAACGATAAGTTCTTCAACCCGGGCTTCCCGATTCCGCCGGCCCTGACCGACAACGACTACCAGAGGATTGGCTATTTCCCCAACACGAACGCGGGCGAAGCCGAGCTGCCTCCTGGCGAGATCTTCAGCGGCATGCTGCTGCAGAACCTCAACAAGGTGAAACTGGACTAAGTGATCGTTGGCCAACCAAGCGGCCCGGCCACTACCAAGTGTCCGGGCCGCAATTTTTATCTTCCTTTTTGTGAAGGTCCGCGTAAATGCTTGCAAAGTTTTCGATAGGACTGGCGGTGGTCTTCGGACTTCTGCTGTTGTTCCTGGTGACGGTTGTGGGCAATGCCCGCTTCACGATGCCGCATCCGCGCGATCCCCAGGTCAAGGTGCTGCTTCTCGACCGGGGGGCGATTGTGATGCCCACGAAAAAAGCGGGAGCAACTTCTAGGGACACCACTTCGGGAATTCCCAAGGTCGAAGTCGTCGAAAAGGTTTTTCATTTTGGCCGCATGGACCCGCAGACCAGTGGCAAGCACTCGTTTGAAGTCCGCAATATCGGCACCGCTCCGCTGACGCTGAACGTTGCCGGCACGACCTGCAAATGTACCGTCGGTGGCGTGAGCGCCAATGAAGTGCCGCCAGGCGACAAGGCGTTCGTGACGCTGGAATGGAACACGGGATACAAATTCCAGACCTACTCCCAGTCCGCCGAAGTCCGCACCAATGATCCCGCCAAGCCAGTCTTCTCGCTGGAAGTGGCCGGGAAAGTCCGACGCTTGTTCGGCTCCGAGGAAGAGGAGTTGGTGGTGCCCGCCATCATTCCAGGCAAGCCGGCCACGGCCGAAATGATTGTGTATTCCCAGATTTGGGAAGACCTGGAAATCTTGGACATCAAGACGACGCTACCGGGAATTGCCGTCCAGTTTCTCCCCGTGACGGACGGCGAATTGAAACGGCTGGATGCGAAGTCCGCCCGGCTGCTCAAGGTGACGGTGCCGGGCGATCTGCCCGCGGGAGAATTTCGCGACGCCATCCGGATCAAGGCGGCCCCGGCCGGGTCACCGCATGAGCTGGCCGAATTCGAGCTGCCTCTGCGCGGCAAGACGCTGAAACGGTTCACCATCAGTGGCCCGTTCAATGAAAATGACTTCCTGCTCATCGGGCACGTGCCACACGGTGCGGGGAAGACGCTGCGTCTAATGATCAAGCTTCGGGACGAAAACTTGTTGCTCCCCATTCAGAGCATCGAGGCCGAGCCGTCGTTCCTGAAGATCGCCGTCGAGCCGCACCAGGAGGCGGACCTGGCGACGCCGGGGCTCTACGACCTGATCATTGAGGTTCCAGCGAATGCCCCGGTAGGCCAGTACATGGGCAACCCGCACGGGAGCCTGCGGATTTCCACCGGCCATCCGCGCGTACCGGAAATCAAGTTGAAACTGATGATGGCAATCACCCCTTAACAGCAATCCTCCTTGTCCTGAAATTCTATGAGCGCTGCAGTAAGCACGGCTGCCCTTTGCCGCCATTGCCAGGCGGGAAACCCACCTCTGCGGAAATTCTGCGGCGGCTGCGGAATGAGCCTGTGGGAAAAATGCCCGGTTTGTTCCGCCGAGATCGCAGGGAACGAGCGATTTTGCGGCGCCTGCGGGACGGATGTTCGCGGGAAGCGGCACGAGCTGACCGAGGAGCTGCGGCAAATGCTGGCGGAGGCCCGAGCGCTTTCCACGGCGCATCATTACGGCCGGGCCGTTCAACTATTGGAGGCGCTGGCGTCTCGCGGCGAGGACGACGCGGAGATGGCCGCCTCCGCGGCCGCGGAGATTTCGCAAGTGGAGGCTCGGGAGAGGCGGCAAAAGGAACTGGCGGCTTTGACGTTTCAGCAAGGCGCTGAGCTCCTCGCCGGCCGCGTCTATGAAGGGGCGGTGCAAGTTTTGGAATCCATCCCCGAGCCGCTACGGACGCGCGAGATTGTGAATGCCCTGGAGCGGGCGCAGAGCCAGTGGACGGAGCTGAAGTCCCTGAACAAGGAGGTGCGCGCGCTGCTGGAGGCCAAGCGGACTCAGGAGCTATTCCCCAAGATTGAACGGCTGCTGGCGCTGAAGCCCGACCACGCCCAGGCACAAAAGCTGGCCACCCAGTTGCGGGACCAGATCTTGGCCGCCGCGGTCAAGCGTCTGAATGATCATCTTTACGTCGATGCGCTAAAACTGCTGGAATCGATCCCAGTATTCGCTCGCAATGCGGAAGTGGAGACGGCGCTTGATAAGGCAGTGGAGCTGTCCGTGCTGCAAATCGAGCTTCGCAACGCTCCGCTGGCGTTGCCGTGTTCGCTGGCCATCGTGCAGAAGCTGGTGAAGTTCGCTCCCAGTAACGTCGAGGTTTCGCGGCTCGTCGAGGAGTTCAAGGCCCGTGCGGCAACCAGGCCGGATCACGCTCGCTCGGCAGCGCCCTCCTGGACGAAAGCTCCGCAGCGGACTCACGTGCTGTTGCCCGTGGAGTGGCTGGGCTACTTTACGCGGCTGAACTGCGACGAGGCGGCAGGATCCAAGACATTGAGGGAATCACCGGGGCAGTTCTTTGTCGCTCTCGGGCTCGCGCTGCAAGGGATTGAAGAAGCGGACACCGCGGTGAATCTGCTCCCCGCGGAAAAGGCCGGACTCCTCGGCAAGCTCCCTTTCTCCTTTGGAAAAACCCCCCCGGCGGCTGCGTGGGGACTGGACCTGGGAGAAAGCGGTTTGCGGGCCGTCAAGCTCAGCAAGGACGCCAAGAGCGGGGCCCTCAAGCTGGAGGCTTGCGAGCACATTCCGCATGGGCAGCCGCTGCCCCCGCAGGATCGGTCGCTCGAACGAGAGGCAGCAGCGCTAGTCACGCTGAAGGAGTTTCTGAGCAAGGCAAAAATGGAAGGATCCCGCATCGTCGCCAATCTCTCCAGCCAGCGCGTCTTGGGGCGCTTTTTTGATCTGCCGCCCATGGCCGGCAAAAAAGTCGCCGAAGCAGTGCAATTTGAAGCCAAACACCAGATTCCGGTGCCCCTCGACGATTTAACCTGGGCTTTCGACGTTCAGGGGCCAGCGCAAACAGCCGGCGGCAAAGAACAAGACGAACGCCCCCGCAAAATTCTCCTCGTTGCCGCCCGGCTGCCGCATGTCCAGGCGCAAGTAGCTATGTTCAAAGCCGTCGGAATCTCGGTCGATGAGCTGGTGCCGGATGGCTTGGCCTTGCACAACGCCTTTCAGTTTGAGTTCGAGGCGGAACAAGGAAAACCCTCCGCGCTGCTGGACATCGGGTTGGACTGCACAAACTTTGTGATCAGCGCTCCGCGAGCCGCCTGGTTTCGCAGCTTTGGACTGGGGGGGGAGAACTTCACCCAGGCTCTTCTCAAGCAATTTCAACTCGTTCGCGACCAAGCGGAAGATCTAAAACGCAGGCCGGCCAAGGCCCGCCGCTACTCTTTGTACTGTGCCACTCAGGAATCCCTCCTGGTGCAACTCGTCGGCGAGATTGAACGCTCGCTCTCCAGTTACAGCCGCTTTAGTCCCGCCAACCCCGTGGAGCGGCTGTATGGCGTGGGTGGTGCATTTCAAACGCCTGGCCTGCTGCGGTATTTGCGCTGCGGAAAATGACGGGGGCGACAAGAATAGTACTCATCTCGCTCCGCGAGATGATTCCTCACGCGGAGCGTGAGGAGTACATTGTGCCAAATAAATGGGGCCGGAAGAGCATCCGTTCTTCCGGTCCCCAAGCAAGCCGACCGCGCGAATCCTGCGCGGATTTCAAAAAAGCGGGGGGGCCTCCGTTCCTCGACATGCGCCCGTCCGACGTTGGTCGTCGACTGTCGCTCCACGTTCAGTCGCCGCCCCCAAATTCCTTGATGCGGTTCTGGAAGTTCAATTTCGCCCGCGGCATGCGGCAGTTCATCCGCCAACAAACACCGCGGACAGTCCTTAGTTTTGGTTCCTTTTTTCTGGGAATCGATTTTGGCCAATCCCACGCGCTCACCGGCTCCGCGCGTACGCTCAGCGCCTGGCGATACCATATGACCGCAAACTGGCGAAAGCAGAAAGCTCCGCGAAGTTCCTCACCGGCTCATTCCTCCCAGAGCGCGGCATCTGTTCTGAACCGAACTGAATATCCTCGTTTGTTGGTCGCAATGGAAAGTTCCTGCTCACACGTCCTATGACACCCAAGCGTCAGAAGGCACGCGTGATTTCAGAAGCTAAACATCCGCGACCCGTAACCACAACATTCATCGAACAAGGCGTATTGTGCTAAGGTCTGGTGAATTGTCAAGCAAGGCAGCGGAAAGATTTTTTCACCGTGATAGCATCACGGCGACGGGCTGCAAAATTCATGCATCTGCGACTTGACAAATCCGCGGCACTCTCTCCGCTCTCCCCGACTGCTGGAGTTGTTCGCAGGAAAAAAAAGTCTGTTCTTGTCAACATGACTGCGACTTTATGACGTATCCGCACAGTTTACCGTGCAACTATTTCAAGAGAAACGCAATTGTGGCTGTCGCGTTGCATCCCTGGCATCTCGAAACCGTCGCCTCTGCCCTCATCATTGGCTAGAATGACATGTGCGAGCGGCTAGCTTCCTCGCCCCGCCAGAAATTTCCCGCCGGCACTTATGGCACTCTCCGTGAAATCACTGCTGCCCCATTTTCTGACATTGCTGTTTGCTTTGGCTGCGGTCAGGCACGTGCGCGGCGACGAGGGAGAGGACTTCTTCGAAAAGTACATTCGTCCCATCCTGGCCGGCAAGTGCATCGAATGTCACGGACCCGAGGAGCCGGAAAACAACCTCCGCCTGACCGGGCGGGACGAACTTCTCAAAGGTGGAAAGGCCGGCCCGGCGGCTGTGGAAAGGAAGTCGGCGGAGAGCCTGTTGATTCAGGCGGTGACGCGGCAGGGGAAGCTGAAGATGCCGCCGGACAACAAGTTGCGCGATGATGAAGTCGCCGCTTTGCGAAAATGGGTGGACCTTGGACTCCCTTGGCCGGAGACTCCTGGCCAGGCGGCGAAACCCAAGGGGGAAATGGTCATTACGCCCGCCGATCGCGAGCACTGGTCGTTCCGCCCCGTCACCGCGCCGCTGCCGCCGTTGGTCCGCGATGCGGCTTGGCCTCGCCAGCCGCTGGATGCTTTCGTCCTCACCAAGCTCGAAGCTCAATCGCTCGTCCCTGCGTCGCGGGCGGAGAAGCCAGCGCTTCTGCGCCGCCTGTACTATGACCTCATCGGCCTGCCGCCGAGTTGGGACGACGTGCGGGCATTCACCGCCGATGCTTCTCCCG
The DNA here is from genome assembly GCA_046593355.1 of Pirellulaceae bacterium. Classification (GTDB taxonomy): domain Bacteria; phylum Planctomycetota; class Planctomycetia; order Pirellulales; family Pirellulaceae; genus SXOA01. The sequence continues at coordinate 15,681 of JBKJNY010000016.1, read as the reverse complement.
ATGCATTGGAGCGCCAGGCCGATCGGCTGCTGGCATCGCCTCGCTATGGCGAGCGGTGGGGCAGGCACTGGCTGGACGTGGCCCGCTTTGCCGACACGAAGGACGGCGTGCTGATGTATGGCGACGACCGGGTGCGGCCTTATGCCTACACCTATCGCGACTACGTCGTGCGGGCTCTCAACGCCGACACGCCCTTCGATCAATTCGTGCAAGACCAACTGGCGGCTGATCTCATCGAACCCAAGGTGGAGCCGTGGCGGCTCTCCGCACTAGGATTGCTCACGCTCGGTCGCCAGTTCGACAACAACAATCACGACGTCATCGACGATCAGATTGATACGGTCTCCCGCGGCTTCCTGGGAATGACTGTTGCCTGCGCCCGTTGCCACGATCACAAGTACGATCCGATTCCGACGGCCGACTACTATTCGCTCTACGGAGTATTCGCCAGTAGTGAGTCGCCGCAGGAGTTGCCCCTCGTGGCCGATCCGAAGGATGTTCCCGGCGGCGAAGAATTCGAAAAGCAGGTCGGCTCCAAGCGGGAGGAGCTGCGGAAGTTTCTCGACGAGCAGTTTACGCTCCTGGCGGATACGGCTCGGGCGCGCGTGGGCGACTATCTGGTGCATGTCGTCACCAAGGAGCCCGACCCGCTGGAGACGGCAATCTTTTTCCTCTCCCTCGATCCGGAAGATTTGCGGCCGCCGATGATCGCCCGCTGGCGGCATTACCTGGAGAAACGCAGCCAGCCGGATGATCCTGTGCTCGGGCCGTGGCGAGAATTCATGCAAATTGCCGACTCGCCCGATGGCTATGCGAAAGAGGCCGCCGCCGTCTTGGAAAAATGGAAGCTACGTCCAGAAGGGGTGAGCAAGGGAGAGCTGAATCCGCTGGTCAAGGAAGCATTGCTCAAGGGGCCACTCGCCAGCAAAGCCGATGTCGCCCGGGCGTACGGCAGCGTGCTCAAGCGGGTCTATGACGAATCCAAAGGGGCAGCCACGGCTTCTCCTCCGCCGAACGCCGCCTCGCGAACACAGCTCTTGCAAATGGTGACCAGCCAGGAGAGCCCCGCCTACTTTCCCCGCAGCCACTCCTGGAAATACATGTCCCGCCAGCCGAAGGATGCCTTTGGCGGCAAAGTGCAAGAGATCGACCGTCTGGCCGTGCAATCGAAGAGTGCGCCGCCGCGGGCGATGGTCGTTTACGACGCGCCGCATTCGGTCGATCCGTGCATCTTCGTCCGGGGCAATTCTTCCCAGCGGGGAAAAAACGTGCCGCGGCAGTTCCTGGCGGTGCTTTCGCCGGAAGAGCGAAAGCCATTCACCGGCGTCAGCGGCAGGTTGGATTTAGCGAAGGCGATTGCTTCGCCGGAGAATCCGCTCACCAGCCGCGTCATTGTGAACCGAGCCTGGATGCATCACTTCGGCGAGCCGCTGGTTTCTTCGCCGAGCGACTTTGGCCGGCGAAGCACGCCGCCCGTTCAGGCGGAGCTTTTGGACTATCTGGCGTATCGCCTATCGCACGAAGGCTGGTCGCTGAAAAAGCTGCATCGGTGGATCGTGGCCTCGGCGGTTTGGCAAGAATCGTCTTCCTCCTCGCCAGAAACTATGGCGATTGCCAAAGCAAAGGATCCTGAGAATCGCCTGCTCTGGAAGATGCCCCGGCGAAGATTGGAGTTTGAGGCGATGCGAGACACCCTGCTGGCGGTCTCGGGCCGGTTGACTCATCGCGTCGGTGGACGGCCGGTGGATATCACCGACCCGCAGGGGCACCTGCGTACGATTTACAGCCTGGTGGATCGGCAGAGTTTGCCCGGCGTGTTCCGCGCGTTTGATTTTGCCTCTCCAGACCAGTCGATCGAGCGGCGTTCCCGGACAATGGTCCCGCAGCAGGCGCTGTTTTCCATGAATTCGCCGTTCGTCGTAGAGCAGGCTCGCTCGATTGCCAGTCTGCCGGAAATCGCCGCGCTCGCCGACCCTGCCGCTCGCATCAATGCCATGTATCAGACGGTGCTCGGCGGCGAACCCAATCAAGAGCAGTTAACGCTGGCCCTGAAATTTGTGACTTCACCGCCCGATGCAGAATCGAAGCTAAACGCCTGGGAAGAATTTGCCCAGGTGCTCCTCTCCGCGAATGAGTTGATGTATTTGGATTAGTAGCCGGCACACTCCGTGTGCCGGCATGTCCGCACACGGAGTGTGCGGACTACTTTAAGGACTACACCATGAGAAATCTCTCTCGCCGCCAGATGCTCACCCAACTCGGCACCGGTCTGGGGATGGCCGGACTTGCCGGAATCATGTGTGAGCGCACCGCCGCCGCCGCTCCCGCCACCATCTCTCCCCTCGCCGCCCGGCTGCCGCACTATGCTCCCAAGGTCAAGCATGTCATTCACATCTATCTGAACGGCGGACCGTCGCAGGTCGATACTTTCGATCCCAAGCCGATCCTCGCCAAGTACGACGGCCAGCCATTGCCGGCAGGGAATCTGACGACGGAACGGCACACCGGGGCCGCGATGGGCTCGCCGTTCAAGTTCGCCAAACGGGGCGAGAGCGGCATCGAAATCAGCGAGATTTTTGAGAAGACCGCCGCCCACGCGGACAGCCTCTGCCTGATCCGCTCCATGCACGCCAACACGCCCAACCACGAGCAGTCCATGCGCCTCATGAATTGCGGCGACGAACGCCTGTCGCGGCCGAGCCTGGGGGCGTGGATTACCTATGGCCTGGGGAGTGAGAACGAGAACCTTCCCGGCTTCATCGCCATGTGCCCCGGTCTACCGGTGGCCGATGTCTCCAACTGGCGGTCCTCCTTCCTGCCCGGCGTGTATCAAGGTACTCATCTCGACACCCGTAAGACCAAGATCGACGAGCTCATTGAGAACATCCGCAGCACGGAAGTCAGCAAGCGCGACCAGCGGCGTCAACTGGACCTGCTCGCCGCGATTAACCGGCAACATCAAGATGCGCGGTCCGACGAACCGGAGTTGGAGGCCCGCATCCAGGCCTTCGAGCTCGCCTATCGAATGCAAGCGGAAGCGACCGACGCCTTCGACGTCACCCGCGAGCCTGCTCACATCAAAGCCGCCTACGGCGACACCATCCACGGCCGCCAACTCTTGATGGCGCGGCGGCTCATCGAGCGGGGGGTCCGTATCGTGCAGTGCTACCACGGAGACGTACAGCCCTGGGACAGCCACAACGACCTGGCCAAGGGCCACCGCGATCTGGCCACGCAAATCGACGGACCCATCGCCGCCCTGCTCACCGATCTCAAGCAGCGGGGACTGTTTGAAGAAACGCTGGTCATCTGCGGCGGCGAATTCGGCCGCACTCCCGCCGTGGAGCTCGTCAACGGCAAGCCGGGCGGCGGACGGGACCACAACCACTGGGGCTTTACCGTCTGGCTCGCCGGCGGCGGCATCAAGGGTGGCCTCGCCTACGGCTCCACCGACGAATTCGGCTACCGAGCGGTGGACAACCCCGTCCACGTCCACGACCTGCACGCCACCATCCTGCATCTCCTCGGCTTCGACCACACCCGGCTCACCTATCGCCACGCCGGCCGAGACTTCCGCCTGACCGACGTGCATGGGCATGTGGTGCGGGATATTTGTTCGTAGTAACCCGCTTCAGCGGGTTAGCGAGAATTCTTAACCCGCTGAAGCGGGTTACTACAAACGCAATCCCGCCTGCCGCATCAGCCGGTCCGTCGCCTGGTACGCTTCGGTAACCCACTCGGCAATCTTGTCCGGCTGGGGAGAATACTCCAGCTCGATGGAGATCGCGCCGTCGATGTTAAGCGACTTGATTTCCCGCAGGTACGGCTCAAAGGGGACGACGCCGCGGCCCGGAGGCAGGTCGCCGTGCTTTTTTCCATCGCAGTCGGAGATGTGGACGTGAATCGCCTTTCCCTTCAGTCGGCGGAGCTCTTCAGCCGGAACTTTCGCCAGGCAGAGGTGGGAGATGTCGATGTTCGCCCGCACGGCCTCGTGGTTGCAATCGTCCAGAAAGCGGACCATCGTATCGACGCTGTTGACGAGCGACAGGTGAAACGGTTCCAGCTCCAGGGCGATCTGCACGCCAAGATCAGCGGCGTAATCGCCGAGAATCCGGCAGCTCTCTATTCCCATCCGCCACTGTTCCGCCGGTGGAATGACTTCCTGATTCCAGATGTATTCCCCCAGCACCAGTAGCACGTTCTTGGCCTGATACTCATGCGCCAGGTCCAGGTACTTCTTCACCCGCTCGATATGAAACCGCTGCACGCTGGGATTGAAGTCGATCAACCCCACGGCCACGCAGGCGATGGAAACAATCGGCAAATCCAGCCGGTCGCACTCGTCCTTGATGAGCCGACGCTCGCGGATGCCGATATCCAGCGGGTCCACGAAAATATCGATGGAGTCAAAGCCAATCTCCTTGGTCATTCGCAGGCCATACACGGTCGGCTGATTGGCTTGAACCCAGGCGGAGTTGATGAGGCCGAGTTGCATGGGAGGGGGTTGGGGGCTAGGGACTTGGGGCTGGGGAAGAGAGGATTATCCGGCTGGAAGTGCAGTCAATGCAAGAAGGAGTATATTGAGTCCCATGTCTCCCGCCTCTTCTGGCAACGCCAACTTCGCGACGACCCGGTGGAGCCTGGTCGTGGCGGCGGCAAAGAGCCCGTCGCCACAGGCGCGGGCGGCGCTCGAGGAGCTGTGCGGCAGCTACTGGTATGCGGTGTACGCCTTTGTCCGCCGGCGGGGAGTGCAAGTGGACGACGCGCGGGATCTGACGCAAGAGTTCTTTGCCCGACTCCTGGAAAAAGATTACCTGGAGGCAGCGGACCGAGAGCGAGGACGGTTTCGCACTTTTCTGTTGACGGCCGTTTCCCACTTTCTCAGCAATGAGCGGGAGCGGGCCTGCGCTCAGAAGCGAGGCGGCGGACAAACGATGCTCTCGCTTGATTTTGAACGAGGCGAGGAGCGCTATCAGAATGAGCCAGTTGACCACTGGACGGCGGAAAAAATCTTCGACCGCCGCTGGGCGCTCACGCTGCTCGACCAGGCGCTAGCGCTGCTCAAGCAAGATTGTACCGCCTCAGGAAAAGGGGCCCTGTTTGACCAGCTCAAATTATTTCTAACCGGAGATTCCGGCACTCCCGCTTATGAACAACCAGCGGCCCGATTAGGCATGTCCCCCGGCGCGGTCAAAGTCGCCGTCCATCGCCTACGGCAAAAATACCGGGAAACCCTGCGGCAGCTCATCGCGCAAACCGTGGCTGCGGAAGATGATATCGAAAGCGAGCTGCACGTTTTGCTGGCCGCCCTGCGGGGAACTTAGGATTCTTCTGTAACCGGCGGCGGAATTTCCGTAAGAGAATGTTGTCGAAAATGAGTCCCGTCAGAAGTAGCGTGTCCGCATGAGCCAATCCGCCACCTGCCCCCGCTGCCAATCGCCCCTCGCGGCTGACGCGCCGGAAGGACTCTGTCCCGCTTGCCTGATGGCGGGCGGACTAGCCAGTGCTCCTTCCCATGCACTCGGTTCCGCGGCGACGACCCCCTGGACCGACGAAAAACGGGCTGCGGCCATTGCCGACCTCGCCCCTCACTTCCCACAACTGGAAATCATCGAACTGCTCGGCCAAGGTGGCATGGGTGCTGTCTATAAAGCGCGCCAAAAACACCTCGACAGACTGATCGCTCTCAAAGTCATTCCCCCCGAAGCCGCCAAAGAACCGGCCTTCGCGGAGCGCTTCGCGCGTGAGGCCCGCGCCCTGGCCCGGCTCAATCATCCGAACATTGTCACCGTCTACGATTTTGGCCAGTCGGACGGGGTCTATTTTCTGTTGATGGAGTTTGTCGACGGCCTCAACCTGCGGCAAACGATGCAGACGGGAAATCTCACTCCGCAGGAAGCGCTGGCCATCGTCCCGCACATTTGCGACGCCCTGCAATACGCCCACGATCAGGGGATCGTCCATCGCGACGTGAAGCCCGAAAACGTGCTGCTCGACAAATCGGGCCGCGTGAAGATCGCCGACTTCGGCCTCGCCAAGCTGCTCACTCATTCGCCGCTGGATTACACGCTGACGCACTCGATGCAGGTCATGGGGACGCCCCGGTACATGGCCCCCGAGCAGATCGAGCATCCGACCGAGGTCGATCACCGGGCGGACATCTATTCCCTCGGCGTCATGTTTTACGAGATGCTCACCGGCGAACTCCCCATGGGCCGCTTCGCCCCGCCGTCACAAAAAGTGCAGATCGATATCCGCATCGACGAGATTGTGCTACGGACGCTGGAAAAGGAGCCGGCGCGGCGCTACCAACACGCCAGCGACGTGAAAACGGAGCTCGAAACAGTCACGTCATCGCCGCGCCCCCCTCTTGCCGCGGGCGCAAGCATAGCGACCCTTGCTGGGGATATAGCCAGGGTAAAGCGGCAACTCTACTGGCCCGGGATTGGTTTCGTGGCAGGAGGAGTGCTGGGGCTGTTTTTCAGCCTCTACCCTTTGTTCATAGCGGCGGCTGGGGTTGAACGTGCCTTTAGGAAACAAGACCCCTGGGAAACTCTCGTATTACTGCTGTTCCTTCTATGGTTTGCGATTGAGAGTGCCTGGTCGATGTTGACTCTATTTGCGGGGATGAAATTTCTACGGATGGAGGGTTACCGGCTTTCTCTGGCCGGCACTTGTCTCGCGCTATTGCCAATCAGTCCGGCCTCCATCCTTACCATCCCTCTCGGGCTCTGGGGACTCTCCATCCTTTGCAGTCGCCAAGCGCGCGAGGCGTATCGACGGAAAGAACTGCTCTATGCATCTGGAGGAGGAGCCCCTTCGCCAATTCCCCAGGCTGCTTCCACTCCGTCGCCACCCCTTCCTACGTGGGAGCAAACAAGAGTAAGGGTCGAGACGCCCACGGCATCCTTCGTCCCCCTCGCCGCCAAACCAGCCAACTCGTCGGCGGATCTCAGTGTCGACGCAAACATGGAAGGATCCGAACTCGCGGAGATTCGCCAACAATTGGCCGCTCCGGGGATGGGGCTGATGATTGTGGGTTTTCTGGGCCTGTTACCTTGCGTGCTGCTGGTGCTGGGTGCGATTGGACTGTTCTTGGCCGACCTCGCTCCCTCGATGGCGCTCCGTCATTCGTCCGATTTTGCCGGGCTGGACGTCGTCCCCATTTTGGCGCAGTCCGCAGCTACGGAGGCGGCACCAAGCATGGGTACTCCCGGGTTCGCTATTTTTTGGCCGCTGCTGATTGCCGTCTTGCAGGTTCCCAGCTCCCTCTTGATGATCCTCGGGGGCATCAAGATGCGGCGGCTGGAAACCTATGGCCTGGCGGTGGTGGCCGGCATTGTGGCGCTATTCCCGACGGGCCCGGCCTGGATCATCAGCATGCCGATGGGGATCTGGGCACTCATCGTGCTTGCCAGTCCCAACGTGCGCGAGGCCTTTCGGGCGAAGCGGGGAGGCCAGAGGTCTACATCCAAGACACGGAGTCCTGCTGATTCGGCTCCTCCGCCAGTCCCCGCCAAGCCAGTACCCGTCGATGAATGGAAGCTTGTCAACATCCAGCAGCAGCTCTTCTGGCCGGGCCTGGGTCTGGCGGGCGGAGGTGGTTTGGGGCTGGTGGCATTCGCGGTCAGTTGCCTGGCCGCGGGACTTTTTTCCAGGTTCATGCTGTGGCCGAAAGGAGCCGCCGCTGATGACCGGGCAGCTATGGTAGTGCTGCTGATCGGGCTGCAGATTCCCTGGTCGCTGACTATCATGCTCGCCGGCCTGAAGATGATGCGCGTGGAAAGCTACGGCCTAGCCATCGCCGGCGCTTGGATTGCCCTGCTCCCCATTGGCCCGGCAGCCATCGTTACCATGCCGCTCGGCATCTGGGCGATTGTCGTGCTTTCCAGCAGTGAGGTGCGGGAGGCATTCCGGCAGAAGGCGGCCCGATAGCGGAACGTTGTCCCGAAGCAGCCCAATTCTGCAGGCTTTCCGTTCGAAATGCCGTCCATGCAATGTCGGCTCACATTGTCGCGGGCTATAATGGAGTTATGCCTTTCGCCCCTCAACAGGACTGGTCCGCATTCTCTGTAAAATCGTCGGACGCTGACGCTGAGTGGATTCGTGGGCTGGGAACGAGCGAACGCTTTGCCATCTACGCGGACATGTTCGGCGTCGTCTGGACAGCGCGACAAAACGGTGGGAAGGGCGATTGGGACGAGTTGGATCGCTGGAGTTGGCAGCAAAAGCTCGCCCTCCATCTGCGGTGTGCGGAGGCATATAAAAAACTAGATGAATTTCGCAAAGCTCGAGCCGCGGCAACAAACCCTGGTTGACGCGGCGAACTTTTTCGATGCCCAGCGAGGCGGTCGAGCTGGGTGAGGCATTGGGCCAGGATCTTGCGACGCGCATCGCTACTTTGAAAATCGAATCAGGCCCTTGAGCCGCCCCGCCCCCGAAAGGAGAAAGCCCACGAGGTCCTGCTCGTGAGCTTTCATTAGGTGAGAGGGGAACGAGCAATCCTGCTCATCCGCTAGCATTTTTTTGATTACAGTTCGCCGGCGGCGGGGACTTTCTCGGCAGGCGTCTCGACCTTGGGAGCGGTTTCGCTCTTCGCGTCGGCCGGCTTGGTCTCTTCCGCCAGCTTCGCAGCTTCGGCCTTCAGACGGGCGGTTTCGGTTTCGGCAAAGCCTTCGACTTCCCCCGCTTCGTCCCCTTGAGCGGGGCTGCCATAGACGCCGACCCAGTACGTCCCGCCATTACGGCTCACTGCATAGCCAAAGCCCGCTTCGGACGTGCCGCTGACGATGGAGGCATAGTGCCCGCCGCTCGCCTGCCAGGTATTGAACGTGGCGTCCACCGTACCGAACCCGGCCGCGATGTTCTCCAGCACCCCACCCTTGAACCCATACTTCTGGGCCCGGTACTGATAGCCGCCATTGGTGTAGTGGCTGAAATCGCCCGTCGACGCCATGTAATTGGCATGGTCCTGGGCAGCTTTCGTCAGGGCCGGGTTGATCCGCTGCGGTCGCAGTCCCACATTGCGACGGATAAGGTTGCTGCGGCGAAGCATCGCTAGCAGCGTCGGGTGCCGGTGCAGCGACTGCACCTGAGCTGGCTGGGTGACCGATTTGGCCTCGGGCATATCCGCCGCCAGAGCCACCGAGCTCGAAAAAGCGGCCAAAATGAAACACAGATACTTCATCAACATCCTCCTTGGGGAAATCCGAACCAACAAAACTGAAAAATCCAGTGGCCCAAAGTGAGCCAACCTGGTTCGGACTATGCCAGCGGGTTGTAGGGGTTGCAACCAGTGGGGGGCGCGGATGTCTAGGAAAAGTGGTCCGAAATAGCGGTGAGCAGAAAAGAAAACTTTTCCGATAAAATAACTTGGGCAGGTTGCACAGTATGCGCGGCACGATTCTTGATAGCAAGAGGACGCTAGAGGGAATGTGCCGGACCCAGACTTTCAGAAATCCCACCGGCGAGAGTTCAGAAAAGTCGTCAACAAATGAGCAACTGTTGCTGAAATCCGCTGCGACGCAGTTTGTTCACTCGGCCCAACCGGAACACGGCCATTCCGCCGCCAACGCTTCGCATTCCCCGCCCAATACAGTGAATCCCCTGGGACTCGAACCATCTCGCATAGCATCCCGTCGCTGAAAACGCCATAATAGCAGGCAAGAGGTCTGGCATCCCTTCCCGACTATTCCCGCCAGCCCGCCGTTTCCGACTCCGAGGTCCATCCCATGCGCCGCCTTTCGCTGACTGTTCTCGTCCTCTTCGCTCTTTCCTTGCTTGCCAACCTTGCCCATGCCGAAGGTGCAGGTCAGAAGGACCTCGACGAGGCGGCTGATTTGCAAGTGGCGGCGGAAACCCTGGCCGACTTTGAAAAAGTCGTCTCGCTGGCGGAAAGTGCCCTCAAGAAGGGGCTCGATAAGGGGCAAGAGGAATTCGCCCACAAACTGGCGGCAGCCACGCTCTATCAACACGCCGAACGTTCCGCGAAGGCCATTTTCGAGCAAAGTCCCCCCACGCGCAACTGGCAGTTGGTCCGTCAGATTGCCCTCAAGAACCTGGACAAGGCAAAAAAGCACGATGCCAAGCTTCCCGATACCTATCTGCTGATGGCCAGGCTGCACACGGAGTTGCCGGGGGGGGACGCCAAAATCGCCAAGGAATCCGTGGATGAAGCCATCAACCTGCTGAAGGAGAACCCGCCGGAATTGGCGAAGGCCTACATACTCCGCGGCCGGATGGTCGAGGATCTCGACGCCAAGATGGAGAATTTTGATCTCGCCGTGAAGGCCGACCCCAAAAACTTGGAAGCTCTTAAGCTCCGGGCCATTCTCTACACCGAAAAAGGCGAAAACGACAAAGCCGTTGCCGATCTCAACCAGCTCCTGGCCGCCGACGCCGAAAACCAAGATGCCCTGGCGGCGATGTCCAGCGTCCTCGAAAAACTCAAAAAGTACGATGACGCTTTGAAGCACATCGACAAACTGATTTCCCTCAGTCCGAAGCAATCCAAGGGGTATCTCTTGCGGGCCGGACTGCACGCCATGAAGGACGACGAGCAAAAGGCCCTGGACGACCTCAACAAGGCCCTGGAGCTGGATCCGGGCAGCCTGCTGGGGCTGCTCATGCGGAGCCAGGTCCACGCGGCCATGAAGAACATGGATCTGGCCAAGAAGGACGCGGACCTGCTCAATCGCCTGGTCCCCGATCTGCCCGACGCCATCCTGCTTCGCAGCCGCCTGGCCGCTTCGGAGAAGCGGTTTGGCGAGGCCATCCTGGACGTCAAAAAGCTGCTGCATAGCGATCCGAAGAACGAGGAGTATCGACTCCAGCTCGCCATGCTGCTCGTCGCCGACAAGCGGCCGCGAAAAGCCCTGGAAATCCTGGACAACGTCGTTGCCGACAACGAAAAGAACGCCGACGCCCTCCGCTCTCGCGGCGACGCGCTGCTCAGCGTCGGCAAACATGCGGAAGCCGTCGTGGACTACGAGAAGGCCCTCAAGATCGATCCCAAGGACACCGGCGTCCTCAACAACCTGGCCTGGGTTCTGGCGACTTCCACCGACGACAAGGTCCGCGACGCCAAAAAATCCATCGAGTACGGCACCCAGGCCTGCGATCTGACCGAGTACAAAAAGCCCCACATCCTCAGCACCCTCGCCAGCGGCTACGCCGAGGCCGGCGATTTCGAGACCGCCATCAAGTGGTCCACCAAGGCCGTCGAGCTCGGCAAGGGGACCGAGAACGACGATCAGCTCCACAAAGAGCTGAAAGGCTACAAGGAAAATAAGCCCTGGCGCGAGATGCAAATCGTCGAGGAAAACAAAGCTCCGCTCGAAGCGGGGAAGGATGATTTGGACACGTAGGAAACTGCCGGGGTCGGGAGTCTTTGGCGTCAAAGACTACACGATAACCAATAAACACTGCCGCCAAAGACTCCCGACCCCCTGGCTCGCGCACAGCGCGACCGTAGCGTCTTCCCCGCCGCCAAAGTACTCCTCACGCTCCGCGAGATGAGTTCCATTCTTGCCAACAACCAGATTGGAAAAGATCGCACCCTCCCTGGCATGCCTGCGGGGCTTCGCCCCTCTAATCGCAGCTTGCTCCACCGACAGTCCCTGCCGGTTTTGATTCACGTTTTGCTGCTCATGTTTTCGCCTTCAGGCAACTGCCGCAACCTCCTGTTGCAATTGACTTTAGGCTGGCTTATCTTGATTCATATTGTCAAAATATAGCCTGTTTTGATTCAAAATTAGACAAGTATCAATGCGTAAGTAGTTGAGTCTATTGACCTTCCGTCAACGACCGGCCATGATTCACTCGCACCGGCCGCCAACTTATAAGCTGTTTTTCGATTCGCATTTCGACTCGCCACGCCCCCCAAGTCCCAGCCTCTACATGGTTTGCATCGCTGCGTCCGTCGAAAATCTGGAAAAGGTTATAAGCAGGCGATAAGCCGCCAAAGTAGTCCGCTCACTCCGTGAGCGGACAGCCAGCACACGGAGTGTGCTGACTACTTTAACGCTCCGCGCGCACCTTGCTCCTGGAGACTAGATGCGCGAAACAACACTTTTGTTCATTTGAACAAAAGATTATTTTTCGCTTGTCGCGCCAGGCTGTCAGGCAGGCTTGGATGGGGTAGCGCCGTTCGAAAACTCTGGATGCCTACGACCTTGCTCGATGGTCTAGCTTCGTCACCACCCGGGCTCGCCCCGGTGGAACGATGTTTGGAAACCAGAAACGCCGGCATCCACCTTCCCGCCTCTCCGCCGATTTTCCGGGCCAGCGGTGGCAAATCTCCCCGAGTTCAACCAGTCGAACTAGGCGCTGCCCTATCGCGCGGGCGTCTACGGAAGTGCGCCGCCGAAATTAGGCAGGGGGAACGCTCTACCGCAGTATATACACCTGGACATAAACCTGCGATGCGATCATCGCTACAACAGCAAAGACCGCTAAGGCATACACAACCCACATTGGAGGTGGAGGCCAGTGGCCTAACCTAAAACGCGATAGGTCCATGCCCCTGATTCTATCCGCCCGCGCGTGAAATAGCGCCACCGTTTCCGATAGTCCTAAACCGGCTTACGCCAGCGAGTCATGGAACGTCCACACCCGGGGCGTGATGCCCGCAGGTGCCGGGGTAATTCGCATCGGTGAATCAGTTGGATATTGGGCAGGGCTATTTATTCCATCCTTGATCGAAGTCGCGATATATCCACCATAGCAAATAACCGACCATCGCCAACGACAGCGCTTCCGCCGTTATGACCGCGAAGAGAAACCGCAGGGAAAATTGCCGTTTACCAATGGCGTACGCAGCCGCGACTATCGGTAGCCAGAAAGGCACGGTGATAAGGAACAAACTCCCGTACGCACGAAGGTCATCCATGCCCCCAATTCTATGGTTCATCGGGGATTATTGTGAGTACGCGATGATGAAAAACATGGCCACCGTCGAGTTACGGGTTCCTCTTCTCTGCTCATTGTTCGGGGCTTCGGCGAGACGTAAGTGAGGCTGGTGCAATACCCTCTGTTTGCCCGAAACGCCGGCGACAAGCAGGAATCAGAGAAGAGGAACCCGTACGGTCGAGGTGCCACAACGGCATTTGCTGAGGAAAGATAAAGATAAGGGCCGGACGCCGCTACTACCCATAAGAAACCCGGATGGACCCCAAACGGAACCAAATCCGCCCAAGGAATGAGCTTGCTGGCAGCGACAGCCGTGGGGAGAATGAGGGCAGAATGTTTAGAGGTGCGCCCCCATGAAGTACAGCCTGCGGAGCATGGTGATCGCAAAAGTTCCTTTGCTTGGAGCAATTGCTGCCTTGGCGGGCTCGTATCTTTACCTGCTTGTGACCTGGGGTGCTACCCGCCACTACGCAGCTCTCTACGTCTTGGTGTGTTCGATTCTCACCATCGCTACTGCCGCCAGCGCGGGCGCGGCGACGCTCCTGCTGACTCGGCAGAATCTTCAGCGCGTGATGACAAGCACGGTGGTCATTCTAATTTGCACTGCTTTTGGTTGGTATCTTGGGGATCCAATGACGCAAGGTTCCTATGATCACGGCGGCGGAGAGTCCTTGATCGGTTGGCTGACAGGTGGAATTATCGGGGCGCTCGTCGGCTGGGTCGCAATGACTGCTTGGGGATACCACCACTATCCGCCGACCCATGACACAACGGACAAATTGTCCAGCTCCGATGCACCCACCCCTCCCACTTCCCCATGAAATTCTCCATCCGCGACCTGCTGCTCGTGACGATGATCGTGGCCCTGGGGTTCGGCTGGTGGATTGAGCGACAAAAACACACGCACTGGGAGCAACGCGCGCTCCAAGAGGGGCGCGACATCCGATTTCTCCTAAAGCACGTGGAACCCGACGGGATTCAAGGCTATGAGTACCAGTGGTATTTGAATATCAAAGAGGAAAACGTCGCAATGGAACTTTACACTGAACCAGAGGCGATTCTGCCTTTGCTACCCAACTCTTCAGCACCCGCCCCAAATCCGCCCAAGGAATGAGCTTGCTGGCAGCGACAGCCGCGGGGACAATCGCGCAAGGCGGGCGAGTGGCGTACCTGCGGCAAATGGCCTCATTTCATGAACGGGAGGCGGCGAGGTGTGCGCGAGACCTGGGCCTCGATGTCAATCAGAATCCCTTCGGCCTTACGCTCGCTGCGAACAGCAACCTGACTTCGCTCCGTAATGAATGGCGCAGCCACGCTCAACTCGCTGCGGATTATCGACGCGCTTCCTACTGGCCCTTCCCATGAAATTCTCCATCCGCGACGTTCTTCTGGTTACAGCCGTCATCGCTACCGCAGAGGGTTGGTGGGTGGACCGTTCGGCCCTCCAAGAGCGGGCATGCAAGGCTGAGGCATTCCAACGGCTTTCGGAGAGACTTGCCGAACAGTTGAAAGACAAGAACCCTAAATCGAACTTCGAGATTCGCGTCGATGGCCACACGGTAACGTATCGTTATGGGCGTTCAACTCCGTCCTCGCCGTGAGAGTGCAATGAAATTCTCCATCCGCGACCTTCTGCTGGTGACCGTGATCGTGGCCCTGGGCGTAGGGTGGTCGGTGGATAGGCGGCAATTGGCCGAGAGAGTTCGCCTCCTAGAAGGTGGCCATTGGGAGAATTCCGCTTCTCGTGGTGCGGTGTTTGTGCCTGACTTGTGGCCACCCGACCCGAATCCGCCAAGCCGTGACCCATGAAGTACAGCCTACGGGGGCTGATGCTGTGAACGCCAAGGCCAAACGCCGCTGGTATCAGTACAGCCTGCGGACGCTGCTGTTGGTCGTTACCGTGGTGGGCCTTGTACTTGGCCGAATTGAGTATTTACGGCGAAAGGCGGCCTATCACTCCGGCGAAGCGCGAAAGCACTTTGCAACATTTCGACAGCGGACAAGACTCTCCGAGGATGAAGCACGGAGGGATATTGCTTACGCGCGGCATGATGATGCCGACGCCAGAGGAGCTTTGCATCATCTGGAATTGGCCGAACAATTCGAGTTTGCCAGGTATTATCCTTGGGTGCTGGTCAGCGAAATTCAGCGAGATGGTTTCCCGTTGAATTACGATGACCTCTACTACCGCCATCTCTATTCCGAGCCTGCGTCAGACGCTGCCGACGAGCTTCAAGGGACCGATCCGCTTGAAATTCCCCAGACGTGGACCGACCTGGAAAACATCATGAAATCGCCATGAAATTCTCCATCCGCGACCTGATGTTCGTGACGGTGATTGTGGCCCTGGCCGTGGCGTGGTGGATGGACAGGACTAAGCTTGTGAGCACTAGGCACCAGTTGCAAATAGAGAGAATTCACGTCGTGTTAAGTCAGCACGAGGAAAGTCATCGTCGTGGATTGCAAATTGCACCCGCCACGATTCCGCCCAAGCCATGATTCCCGCATGAAATACTGCCTAAGGAGCCTGCCGTGACCCCCTCCAAGCGTCGCTGGAATCAATTCAGCCTGTGGACGCTCTTGACCGTGGTAACGGTGGTTTCTGTCGTCTTCTGGCTGCTTGTTCGTCTGTCAATTTACGTTGCCGTCAGCGAGTGTAAACGTCGCTCGAATAGTGCAGCGCGGAACGGTTGAAAAGTGCAGCGCTCAATTAAGAAGATTGCCTCAGTCTAAGTAACGTGGCTAAACTATTCCAGTATCAATCCTCCCTCC
>JBKJNY010000083.1:0-45379 GCA_046593355.1 Pirellulaceae bacterium | reverse complement strand
TTTTTTCTCGATATTCTTGGCGGTTTGGCCTGGATTTTCCTTGTTCTTAATTATCGCCAGTGCTACATTGACTTCTGTCCGCGGAAGAAAAACTGCTGCGGTCGTCATCTTTCTTTTTTTCTCATCGAGGAGGATTTTATGGTTCGAACGTTCGGCAATCGCCGGGGTTTTACCCTGGTCGAACTGCTGGTGGTCATTGCGATCATCGGAGTTCTGGTGGCTCTGCTGTTGCCTGCCGTGCAAGCAGCGCGCGAAGCCGCCCGGCGCATGCAATGCGCGAACAACCTGAAACAATACGGGATTGCGATCCACACGTATCACGACGTCTGGAACAAGCTTCCGCAAGCCAACTTTCTCACTGCCGGCCAAAATAACAAATGGAGTCATAACTGGAACCTCTCCATTGTCGGTTGGCAGGCCGTCATCTTGCCGCAAATGGAACAGCAACCACTGTTCGATAAAATTAACTTTAATTACAATGTTGGTGGTTCCCCCCCCCCCTCAACGGACACTAATTTGGATGCCGGGTGGAATTCCTTCGTCAACGCCGCGAACGGAGTCAGGCGTGCCCGCCAGATTCAGATTCCGTCTGCTCGCTGCCCGTCGGATTCCTCGGCCGAAGAAGACGACTGGGCACAAGCCAACTATTGTGGATCACTTGGTTCCCAGTCTACTGTGTCTGCGAACGGGTCTTGCAACCTCTTTTATGTCATGGGGGTCCATCGGGAAAATTTGCCCGGCGGCAGCAATCCTGATCACGGCAACGTCGTTGATCAAAGGTGGATCTCGGGAGTTTTCAGTCGGCTTGGTATGCATACAGGCATTAATTTCGGTGCCGTTCGTGACGGTACATCCAATACGATTTTTGTCGGAGAAGTTATCCCCGAGTGCCACGACCACACCGCGGGATGGTGGCATTATAACGGGATGGGAACCGGTCATGCGTCCACTTCCGCCCCCATCAACATCCGAACCACTTGCGCCGGCACCACGGCGGAAGCACAAGACAAGGGCTATCCCTTTAACGGCCTCAACGGGCCAGACTGCGTTGCCAAAAGCAACTGGAACCTGAGTTGGGGCTTCAAGTCGTGGCATCCACAGGGTTGCCAGTTTGTATTTGGCGACGGCAGCGTTCACTTCATCACCCAGGGTGTGAACTATGCCACTTACCAGCGGCTAGGCGGACGTCGAGACGGCTTGCCCATCGGCGATTATTAAATAACAGGTTTCCTTTGCTGCGGCGAAGAAAACCGACCCATTGCAGTTCCGCCGGGTGTGGTCCCTTAGGCCACACCCGGTTTTTTTGGGACGGATTGAATATCCCCCCGTCGAGTTGTATCTTCATAGGCAGGGGCGGGAACCTTCCCCCCTTGGCGTTCGTACTGAATCGAAACGTGGTGCCTTGATCCGGTTGATTCTCCCGGGGGTTGCGGGGGGCAGCGAGTTGCTCCGCATTCCTTCCGGGTTCACTTCTTTTTCATAAGTCATAGGTGCATTAGTGAACAGTTTTTCTTGGAAAATCCTGGCGGTGTTGGCCTTGGCGCTCGTGGTCTCTGGCTGTGGCGAAAGTGGCCCCCGGCTGTATAAAGCGGGCGGAACAGTCACCTACAACAGCCAGCCCGTTGAGGGGGCAACTGTCACATTCGCCTATGATAACGGCAATTTTGCAAGCGGTGCTACGGACGCGGCTGGTAAATTCCAATTGATCTACATGGGCCGCCCCGGCGGTACCGTGCTCGGGAAATGCACGGTTTCTGTTGCCAAAATGGCGGGCTCGGGCGGTACCCCTCCTCCCGCCGGCGAAAAGGATCCGTTGAAGATGATGGAAGCGATGAAAGCCGCTGGCTCTTCTACCATGCAGGGTGAAAATAATATGAACACGCAACCAAAGAGCTTGATCCCGGCGAAGTATGCCAACGCCTCCACCAGCGGTTTGACTTTTGAGATCAAGGCAACCGAAAAGGACAACGATTTTCCCATCGATCTCAAGGACTAAGGTTCGGACGGGGCGCGCGGCCACCATGACGAATTCGAGTGGCACCGTCTGGTTCTTCCCACGCGCGATGGTCGAGTCAAAAAAATGGCAGGTTGCCCAAGGGCTTTGGTCAACTCTGCCTGGCGAGTCCTTCCCTGGGTGGAATCATCGTGGCAGCTTCCCGCCTCACTCCCAAGCGGACCTCGCGCCGTAAGACGCGCTGGTGGACTTACGCGGCCGGTTTACTCTGTCTCGCCCTCACTTGGCCCCTGTATCAGTACAATGTCTCCCAGTGGCGAACACAATCGGTATTGAGTGCTCTCGAAGAAGGCGACACCGCCTCTGCGATCAGCCAACTGGAAGTTGAGCAACAGACAGCACCCCAGAGCGCGGAAATCGCCTACTGGCTGGCGGTCGCGCATCGCCGTGCCGGGCATCTGAGCGTCTTTCAAGTCCACCTGCAGCGGGCCAAGGAGCTTGGCCATCCGGAGGAGGAGTTGCAAAGGCAATTTCTGCTGATGCGGATTCAGTCCGGCAGCTCTGGCCCGGAGGTCGAACAACAGGCCGAAGAGCTGATTCAGAAGGCGGAACAGTATTCCGGCCGACACTTCGGCTTGTATCTCGACGAATTCTATGAAGCCAGAGCTCGCGGCTGCCTGGCCAACTACCGATTATTTGAGGCCGGGGTGGCCCTTGACCACTGGGTGCAGGCCCGGCCGAAATCCGCTCTCGCCCGCGTGATGCGGGCCGACATTCGCAATCGGGAATCGAATCATCAGGTCGCCGAGCGGGAATATCGCGAAGTTCTGGAACTCTCTCCAAACAATGTGGAGGCTCGGCTGGCGCTAGCGCACCTCCTGATGATCAACCTCAAAGTTTCGGAGGCCGCGGAGGAATATCGCTTCTGCCTAAAGGTTGCTCCGCACGAGAATCGCGCCCAGATTGGCCTGGCCGACTGCGAGTACAAAAGTGGCAAGGGAATAGAGGCTGCCCGCGAGCGGCTGCTCAAGGTGCTGGAGCAGAAGTTGACCGACCCGGAACGGGCCAGCGCCCTCTCCATGCTGGGGGAAATCTTTCGTGGCAAGAAGGAAAACGAACTCGCCGTCAAGTATCTGAAGGCATCCGTCGAGCTTTTCCCCACGCCGCACTCGGGCCCCTATCGCAACCTGGCCTCCGCCTATGCTGCTCTGGGGAAGCTGGAGGAGGCGAAGAAGTACATGAAAATCTCCCAGGAAAAAGCTGCTCACACAATCCGCTTGAAGGATCTTACCGACAAAATCATCGCTGCGCCGAAGGATGCCCGGCTGCGTTTTGAGCAGGGCAATGTTTTTCTGGAATTAGGTCAGAAGGATGAAGCGGCTGGTTGGTGGAACATGGCCGTGCGGTTAGATGCACAGTTGCAGCCAGCGCACGAGGCGCTGGCCGAATACTATGCGACTAAGGAAGACAGCGAACGGGCGGATTATCACCGCAAACTGGCCGAGAATTCAGCCGTGGTCACTTTCAACAAGTTGTGGCTGGATCTGCTGGATAACAATACCAAATCCGTGCGCGACGGACTGCCGAAATTGGCTCGCTATTCTTCACTTCGCGAGCCGGTGGAGCTGCTGACGCTTGGGCTCAATGTGGTCGAGCGCACAGACATGGAGCACTCCGCGCAGGAACTCGGCCGTCTCACTGAAAATCCCAAGTTGCGACTGCGGGCACTGACGATGCTGGCGGAAGCCCTGTACGTCATGGGGCATTACAACGCGTCCGAGCGGGCCTACCTGGAAGTGCTGGCGGCGAGCCCGCAGAACGTGGTCGCGCACCGCGGCCTGCAGGCCCTCTACTTCGACCTGGGAGCCTATGACCGAATGGAAGTCCATGCTCTCCAGGTCGCCAAGATCGACGCCACCGATTACCGCCCCCACCGCCACCTTGGTTTTTTGCGGCGTGAGGCGGAGACCTGGGAGGCGGCCATTCTCGATTATAGAGAGTCCCTCCGCCGCAGCCCGCACCAGCCGACCAGGGAGGAAGTCCTGCTGGAAATGGCCGACTGCTACGTCCACCTTCTGAAGTATCAAGAGGCATTGGACACGCTGATTGAGGCTCGGCCATCTGCTCAGAAGTCATTTCTGGAAGCTCAGTGCAAGTATGCCACGAAGAAAGTTGCCGAGGCGAAGAAGCTGCTCGATGAATCCCTGAAGTCCGCGCCGGATCACGCGCCTTCGCTCTTGCTGCGGTCCGACATCGCCTTGGTTGACGACGATGTCCTGGCGTCTCGCGGCTTTCTGGAGCGGGCTGTCAAGGCAGCCCCTTTCGACAACAACGCGCACCTGAAGCTTTCCACGGTCCTGCTCCGGCTGGATGACAAGGAAGGGGCCAAAAAGGAAGCGGAGCGAGCCAAGGAATTGCTCGACCTGCACTTGCGGTTTAGCGAGCTCAGCAACGAGGCCTCGCATCGTCCCAAAGACATTGCCGTTCGCAAGGAGCTGGCCGTGCTTGCCAGGCAGTTGGGACGGGAGGAGGAGGCCATACGCTGGGAACGGGTCGTGGCCGGAATGACCGATGATCCAGTTCCCGCGGTCAAAGGGCCCGCCGTTCCTTTGAAGGCCCTGGAGTTTAACCAGAGCAATCCCCTTCCCGCTGTTGGCAAGCCTGCTCCCCCGATTGGCCCGCAGCCCGCGCCGAAGGCAAAGGGGCGCTGATGCCGCTGGTTTTCATTCCTGCTCAGCTTCGCGGCTTGACGGGGGGCGAGTCTCAAATCGAGTTGCCGGCTGGGAGCGTCCGGGAAGTGGTCGAGGAATTGGAGGCCCGCTTTCCAGGCATGAAGGAACGGCTTTGCCAGGGTGATGAGCTCGCCCCGGGCCTGCAGCTATCGATCGACCACGTCATGTCCAGCCGCGGCCTGCGGGCGAAGGTCTCGCCGCGGAGCGAAGTGCATTTTCTGCCGGCGTTTGGCGGCGGTTAGGATTTCAAACAACTCGCCGGCTATTTCGGACGAACGGTATCGCCCTCTGCCGGTACGCGCTGTTTGCGGCGACCCGATTTGCCGGGCGTGGCGTGGCCATCCGGCAGGGCGGCCATCGGCGTGAAGGTGTATTCTTCGCCCGCAAAATCAATCCTCACGCCGCTGCCGGCGGGGATGTTTCCCTTGAGGATTTCCGTGGCCAGGGGGTTCTGAAGCCGCTGCTGGATGACCCGCTTGAGTGGGCGAGCGCCGTAAAGGGGGTCGTACCCTTCGTCGGAGATTGCCTTTCTGGCGGCATCGGTAACCATCAGGCCGATTTCCTGCTGATCGAGCTGCTTGTTCAGGCGCTCGAGCTGCAAGTCCACGATGCAGGTAATCTGCTCCTTGGCCAGCGGCTGGAAGACGATGATCTCGTCGATGCGGTTGAGAAACTCCGGCAGGAATTTTTCCTGGAGTGCTTCCTTCACCGCCACCTTGATCTCCTCCATCGTTCCCCGCTCGCGCGTGATTTCCTGGATCATCTGGCTGCCGACGTTGCTGGTCATCACCACAATGGTGTTCGTGAAGTTCACGGTATGGCCATGGTTATCGGTCAGGCGGCCGTCATCCAGCACTTGCAGCAGGACGTTGAACACGTCGCGGTGGGCTTTCTCGATTTCATCCAGCAGCACCACGGAGTAGGGACGGCGGCGGACCGCTTCCGTCAGCTTGCCCCCTTCCTCGTAGCCAACATAGCCCGGCGGAGCCCCAATCAGGCGGCTGACGGTGTGCTTCTCCATGAACTCGCTCATGTCGATGCGGACCATCGCGTTTTCGTCGTCGAACATGATTTCCGCGAGCGCCTTGCAAAGCTCCGTTTTCCCCACGCCGGTCGGCCCCAGAAAAATGAACGAGCCGATCGGCCGATTGGGATCCTGCAAGCCGCTGCGGCTGCGTCGGACGGCGCTCGACACGGCGGTCACGGCCTCGTCCTGCCCCACCACTCGCTGATGCAGCCGCTCTTCCATGACGAGCAGCTTGGCCCGCTCGGTTTCGAGCATCCGCGAGACGGGAATCCCGGTCCAGGCGGCAACGACCTCGGCGATTTCGTCCTCCGTCACTTCCTTGCGGAGCAGCCGCCGCTCGGACTTTTTCGGGGCCGGCGTTTCTTCCTCTTGATCCTGGGCCTCGAGCTGTTTTTGCAGAGTTTCCTTCCGCTTTAGAAGCTGCAGAAGCGTGTTGTAGTCGTCTTCGCTGGGGAGTTCGCCGCGGGACTGCTTGTCCTTGATCGTCGTCTCCAACTGCTGATATTCGTGCTCGGCTTTTTCCAAGTCGGTGCGGACGGCCTTGATGTCAATGACGCCGAGTTTTTCCGTTTCCCACTGCTCGCGGAGAGAGGCCAGCTTCCGCTTCACCTCGGTCATTTCGGCCTCCACCTCGGCCTGCTGCTCCTGAGTGGAGGGGTCCGTCTCCTCCGCCAGTTGCCGGTGGGCCAATTCGAGTTGCCGCAGACGGCGCTGCACTTCGTCGATTTCCGTCGGCACGCTCTCCAGCTCCATCGCCAGCTTGCTGGCCGCTTCGTCCATCAGATCGATGGCCTTGTCCGGCAGGAAGCGCTCCGTGATATAGCGATACGACAGTCTGGCCGCTGCCACGAGCGCCGAGTCCTTGATTTTCACGCCGTGATGGGCCTCGTACCGCGGCTTGAGCCCGCGGAGGATGCTAATCGTATCCTCCACGCTGGGCTCGTTGACGTAGACCGGCTGGAAGCGACGTTCCAGGGCGGCGTCTTTCTCCACGTGCTTGCGGTATTCATCCAGCGTCGTCGCGCCGATGCACCGCAGTTGCCCGCGGGACAGCGCCGGCTTGAGCAGATTGGCGGCATCGGCAGCCCCTTCCGCCGCCCCCGCGCCAATGACGGTGTGCAGCTCGTCGATGAACAGGATCACGCCGCCGCTTGATTCCTCCACTTCCCGCAGCACCGCCTTCAGCCGTTCTTCGAACTCGCCGCGGAACTTGGCCCCGGCGATCAAGAGGCCCATATCCAGGGCGATGACCCGCTTGTTCTTCAGGCTTTGCGGCACGTCCCCCTGCACAATGCGGAGAGCCAGCCCTTCCGCGATGGCTGTTTTGCCGACGCCGGGCTCGCCGATGAGAACGGGGTTGTTTTTGGTGCGGCGGGACAGAACCTGCATCACGCGGCGGATTTCGCTGTCGCGCCCGATGACCGGATCGAGCTTGCCGGCGGTTGCTCTCTCCACCAGATCAATGCCGTATTTCTTCAGCGCCTGGTACTTCTCCTCCGGGCTCTGATCCGTCACCCGCTGTGAGCCGCGGACTGTGCGGAGCGCGCCGAGAATGTCCTTTTCGCTCACTCCGTTGATTTGCAACAGGTTCTTTGCCGCGGAGGGCACTTTCGCGAGCGCCAGCAGTAGATGCTCCACCGAGACGAACTCATCCTTCATTGCCGCCGCTTCTTTGTCGGCAGCCTCCAGCACCTGCATCAGGATCTTGCTGGGCTGCGGGACGTTGCCGCCTGAGCTTTTCACCAGCCGGCTGAGCTCCCCTTCGGTGAGACGGGCAAGTTGCTGGGGATTGGCCCCGATCTTCTCCAGGACGGGCTTCGCAATTCCATCTCCGTCTTGCAGCACTGCCGCGAGCAGGTGCAGCGGGTCCAGCTCGGGATTCCCCCGTTCGCCAGCGAGCGACTGGCCGTTTTGCAGCGCTTCCTGGGCTTTGAGGGTGAGTTTGTCGAGGCGAAAGGCCATGGCGGTATTCCTTGAGTACGAAAAATCTCCGGCCGGCCAGAATGTCCGATTTTCAGCGCTTCCCAGGAGAAAAGCAAATTCGATGCCTAGCTCGCCCGGCTGCCACTTACGTCAAATCGCGTCGACGTAAGTCTGTTTTCTGGCGAGCCCATTCCGTTTCACATCACCCCCCCGGACGAGGCGGAAATTATTCCGGTTTTGCGAGTCCTGCGCACGCGTCCCTTTGCACTTTGGTATCGTCGCAAGTCATTGTACAAATGTACTTTACACCAATTCTTTTGATTCACCCGTCGATTCAAAACCCGCTTTCTTGATACACCCCCTCGGCGCGACTGGAGGCACTCTTCGTTGCGCGACTTACGTCAAATCGTCTCGACGTAAGTCCCCATTCGTGAACCACGGATGGCACGGAAATCACGGATAAGGCACTCATCAGCCGGCCGTGACTCCATTTCAGCCATCCGTGTACTCCGTGAAATCCGTGGTTGCTTCATGCGGCTGAACAGTTACCAAATCGCAAATCCCCGGCTGTTCCGTCCGCGCGCACGCTTTCCTAGCCATCCACGCACGTCTACTACCAACTTGTCAAGGAACTCGCCGGTTTATCGCCGGCCCGTATCGGTTCTATTGTACACTATAGAAGCGCAAAAGCCAAGGGGTCGCCGGAATTTTTCTGGCGGTTCCGCGCCGGACCCCTCCCGGTACAATACCGGTAGGAGGCACAGCCCTCCGCCAACTGCTCGGCGAATCGTAGAATCGTAATCCACGAGCAACCGCCTCCCGCCGGTGAGCAGAGTCAGAGACCTACAAGACGAAGAATTGTCATGGGAAGAAATTTCGAAAATCGCAAGAATTCGATCTTCAAGACGGCTGATCAGAAATCGAAGCTGTATTCCAAGTACGGCAAGCAATTGTACGTCGTTGCCAAGAGTGGCGTCGCGGACCCCGATGTCAATGTGCCATTGCGAAGCCTGGTGGAGAAAGCCAAACGTGATCAGGTTCCTGCCCACGTCATTGAAAAGGCGATTGAGAAAGCCCGGGGCGCGGGCGGCGAGGACTTCGTGTCCGCCCGCTACGAAGGCTTTGGTCCGGGGGGCTCCCTGGTCATCGTCGATTGTTTGACGGACAACAACACTCGTACGATTTCCGAGATCCGCAATTGTTTCACAAAAACCGGTTCCAAATTGGGAGCAACCGGCTCGGTTGCCCTGTGGTTTGACCACCTCGCGATTCTGTCCTTCCAAGGGGACAATGAAGAGCAAGTGCTGGAATCGATGTTAAGCGCCGACGTCAATGTCGATGAGATCGAATCCAAGGATGGCTCCCTGACGATCTTTGCGCCCCCCAGTGAGTTTTACAAAGCCAAGACGGCGCTCTTGCAAGCGTTTCCTGGAACCGAGTTGGAAGTTCAGGAGATCACCTTCCTCCCTCAGACCAGCAAGACACTTAGTCCGGAAGACTTGCTCGTGTTCCAAAAGTTGATCAGCATGCTGTACGACTGCGATGATGTGCAGAACGTTTATCACAACGCCGACTTGCCCAGCTAGCCCGCATATTCTTGACGCCACACAAGACGCAGCGACTGGCCTGCGCCTGGAACTGCGAGAAACGTGGGCAGATGACATTCTCAAAGCTCGGCTTGCAGCATTTCTTTACTCCGCGTGATCCACCAGCCGCCCCTTGTCGAGCCGCTGAATTCGGTCGGCTCGCTGGGCGGCGCGGGGATCGTGGGTCACCAGCAGGATGGTCTTGTTGAGGGAGCGGCGAAGCTCTTCGAGGAGGTCGAGAATTTCCTCGGCTGATTTGGCATCCAGATCGCCGGTCGGTTCGTCGGCGACGATGAGGGTGGGGTCCGTGACCACGGCCCGGGCAATTCCTACACGCTGCTGCTGCCCGCCGGAGAGTTGGCCGGGGCGGTGGCTCATGCGATTTTCCAGGCCGACAAGGGCCAGCGCCGTCGTCACCTGCTGCCGACGCTGGGAGGCGGAAAGAGGCAACAGCAACAGCGGCAGCTCGACGTTTTCATACGCGCTCAGCACCGGCAGCAGGTGATAGAACTGGAAGATGAATCCGATGTGCCGGGTCCGCCAGCGGGCAAGCTGCCCTTCGGACATTTTGGAGATGCAGTCGCTGCCGACCCAGACTTCTCCTTCGCTCGGTTTATCGAGCCCGGCAATGAGATTGAGGAGCGTCGTCTTCCCCGAGCCGCTGGGGCCCATCAACCCGAAAAATTCTCCCTGAGCGACATCCAGCGTCAGCCCATTGAGCACGTCCACCCGCTCGCTGCCGCGGCGAAAGAACTTGTGTACCCCCAGGACGCGGACAATTTCAGTCTTGGACTTCATACGGAGATTCTAACCTTGCTTTGACACCAGCCTGACGCGCAAGCGAAGGACATCGTAGATTGCAGATGAATGCATTTATCTGGTAGCTGCGGTTTCCTTCGCTTGCGCGTCAGGCTGGTGTAGGAATTGGAACGCGCTCACTCGGCTTTGGCAGGAAATGCCGAGGTTTCGTCGGGGACGGCAGCGGGAGTGGACTCCGCAGTCGCGGGAGCCACCAGCGGGCCGTTCAGGAACACCACCTTGGCGTTCATTTCGGGCTTGAGGTACACCCCTTCTTCATCTGCGGGGACCGTGACTTTCACCCGCACCGGAACAGCGGCCTTAGCGCGGTCGGCAATGGGCATCAGGCGTGACACCACGCCGCTGTAAACGCGGTCGGGATAAGCGTCCGCCCGCACGGTGCAGCGTTGACCCACGCGGACGACGGCAATGTCCCGCTCCGGAATGTTCAGCTCCACCTCCAGGTCCGAAAGATCCGCCATCTCGCAAAGGCTGGTGGAACCCATCTGAGCGATGGGGTTCACGTTGTTTCCCTTTTCCGCGTTCTTGCGCAGGATGGTCCCCTTGATGGGGGCCACGATGCGGCAGTTGTCGAGCCTCCATCTGGCCTTGTCTGCATCCGCCTTCGCCTGATTCCAGTCTCCCTTGGCCGCGTCCAACCGCTCCTGACGAGCAGCCGTCTTCATCAGCTCGTGTCCAAATTCCAGCCGCTTTTTTTGTTTGAGGGCAACCTGCAGCTTGCTCTCGATTTCTTCCAACTCTTGCTTCGTCACGTTTCCGCCCTTGCGCAAGGAATCTTTGCGGTCCCAGTCCTGCTGGATTTGCTTGATCTGTTCGGCCACTTCGTCAATCTGCGCCTGCGTTTGATTTACCTCCAACATCATGTCCTTGAGCCGCCGCTCGGCCTCTCGCCAGCGGGCTGCGGCAGCTTGTTCGGTGGCGACGGCCCTGTCGAGATCGAACTGGTACTCTTTGCTCTCAATGACGGCCAGCAAATCCCCGGCGTTGAATCGCTTCCCTTCTTCGATCATCAATTCGACGATCATCCCGCTGACCTTGGGGCTAACGAGGCTTTGATGGGCGGGAATGACATAGCCCTTGGCCTCGAGGGCGATGTCTTTTTTTGGGGTGACGGTCGAGGCAGCTACGGTGGATGTCGCCTTAGAAACGTCGGACGAAGAAGCAGCCGACTTGTCGTCGCCGGCGGTCTTTTTTTCGCTGGATGCCTGGCTGCCTTCCCTCCGGGCCTCAAGCGCCTGATATCCCAGCCAGGCACAGACCCCCAGCACCAGCACGGCGAATCCCCAAGCGGCAAACGTGCGGAAATAGCTCGCGCCATCGGGAATCCGCGACAAACGCAGCGAGCGGACGCGATCCTGCAACTCGGCGTTTTCAGCGCGAGGGGCCGGCGCGGCAGGCGGAGAAGTGGAGGAGGTAGCTTGACTCACGAAAGCGGCCCGGCTGAAGAGCGAAGGAAGTGCGGGGAGGCACTTTTATAGTAGGCCGTCACTCCGTGACATGCCAGTGTGGTTCCAGAGTAGGCCGTCTTTCCAAGACGGTCGGGCGAGAACGTCGCGACTCGCACGGGCGGTTTGGCGAAAGGACTCTTCACGAGGGGCTGCCTCCCCTCCCAGCCGTCTCGGAGAGACGGCCTACCTTACTCCGCTGCCGGTCTGACTCGCGTGGCGTCCCGGATGGCGTCCGGATCCTGGTTCAGCTCATTGAGCGTATTCACGATGCGGTCCGTGCTGACGCTCAGTTGGTCGTTGGCGTTGAGCGGGTTGGTGCTCGGGTTGAAGAAGTCCGAAAGTTGCAGGAATGCCGGCGACATGAGCAGAATCAGCACTGCCGGGGCGAAGCAGAACATCAGCGGAAAGGTGAGCAGCACCGGGGTGCGGTTGGCCCGCAGCGTCGCCAGTTGCTTGCGGGTCGTGCGGAAGTGGTCCGCCTGATCGCGGAGCGAGCCGGAGAGCGAAGAGCCGAGGAAGTCGCCGCGGGTGAGGATCGTGGCCACCTGTCTCACTTCGGGCGTGTCCAGGCGGTTGGCCCATTCAGAAAGAGCCATCCGCAGGCTATGCACCTCGGTCTGCTTTTTCATGATCTGCAGCTCTTCGGCCAGGGCGGGATAGCTGGGGGCGATGTTCTTGCTGACGTGATCGAGGCTGGCGGCCAGGGGCATTCCGCCACCCAGGCACATGCTGAGCATGTCCAGCATGTCCGAAAGCCCCTCGTTAATCTGCCGCAGCCGCCGACGCTTTGCGACCCAGACGTACAGACGGGGAATGATCGACAGCACCATCGAGCAGACGCCGCCGGCAATCAGGTATCGCCAGGTGAATTGCGGCTCCGCGACGGCCAGGATTCCCGCCACGATCAGCGGAAAGACCATCAGCAGAAAGCGGAAGGCATACACGCTGCTGCGAGCGGTCGGCGAGTACATACCCGCCTGCCTCAGCATCTGGCCGAACTCTTTCTTTTCCTTCTGCGACTCCGGGATTTGCGAGGCCAGTGCGGGCGTGAGCGCGCCGAATGCGCCGCCGCTGGCGCGGGGGTCCAGCCGTGCCGCGGGCTGCGATTCCGCCGGCTTTTTGCGGCGGAACATCAGGCGGATCAGGAGCGCGAGGACCAGCACTCCGCAGCCGACGGCGATCCAAGTAGCTGGCCGGCTCCAGAGATCGGGCTGGGAGAGAGTTTCTTGGATGCGGGCGATGAGGTCGTTCATTCTTACCTTCCTTGTTCCCACGCTCTGCGTGGGAACACAAGTCTTCGACGCTCTGCGTCTCTTCGATTGCGGGACGCGGAGCGTCCGATCCGTGCGTTCCCACGCGGAGCGTGGGAACGAGAACTAGTAACTCGACTTCAAAATGCGCCAAACCCACAGACCGCCGAGGATTTGCAAGGCGACGGCCCCGGCGATCAGGTAGGGACCGGTCGGATGGGTCAAAAACGGCTGGATGTAGACGGGCTCCAGCCAGGCGATCAGGGCGACTGCGATAATCGACCCCGCCACCATGCCGATCGCCGACAGCCGGCTGCCGGAGGTAACGGCCATCAGATGGCTGCGGACGTCCTGGCGGTCGCGGGCGGCGTGAGCCATTCGCTCGGTGAGGAGCGAGAGATTTCCACCCGCCCGGCGATGGACAACCACCGCCGTGGCGAAGATGCGGAACTCGGCGATCGGGACTCGCCGCACCATGCGGTTCATCACGGAGAGGGGCGAATGACCCAGCTCCAGTTGCGAGTGGCCGTAGGCAAACTCGCTGCCGAGCGGGCCTTTGATTTCCTTGGAGACGAGCTGCATGGTCTCCGAGAGCGTCTGGCCGCTGCGGACGCAGTCCGCCACGGCTTGCAGGGCTTGCGGCAGGACCGTCATCATCGCTCGCACACGCCACCAGCGAATGATCGTAAACACGAGAATCGGCAGGGCGGCTCCCAGCACCATGCCACCGGCCGCGGCGAGTAGGTGTTCCGTAAAGACCAGCAGAATGCCGCCGCCGACAATCGCGCCGCCCATCACGATGAGCAGAGCGGTACCCATGGAAAGCGAGGTGCCGCTCTCTTCCACCAGGTGAAAGAAGGCTCTGTTGAATTCCCCCTTGGGTTCCTCGGCGGCGAGCTTTAGCCGGCGGCGAGGCTCGACGCGCGTGTAAAAAAGGTCGCGGACCAGCATCCCAATCGCTGCCAGGACGGCAGAGACGGTTGCGAAGGTGACGCCCATAATGGCGAGTTCGGAATTCATGCCCGTTTCTCCTGCATTTCCTGAGCGGGGACATTGGTCATCGGGCCGATCGAGCTATCCGGCGTCAGTTGCCGCTGGGCAAACAGGCTCTCGGGGACTTCGATCCCCAGTTGGTTGAGCCGTTTCAGGAAGACCGGCTTGTTGCCGGTGGCGTAGAAGTGGCCCCGGGCGATCCCCCGGTCGTCGCTGCCCTTCTGCTCGAAGCCGAACAGGTCTTGAATCTTGTAGTCGCCGTTTTCCAGGCTCATGATTTCCGAGACTCGCATCACTCGGCGGACGCCGCCACGCAGGCGAGCCAGATGAATCACCAGCGTAATCGCGGAGGCGATGTACTTCCGCACCACCGGCACCGGCAGATCAAAGCCGGCCATGCTGACCATGACTTCCAGGCGGGAGAGGGCGTCGTGCGTGTCGTTGGCGTGAATCGTGGTGAGCGAGCCTTCGTGGCCGGTGTTCATGGCTTGCAGCATGTCCAGGGCTTCGCCGCCACGGACTTCCCCCAGGATGATGCGGTCGGGACGCATGCGGAGGGAGTTGCGGACCAAATCCCGCTGCGTCACTTCACTGGCTCCTTCCGCGCTCTTGGGGCGAGTTTCCAGCTTGACGACGTGCTTCCGCTGGAGCAGAAGTTCGGCCGAGTCTTCAATCGTCACCAGCCGCTCGTTGGCCGGGATGTACCGCGAGATGTTGTTGAGGAACGTCGTTTTACCGGCGCCGGTGCCGCCGGAAATCATGATGTTGATTCGCCCTTCCACGGCGGCTTCGATGACCTTGAGGATTTCCGGGCAGACCGAGCCGCGAACTATCAGGTCGTTGAGTTGCAGCGGACGGAGGCCGAAGCGGCGGATGGAAAGGACCGGGCCGCCGAGGGCCAGCGGAGGAATGATGGCATTCACGCGGGAGCCGTCGGCCAGGCGGGCGTCCACCATTGGCGAATGTTCGTCGATGCGGCGGCCGACGCGGGCGGCGACCCGCTGAATGATTTGCAACAGGTGCTCTTCGTCGGCAAAGACGGTGTTCGTTTCCTGCAGGCGGCCAAGGCGTTCCACGTACACTTCTCCGGGGCCGTTCACCAGGATATCGGTGACGTCCGGGTCTTGCAGGTAGATTTCCAGCGGGCCCAGGCCGAACGACTCGGCCATCAACTCATCGACGAGCCGATCCTCGTCGACGGCCGGCAGCTTGCGAGAGCGGGAATGCAGCATCCCTTCCGCCAGGCGGCGAATGTCCTCGCGAAGCTCTTCATCCGAGAGTCCCGTGATGCGGGACAGGTCGAGCGAATCGAGCAATTCGCGGTGGATGCCCGTTTTGATCTTCTGAAATTCCGCCTCGTGGGTTTCCCCGATCGGCTCGGCATGGCCATTGCCGTTGCCGTTTGCTTCGGCGCTCTTATGCGAATTCAAAAACATGTCAATCTGCTCCCTTGCACATGGCGCACGCGGCGCTATCTGGTCAGTCGAGTCTTGTGGATGTAAATGTTCTCGGGGACGGTGATATTGCCGTTTCGCACGGTTTGAGTTTCCACCGTCGAATGTACGATAAAGTCGGGCTCGATCCGCACGATGATGCGGTGGAGATGCACGGGTCCATTCCCGTGGTTGTCGTTTCCATTTCCGTTTCCGTTTCCATTTCCGTTTCCGTTGCCAGGATGGTCTTCATTGCGAATTCGGGCGCTGATGATCCGCGCTCCGACAAATCCCCGCATGGTGAGGGGATCGGTGTAGCTGTTGTGGACCGGGAAAACACGGCGTGGATAGCTGCTGGCAGCGACGTCGTTGAACGCGTCGACGATGGCCATCTCGCCCAGTGCTGCCAGTTCGTTTCCACGGGCCGTATCGAGTTGAATCGTGGCGCCGGCGGCATAGGGCCTGGCGTCTCCGGCGGGGGCGACGACTCCGAGAAACCCTCCGGCAAAGTCCGATGACATACAACCTTCACGAATCTGGCGGGGGAGGGTCGGCCCGGTGATATCGAGATTCTGACCAGTATGCAAGCTGACCAGAACGGCGTTGGCAAACGACCGCAATCCAAACGCATAGGCGTAGGCATTGCCGTTGCCATAAATGGCACCGTTGCCGAGACCATATCCATTTCCGTTGCTGTTGTCGTCTTCGCCCGTGTCGCCATCCAGCTTGATCTCAAAGTCAAACTCTCGGATCAGGTTGTTGTTGTGGTCGGAGTTTCCGCCCAACGTCAGCGACTGCCGGGTGGTAAACCAATCGATTTGGTCGATCGAAACAGGGGCCACCGGGGCGTTAAAAACGCTGTACGGGCGAAAACCGATTAGGCGGTTATCGAGCGTGACCGTGGCTGCTCCCGTGATCTTGGCGGCAGTGGGGGAGCCGAAGCCTCGCATCATGAACAGGACAGGGTTGGGGCCGGCGGGATCGCGAAAGATTTCGACCCGCAGGGTGTTATAGGGTTCGGTGGCTACCGGGGCGGCGTTGAAATTGGCTCCGGCCGCGAGTTGAGCGGGATCCGGGACGCGGGCGGAAGTGATGGTAACTTCGCCGGGGTTAATCGCATTGGCGCGGAGCGCCACGCCAGCCACATCGTTGTTCCTCTTGAGAAAGCCGTTGGAATTATCGTTGACGGCAGCTACGGCAAACGCCAGGTTGTTGTGGGACGGATTGGTTTGCGAAGTCGAACCAAAATTCGCGTGGTTCCTCAGCCACTCCACATCCAGCAAGTCCGTTACCGCGGTAAAGGCCAATACGTCCGACAGCCGCGAGGTATGGCGGCTGGCCAGGACGAGGTAGGTCCAGTTGACGACCAGCATCAGCATCAAGATGCCGATGAGGACGTACATCAGGGAAGCGACGGAAGAGTAACCCCGTCGGCCCAAACGATCACGACCGGAGCAGCGGAGGGCTGTCCGGAGGAGAGATCGAGTTGGAGTGGCGAAGGGCATGGGTAGCGGTTCAGTTCGTATAGTCTTGGCGAGTGGGGGGCGTCAGCCCCCTGATATTGCACGTTGATACTTCTCGGTCGAGGCGTAGTATCCGGAGGCTTACGCCTCCGGCTCGCCGGAACGGTTAGTTCACGTTCTCAATGCCGACGACGGTGGGAACCTGAACGCCGCTGCGGTGGGCGGCGCTCTTGTCGTCGGTCTTGGGAGCGTCGGTCGCCTGGGGATCGGATTCCTCATCGAACTGCTTGCCGCTGGGGCCGGTGCGGGATTCACGAACCCGATTACCGTCGAACTCCTGCACGGTAACCTTGCCGCCCGAATAGTGCTCGATGCGGAACTGCTTCTGCGGCTTGGGGGCGGGGATGGGCTTGAGGCCGAGGAGTTCGCGGCGGTTGATGGACTTGATGTCGTTGTCGATGTTCCCGGCATCCTTGGTGCTGCGGAGGACGGCTGCCAGCGTGCCGGTCCGTTCGGCCACGACCAGCTTGTTGGCGTCGTCCGGGGTGACGGCGACGGTGATCCCTTCGGTGATGATGCCATTCGAACGCCGCGAGCCGCGCTGCAAGGGGCGGTCCATGATCGAATCCATCACCAGCACGTTCTTGAGCAGCGTCTTGGTGGTCACTTCGCCCAGGTCGGGGTGAGTCCCTTCCACGGTGAGCGTCAGGTCGATGCGGTCACCTTCGGAGAGCCGTTTGCCGCCGGGGGTAGCGCCGACGACGTCGATGGTGATGGCCCGGTGCCCTGCGGGGAGGCGATCGGACAGGTCCGGCAGGGCCTCGCCGAATTCGAGCAGGTCCTTCTCGCGGACGGCCACGCCGGATTTCAGCATGGCCTTGGTGATGCGGCCGAGTGCCCGGTCCAGAGACCGGAACGAGTCCCCTTCGGCAGCCTTCGTTCCCTTGGGGACGAAGCCCACGAACACGTCGTCAGGACCGAGGCGGGTGTTTTTGGCGGTGTTGGCCCGGTAGAACACGACCGGGATCCCCGGATCGACCTTGGGGGCCGGCGGGGGGACCACCACGACGGGCTCCTTGTGCATGGCCTTGCGGACGACATACGCGCCGACCAGGCCGAGCACGATGGCCATCACGCTGAAAGTGACTGTTGCGGGACTGATACGTGTCACGTTAACTTCTCCTCATCTGGGGCAGTGTATTCGTAGCGAATGTTCCGGTTATTCTTTGCGCGTAACGTAAGTTGTTGTCAAGTCTTTACCAGCAGTATCAACGCCGATCCACTTAAGCAAATTGGGTGCCGCCTTGTCCGTGGGCACATTCACGCTCACGGAAATGACCGCCCCGGTCGGTGAGCCTTGAATCTCGTCCGGCCCCCCCAGCACGATCTTGCTGCCGTTCACCAGCACCACCAGCTCGCGGTTCGGCTTCCAGGACCAGCCGGTAAGGGCGTTATCGACGGTGGTGACGATGCTGGCTTCGGTAGCGCCGGTCAAAGCGGCCTGGCGAGCCCCCAGGCTGGAGGCGGCTGCCAAACCCTGCTGGGACATGAGCATCAGCCCGAACTCCACGAATGCCAGCAGCACGAAGAGCAGGATGGGGAGGACCATCACCAGCTCGACGGAAAGGACAGCGCCTTTGCGTAGATTTTTTGGGCAGGCTGGAAGCCTACCCCACGGCAGAACTGTTGCTTTTATGAATCGAAGGGACATGTTGTGGTTTCTTTGCATCAGTGTTGAACGGAGTTGCTAATCAACATCCACGCCAGGACAAGCCAGGTGCCGATGGCGACGGGGACGGCGAACGGGAGAACCCGCTTGTACTTGCGAGGGGAGCCGGCCGTTGCCGTGGCTGCCCCGCCTTTGTTCAGGAACCGCCGCTGGGTGGTGGAAATGCCGCTGGTGAAGGTGCTGGCCACCATCAGCATCACGCCCATGATCAGGGCGCAGACGGCTCCCAGGCCGAAGGCGGGAAGGATCATCAGGGGGCCGAGCCAGGTCCCCAGGGCGGCGAGGAGTTTCACGTCCCCCATGCCGCCGCCGCCGAGAATCCAGGGCAAAATCAGGAGCGCAAAGCCGACCGCAAAGCCGGACAGCGCCCAAAGCAAACCGGTCCCGCCGCCGCTCACGAGGTGAAACAGCAGGGCTGCAATGGCGGACGGGACCGTGAGCCAGTTGGGGATCTTCTTGGTGCGGTAATCGATGACCGCGGCTGCCAGAGTAAAGCTGGCGACGAGCGCGGCGAGGACGTACGTGGAAATCATAAGCGGGTGGCCCTGGGGACAAACGTTAGTAGCCCGCACTTACTGGCAAGTCCCGTGCCCGTGAAGACATTCAGGATTTTGTTCGTCAGTGTTAAAAACGCTTTCCCACTCCCGTGTTGCCTTTTCTCCACACAAGCCTGAAGCGCCAGCGAAGGAAATCGCGGCACTGTCCTTCGCTTGCGCTTCAGGCTTGTGTCGAGACGGCTACGAATCCACGTCGTTTTCGCCCGGCTGGCCGGGGAGCGTGTTGCGCTCGCAGTCGGTGACGGTGCCGATGGTGTCGGTATAGGAACTGGGTGGAATCGGGCCAATGCCCGAGAAGCTGTAGCTCTGGTCGAAGGCCAGGATGGCAGCAGCCTGATCCGACAGTTCGTCGATGATGCCGTCCCGGGCGGCGCAGAGGCCCGAAACGATGCCGAAAACGAGCAGGATGACGAGGAGGGTCCACTCGAAGGAAAGGACGCCGTCTTCTTCTTGCCAGGCGGCGAGTAATAGGTTTTTGATATTCATGGAAATACTCGGAAAAATGCGGGAAAAGTGGGCTGCGCTGGGGACTCCAACCCTTACGAATCGCTGTCCGTCGCGGCTGGCTGACCAACCGGAGCGGCGGTGCGAGCGCAGTCGGTGTAGACCATCGCATCATCCGTGAAGCTGCTGCCGGCGACTGAGAAGGTTCCGCTCCCGTTTCCATTCCCGTTTCCATTCCCGTTTCCGTTGCCGTTTCCATTCCCGTTTCCGTTGCCGTTGCCGTCCCCAAACGTGAAAGTCAGGGCAGGGAACGAATAGCTCTGGTCCATCGCCCCGGCAGCCTGGGCGAGATCGCCCAGCTCGTCGATGATGGCATCGCGGGCGGCCGAGAGGCCGGAAACGATGCCGAGTGTGAGGAGCGTGAGCAGGAGGGTCCACTCGAAGGAGAGAACCCCGTCTTCCTCGGTCCAAATCTGCGTCAGAACCCGCTGAAGCGGGTTACTACGAACTTTCAAGCGTTGCATGGCAAAAATCCACGTGTAAGGATTCTGCCGGCAATATCAGCCGGCGCATCGGAGGTGAAAATCAAACAGGTGCTTT
The DNA here is from genome assembly GCA_046593355.1 of Pirellulaceae bacterium. Classification (GTDB taxonomy): domain Bacteria; phylum Planctomycetota; class Planctomycetia; order Pirellulales; family Pirellulaceae; genus SXOA01. The sequence goes on along the minus strand of JBKJNY010000083.1, from coordinate 25,421 downwards.
CTCACGATGCGCCCGTGTCCAACCGTCAAGCATCAAACCATCGCGCTTAGGAATCGACATCGTCGATCGGACCGAAATTCTGGCCGGCCAGCGCGATGTCCCGATCACAATCCTCGTAGAACAGGGCATCCGTGAACGCACTGTCCGACGATGAGGTTCCGTCCACCGTGTGTACGTCCACATTCAGCGGGAAGCTGATCGTGTACGACTGGTCGACCGCCAGCATCATCTGGGCGACGTCGCCGAGTTCGTCGATGATGCCATCCCGGACTGCCGCGACGCCGCTGACGATGCCGATGACCAGGAGGGTCAGGAGCAGTGTCCATTCAAAGGACAGCACGCCATCTTCCTCGATCCAGAGATTCTTCAGTCTTGATTTCATCGTAGTTCCCCGAAAGTTAATTACTAGCTTGGTCGTGTTGAGTTACTGAAAATTAGCTATCAACGTCGTCCACGGGACCGACATTCTGCCCAGCCGGATTGAGATCCCGGTCGCAATCGGTGTAAATCATGGCGTCCGTGAAGCTGGAATCGCTGCCGCCACCCATGTGCTGGGGGGCCAATGGGCCAGCCCCATCCCGGTCGACGATAATCGCCAGCGGCTGGCTGATGATGTAGGAGCCATCCACGGAGAGCATGGCCTGGGCCACGTCACCGAGTTCGTCAATAATGCCGTCCCGGGCGGCGGCGACGCCGGAGACGATGCCGATGGTTAGAAGGGTGAGGAGCATGGTCCATTCAAAGGAAAGGACGCCGTCTTCCTCACGCCAGGCTTGTTCGAGTAGTCTTGCCATCTTCACGTGCCTCTTGTTCCGAGTTCTTTCCAGTCAAGACTACGAATCGACGTCCGTAAGAGGACCAATCTGTTGCGGCGCGAGCAATTCGCGGTCGCAATCGGTATAAATCAGCGCGTCGGTGAACGAGCTGTCGCTGGAGCTGCTGGGATCAGTCGTGTGGACATCGACATTCAGCGGGAAATCAATCGTGAACGACTGATCCAGGGCGACCATCGCCTGGGCCGCGTCTCCGAACTCATCGATGATCCCGTCCCGGGCGGCTGATAAACCCGACACAATCCCGATTGTCAGGAGGGTGACGAGGAGCGTCCATTCAAAGGACAGCACGCCATCCTCCTCCCGCCACAATTTCATGCAAATCCGCATTTCAAAGCCCTTTATCCAAAATTCTTCGGTGTACGGTTCAGGTCGCCATTCAAGGAGTCGCTCCACTGCGCCCCGGACCAGTGGAGGGAATCCCGGAACTGCAAGGCGTCCACCCGGCTGGAGGTTCCAGCCGGGCGAACTCGCTTGCTTAGCACAAGGCCAAATGACGATTACGAATCGAGGTCCAGAACAGCCTGCGGGAGCTGACCAACAAGAGTGGTGCGACCGCAGTCCGTGTAGATCAGAGCGTCCGTGAACGAGCTGTCGCTGGCGCTGGTGGCGTCCACGGTGTGGACGTCCACATTCAGCGGGAAGTCGATCGTGTAGGACTGATCGAGGGCCAGCATGGCCTGGGCAACGTCGCCCAGTTCATCGATGATCGCATCGCGGGCGGCACTGATGCCGGAGACGATGCCGATCGTGAGCAGGGTCACGAGCAGGACCCATTCGAAGGAGAGGACGCCGTCCTCTTCCTTCCACATACGAGACAGAACCATTTTCATTCCAAACTCCTTGTACCAGTAAGCGAAAACACATGTGTGGGGACCCAACACTGGGTTTTCCCCCGCCGGTCGCGCGAAGTGCTCACGGCGCCGACTTTCTTGAGGTGGGCCTATTGCACGGGCCGTGCCGAGAAAGAGGGGAATTCCTCAAGAAGAGCTAAGAGGCCCTGCAAGTATTGCAGCGGCAAGACTTTGAGAGATTTGCAGCGCGAGAAGCGCGTGGGGAGAGCCCGCGAGGCGCGCAAGGAAGCCTTAACATCCGCTGCAAGGTGCGGTGTGCAAGGGGTTTCAGGGATGAAACGTGAGGGTCAAGCCACCATAAGGGGTCGGGAGTCTTTGGCGGCTGTGGTTAGTGGCAATGGAAAACTGTTGCCGCCAAAGACTCCCGACCCCCCAAGGAACACCCGGCGCCCGCCTTGCGGCAGACGACGCCGAGTGGTCCGCGGGAGTTTGCGAAACTAGCGATTTCGCCCCATTTTCCCGGGGGCAAAGGCTACTGGATTACGAATCCACATCCAGCACGAACTGCGGAACCTGACCAATGGGGGCGGCGGTGCGGGTGCAGTCGGTGTAGATCAGGGCGTCCGTGAACGAGCTGTCGCTCGCGCTGGTGGTGTCCACGGTGTGAACGTCCACATTCAGCGGGAAATCAATCGTGTAGGACTGATCGAGCGAGAGCATGGCCTGGGCCACGTCCCCAAACTCGTCAATGATGGCGTCGCGGGCGGCGGAAAGGCCGGCTACGATGCCGATGGTGAGCAGAGTCACCAGGAGGATCCATTCGAAGGAGAGGACGCCGTCGTCCTCGTGCCACAGACGCGAAGCCCGCTTACAAAAACTCTGCGCAAACATTTTCTTCATACCACAGCTCCTTGTACCAGATGTTAAACGGAAAACAGGGAGCGACTCCCGCTGGAATCGCCTCTGCCCGAGTGTGCCGCTCAGGCAGATTGACGGAATGTGTACTAAGCACGTCGCGCGCCGAACAATCGTTACAAGCGGTATTAATCGCTTGGCACAAATCGTTAATGAAGATGACGCCAGTACTTACGAGCGAGCGAACAAGTTGACAGGGCATTCGTTGCTTGGCGCGAAGTGTTCAGCGGGCTTTACATGATTGCTATTCGGGATTGACGTTCCGTAAAGACAGGGAATCGTTTCGCGGGCAGGCGCTAGGCTTCGGGAGCATCCGCATGTCGCCGCTGATAAACATCGTAAAGGGAAAAGAGCATCTCCCGCAGGTTAGCGCCGTGGGCGGCAAAGGCGGCAGCGACGTCGTCGCCGGTAAGGGATTGTACTTGGTCGCTTTTGAGCAACTGAGCCACGATTTCGCGGGCGAGCGTGAGCGTGGGCTCTGTGGCGAAGAGCGGCGGGAGCCCCATCGGCTGGTGTGCGGTGATCAGCAGGCCGGCATGGCGCGCCTTGACCCAGCTTTGCAGCCGCCGCTTGCTCCACCAGGAAAGCTGTTCGTAGCCGTCGATAGCGACCTGGGTGTCGGCGTTCCAGGCGGCTACGTCGGACTTGGAGATGGGAAGCGTACGGTCCCCTTGGTGGAGGCTGTAGACATTCACATGTCTTCCCGTCGCTTCCAGCAGCGGCAACAGCTCCGCCAGCAGCGACGATTTGCCACTGCCGTGCGGGCCGACGATTTCCCCCCACCATTCGTTGTTCCGCAGCAAATCCAGCGTGCCGACGGCGCTCTTCCCCGGTGGAAACAGATAGCCGATGGCCCCTGGGCGGGTGAAGCGGGTGGCGAAGGGGTTGGAGGAAGAGGTCATTGGGGAGACGACTTCTTCCGCCGTTTGGGCAGAAAGCTTCGCAGCAAGTCAGTGTTGGCGCGCACCAGGTGTCCGCGCTTCGTTCGCTGGATCAGCTTGAGCTCCCGCAGCTTGTTGAGATCCCTCGAAACGGTTTTCGCGGTCTTGTGGGCATACATCTGCGCCAACTCCGGAGTCAGGAGTCGGATTTGGGCCGATGAGAAAAACCTTCGGTCATTCAGCCCCATCGCGAGAGCAATCGCCCGCTGACGCGCGGACGCTACGCTCGACTGATCCCGAAACTGCGAATAAACATAGTCTCGCCAGGTCATTTCAGTCTGAAATTTCCGAATCGTGTCAATTTGCCCATTCAGCCCGTCATAAAAACCTTGGGCGGCGTACTGCAAAAAAGGAAACACGTCGCCGCCGGATTTGCTGGCGCGGGAAAGCTGCCGATAGTACTCGGATCGGGTCTGGTTATAGTGATTGCTGAGGAGATGGGCGGCCACCGTAGGCACGCGAGCGTGAAATAGAATCAGGACTTCCACCAGGCGAGCTGTTCGTCCGTTCCCATCTCCAAAAGGATGGATCCAGGCGAGGTACAGGTGCGCAAGCACCGCTTGCAAGACGGCCTGGGTGACTTCGTCCCCTTGGGCAGGCTTGCTTTCGTTGATCCAGTCGCAGAGCTGCCGCAGCAAGAATTCGCAGTCTTCCGCCGGCGCGCCGCGGTAGTCAGCGACTCCCACGGATGTTTTACGAATTGCTCCTGGCACTACACCTTCTTCCACAGGCAGATCAACAAGTACCTGCTTGTTGAATTTGCAAATCATTTCTGCCGTCAGTTGACATTCGCTGTCATCATCCAAGGCATAGGCGGCAAGCGTGTTACAAGCGGCCACGATATTGTCAACTTCCTGGCCTTGATATTCCTTGGACTCTGGCAGGGGCAGCATTTTGTTGATTCTGGCACGCACTTGCTCCTCGGTAAGTGTGTTTCCTTCAATTGCCGTTGTTGCATGAACACCCTTGGCGAGAAACAAAGTGTGCAATTCCTTGGCCACGTTGGGGGGTAACATGGCATTGGCGACATGCTCGCATTTCGACTGGATGGCCCCGAGAAGCATCCATAACTTCGCGGGCGCACGTTTTAAGTCGGCTGCAAACGTCAGCCAGGGATGAGTCCGAAGATATGTCCTCGCCTTTGTCACTTTCATGGACTCATAACTCTTTGTAAAAAAACGACTTATGTCGAATAGATCGGTTGCAATTAGCGGAAAACACATGAATTATGTCCCATGAAATGTCACTTTGTCAACCGTCTGGATCCTTCCTCAATCCGCTGCCGGCAGCCGGTCCGCCCTGGCCCCAAACTTCTTCGCATAAATATCCACCAGGCTTTTGGGGCGGATGTCGTAGCGGGGTTCGGCGGCGAAGTTGAGGCGGGTGAGGGGGCGAAGGATGTCGCGGTCGACGCAGCGGATCAGCTCGGCGAGCTCCATGTGGCAAGCGCTGAGGGCGACGACGAACGGAATCCAGCGGCCGGAAAAGCCGCTGCCGGAAGAGGACGCCTGGATGATCTCCGGCGGCACTTCCAGGGCCTTCCAGATTTCCAGGTCCACGTCTTTCTTCCACATGAAGATGCTGGTGATGCCGGTCACTCCCTGCGGCGGCGTGTAGTCGATGAGCTTATGGCCGTCCTTGTCCCGGAGGAGCGGCAGCGTGAGGGCCCCGCCGGACATGCGGCTTTCGACGATGTCCCGGGCGATGTCTCGCCACGCGACTTCCTTGCCGTCCACGGTCTGCACCTTGCGGTCGGGCGGGTACCAGAAGATGTCTCCGATGTAGGCGTCCTTGATCATCCGCAGCCGCAGTGTTTGCTTGACGCCCCCTTCCATCCATTTCTCGTACCAGGCGGGATAGGCCCGGGCGAGCAGGGCGCAGCCGTAGGGGTTGCCACACTCGGCGTCGAAGGTGGCGACGAGGGCGCGGGGAGCGAGAACCTGCGTCTCATGGCGGGGAGAACCATTCGTTTTACTCGCCATGCCGCTGGATTGTTTGAGCACGAAACCCACGGGCTCTTCGCCGCTGACCAGGAGGCGGACGGAGCCGGCGGGGCGGTCGAGGAGTTGCTGAAACTCGACGAGGCCGGCGAACTCCCCGCGGTCCGCCAGGCGATAGACGACCTCGAACGGCTGGAAACCGAAGAGCTTGGCCCGCAGGAGCTGATGACCGGCGGTTCCCCAGATACGGTCCCACTGGGCTTGAACGAAGCGAACCATGTCCGGCTGCTCGCCCGTCACTTCCACCTCCGCCGCCATGAGCAGGCCGTTGCGAGCGCCGAGTCCGATGCGGACCTGGGGATCGTACCGCATCATATCGGCCACATGCAGATTGAACGGCGGCAGCCCAGCCAGGTCCATGGGCATGGGATCGACGCGGGTGGGCTTGGGGGCCGTTTTGGAAGAGCGGGCGAGGAAGGCGTCGCGGAGGCGGGAGAAGAATGACATGGGAAGAGCCTTTGAAAAATGGGGAAGTTGGTTGGTGGAAAAATGACCAATGATCAAGTCCCAATGACCAATTGGTCGGGCTCGCTTATTGGTTATTGGTGCTTGGACATTGGTCATTCGACCTTGTGGATTCTGTCCTCAGTGCCGCTGAGGTTGACGGTAAAGTTGCTGACCGTGGGGGTTGTATCCACGCTCTCTTTCGCCTCCGGGACTTTCAGCCGGCCGCGGGCGATTTCAAAGAGGTCGCTCATCAGGCTGTCGTATTGCAATTGGAACGGCGCGGGGGCGCTGCTGCCGCGGCGGATGGAGAGGAGGTAAGCGGCGATGGCGGCATTCGCGTCTCGACACCAGGTGTTGGTAGCGAGCTCGGCGAGGACGTAGCGCTCTTCGAGATAGGCATTCATGCGCTCCGCGGCGCGCTGGATGGCGCGGGTGATGTAGCCTTCCTCGGTGGCGGAAAGCGTGCCGCTGGTATCATCGTCGACGCTCGCCAGGACAGCCGCGACGGTCCAGAGAGCTTCGATATCGGCTTTAAGGCAGTAGGTTTGGGGCATGGGAAGTCTCAGGGCTGGGGGTCGGGGGCTAGGGAATCGGGCAAGTTCAAGGTTCCAGGTTTAAGGTTCAAAGTTGGAAAGGAAAAACTTTGAACATTAAACCTGGAACCTGAAACGTGTGCCCCGGCGCGAATGCCGCGCCGGGGCTAGACGTCTAACGGCCGCTAGTAGCTTCCGCCCGTGATCTTCCCGTAGGCGACCGCGCTCGGGGTATAGAGCACGGGGATGCCGTTGAAGACCGCGCCCAGGTTCCAACCGCTGGGGTCGTGCGTCGGATGGGAATAGGGATAGAAGCCGAACCGCTCGGCTTTCACGCCGCCGGGGCCTTCGGTGACGATTTCGCTCCCTTCCAGGTATTGCACCCAGCGGGCGGAAGGCTGCGGCAGGAAGGCCGCGTAGTCGTCCTGCACGAGTTTGGTGAAGACTTCGGTCGTGCCGTTCCAGATTTCCAGACCGTAGTCCACGATGTGGAACGTGATCCAGGGAATGGCCCGCAGGACGGCGGAGAACTCCCCGTGGCCAACGCGGCGGAGCGACTCGAACACCACGTTCGCCGAGCCTCCCTGCGCCTGCACCTTCAGGTTGTTGACGATGTACTGCCACCCGACGCCGGTCAGCACCACGTGAGCCAGTCCCATCCCCGTGAGTTGCACCATCGCCGTGTTGATGTTCTGCAGGTGCTTGGGAATGTCGGTGCTGGTCGTCGCCCAGTCGGCATTCAGGATGTTTCCGGCACCGAGCATGTTGAGCTGGGTCTTGTTGCCGGCGGGGATTTTGTAATCGACCGTGTCCTCGCCGCCGGAGAATCCGTGCCGCAACTCGTCACCATCGTTGGTGTAGGAGTAGCTGCCGCGGAACAGGGCGGCGGTCTGGAACTCGATCAGGTTGGTGAACCGCTGGGCCAGGTAGATTTCCTGATGGGTCAGGTAGTCTTGGCCGGCATGATCGAGCCGCGAGTCCGGCCCGCCGATGCCGCGGCGGTTGAGCAGATCCTCATCGAGCAGTGGAATGATTTCGGCCGCCCGCGGGAAGGTCCCCGTCTGGTCGCTGACCTTCTGCGGCTTTTGCCGGCTGGAGGCCTGGCCGCCGACGCGGGCCGAAGCGATTTTTCGGCTGTTGTTGAAGATGTCCCAGGCGTAGTTGCGGCCCGACTGCCGGCGAACGTTGCCGCTGCCGAGCCCCCACCCCAGAAGTTTCTGGAGCGCGGTGCCAGGCAGGTCAAGCTGCGAAATGGCCTTGAGAATGGTCTTGGGAGCCAAGACTTGAGCGGTGGAAAGTGACATGAGAGTTTCCTTATTGAAGAATTGGGTTCAAAGTTCAAAGTTCAAGGTTCAAGGTTCAAGGTTCAAGGTTCAAGATTCAAGATTCAAGATTGAAAAGTGGGTTCAGGCCAAAGTAGGTTCCCACAACTTGGAACTTGAAACTTTGAACCTTGAACCCCTTCGGTATTACGTCACCGTCGCCGTCGTGCCTCCGAGGTTGCTGACAATCCAGGCCAGCGTGTCGGTATCGGTGTACACGCACTCGACGATGGCGTGGCTGCCGATCTTCTGGCTGGCGGTGGAGAAGGCGACAGACGTGGCGGCGGCACTATTCTTGTGAATGATGTCGCTACCGCTGGACGTGATGGTCAGGTCGGCGTTGGCCAACTGGAAGAACCGGAAGGCCAGGCCGTTCTGCTTGGTCGGCAGCGTGAATGAAACCGCTGCCGAGGCCAGGAAGAGCAGGCCGTTGTCCGTCGCCGTGACGACGTAGTTGGCCGACTTGCGGTAGATGCCGCGGGGGTGCATCAGCACGCCCAGGCTGGCGTTCAGGTCGCGGTCAAACACGAACCGCCCCGCCAGTTGCTGCTTGGCTCGCAAGTCGAGCCCGAGCAGCTCACCTTGCTTGAGGAAGCCATGCACAAGCATCTGCGTGAAGCGATCCGCCGCGGAGCCGTTGACGAGCATGTCCTGATGTTTTTCCAGGATGCCCATCGCGATCTGCCGCCCGTCGTTGGCATCGCCCTTGTAGGTCAGGGCCTTGCCGGTGGCATCGGCCAGGGCCAGCACATTGCCGCCACGGACCGTCGTGGTCGGCGTGTTGCCGCTGTCGACCGTCGTGGAATCGATGGTGACTTTTTTGGTGGCGATGAGGTCCTGGCCGCCGCGGCCGGCCCACCAGACTTGGGTTTCTTCGCCATCGCGCTGTGTGCCGACGCCGGGGACATTGCCGGTAGTGAATTCAGACATGGGTAACTCCTTGTGAGAAATGAAATGGAAAACAGTTTGTAGTAACCGCCTTCAGGCGGTTAGGGCCTTTTTGAACCCGCTGAAGCGGGTTACTACGAACGGGCAAACGCACTGCGCGAGAGCTGCTCGCGGGCAATGCGTTCGGCCTGGTCGTCGGTCATTTGGTTCACGTCCCCGGTGAAGAAGACGTCGCCGGCAGGATGCTCCGGCTGGGCAAGCGAAGTGGCGTCCAGCCGCAGTTGCGGCGGGATGGACTCTTCGAGGATCGCCAGGGCGTCCGCAGCGCGGATCAGCGGCTGCGAATCGCTCGCGGTTGTGGACGCATCACCTTCGAGCAGCGCGCTCAGCCGGTCCCGCATCCCGCGAGAGAGGCTGCTGGACTGGCGAATCCGTTCGCGGAGCTTGTGGCGCTCCGCGGCGGCCTGGGCGTCGATTTCGCTGGCCTGGGAAGGGGCCGGCTCCTCGCCATCGAAACTGGGCTCACCCAGTCTTGCCGCGGGCGGAACGTCGGTTGCCGCTTCGGCCGGCAGTGGCGGCTGGTCCGGGCGGACGTCGGTAGTAGTTGGTTCAAGCGTGGCGGTCATGCGTGGGTACTCCTGAAAAGAGAAATGTGCGTGACGTATTCGCGTCGTCATCGTGTGTAACTATTCACGAAATAGGTTGTCACAGTCAAGTACTACAGAACAAGATTTATCGAAAATAGTTACAAGTGAGTGCGCCATAACGAGTTGCGAAGAGAGGAATTGACGTAAGTTCAATAGTACACATATGAGTATTTGTATCCTATTGGCACCGCCGGGGCTTTTTGGGGCTCGGGCAGCCAAAAGCGGGACCGCCCGCTGGCCCTGATGTTTCCCCCCGTTTTCCGACTAGAATGAGTCCGCCAGCCCTTTTTTCCCGCGAGATTTCACCATGAGTCCTACCCGTTATCTGTTCCCTGTCGCCTTCGGCTGCCTCGCCTGGCTGCTGTTCACCGCCGATTTGCCGCTGTTCGCCGAAGACAAGCCGGACGCGAAAGAAGACCCGCTGGTAACGAAGATTCACGAGCTGACGCGCGCATCGTATTACCGCCATGCTCACTGGGGCATGCTGTTCCTCGACCTCAACTCGGGCGAGGTGATTTACCAAGAGAATGCTGACAAACTCTTCGCACCGGCTTCGGTGACGAAGTGCTATACCGTGGCGACGGCGCTCGATGCGCTAGGAGCGGATTACCGCTTCCGCACGCCGGTCTATCGCCGCGGCGAGGTGAACGAAGCGGGAGAATTGAACGGAGATTTGATCCTGGTGGCGAGCGGCGATTTGACGATGGGTGGGCGGACGACGGAGAAGGGCGAGATTGCCTTCACGAACTCCGATCACACTTATGCCACGTTCAGCGAAGATGCCGCACTCACTCCGCAAGACCCGCTCGCCGGCATGAACGAAATCGCTCGCCAAATTGCCGCTGCTGGAATCAAGAAGGTGAGCAGCAACCTGCTGATCGATGATCGGCTCTTCGAACATGCCGAAGGGAGCGGCAGCGGGCCGGGGAACCTGACGCCCATCATCGTCAACGACAACGTCATCGATTTCCTCATCGAGCCGACCGAGGCGGGCCAGCCGGCAAAGGTCACGGTCAGGCCGCAGACCGGGCTCTACGACATCCAGCTCGACATGCAGACCGTGGAAGCCGGCGGCAAGGTGGAAACCTGGATCCGGGTCGAAAACAACAAGCTCACGCTCCGCGGCAAGATTCCCGCCGGCCGCGCACCGCTAGTGCGGATTTATGAAGTCCCCGATCCCGCCGGCTGGGCGCGGTCGCTCCTTATCGAAGCCCTTCAGCGAGCGGGCGTGGAAGTCTCCGCGGGGATTGCCATCCGGCATCCCGAGGCCAAGCTGCCCTCCAAGGAAGAAATCGAGAAGCTCACGCGCGTCGCGCAGCTCGAATCACCGCCGTTTTCCGAGAATGCTCGGCTGATCTTGAAAGTCAGCCACAACCTCCACGCCAGCACACTGCCGCTCCTCGTGGCCGCCCACCACGGCAAGCGGACGCTGGCCGACGGCCTGACGCTCGAAAGAGCCTTCCTGCAGAAAGCCGGCGTGGAAGCGGACGCCATCTCCTTCGGCGGCGGAGCCGGCGGCTCGCGGGCGGACTACGTCACCCCCAAAGCCACCGTTGAACTGCTCGTCGCCATGACCGCCCGCAAGGATTTCCCGCTCTATGAGCGGGCGATGCCTTCGCTGGGCGTGGACGGGACGTTGGTCAAGAGCATCCGCCAGGAAAGCCCCGCCCGTGACAAGGTCCACGCCAAAACGGGGACACTGCTGTGGGACGACCTGCTGCAAGGCAATTCTCTCCTCACCAGCAAAGCCCTCGCCGGCTACATGACCACTGCGAAAGGCCGCAAGCTCGCCTTCGCCGCCTTCGTCAACGGCGTCCATCTGCGGGATGGCATCGATACCAAGAAAGTCGGCGGTGACTTGGGAAAGCTGGCGGAGATTGTTTATCTGGAGCGCTAACACGGACTACTCATACTTCTACCAGCATCCGGGCCGGCTCTTCGATGGCTTCTTTAATACGGCGCAGGAAAAGGACGGCCTGACGGCCATCGATGAGGCGGTGGTCGTAGGTGAGGGCGACGTACATCATGGGGGCCAGGACAATCTGGCCGCCGCGGCCGATGGGGCGCTCCTGGATGGCGTGCATGCCCAGGACGCCGCTTTGCGGCGGGTTCACAATCGGTGTGGAGAGCAGCGAGCCGAAGACGCCGCCGTTGGTGATGGTGAACGTGCCGCCGGTCAACTCGTGGGGCTGCAGCTTGTTCTCCTCCGCCCGCCTGGCGAAATCGGCGATGGCCTGCTCCGTTTCGGCAAAGCTGAGCCACTGGGCATCTTTGAGCACCGGCACGACGAGCCCCTTGGTGGCTCCGATGGCAACGCCGATATGGTAGGCGTGATGATAGACCACCTGGTCCTCGCCGCGGATTTCCGCATTCAGCTCGGGGTACTGGCGGAGGGCATCGATAGCGGCTTTCACGAAGAACGACATGAACCCGAGCTTGATGCCGTAGCGCTTGGTGAACCGTTCGCCGTGCTCCTTGCGAAGGGCGATGACGGCCGACATATCGATTTCATTGAACGTCGTCAGCAGGGCGGCAGTGTGCTGGGCCTCCACCAGGCGCTGGGCGATGCGGCGGCGAATCAAGCTCATCCGGCGGACATCTTCGGCGGGCTCTTCGCTTGAGAGGGACGGAGAAACAAAACTACTGGCATCCTTCGCAGGTTTTTCCGCCGCCACTTCCACGTGCCGAAGCACGTCTTCGCGGCGAATGCGGTCCCCGGTCGGTTCGACTTCTCGGGGCGAAAGATGATGTTCCCGGAGCGCCCGGCGCGCCGAGGGAGTTATGGGAAGCAAATGATTCTCTTCCTTCGCTTTCAACTTCGGTTCTGGATGTGGTCTATCTTCCGCTTGCGGTTTCGTGTCTCCAGGCTTCCCGTTTCCTTCCTGGATATACCCGATGACTTCGCCGACGGAGACTGTCTCCCCCTCTTTCTTTAAGATCTTCTCCAGCACGCCGGAACGGGGAGCTGGAACCTCGAGTGAAGCCTTGTCGGTTTCGAGTTCAACGACGCTCTGGTCCTCCTCGACCGCGTCGCCCTCCTTCTTCAGCCAGCGGCCGATTTGGACTTCCTGAACCGATTCGCCGACGGCGGGTATTTTGAGCTCGATGGGCATGGATTTCAAAATAAAGAATCTTCAATGACGCAGTTGTTTAACCACGGATGGCACGGAATTCACGGATAGGAGAGAGGAAATAACTTTCTTATCCGTGTATTCCGTAAAATCCGCGGTTCATTCAATTCTAGAAACTTTACCGATCTACATTTTACTTCCCCGCCAGTGCTCGGCGGAGTAAATCCTCTTGCTCCGCGGCGTGCTGGCGCTTGCTGCCGGCGGCGGGGCTGGCGGAGGTGGCGCGGGCGATGGTCTCCAGCGGATAGCGGCCGAGCAGCCATTCGCCGAATCGCCGCCGCAAATATGGCCAGGCCCCCATATTTTCCGGCTCTTCCTGCACCCAGTAGATGGGCGTGATTTGCGGGTACGGCTTCAGAGCCGCGGCAATCGCCTCGTCCTTCAGCGGATAAAGCTGTTCGAACCGCAGAACGGCCGCATCCGCGTTCTGCTTGTCGCGGGCCTCCGCCAGTTCGTAATACACCTTGCCGCTGCACAGCAAGATGCGGCTGGTCGGGGCCGTTTTTTGGGAGGCGGGCTGCGCTTGCGGCTCTCGCTGGTCGGGGATAATGCGCCGGAAACTGCCGGAGGCTAGATCTTCCAGCGAAGACACCGCCCGCTTGTCACGCAGCAGGCTCTTGGGTGTCAGCACCACCAGCGGCTTGCGCCACTTGCGAATGACTTGCCGACGCAGGGCGTGAAAGTATTGAGCCGGCGTCGTTGGATTAGTAATTTGAATGTTGTCACCGACGGCGAGCGCCAAGAACCGCTCCAGCCGAGCGCTGGAATGTTCCGGTCCTTGCCCTTCCCACGCATGCGGCAGCAGCATGACCAGACCGCTGAGCCTCCGCCACTTCACCTCCGCCGTGGCGATGAACTGGTCGATGATGACCTGGGCCGCGTTGCAAAAATCGCCGAACTGCGCTTCCCACATTACGAGCGCCTCCGGGGCATCCAGGCTGTAACCGTAATCAAAGCCGAGCACGCCGGCTTCATTGAGCGGGCTGTTGATGATCTCCACCGCCGCCTGCTGCTTCGCTAGGCTCGAAAAAATGGAATGCCGCCGGCCGGTCTCGGAGTCATGCAGGACGGAATGCCGCTGGCTGAAGGTGCCGCGCTGGCTGTCTTGCCCGGAGAGGCGGACGCCGTGCCCTTCCACCGCCAGCGAGGCAATGGCGAGCGCCTCCGCCGTCGCCCAGTCCAGCGGCACTTCGCCCTTGGCCATCTTTCGCCGCTGCTCCAGGTGTTTTGTGAGCTTGGGATGAACGTGAAAGCCCTCGGGCGTCTGCGCGATTTTCCCCAACAGTTCTTGGAGGAGTTCGATTTTGACCGCGGTGCAGTCATCACTCCCCGGTGGCTCCTTTCCGCCTTGAAAACCGGCCCAGAGGCCAACGGGGTGGGCGGGCTGCTGCGTTTGGTCCTCTCGCTTGGCGAGTTCAAATTCGCTCCGCATCAATTCCCGCTGTTGGCTCGCTTGCTGCTCGCCCTGCTCCTTCTCGATGCGTCCTTGTTCGACAAGTTGGCGGCGGTAGAGCTCGCTGATGTTCGGCCGATCGCGGATGGCTTTGTAGAGCAGCGGCTGGGTGAAGGCGGGCTCGTCGGCTTCGTTGTGGCCGAAGCGGCGGTAGCAGTGCAAATCAATGAGGGCGTCCCGCTGAAACTCGTGACGGAAATCCATGGCGATGCGGACGACCTGCGCTACAGCCTCGGGGTTCTCTCCGTTCACATGGAAGATTGGAATGGGGAGCATTTTGGCCACGTCGCCGGAATGCCTGGTGGAGCGACCCTCTTCCGGCCCGGTCGTGAAGCCAATCTGATTGTTGATGATGACATGGAGCGTGCCACCGGTGGTGTACCCGGCCAGTTGGGCGAGGATGAGCGTCTCCTGCGTCACGCCCTCACCGGGGAAGGCCGCATCGCCGTGGACTAGGACGGTCACGCCGGTGCGGCGGGCGGTGTCGGCGGCCCGGTCCTGCTTGGCCCGCATTCGTCCCAGGGCCACGGGGTTCACAAATTCCAAATGGCTGGGATTGAAGCAGAGGGAGAGATGCACCTTCTTGCCGTCCTCTCGCAGCCAATCGCCACTGAAACCCAGGTGGTACTTCACATCGGCGAAGCCGCGGCCGTCTTGTTGCGGCGGATCGTCGAACTCGCGGAAGATTTCTCGCGGCGGCTTGCCGATGGTGTTGGCCAGCACGTTCAGCCGCCCGCGATGGGCCATCGCCAGAACAACTTCGGCCACGCCCTGATCGGCGGCCCGCTCAATGGCCACGTCCAAGAGCGGAATGAGCACTTCGGCCCCTTCCAGCGAAAATACCTTGGCCCCCGTGTACTTGTGCCGCAGGAATTCCTCAAAGACGTGCGCCTCCGTCAACCGTTGCAGAATCCGCTGTTGGGCGGCTTGAGTCGGCGGTTCCTCCGCGGCTTCCATCCGCTGAATGAGCCAGTTTCGGAGTGCTTCATCGTCGATGTGGCGAAGTTCCAGACCGATGGGACCGCAGTAAACCTCGCTCAGTTTTGCCAAACAATCTTTCAATGAAATCTGTCCTGGCCGCTGCGGAAAAGGCGACGGCAGAAGCCGGTTGAGGTCGCCTTCGCTCAGGCGGGCGCTGCTTGGCTCCAGTTCGGGCCGCGGAGCGCTATCAAATCCAAACGGGCTGAGCTTTGCCGCGGAGAAGCCGTAATCGCGGTAGGCCTCAATCAGCCGGGTGGCCCGCTCCTGAAACAACGCATCGTCCGAGCCCGCTCCTTGATCAGCCGCCGCGGCACCGACCGACTCAGGGAGGCTTTTAGGTCGATGAAACAAACTCGCCGGCCGCTTCACATGACCATTCGCCCGCTGCCGCAGCTCGGGATCATGTTGCAGAAGCACCTTAAAGTATTCCTGCCATTCCGGCGACACCTTCGCCGGATCTCGCAAATACTCCTGCAGCAGCTCCTCGACATAAGGCGCGCTCGTACTATCGATTTGATACTCAGCCGGCACGGAAGTATCCTCGGATCGAGCGGCAGCCATTTGCGTCATTATAGTCCGTCCGTCGCGTCGGCAGAGCCTCCATACTTGACCCTCCGGCTGACTCCTGTTTCTCTACCAATATCGCTGTTCGTCGTCGACTTCCGCTTGTCCACTCCGCGAGACTCCCTCATGCGCCGTATCTCCCTCGCAACCGTCATTCTATTCTGTGCCCTACTCGCTCCGTTCGGAAGCCTTTCCGCCACGGAGTTCGACGCCGAAAAGCTCGCCGCTCTTCGCGGCACGATGCAGAAATTCGTGGACGATGCCGGTCCCAGCCAGGTGGCAGGCGCGGTGATTGTCGTGGGGAGCAGCAAAGGGATTGCCTATCAAGAGGCGCTGGGACAGCAGAGCATCGACGCCAAACAGCCGATGGCAAAGGACAGCCTGTTTCGCATCGCGTCGATGACTAAGCCGATTACGGCCATGGGAATCATGATTCTGCAGGACGAGGGGAAGCTCTCTGTGGAAGACTTGGTGGAAAAATACCTGCCGGAATTCAAAGGGCAGTTGCTCATCGACAGCCGCGAGGGAGACAAGCTGGTTCTGAAAAAACCCGAGCGGCCGATCACCCTGCGGGACTTGCTCACGCACACTTCCGGCCTCCCCGGCGGCTTTCCGGCGGGCCTTTCGGACCTGTACTTCAAGCGGAACTATAACCTGGCGGAAGCAACGGCGATGCAGTCGCAACGCCCGCTCGATTTCCCGCCGGGGAGCAAGTGGGCCTATTGCAACGCCGGCATCGATACCCTCGGCCGCATCATCGAAGTCGTCAGCGGAAAGCCCTATGAGACATTCCTCAGCGAGCGCATCTTCCAGCCGCTAGGAATGAAGGACACCACTCCCTATCCCTCCGAAGAGCAGCTCAAGCGACTGGCGGGGTTGTACGAATTCAAGGAGGGCAAGCTCAACGACGTGGGATATCAGCTCATCGGGCCGGTGAAGGGAGCCCGCCATCCGATTCCCGCGGGAGGCTTGTTCTCCACTGCCGGTGACCTGGCGAAGCTCTATCAAATGATGCTGGCCGGTCCCTCCTCCGGCACCAACCTGGGCCGGCAAATTCTCTCTCCTGCCGCCATCAAGCAGATGACCAGCCTGCAAACCGGCGACCTCCCATGCGGCTTCACCCCCGGCATGGGCTTTGGCTTCGGCTGGGCGGTGACCAAAGAGCCGCAAGGGGTCCACGCGATGATGTCCAAGGGAACCTACGGCCACGGCGGCGCATTCGGCACCCAGGGCTGGCTCGACCCCGAAAGGAACCTGTTCGTCATCCTCCTCATCCAGCGCACCGGCCTCCCCAACGCCGACGCCAGCGATCTGCGGCGAGAACTGCAAACGGCAGCAGTGGGGGCATTGAAGAAGTGAGCTGTTGAGAGTGGTTTTCGCCCCAAAGCAAAAACCAACTACTTCGGCTTGATCGAATCGGGGTCAAAGAAGGCGTCTTGCCTGTGCAATAGTAGCTGTCTGACATCTGCCACCGACCGCATGGCACCGCTCAGGTGGATCATAGCGTGGCAGTTTGGGCACACCGGCCGCAGGTCCGCGACCGGGTCAATTACGTACTCGCCTCCGATCTCCGCGAGCGGTTTCAGATGGTGGACGTGGATGAACCCCTCTGCCACTGAGCCATACACGGCGGCAAAGCTGAAACCGCACACCACGCACGTCGTGCCATAATGTGCAATACACACCCGCCGAGCACCGGGGTCGCGCTCGTAGCGATTGACGAGCACTTGGCGGGCTGCCCCCTCAACGAACGGCTCACCAGCAGCCAACTCGCCGGGCAGCAACGCTTGCCGCTCCAGAATCCTGCGGCACTCGGCCAAGTGTTCGCCCCACGAGAGGCTGACCAACTCAGACACGATGTCCCAGTTCGTACGCCGGCCGTGTTGTCCGGTTGGCAGACCGCTCAGGGGGCTGACCGCACTATTTCGCGCAATGCCCTCCTCGTCAAACATGGCCGCGATGTTCAGTATCTTGAGCTGGATCGAGTCCCGGCTCCGCATGCTGAGCGAGTGAATCGCTTCGACGCCACCGAAATCATTGCCATCAAAGCGGGCGGCGTAGGTGCAGAGCACGACCTCATCACGCGTGAACGCCGCACCAGCCATAGTCGCCTCCGCCGCCGAACGACCAAGTTCAGCCGCTATTTTTTCCGCAGAGGAAAGAACCCATCAAACAACGGCCGCTTGTCCACGGTCGTGATCCCGAAGTGCCGAAGGAGCGCGGCGTCGTTGATGTCGTTGGTGCTGTACGACTCCAGTTCATCTGGCCCCTCTCCCCGGCGAGCCAGCGTCACGGTGAGGCTGAACGCCTCCTGCTCACGATAGTGCATCGCCACTTCCCGGATACTCAGTCCTTGGATAATTCGCCAGACCATCAGCTGCATATTCGGATTACCGCTGACTCCGAGCGATTGGAGGAAAGCGCGTATCCTATGCGGATTACGCTCGGCCTCCGCTTGGAGCGTTTCGGGCGCGAACGATACTTCGTTCCCGAACCGAGTTCGGAAATCGGCAGTCAATCTGGCGAGTTGTTCCAGCAGGACGGCGACTGCGCGCTCGCGAGGCTCGTACCTATCGATCATCCACCCGAGGTCGTTGTCGCGGAGGAGGCGCTCCAAGATGGCCGGGGCTTCGGGAGTCATGCCGCCCTCGCGTACGCAAAGTGGATGTCCGACCCCATCCACAGTAAATCACGAATGGCGTTGAGAATGGAGCGCATCTCTGCTGTCCCTGGATTGTCCAGAACGACGGTGATGTCTTCAGGTCTGACGATCAGATAGAGCATCGAGTTTTCGGCGGAGTCGGGCTTGTCGGCGTCCCAAGCGGCCTCAGCAGCGGCGTTAGGGTAAGCCAGGAGATCACTCACTTTCCCAAACGGGATGTCGCCAAGCCGTTGATATTTATCCCCCGTAATGGCATCTTCAAATCGGATATCGGGCCAGTGCCGCCCAACGATCCGAGCGCAGGCTTCCAGTGCGGCAGAGTCGCCGACAGCCGGGAACACGATGTCGATTCCACCGATCACTCCAAAACCTCCTCTACCTTGTCCGTTTCGCCGTGAGGCCCCTGCCTCTCCTTAGCCACAGGGTAGTCGTCCTCGCTGTAAAGAATGTGATTTCCTCTTCCGCCCCGCATTGGAGAGAGTTCCTCCCCTCCCGAAAAGGAGAAGAAGAACTTCGTCTTCTCTTTGCACCCGCGGACGAACAGTAGTTTACTGAGGTTCGTTGTGCCAGGAGGCAGCGTAGTGAAGTACGCGCCTTTCGGGTGGACGCCGGGCGGCTTCGACGCTTTGAAGAGCCACACTACCTGCGAACTTATTGCTTTGAAACCTTTGTCATTCGTGTAGTGAAACAAAGTGCCGCTCCCATCGGCGTCGAAACACTTATCCAAACAAGCAATTCTACGGCGTATGCTCGGGATAGTACAATCACCCGGCAGCATTCCCGATCGCTTCGATGGGATGCCGCCGCATCACTGGGCCTCGCGCACCAACTCCGCCGCGGTCATGGGTTTGCACTCCCCGGCGGCGAACTCGCGCCGCGCCTGGGCAACCACGGCTGCCACATGCTCGCGCCCGCGCTCGGCCAGGCGGCGGCTCAAGACCGCCACCAATTCAGCCTGAGCGTCCGAGTCGAGTAGCTCGGCCGCGGCAAGGGCATCGGAAAAAGCGACGGTCTGACTCATGGCGAGCTCCTCAACATGGGCAATACTTCCAGGATACCGGCCGCAATAAGCCCGAGCAAGGCGCACCGTGAATCCGCAACCCGCTCCCTCGCAATACCGCCTGCCGCTATACTGAGGCTAGGAGCGAGGGACCGCTCGGTCATCTCTGTTCTCTTCTCTTTCGTCAGGATTTGCCATGACCTCCTCCGTGGCCGTGGAACACGTGCTTGTCGTTCCCACCAGCCTCTTTCACAAGCTGGGGCATTTTCAGGGCTTCTCCAGCGACACCAAGAAATACCTCACCGAGCTCCTCAAGCCAGAGCACGCCAGCTACCGCCCCCGCGGGCAGATGGAGCTCGACCCCAGCTACAAGCAGCTCATTCCGTATGTCCTGTTCCGCTACCGCGACGCCGCCGGGCGGGTCTGCGTCTTCCAGTACACCCGCGGCAAGGGGCAGGGGGAAAGCCGCCTGCACGCCAAGCGGAGCATCGGCATCGGAGGGCACATTTCGTCGGAGGATCGCACTTGCAAAAACCCGTATGAGGAAGGAATGCGGAGAGAGTTGGCGGAGGAAGTGCAAATCGACAGCCCCTATCGCAGCGGCCTGGTGGGGCTCATCAACGACGACCAGACCGAAGTCGGCAAGGTTCACCTCGGCATCGTCCACATCATCGACGTCGAGAAGCCGCTGGTGAAGGCGCTCGAGCCCGACATCATCGACGCCGGCTTTCAACCCGTGGAGAAGCTTAACCTCGACTTGGCCCAGTTTGAGACATGGTCGCAAATTTGTTTGAAGGCGCTGTTCTTGTAACGGGCTGAATGACAGGTTTTACACCAGCCAGACGCGCCAGCGAAGGAAACCACGGCCAAGCGGGATCGAATCAAGGTTCTTGGCAAGAATTCACCCACAGATTCTGCTGAGGAGGCCGTTTTTTCAGGCTCCCAGTCCGAGAGCCACGACCCCGGTAAACGCGAGTAGCACCAGGCAGGCTGAATTGATACCAGCGGCGTTTGGGCTTGGCGGTCACGGCATCAGGTCAGGGCTACTCAGTGTTTCAACCTGCATCGTGTTCGACGAAACTAACCCGAAGCGTAAGCGAGGAAGAGCCCATGGCTTACGTTGTTTTTCCTCGCTAACGCTTCGGGTTGGTGTCGGGCACAGTTTGAAACACTGAGTAGCCCTGGGCATCAGGTCGGCGGGCTGTACTTTGTGGGGCGACAGGCTCAATGAAGCATTCTCACGAGGAAGCCGATGGCTTCACGTATCTTCGAGGCCACATAGCCGGGCGCTATTAAGGCAACGACCACAACCGCGATCAGGGGCGGCATGTTGGCGAGCGCGACTAAGCGGAGGTTCTTACCAAAGGAGGCTGTCCTTCATAGGCTCATTCTATCGGGTGGCGAGCCAGCCGCGACATATTCGCTGTCCCGGTCACTGCATTGTCGGAGGCGGGTGTTGGGGTCGGGAGGGGTTTTCCCGGCTGTGGACAAGTCGCTGCGACTAAACGTATTCCGGGAAAACCTCTCCCGACCCCGTTCGCGCGGCAATCAGCTTCGTCCTTGAAACGCCACCGGTGGGCTTGCCCCGCCGGAGCGCTGTCTGGAAACCAGAACGCCGACGCACGCGCAAATCACTCGCCACCGCCCGGCTTGTCCGGGCGGAGCGCTGTTGCCAAACATTGCTCCGGCGGGACAAGCCCGCCGGTGGCAATAGGCGTCAAATCGCTCCTGTCTGGTTTTCAAACCGCGCTCCGCCGAGGCAAGCTCGGCGGCGGCGGATACGGCTGATCGCCACCGGCGAGTTGGCCCCGGCGGAACGCTATCAAGTAAACAGCAAGCGGGCGCACTCCTCTTTCCATCTGGCTTCTCCCACCCCGCTCGGCTACCATAAACGCATCAGCGGCTGCTCATTGATGCGCCGCCGATGTGCCTGCCTTGAAGGGAGCCAGCGATGAGCCTGCCTACCTCCCGACGCTTCTTCCTTCATGCTTCCACAGCTGCGGCTGTCGGTTCGTTTTGGGGAAGCTGGTCGCAGGCGTTCGCCGCTCAGCCGAAGGGGGCGGGGAAGGCGAAGTCGGTCATCCTGATTTTCAACTGCGGCGGGCCGAGCCACATCGATTTGTGGGATCCCAAGCCGGCAGCGGGTGATACCATCCGCGGCGAATTCTCCCCCATCAGCACCCGCGTTCCCGGCATTCAGGTCAGCGAAATGCTGCCGCGCATGGCCGAGCGGATGGACCGGCTAGCCATCGTCCGCTCGGTGCATCACACGCAGAGCAGCCACAACGCCGGGATGTACAACTCCGTTGTCGGCCGGGCGTACCCCACCGACAGCACGCTCATCAACCCCGCCCCCACCGATTACCCCAGCGTCGGCACGCTCGTGGGTTGGCTCGCGCAGCGGGACGGCTTCAGCGGAACCGTGCCGCCGTATGTCATTACGCCTTATCCCCACTGCGACAGCAACGTCTACATTACCCCCGGCCAATACGGCGGCTGCCTCGGAATCAAGTACGACCCCTTCGTCCTCGACGCCGACCCCAACGCCGCCGACTTCCGCGTCCGCAACCTGCGGCTGGAAGAAGGACTGACGGCGGAGCGGCTCGGCGAGCGGCGGCAGCTCCTCGCGCGGCTCGGCTCCGCAGCCCAGCCCATCGCCAGCCCTTCCGCAGCGGACCTGGACGCCCGCAGCACGCAGGCGGCCCAGATGATTGCTACCGGCGACGCCGCCAAGGCCTTCGACCTCTCGCAAGAGCCCACCAAAATTCGCGAGATGTACGGCCGCCACCAGTGGGGCCAATCGCACCTGCTCGCCCGCCGCCTGGTGGAAAGCGGCTCGCGGTTCGTCACCACCGTCAACGGCCGCAGCATCATCTGGGATACCCACGCCGACAACTTCTCGCGGCTCAAGAACAACCTCGTGCCGCCGATGGAAATCGCGTACGCGGCGCTACTCGACGATCTAGAGCAGCGCGGCCTGCTCGACACCACGCTCGTCGTCTGGATGGGAGACTTCGGCCGCACGCCCACCATCAACAAGGGTGCGGGGCGAGACCACTGGCCCGGCTGCTACTCGATGGTCCTGGCCGGCGGCGGCATCCGCGGCGGACAGGTCATCGGCGAATCCGACAAGCAAGGTGCCTATCCCCACGTCCGCCCCGTCACTCCCGCCGATATCCACGCCACCATCTTCGCCGCCCTCGGCTACGACCCCCGCCGCCACACTTACCTCACTCCCGACGGCCGCCCCACGCCACTGACCGAAGGGGAGCCGATTAAAGAGCTGCTGACACCAGCCTGACGCGCAAGCGAAGGACAACATGGCCAGCGTGTTCGGGCAGTATTGCGACCGCACATCAGCGCGGCGCTTTCCTTCGCTTGCGCGTCAGGCTGGTGTCGTACCCCTACGGCTCTTCTTGAATTTCAGCCGCGACCCGGTCGGCGGGCGGGCGACGCTTCCGCATGAGCAGGAGTCCGACGATGGTGAGGCCGACGCCGGTGAGCAGCCACGGTGACGGCGGCTCCTGGAAGAAGAAGACCCCCATCAGCGCCGCCAACGTGGCCTGGGTCGCATTGATCGCGTTGACGAAGACCAGGCTGGTGAGCTGGAGCGACTTTGTCAGAGCCACGAACGCAGCCGCGTTGCAGACTCCGGCCAGCAGCATGAGCCACAAGTTGTGCGGCGTGGTGGCCAGCATCCCATCGACGCCAATCCGCCACAGGCTGATGCTGCCGAGACTGATCATGCCCACGATGGAAACGGTGAACAGTGTGGCGGGCAATGAATGCCCGCGCGTGACGTAATAGCGGTTCACCGTGTTCAAGACGGCATAGGCCAGCCCGCACAGGCACGCTGCCGCGACTCCGCCGGCCAGTTCCAGAAAGTGCGGCGGAGCAGTCGTCGTCGAATCGACAGGAGTTGTGCCGCGAACGGCTTCATGGGCGTTCTCGGCTCCCAGAAAGAGGACGAACACCGCGACGAGGAGCACCAGCATGGCGACGATCGAGCGGAATGTGACTTCTTCTTGGAGAAAGACGCGGCCCAAGATCGCGCCGAAGACAATCATCCCTCCCAAGTTAAGCGGCACCGTCAGAGCGACGCCGATAATGCCCAGCGCCCACTGAAAAGGAATGTTGCCGCAAACCTGTCCGGCGAGTCCGCCGAGGGCGATGACCGCCAGTACCGCCAGCGGCGGAATGGCCCGCTGTCCGCGATAATGCATGTGCAGCATCCACGGTGCCATGAGCAGCGCGGTCGGCAACGTCTTCACCGCCGAAACCCAGACCGGATCGCACTGGGTCAGCGCCCGGAGAAAACCATTGGCGACGGTATAGAGAATCGACGACGCCAGGCCGCACAATGTCCCGAGCACCACCGGATCCAGAATCCCGTGAGGGGCAGGGTGTGCGTCAGTAGCTGAGGCAGGGGACACGATGCTATTCTAATGCGGCCTGCTTCTGGGTGGCACGCCCACGGCTTTGCGTGGGCGTGGAGTTTCCATTACGTCCATCTATCTCTATCCATGTCCCTCCCCGCCATCGTCCGCCGCGTCGCCGAGCTCTTGAAGCAGAAAAACCTCAAAGTCGTCTTCGCCGAAAGCTGCACCGGCGGCCTCGTCGCCGGTTCGCTCACGCGGATACCGGGAATCTCCAATCATCACTGCGGCGGCGTGGTCGTCTATCGCAACGCGACCAAGCGGGCCTACCTGGGAATCCCCGCCCGGCTGCTGAAGAATCCCGGCCCCGTCAGCGAAATCGTCGCCCGCGAAATGGCCACCCGCGTCCTCAAACTCACTCCCGAAGCCGACCTTTCCGCTGCCGTCACCGGGCACCTGGGCCCCGGCGCGCCCGCGGAGCTGGACGGCGTGGTCTACATGGCCATTGCCGTGCGGCGGAGAGAGCGACAGCGGAAACAGAATGCCCATGTCACCGTACTCCGCTACCAATGCCGCGCGAGCCACCAGCGGCTATTGCGTCAGAAAGAGGTCGTCGAAGAAATGCTCATACAACTTATCAAAACAATAGAAAACTCATAATATAGTATTGTTCTATGCAATCTACATTTATATATAGTTACATTAATATTAATAATTGTGTATCATCGTGAACGGGCACGAACTTCCGAGGCGAGGCCCCTGAAAGTTCTTGGACAATCGCGCCTCTAGTTGCAAACCGCCCCGGCATCGGGCAGTCTGATGGCTTCCCGCCTCTCTCCTTTCAGCCCCAGGGAGCCTCCCATGCCTGCCCTCACTCGCCGCAATTTCCTGCAATCCACTGCCGTCGCCACCACCACCGCCGCCCTCGCATCTTCCGCCGCGGTCGCCAAAGCAGCCGCCGCCGACGTGCTGAATATCGCCCTCATCGGCTGCGGGGGGATGGGAACGAACCATTTGCGGAACCTGGCGGCCCGCAAGGATGTGAAGCTCTCCTATGTCTGCGATGTCGATGCCAACCGGCTGGCCGCGTCGGCGAAGATCGTGGAAACCTCGGGCACCAGCGGCGTTCAGGCGGTGAAGGACTTGCGGAAAGTCCTCGACGACAAGACCATCGACGCCGTCTGGATTGCCACCCCCGACCACTGGCATTCCCCCGCCGCCATCCTGGCCGTCGATGCCGGCAAGCACGTCTATGTCGAGAAGCCGGTCAGCCACAACATCCGCGAAGGCCGCTTGCTGATGGAGGCCGCCCGCAAGCAGAAGAAGGTCGTGCAGGTCGGCACGCAAAGCCGCTCCTCCGCCCACTGCATGCGAGCCATCGAGATTCTGAAGGCAGGGACCATCGGCGAGGTAAAGGTCGCCAAGGCCTGGAACAGCCAGCTTCGCAGCAGCATCGGCAAGCAGCAGCCGAGCACGCCGCCGGACTACCTCGACTTCGACCTCTGGCTCGGCCCGGCCCCCAAGCGGGAATACCAGTCCAACATGCTCCCCGGCGTGTGGCGCTGGTTCCACGATTTCGGGGCCGGCGACATCGGCAACGACG
This sequence comes from Pirellulaceae bacterium, assembly GCA_046593355.1. GTDB lineage: Bacteria > Planctomycetota > Planctomycetia > Pirellulales > Pirellulaceae > SXOA01. The sequence goes on along the minus strand of JBKJNY010000083.1, from coordinate 331 downwards.
GCGTCCACGACATCGACTGCGCCCGCTGGGGCCTCGGCGTGACCGGCAACCCCAGCACCGCCACCGGCCTGGGGAGCAAATTCTTCTTCGACGACGACCAGCAGTTCCCGGACACGCAGTACTGCGTCTTCGAATGGCCCGGCGACGGCACGCCCGCCAGCAAGCGGCAGCTCATTTTCGAGCAGCGAGACTGGTCCCCCTACGTGCAGGAAGGATACGAAAACGGGGCCGCCTTTTACGGCACCAAAGGCGTCCTCATTTTGGGCCACTCCAGCGGCTTCCAGGTCTTCGGCCCGCGGAACAAACCAGGAGAGAAAGGGAGCGGCGAGGC
>JBKJNY010000252.1:0-3205 GCA_046593355.1 Pirellulaceae bacterium | reverse complement strand
CTCAATCGCGTAGCCCAGCCCCGTGAGACGGCGAAGCTGGCTCCGCATCGGCCCGCGGCACCAGTGATAGTAAGCCGGAAACTTGGCATGATTTCCCTCCGCCGCGCGGAACGGCTGTAACCAGCGGAGCAGCCCCGTCGAGAACCGCTCGGGAATCAGCCGATTGAGGACGAACGGTGGGGAAAACAGCGTGGGAAAAATATGCACGGCCCGGCCGCCGGGGGCGAGCATCCGCCAGATGTTCTCGTGCATCGTCCGGCCGCTCGAGACATGCTCCGCGCACCACTGGCTGAACACCAGGTCAAAGCCGCCGCCGATTTCGAGCCCCGGCGCGGCAATGTCCGCCTGCACCTTGCGATAGGCTGCGGGGGCCTTGGCCAGCTCGTCCGCGGAGATGTCCGCGACCGTGTATTCCAAGTTATGCTTTTGCACGAACTCCGGCAGCAGAAACGGATTCGCCCCGCCGCCGATTTCGCAAACCCTGCGCACGCTCGGCAGGGCGGTGATCCGCTCCACGGTTTGGCGAAAGCCGAGCAGGGCTTGACGCGAGAGTCCGTACCAGATTTTCATGGGAGATACTTGCTCAAATGACTTGTCGGTCGGGACCGTCCCGTAGGTCAAGTCTAGGTCGCAACCGCGGTGATGATTGCACGGGTTGGAAGGGTAGTGCTGGCCGATGGTCTTGGTTAATACGTACGAGCTCTTGCGGTTGAGCCGCTGGAAAGGAACGCGATGTTTGTTTTTCGCCGGCCAACGGACGACCAGGTGCGAGCGTATTTGCAGTCCCTGCGGAACGCGCCGCTGTCTTATGGGCCGGTCGGCTGTACGCGGGATTCGGAGAAAGATAGGCCGCCACCGGGCTTCAACCGGGATCAGGAGCGGGCGCTGCTCGGGACAGGAGAGGAAATCTTTCGCCGGGCCTGTAGAGCCATCCAATCCTGGCGGATGATGCCGCCGAGCGTGGTGCAGCCTTGCCCCGTTGGGATTCCCATTGCAGAGGGAGCGATGGTCGCCAACCTGTTCCGGGCTTGGACGCTGGGAGGCTGGCTGGTACTGCCGACGCGGATTCTGTACCTGATCGACGAGACGGCTGGAGACTTCGTGCGGAGCGGCTTTGCCTATGGCACGGTGCAAGGTCATTGGGAACATGGTGAAGAGCGGTTTCTGATTGAGTGGGACCGGCGGGATGACTCCGTCTGGTACGACCTGCTCGTCTTCTCCCGCCCGCGGCACCCCCTGGCGAAGCTGGTTTATCCGTATACGCGGTACGAGCAGGCGAGATTCCGGCGGCTGTCGGTCGCGGCGATGCGAGAGAGAGAAGGAGAGACGGAGAGAAAGAGAGACGGGGAGAAGCAGCGTTAAGCATCTCTCTCTCCATCTCTCCATCTCTCCATCTCTCCATCTCTCCATCTTCCCCTACCGCCCCACGACCGGCTGAATACAAATCACCCCCGTCGCATTTTGCTGGGCGATGATCGCGGCGTAGGCGGCGGCATCGATCTGGTCGCTGGGTTGGTCGTCGCGGCCGGTCCAGGAGAGCAGCTCCGCTTCGAAGTCCAGCCGCCAGGTGGTATTGAGCTGCGGCAGCAGGATTTCGCCCCGCTCGAACTGAAGGATCAGCGGCGCGGCCCGCGTGATTTTGTCACGGCCGGAGGTTGCCACCGTTTCCAGCGGCAACTCCGGATGCAGGATATCGACCGCGGCCTGCCCCAGCTTTTCGTTTTCAATCCAGAGCCGCTCGGGCTGCCAGGCGCGGGTGATCTCGCGAATCACCTTCACCAGCCCATCGAAGCCGACCCGTCCCCGCCAGGAGTGCCGCAGGAACAGGTACTGCCGCTCGTCCCCTCGCGGCTGGTCCCAGACCTGAATGACGGAGTGGCTCGCCGGCCGGCCGCGGCTTTCGCGGGCCTTGTCGGCGCTAGTCCCGGCGGGGTCGATCGTGCAGAAGCGGCGGCAGGCGGCGACGGGAATGGCGGCCAACACGCGGCCATCGGGCTGGCGGATTTCAAGCTGTTCCGGCGTCGAGGCGTTTCCCACGAGGGCGTAGTACCGCAGCCACTCCTGGCGAAACATCCCTTCTTCCTGCACGCTCCAATCGCCATTCATCAGCCGCTCGCGGAGGACCGACGGCAAATGGGCGAGCGAGCGGCGATACTCCTGTTGATTCAGGCCGGGATTATCGGCGATGCGAGCCGGGATGAAAACGCGGTCGCAACCTGACTCCTGATTCCTGACCCCTGACCCCTGATTCACAAACCGTTCCTTCACCCACATATGCCCGATGCCCCCGGGGTTGCTGGCGCTCCGCATCCGCAGCGGCGCCGCCAGCGCGGTCACGCGACGCAGGCGGCTGAAGAGGAACAGGTAATCGTCCTCGGCGAACTCGGTCAGCTCGTCGAAGGCGATGAATTGAAACTCGCTGGAACCGTAGCGATACTTATCGAGCGGGTGGGCGAGATAGCCGAAGGTGAGAGTGGCGCCGCTCGGAAACTTCCACTGGCGGCGGTTGGCGTTCCATGTGGCCTCGCGTCCGGCGAGCCACTCCAGCGAGCGGGGAATCAGCCCGCCGGCGAGTTGCAAGCGCTGCGTATCCTTGCGAAGGATCAGCGCCGCATAGCCCGGCACGTGGACGTGTTGTAAGGCCGCCATGAGCAGCGCCTCGCTCTTGCCGCCTCCCGCCGCCCCGCCATAGAAAGCCTCCAGGCAATTCAGATTCAGGAACAGACTTTGTTTCGCAGATGGCTCGTGGGGCGCGAGCGGCGATGCAAGTACCTGCGCAGCGACCGGCTGCTCTCCGCCTGGCATTTCTCGCGAATCGAGACAATAGGTTTTTCGGGCACGAGTGGGTTTTCTCTTGGACATGCTGGTTTCTCCTGGCGAAGACGCGCGCGAAAGCGGATAGAAACTGCTTCATCAAGGTGTCAGCTCATCAGGCAGGTCTGGGGGAGTTGGACGGTGGAGATTTTGCGCAACACGCCGCGCAGATCGAGCGCCTCCTGCCGCTCTGCCGCGCTTCGGCAACACTGCGGGTTTCCCGGGCTTCAAGGGCGCACTCGGGGGGTCTTGATACCGGTTTTGCGGGTCGACTTGGCGCGGGGCTTGTGGTTCAGGGGCCGGAACGCAAGCCGCTTGTTGGGTTGATGTTACAGCGACTTTCTTAACAGATTCTTGATACAAAACAGGGTTATTTTCAGCAACTTTTGAT
>JBKJNY010000250.1:0-27574 GCA_046593355.1 Pirellulaceae bacterium | reverse complement strand
TGCCGCGCTGCAACGTCCTCTTCGTATTGCGAATCCACTTGTTAACCTTCTCGTCGACCTTGAGCACGTCCTCGACATCCTCTGGTGATCCGTGCCTCTTCCACGCGTCGAGCTGCGCATTAAAGTCTTCAACCATCACCCGTGCACGAGTTTCGAGCATCGCGGCATCGAACGAATGCACGTACACGTCGGAATTCGTTTTCACGCCGTTGGAGTAGCTCCGGAATAGACTCGCTGGCGATTCAGTTCCCTTACCCTCCTTCGTCGATATGGGCGCGAACGAACTAAATTCTTCGGACTCCACACTCGCGAACCAATTGCCTGAGGTATCCGGCGAAAGTTTTTCCCAGTTCACGCCGGCAATCGTTTTCGTCTCGGCGAGCCACCGGAGTTTTTCATCGCGCGTCCAGTCCTCCGGCACGCGGTGATACACCGTACTCTTAGTCTTCAGTGCGCGATGACGGACTGCGACCGTAATACCGACGCCCACTTGGATTCCGAACACATTGTGCGTTGATCCGCTTAGCTTCGGATTGTGTCTGACGTTTCCATGCACGTCGATGTGGAACAATGCATCGAAATCCTGAGCGAGGTGCTTGCGCATTCCGTTGAACGCGAATTGATCCACAAAACTGTTGTTGCTGACGAAGCAAACAATGCCATCGCGACCTTCCAAGCGGTCAGTGGCCCATCGAAAAAACCTGACGTATGGATCGTAAAGCTGTTTTCGAAGGGTTGCCTGTGAATGTTTGACATACGTTTGAGCGACGCTGTCGTCCACCGCAGGGTACTTCCGGTTCCGGTTGTCGTCGTTCTCGTGCTTTTGTCCCGTGTTGTAAGGCGGATTCCCCACGACGATTGTGATCGGCGCGCTCTTTTGCTTCGCGACACGTTCACTATTAGTGGCGGTCATGAAACCGAGCTGTCCTTGCGGATGATCCGCCAAGTCCAGCGTGTCCACGAAGCAAAGCCCCTCAAATCCCTCGTACTTTCCGGCCTGCTCGAAGTACGCATGCTCGATGTTCAGCGCCGCGATGTAGTACGGCAGGAGCATGATCTCGTTGGCGAACAGCCGGTGCTTGTAGACGTCCTCCAGCTTCGCCTTGGGGATGCGGCGGATGAGGTTGACGATGAAGTTGCCGGTTCCCGTGCAGGGGTCGATGATGTAAACGTCGTCGCTCCAGAGCTTTTTGCCGAACTCCTTCTCCAGCACCTCGGCCACGCTGGCGCACATGAAATCGACGATTTCCTGCGGTGTGTAGACGATCCCCATCGTGTCGGCCAGCTTGACCGAATAGCCCTGGAAAAACCGCTCATAGACCGTGTTCAGGAAGTACTGCTTGTCGGACCAGTCGGTCATCGTGCGGGCCGCGTGCTCGATGGCGACGTAGAACCGGTCGAGCTCCTTCAGGTAGGTGTTGCGGTCGAACGACTGGCTGGTCATCGCCAGCATCACCTTCTCGACTTCGGCGGCGATGACGTTGCGGCGGACGAACTCGGGGTTGTCGAAAATGCCGCGGATCAGGCGCTCGGTCAGGATGTGCTGGATGAGCATTTCATCGACGGCGGCCTGGGCGATGTTCGGATTGAGGCTGGTCTGGCAGAGCTCGAAGAAGTCGGCAAAGGCCTTCTTGAAAGCCGGGTTGGTCCGGTGGGCCTGCTCGATCTTCTTTTTCAGCCCTTCGGCCAGGTCGGGAACCCGCTCCTTGAACTCATCGACCGCCTGCTCGAACTCCTCGATCTCGGGCTCGACATAGCGGAAAAACTGGGTGATCAATTCCGCGAGCCTGGCTGGATCCTGCATGTCCACGACCAGAATCCGCTGGCCGTTTTGATAGAGAATCGCGGTCTTGGTATCCTCGAAGATGATGTTGCCGAGCGGATAGCCGGCTTTGCGCTTCTTCTCGATCTCGGCTTCGAGCTTGTCCGCCGTATCTTTCGCCTCCCAGAAGCCCCGGACGAGGTTCATTTCGTCCTTGAAAGTCCCATCGGGGCGGATCGTTTTGCCGCCGACTTTCTTCTCCTGCTCCGCGACGAGCGTCCAGCGGTGTTCTTTCCCAGCGTCGGCCATCAGCCGGTGAAAGGCGTGGCGGGTCCCCATTTCGAAGAGAACGTTCTGGCGGGCAAATTCGGCCAGGTCGGCGTAGTACCTCTCGAGGAGCTTTGGCAGCGAGCTTTTGCGGGCTTTGGCTTTGGCCATCGGGCTTCCTGCGATAAATGACGACGCCCTGGGAATGGCTCGCAATGTAACGACTCGGGGGCGGACTGGCTACGCGGGGCCTCGCCCGAAAGAGCCGGGAATGGACCGCCCCGCATGTCCCTGACGCTCCGCGTCCTGTCAGGCGGCCGCAGAACGGCCAAGGTTCCGGCGCGCCGGGATTCCTACGCTGGAGTCCCGCCTGGAGGCGGCCTTTAAGAACCGCCTGAAGGCGGGACTCCAGCAAAATGCGGGCACCACTTTTCCAGCCGCTATCGCAATATCAAAACTTGCGCGTCGGGGTAGTGTCGGACTCTCCAACGCAGGGTAAAACACCCAGGAGCGCAAGCCGACTACCTCCGCTCAGCTACGGCGCATGGCGGCAGGAGACGCTTGACTCGCATGGAGGTTGGATTGCGTCGAGCATCGACCTGGCCAGGTTTGCCGCAGCGTTTGACCTGGTCGGCGAAAGAGCAGACGCAAAGACTCGCGGCGGCCTGCTGAAAGCCGAAACGGCCCAAAGCATGTTCTCTCCCCATGCCTTGATCAACAAAGCCGGCCCGGACGGCAGAGGAGAACAAAACTATGGCTACGGCTGGATGCTTCGGAAAGATGGCGAGGGCCGTACGATTGCCCGTCACGGCGGCGCACTCGCTTGCACCGCCTCGTCCCTGATTCATTTTCCCGACAACCTCAACGTCGCCGTCCTGTTCAATCTCGGGCAATCGCCGAACGGCAAGTTTCTGGGCCGCGAGATTGATGGGCCGCTGATCGAGCTAGTGGAAGGGCTGCGAAAGAACACCGAGCCGTAGAATAGCTCAGGTAAGTATCTCTTTAACCACCCTCCCCGACACATCCGTCAGCCGAAAGTCCCGCCCCTGAGCCCGGATTGTCAGCCGCTCGTGGTCGATGCCGAGCTGGTGTAGAACAGTGGCGTGCAGATCATGGACGGGGACGATTTTTTCGGCGGAGTGGTAGCCCAACTCGTCGGTGGCTCCGTGAGTGATGCCGGGCTTGATGCCGCCGCCGGCCAGCCACATGGAAAAGCCTTTCATGTGATGGTCGCGGCCGAGCTGGTCCCCTTTGCCGTCCTGGGCCATCGGAGTGCGGCCGAATTCGCCGCCCCAGAGGATCAGCGTATCGTCCAGCATCCCGCGCTGCTTCAAATCTTGCACCAATGCGGCGCTGGCCTGGTCGGTGGCCCCCGCGCAGATGCCGACGAACTTCTTCAGGTCGTTGTGATGGTCCCAGTCCCGATGGTAGAGCTGGATGAAGCGAACGCCGCGCTCCGCCATCCGCCGGGCCAGCAGGCAGTTCGCCGCAAAACTGCCGTCCGCCGCTCCCGTGCAGCCGTACAAATCCAGAACGCTCTGCGGCTCGTCCTTCAGGTCCATGAGCTGGGGCACACTGGCCTGCATCTTGAAAGCCATTTCGTACTGGCTGATACGGGTTTCGATTTCGGGGTCGGCGGCAAAACCATTCTGCTCTTCATCGAGCGCGCGGACGGCGGAGACGACATCTTGCTGCCGCGGGCCGTCGACGCCGCCTGGCGCGTCCAGGTAATGCACCGGCGCACCCTGGGAGTTGAACAGGATTCCCTGAAACCGTCCGGGCAGAAATCCGGCGGACCACACCCGCGTGGAAATCGGCTGCGGACTCCGTCCGGCGAAACTCGTCATCACCACAAAGCCGGGAAGGTCTTCGGCTTCGCTCCCGAGGCCGTAGGTAAGCCAGGAACCCATGCTGGGTCGGCCGGAGATGGTCGTCCCCGTGTTCATGAACGTGTGAGCCGGATCGTGATTGATGGCCTCCGTCACCAGCGAGCGGATAATGCAGATATCGTCGGCGATGCCGGCGATGTGCGGCAGGGCGGAGCTGATTTCCTGGCCGGACTGGCCGTGTTTTTGGAATTCAAACAGCGGCGGCAGAATCTTGAGCTGGCTCTTCCCCTGCAACTGGGCGATGGGCTGCCCCTGCGTCACCGATTCCGGCATGGGCTGGCCGCCCCGTTTGACAAGCTCCGGCTTGAAGTCGAATGTTTCCAAGTGCGAGGGGCCGCCGGACATGTAGAGAAAGATGACCCGCCGGGCCTTGGCAGCAAAGTGCAGCGGGCTCACACTGCCTCGCGACTGCGAATTGGCGACCGCACCAGCACCAAAGCCGGCCTTTTCCAGAAGCGAAGCCAGCGCCAGCGCCCCGAGCCCCATTCCAGACCTGGCCAGGAACGCCCGCCGCGCCTGGCACGGAAAAACAGCGGGGCTGGTCATGGCGATTCCTCCGGCGTTGTTATTCAAATCGGGCGAGTCAGCTGCTAACTCCCCGTGGCTGCCGCCGCATTTCCCGTGCGGGCCTTTTCCAGCTCCTTGGCCAGCACATTTTTCGTTTCGGGGTCCAGGTATTTATTCAGTAGCAGCGTGCGAGCCTCTCCCACCAATTGATTGATACGAGTCCGCGTCAGCTTGTCGAGTGCGGCGTCGTTATCCGCAATCTGCCCTTGCTGCGCATCCAACTCTTTCATCAACGCGTCACGGCTTTCCAGGCCTCGATAGTCTTCCAGGAGCTGCACGGCATCATCCAGCTTTCCTTCGGAGATCCGCTTGCGGATGCGGGCGGCCAGGATCTCCCGCCGGGCAACCAAATCCGTCACCCGTCCCTGCAGAGCCATGACAAAGCCCTCGGTCTGCAGCCGATAATCGTCTTCAATCGTCGTGGCCACCATCTCCCGCTCGTCACCGGGCACCAGCGGCAGGCGGGCCAAGAGCTGGTTGCCGTTCTTGACGTACAGCGTGCGGACGAGCACGTCCCCGCGCGGAACCTCGATCGAACCACGCCAGTCGGTCACCCCCAAGAGCTGCGTCGGCTTGTCGTCGACCCCCTTCACAAAGACTTCGTACCCCGTCAGCGGGTGCGGATCCTGTCCCCGCGATTGCAACACCACCCGCGTTTCCGGAAGTCGCGGGCGGGCCACCACCGCCAGACGTTCCATCCGGGCATTGGCGCGGGCCGGGATCGGTGTGCGATAGCCGGATGAGACCGTGCATTCCAAGAGCGAAGCATGGCGGGACTCGACGCTCAAGATCGTCCAGGCGATGGTTTGGATCCCATTCTTGGCCGGTTCGCCCCCTTTCTCGTTGCGGCGGATGAAGGGCCGCAGAGCATCCCCCGGCTGGATGAGCGCGGGGGAGCCGGGATCGGTGATGAGTCCTCCCGCGCGCACGCGAGCGGAGATATTCTTGGCCAGGACCGATTCAATTTTTGCAAGCGGCAAAAAGCCGGCGGCGACCACATCCCAACAAGCCAAGGGAACGGCCGCCAGCGCGCCGCACCGCCGCTCGATGGTCGGTCCCATGACCCGCGTGCGCAGGTCCAGCTCGCGGCCGCGAATCCTATAGACGCCATCCACGCGCGTCACCGCCAGCAGAGAGAGCTTGTCGCCCTTGACCAGATTTGCATCCCCGGCTTTGAGACTGTCGAACGAAAGCTTGTCCCAGTGGGTAAGCAATTGCCCGGCTACCTGCGAATTCGGACTGGCCGCCGCCAGCTTCCAAGCGGCAAAGAACACGATGTCGGCACGATTCGTCAGCTCCTCCTGAACAAGCGCGGAAAATGTGGGCGTGAATTCCGGCTCGTTGGATAGGGCGAGGCAGACCTTCACTTCATAAGGGGAGAACTCCCAGGCTGCTTGGGCGAAGACGCTGCGCGGCAAGGCGGCCAAGGCCATGACGACGCAAAATGCGCCGATGCCTGAAGCAGCGCAGCGGCTCCTTCGAGCCGAACGAGGCCTGAAGGACAATCGCCAATAATCAACGAAAACCATGCGATTCCAAGGTGCTAATCTGCCGTAAACCGGGGTGCCGCTTGCCACTTTTCGATGTCCTGGTACAAAGTGGCCTGACCGTCCACCAGCCCTTTCACGGACTTGCGATAAGCGTAGTAATCGAAGGTCTGATACAGGGGTATCAGGGTTACGTCGTCATTCACCAGGCGATGCAGCTTGAGCAAGGCGCTGCGCGCCTCGCGCCAATCCTTGGCGTTTTCAATGTTTCGCAGTTCCAAGTTGATGTAGGTATTATTGGCGGGATTGAGTCCCCACGAGGCGAACAGCCGGGCGGCATCCACGGCCGGCTCCCAGGTGGCGGCCTGCACGTAGACCAGGTCGCACTCCCCCTTTTCATCGGTGAAAACGCCAGGCGGAAATTCAACCAGCCTGGTCTTGATTTTGATGGCGTCCCACTGCCGGCCCAGAGCCTTGCAGGCCAGGCGGCTGACTTCATCATTGGGGTAGCCGAGGACCAGAGGCGTCAACTCGGGCGGCTTCAGTTTCAGCTTTTCGGCCTGCGACTTGAGCATCCGCTTGGCGAACGTTGTCAGAATCAGGGCCAGCTTAGGGTCGTACGCCTTGACCTCAATGGATTCGTCATAGCCGTAACAGAATGCATCGGCCGCGTTGACCGGCGCTGGGAACGGACCGCTGATGGCGCGGAAGCCCGGCAGCTTGGCGCCCTTCATCAGCCCCAGGTTGAGGATGTCCTGGCGATTGCTGCCGTAAACGAGTGCCCGGCGGAATTCGGAACTCTGCAAGTACGGATGCTTCCTGTTCACCGTCAAGAAGTGCGTGGTGGGCACGCTATAGCGGCCGATGGCAATTTCGTTACCGGCGAGTGAGGGGATGTCCGCCGGAAAAACCTGATCGAGCACGTCCACCTCGCCCCGCCTGAGAGCCAACAGGGCCCGCTGCGGGTCGGTATAAAACCGCTCCATCACCTCGGCGGGCTGGCCGGGAAGCGCCAGTGCGTAATTTTCGTTTTTGCTGAACCGGGTGATTGCATCGGTGCGCGACAGCAGGAAATAGGGGCCGCTCCCTTTCACGCCCGGCTGCCCCAGATTAGCGTCCCGCAGGTAACTGGTTTGCAGAAAGGCTTCGGGCAGGATGTGGGGCATCCGCAAATTGGCTTCCACGCGACTGACGGACCGGACCTGCACGGTATCCATGAGCCGGGCCCACGGGGACTGATAGAACGGGCTCGCCTGGTCCGCCAGGTCCAGGAGATGCCGCGAGACATCGTATCCGGTGAGCGGTGTCCTGCCGGCGAGCGGGGCCTGCTTGCCGATGGTGAACGTCAATCGCAAGCCGTCGTCGGACCGTTTCACCGTGCCTAGCGAGCAGGTGTATTTGCCTCCTTCCGGTCCGCGGCCCACGAACTCCATGAGCCGCCGCTCCATCAGCCGCCCCGTGCGGCGGGCGGAGGGGTTGTTCAAGCTCCGCGTGTCATGGGCCAGCGCCGGCTGCGAAACGCCGACCATCACCAGCGGATAGCGGCGGGCGATTTCCGCCGCCAGTTCCGTTCCCCCTTCCACGTACGGCCAGACGTCAATCATCCGGGCGCAGGCGTCGTAGGCTTCCACGAACCTGCCGGCTTCCAGGTGCGCTTGGGAGTCGTCCCGGTGCTTCGACGCCACTTCGGAGAGCTTGCCCCGCATGTTCTTCACGAAGGGCTCGTCACCGGCGTTGTACTTCTTCTCCAGCCGCCGCAGCAGCGTTTTGGCGGAGCGGAAGTCTTGTCGGGCGATGTAATCGCCGATCAGCGATTCGGCAAGTACGCCAATGCGGTCCAACAGGGGGGGCGAGGTCTCGGCAAGCTTGAAATTGGAATTCTGCGAATAAAGTTCCTCAATGACGCCCAAGGCTTCATCGTATTGCTTGGCTTTCGCCGCCACGAGAAAACACTGATAAAGGTAGCCTTGATGGGCCTGCGCTAGCCCGTCCATCTTCGCGTATTCGCGGGTCAGGAAGCTGAAATAATCGAACGCCTCGTCAAGCTTGCCAGCGGCGACGAGGCCGTTGGCTTCATTCAGCACCATCTGCTCGAAGAGCTCCAGCTTTTCGATCTTTACCCAGGCAATGGCTTTGGGTTCGTCGGCATCCAACTCCTGGACCGGGAGTAGATCCCCCGGCTTGTGATTTGTCGGAACTCGCCGATTGGGAAAGGGAATCGGCTTGACGTCGATCACCTCGCCTTGAAAAGCTGCCGTGCAAGTGATGCGATCAAACGGCTCGCGCTCGAAGATCCGCTTGCGATTGATGACTTCCTCTTCCTGCGCGAATGCGGACACGGATAAAATAGCCAGCAACAGCCCCGCCGCACATGAGGCGAGCGCTGCGATAGTCCGAGATCGTTGAGGGAATGCGCGAGATTTCATGGCTGCTTATGGTCCTTTGGGAAGCGGGACCAGGTGGATTGTGCCGTCGGGCCCGGCGACGAGGAGCCGGTCATTGAACAGGCTGGCGGGCGCGGTGAGCGGTTCGCCGATGTCCACCAGCCCCGTCTCTTGGCCCTTGTCCTGCGAAACGCGGTACACGCTGCCGGACTGCGTGACGATGACGAAATCCTGCTCGTGCGGAATCGGCGGCGCGGAAGGAATGCCGTGGGACAAGGGGATGGACCAGCGAATGACGCCCGCCGCCTGGAAACAGTGCAAGCTCTTGTCGTCGGCCACAAACACCACATCTCCCGATTGAACCGGGCCAAACCGCGACCGTCCTTGCAGGGGCGTTTTCGGGCCGGCTTGCAGATCGGGCGCTTGGAATGAATACAGAACGTCGATCGTGGGACTGTGTCCGACGGCGTAGAGCGTTCCCCCCGCGACGGCGAGCGGCCCGACCACGTCGTTGTCCACCACGACTTCGCCCAGGGATTCCAAATGCGGCTGCGGCTCGTTCTTGACGCTCAGGCGGAAGATGGCATTGGCCCCGTCCGAAATCGCCAGCACGCCATCCGCCGAAAGCACCGCCGCCTGCTTCCAATTCAGCCGCTGGCCGGCTTGCAGCGGAGGTTGAAAGGGGAGCGCCAGATCGCCGCCGGTATCGACGCTCAGCAGCTTCACCTGCCCCGAGCTAAAGGGCACGGCAGCACCTTCGCGAAAGGCCACCGCGGGAGCTGACGCATCGTTTCCTGGAACTCGGGCCTCGAAGTGCTTGGTGCGGCCCGAAGCGGCCGCGTCATCGTAGGTGAGATAGTGGCCGCTGAACTGCATTCCCAAGCAGGCCCACTTGCCTTTTCCCACGCGGATCCCGTCCGTCAGCGTCATGGCTTCGGTGCCGGCCAGGGGCACAAACGCCGGCGCATCGGAATATCCGGGGGAGTTGGCCTCCGCGGGAAGCTCGAACACGCGGCCGGGGCTGGTGACCGCCACAATCTGTTTGCGGGCTTCGCTGGGAAAAAGCGCCGCCAGGGGTGCTGCCAGGTCCACCGACCAGAGCGGCGCGCCGGTGGCAGGGTTGGCAGCCGCCACCGTGGTGGCCAGCGATCCCCGCTGTCGGCGAACGTGAATCACGGCGTTTTCGGCGATCTGCAGGGGAGCAATAAAAGCGTCATCCGCCGCCACCGTCCATTTGCGGCCCAGCTTCTCTTGCGAACCCTGGATCTCATACCCCGTGAGCTGATTTCCTCCGACGAAAATCATTCCCTGGTGTACCGCGTAATAGCTCAGGCCGGGACTTTTTTCAATCGCCTCGCTGCCGCCCACCTGGCGAATGGGGCGGCTCTTGTTGGAGGGATCCACCTGCAATACGCTCACCTGCCCGAGGTCCGTAACGATGACCACGCGTTTCCCTTCCACGACCATGGGCACCACCACCCGCCCCTTCAGCCGCAGCGGCTCCGGCAACTCGGCCAGCGGCTTGCCGGCCCCCTGCGGAGCAAACATGTGGACCACGGCATAGTCATCCGCGGGATTCTCCACCACCAGCAAGTGATCGAGGACCGCGACCGGCGGAACGGCAATCGCCCCCGGCTTGTGACCCAGGTAAATCGTTTGCGTGCATTGCAAATCATCCGCGCGAAGCACAAAAAGCGTCGAATGGAGGCCCGGCTGATAGAGCTTGCCGCGGGGCGCATCCACGGCCGGAGCCACGCCCGGCTTCTGCGGCAGTTTCGCTTGTTGTTCGCTGTTGCCTGTCTTGGCATCGATTACCAGGATCTTGCCGTCCCTGGTCGTGACGTAGATCTTCTCGTCGCCATTCGCCGGACTTTCGTCACCAATCACCGGAGCCGTAAACGGCTGGCCGACGGCCAGTTTCCAGACCAGCTTGCCGGTGGCGCTTTCCAGGCGAAGTAGCTCGTGCTTGCGGCTATCGACGGCGATCACGTCGGCATTTTTTTCCCGCAAGAGCTGCACGGGATGAATCAGCGTTTCAAAACCCACGGGCCGCCGCCAGTTTCCCTTGCCGTCCTTGGCGCTCAGTCCGAACAGCGAGCCTTGGACCAGGACGACGACCGAGCCCTCCAGCGAAGAATCTCCCGCGCGAGTCGCCAGGATGATGCTGGCGTGCATCGGCGCGGGATCCGCCGTGGAGGCGGCCAACGACGATCGCTCTACCTTGACTTGCTTTTGCTCCATCTGGCCAATCGCCTGCGTCGCTTCCGCCAGGCCGGCATCGGCCTCGACGGCGGGAAATGCCCGGATGAGATCCAAGCGGATCTTGTAAGCCGCCACGGCATCGGCCGCGTTAACTTTTTCCTTGATGGCAGCCAGCGCCTTGACCAGCTCCTTGTCCTGATCGATGCTTCGCCGAGCGGCTTTCAAACGGTCGGAGACTTCGTTGAGCTGCGGCAGGACTTCAGCCTTTTCCTTGGCGGGAATGTAGGCGGGATTATCCACTAGCGTCATGGTTTCCTCGGTGCGGGCGACCAGTTCTTCCCGTTTCGCCGTATCCTTCATGGCGATGGCCTGGGTGGCGAAGCCCCGGGCCACATCCACGAGAATCGTCCGCAATTCCACCCGAATGTCGGCGATCGATTCTTCCTCCGTCATTGCCGGCAGCAGCCGCAGCAGGGCCGTCAAGCCGGCGCGGGGATTTTTCCCTTCGGCGGAAACCTGGCGAATTTCGGCCATGTTTCGCCGCACCCTGGCCCGGCTGGCCTCGGGCCCCGTCGGATTGCTCTGCAGGAACTTGTCATATTGCTCCAGGGCGCTGCCGAGCGCGCCGTCGTCATACTCCTTTTCCGCCCGATGGAAGATGTCCGCCGAGTTTCCCCAAAGAAACCAGACTGCCAGAAAGACAAAGGGGAGCAGAGTGACCCCTAAAGCCGTGGTCAGAATGAAAATGAGTGAGTAGCCATGTGGATTCTTTACCTTCTTGATCGGCGCCGGTGCCGGCCGGTGCTCGGTCAGTGGATCATAGGATACCAACCCCTCCGCACCTCCTAGTGAGGATAGCGGCGATCCTTTCCAAGCCTGGGATACAGGCGGTGACAACGTATCGGTGTCACCGAGCGGAGTCAACATTCCGCCCAGTTGAGAAGGACTCCCCATATCGACCGTAGGACCAGGCACGGGGCGGTTTTTGGACGACGGGCGCTTCGGCTTGGGAGGCGCTGCTACGGGGGGCGCTGCCACGGGGGGCGCGACTGCCGGTTCTTCCGGGGCTGAACGAGGAGCGGGAGGCCTGGCCGCTGGCGGTTTGGCTGCGGCAGGTTTGGGAGGTCCGCTCGTTGCGGGAAGAGGCGCGGTTGCGGAGGGAAATGGTGCTGGCGACGAGGGCGATAAATCCGCCAGGAACAAATCGCTCTCGTCGACTGGCCTCTTCACAACCGGCTTTTCCGCGGCCGGCGGAGGGGTGGCCGGAGCCGCGTCCTCGCTGAGATCCTCTAAGGCGGAAGCGACCAGACGGCGGGCCTGAAAGGCGGTGAGCTGCCCTTTATCGACGAGGATTTTCGCGACTGCTTCCGGCGCGACGACGAATTTCGATTCCGCGACTTGCTTGCGCAACTCGCTGATCACCTTGGCGTCCAGCAGCCCTTGCCGCTCCGCCAGATCCAATACCTTCGATGCCGACATGCCTCAGTCCTCAGTTTCGCCTGTCTGTGGGATAGCTTTCGCAAGCCGTCCGTTTACGGGACTCCGGACGGGCTAATGCCCATCCGGCCTAGGGATCGTCATCTTCCACCATCTTCAGCCCCACTTCCTCCATCCCCACGTCGTTGGCCGCATCGACGGCTTCGACCACTCGTTCATTCATCGCATCACCGTGGGCGAGCACCATCAGCTTATTAGGGATCGTCCCAGAACTCACGTCCCGAGCCTGTTTCAGCCGCATGATCAGCTCGACGCGGGCCGAAGCCTCGAACTCGTCCGTAAGCCCGCCACCGCTGATAAAAAAGTGCCCCTCCGCATCGATGCGAACCGTCACTGCTTCCAGATTTTCATCTTTGGGCTGCTGAAGGGCAGCAGCTTCATCAATCGTCGGCTTGGGCACCAGCAGCGACTTCTGGACCGCGAACGAAGCGGTCAACATGAAGAATATCAGGAGCTGAAAAACGCAGTCCACCATCGGCGTCATGTCCATCTCGGATTCCAGCGGCACCCGCTTCGGCCGCTTGGGAAGCCGGGCATCCCGCGGCCTTTCCTCGATCAGGAGCCTGCCATCGCTCGGCGACCGTGGGGGAGGCCAAGCGGGACGAGCCCGCGGATCGCCCATCACCGGAGGAGCCACCGGCTCCGACGCGGGATTGACGCCCACTAACGCATCACACATCGGGCAGCGCAGAGGGTGCCCTTGGGCCTGCGACGCGACCGCAACGGATTTCCCGCAGGCGGGACAAACGAATTGGAGCGGCTCGTGAGTCATTTCTTCTTGTCGGAAATCCCGAGGTAAAGGTATTGCACCTCAAAATCGGCTTTGGCCACCGCCCTTCCGATCCGGTCCACATCCCTATATTTTAACCCCATGGCCGCCTTGACCAATACGTTGTTTCGCTGCTTGCCGGACTTGTTCACCTTAGCATTTTCGTCCGTCAAGTACTTTCTGATGGCCGTCTCTTGATCCTCCGGCGAACCGACCGTTTCATGGTTGGGCTTGGTGTCGTCGGCCAGAAACACCTGCGGCTCGCCGTCGGCAGCCCGGGCCACGGTAATAATGATCGCATCCGCCTCGGCCGCTTCGGCGCCGTGGACGGCGGGGGGGAGTTTGACCGCGCTGGTGGAACTCGTGGACGTCAGCAGGAAGAAGATGAGCAGTAGGAATGTACAATCGATCATGGGAGTAATGTCCATCTCCCCTCTTTCGATACCTCGTTTTCGCAGTTCAATCTTCGCCATGGATTACCTCCGCGCCCTGGCAGCCCGTGCCTGCTGGCCAACCGCAAATGCCTCCAGGAAACGGTTCAGACCGCTGATGACCGATTCGTCCATCCGACGGAGCCGGATGTTGATGTCACCGACTATGATCGTGCAAGGGAGCGTAATCGCCAGGCCGACCGCCGTCGTAATCAGGGCGAATGAAATGTCGCCGGCCAGCATTCCCGGACTGACCCCTGCGTCACCACCGGCATAGAGCTTGCCAAACGCCGCCATCATTCCCAGCACTGTCCCCAACAGCCCGAGCATCGGCGCGGTCTTGTTGACATTGTTGATCCAGCTAATCTTGTTTTCAATTTCGGTGACGACGTTCCGCTGAAAACTCTCCACGACCAGATCTTGGATTCGTGTCAGCTCCAGATCCTGGTTGGCCATTGCCAGGTGTGCCAGTTGGGGAAGGGCGCGGTTGTCCCCTTCCACCATCGCCGTGGCGGACTCGAAGTCTCCCGACGCCACGACAGGTTCCAACCCAGACAGAAACTCATCCTGCTTACGCTCGTTGCGAAAGCCCTTCTGCGACAGCCGCCAGTAGATCATGATGATGCAGTACGTTCCCCACAGCGCGACGATCGCCTGCATGCCGTACACGCTATTGTTGACGAAATCGAGAATCAGTTGCATAGAATTATTACACTCACGAAAACGAAGACGTTGCGGAGGGCGAGTGATCCCGGGCCCCAGGCCCAAGCGGAAAGAACGATTGTAATCCACTCGCCACGCATCTTGCAGCGGGCAAGCGGCAGGAAGCAAGAAAAAGGCGGGAACCTAGAGCGGCGTGAAGCTCCCGGAAAGTGCGGCCGGCTCGAAGCGCTCGACGAAGAATTCCCTACCGCGGTCTGTATTGCGAATGCCGAACACGGTTTGACGCACGCTGGCGAGTGGCCTGGACCCGAGTGCTCCCTTCTCCAGCAACTCCAGCCGTTGCCGGACCTCCTCGGGAAAAAACTGGCAAACCAGCCGTCCTTCGGTGGAAAGCCCGGCTTTGCGAGCCAGGGCCCGGTCGGCTGCTTTCAACTCGCCGCGCTCAAAGACAAAGCGGAGGCGGGAATCCGGCTGGAGACTCCCCAGACGGGTGTTTGGTCGCAACTGCGAAAGGCCGTGGGCGTAATCCATGGCAGGCTCGCCTCCTCCGATCACGCCGAGTTCCACGCCAAAGGCGTCGAGGATGCCGGCATATTCATCCAGGCCGCTGGCCGCGTAGTGGATTTGCCACCGCTGCCAGGCGGGGATGACCGGCCCGTCCGGACCGCCGGGGCCCACTTTACGTGCGTCACCCACTTCGACGCCAATGCCGATTCCTTTTGCGGGGCCGCCGCTATCTTCCAACACGGAGAGCTCCGCAGTTGCCAGTGCCGAAACCGACTGCAAAAACGCCTCCGCCGTTTCCGTGGATGGCGGCTGTTTCTGGGTTTCCAGGTCTTCGAGAGTCTTGGCAGTGTCCGATGCCCCGGTCGAACCCGAAGCTAGCTCGTTCTCTCGGCGAAAACTCAGCCGCGTCACGGTCGGCGAATGACTCGGTTGCTGGGACAGCCAAGCTCCCCACAGGAGGAGCGTCACAAGGCCAAGGAGTAGAAGTGTCGCCGAGAGAAAACCTGTCGCCTTTTCCTGCCGCGTTGGAGACAGGGGAAGCGGTGAGATGCGAATCGACATCCAAGAGCCTGCTTTCTACTCCGCCTTATACGCGGTGGGAGCACGGTACTGCTGATCGATCACATAAAACTCCCATTTGCCGGGAGCGCCGCGGATGCCGAACGTGGTTTTCTTGACTTCGATGATTCGCCGCTTGCCCATCTTTTCGTTTTCGAGGGTCAGCAGCCGCGTGTACATTTCCTGCGTATAAAACTGGAACACGACGCGGTCCGAAACCTGAATGCCCGCTTTCCTGGCGAGAGTCCGATCCGCTTCGCGAAGGTTTCCCGCTTTATATAGAAAACAGAGTCGCTTTTCTTCCTTGGGCTTAGCGGCACGCCGCTGGGGCGTGGCGGCCGAGAAATTCGAGCAGTAGTCGACATCTTCGATGCCCCCCCCGGCAACGCCCAACTCGACTTTGAAAAAATCGAGCTGCTGGGCGTACACGTCAATTTCGTCCGCAAAAAACTTGATCTCCCAGCGCTCCCAGGCGGGAATTCCGTCGGACGTTCCGGGGCCGCCTGGTCCCTTGCCGCGGCCGTCGCCGGTGCCGATCCCTTCGCCCTTGCCGAAAGAAGTCTCTCCCGTCACCGCATCGAGAGCGACCACTTCCGTGGAAACCATGGTGGATATGGATTCCAGAGGCTGGTCGACCTTCAATTCCACGATTTCCGGCATTTCTTCCGGATTCGGCTCTTCCAGATTCTTGTCGTCGCCCGCCATGTTGCCGCTGCCACCACCTCCTACGTCTTCCAGTGTCACCCTGGCGACCGGCGTGTCCCAAATGATCGTGGCGGATAGCCAGACCAGAAACATGACAATCGTCATCATTCCCAACAACAGCAGCATGGACGAGAGCATCGCCGATGCTTGTTCATACTTGGACGTGCCGAGCTGGACGACATCCGTCTTTACGCGAGTCAACCGGCGGGGTGCTGCAGAAGCCATAGGTTTTTCTTGCCTGGAGGACGACTTCGGATTGCCGCCCCACCTGGGGTTTTAAGGGTCAATTTAATCAAGCAGTTCCGCATTTGGCCGGATCGAAAGATACCAGGCTTTCCAAGCCGCCTGGGCCGCCTTGACCTGGGCCGTCGTCGGCTCATTCTCGGGCAATCCCACGCCGTCTACTTTGCGGCTGATAAAACGAAGTCCGCGGTCAGCTTGCCGTATGATCGCGGGGTCTGGGTCGGTCAAGGCAAACAGTAGCCGAGGGACATTGTCGAGGTCGTGTACTTTGCCCAAGGTCGTCACCGCCAGCTTTCGGGCATGGAAATTTCCCGCTCCCACGAAATTCCGCAGCTTCTCGATCTGGCTTTTCCGCACGGTCTTGTCGCTGCTTAGTTCCAGAGCTTCTTTTTCCTCGGCGAGCCGCGTCACATCGTCATTCTCGCCGAGCTTGATCAATTCCAGAATTTGATCGGTCGGAATGACCACGCCTTCGTCAACAATCTTTCCGCTGGGTGTCACTTGAATGAACTTAACGTCCGGCGGCAGTCCCATTCTTGCGACTGCGAGCCCTTCCCCCAGTTTCTTTTCAATTGCCTTTTTGGAGCTCCGCACCAAGAACAGCGTCGCCAGGCAAGTGCAGATGATAGGACTATCCGACCCTTCCCAACTGCCGTCACTCTTCTGGGTTTTGGCCAGGTGGGCAAAGCCCTGGTCATACCAGGTGTTGTCCCTGCCACCTCCCGCCTTTTCACGGAAGCTGTGGTAACGCTCCAAGGCGTACATGTAATAATGGTTCCACTGCGTTTGCGGCGTGAAGCCGGTGCCCATGAGGCGGTCGGCAGCGGCCAAGGTGTTCTTGATGTCATCGGGTGCGAGCATCACCGTCAGCGGGGCGCGAGGATCCTTCTTGCCCGGCACTTCGATATCCTGAAGCGCCTTCGCCTTGGGAGCATTCGCAACGTCCACGCGCCGCGTGACCTGCAGCATGTCCGCCAGCATGTACATCGACCCGCTGCCCGACGCCGAAAGGGTTGTGCTGACGCTGGTCTGCTGGACCTTGATCAGCCCTCCGGGATCAACTCCCTGGTAGCCCCAGCCCCCCGTGGGATCCTGCGTCCGCATCAACCACGCGCAGACCCCTTCCACCTTGTCGATAGGAATATCGATTTGGCCGAAGTTTTTGGCCATCCACAGCCCCAGCACGGCGTACTGCGTTTGGGAGGTATCGCCGGTCTTATAGGTGGGATAGCTCCAGCCCCCAATCGGTTGCTGACGGGTAAAAAACTCCTTCGTGAATTTATCGATCAGATCGTGGTGCTTCTGCGGGCCGACTTCGCACAAAAACATCAGGGCAATGCCGAGACTGTAATTGTCGATTACATTGAGCGCGCCGGCACTTGCCTCCTGACAGCGCTTGATCGCGTGGGCGATTTTTGGATGATCCTCGACGCCGGCCTTGAAGAAGCACAAGCCGATCAAGCAATCGCCGCCGAGACGCGGGTCGCTGACGCCCGCCAAATACTTGAGAGCAAGTTTGACACGTTCTTTGACGGCCGGAGTATCCGGCGTCACGGCCGCCGCTGTTCCAGACATCAGCAGGGACGATCCCAGCAGGGCGATCACCACCGTCAACACCCGCCAGCCACTCAATCGTTGAAGCCGCATGAACAGGTTTCCTGGGCGTAAAGAAATTGGTCGTCCTGGACACCGCCGACTGGCGGCAAAAAACCGCCGGAATTGCGCGGGAATTCCTTGATGCTACCGGCTGGCGCGTGGAGAGTCAAGCAAAAGCGCGGGCCAGTCGGGGTTACTCAGAAGTCGAAAACAGGCAATCTGCGATCAATCGCGATCCCCGTCACAGAACGACTTGTGGCAAGGCTAGCTTCACTCAGATTCACGAAATGAGTAACCTTGGCTGGCCAGCCGGGGTTACGTCAGTAATTGACCCTGCATGGGAGTTTGTTCGTCGGAGGATCCGGTAGCGTAAGCTCGATGATCGCAGGCCCGAGATTGTGGGACCGCTCCTTGTTCATCGCGACCTACTTCTCCTCCTCAAAATCCAGCTCGTCCATCCATCCTTCCAGATACTCGTCGATCTGTTCGGCGCAGCGGTGGTAAAGCTCGGGGGGGCCGCCGATGGGGTCGGAAACGTCGCCGCGGTTCTTGGAAATGATGTGGGTCCGCGTGGCCGCATCGGGAAAGCTGGAAATGATGGCGTCCCGGTGGCTGCGGGTCATGGTGAGAATGATGTCGGCGAATCGCACCAGTCGTTCGGTCAGCGGCTGGCTTTCGTGCATGGAAAGATCCAGCCCTCGCTGTTTCATGGCGCCGACGGCTTCGGCGGCCGGCCGCACGCCGGGGCTGGCCGCGATGCCCGCGGACATCACCATGACGCCTCGTTCCTCCAACTCTTCCGTGGTGCAGCCGAGCTTTTCGGCAATTCGTTTTCGCAGCAGGGCCTCGGCCATGGGGCTGCGGCAGGTATTGCCCGTGCAGACGAAGACGGCAATCCAACTGGCCAGCCGCTTGAGGTTGGTTTCCGAGACCGCGCCGACCCGCGGAATCTCGAATCCCCCTTTGTCCACGTAGGCGATGGTCGATGGCTGCGCCAGGCGGCAGCGGCCTGCGTCAATCACCACGTCCACCTTTTTGCCAATCTGCTGGATGGCTTCCTGAGCGGTGACCGTGTCCGGCTCTCCGGGACAGTGTGCCCCCGCAATGACAAGCGGCCCCGCCAAGAGCCGCAGCGCGGAAGCGATGAGGTCATGGTCCGGAACCCGTAACCTGATGACTCCCCCAGGCGCGACCACTTGCCGCACTCTCGGCGGCAGGCGTTGGACCAGACTATCGGCCTGCGCATCGTCAAGCTGCAGCGTCACCGGCCCTGGCCAGCAGCGGCGAGCGAGCCTCAGCCCGACGCGGGGAATTCGGGGAACGTAATCCAGGGCCTCATCCGTGCTTTTCAGGGCCAGCGTCAGCGGGCCGGAGCCCGGCTGACGGCACAGGTGAGCCAAACGCTCCACGGCCCGCTCATCAAACGCATGGGCGGCAACTACATAGACGGTCTCGGTGGGGAAGACGACCAGTTTTCCTTCCACCAGCGCCTGCACCGCCCGGTGGACCACGTCGCGCGGGTCCTCGGCGGTCGTCAAATCCAAGACAAGCGATGCCATGAGCTGGGAGGATAATAGATGAGTAGGCAGCCGCCGAGGAAGCCCCCGGGATTGGCGTCTCCCTGTGCGTCGGCGGTGTACCCCAACTGGAATTGTTAATTCTCGACATGGGGGCGGGGCTGGTCAAGAGCGCGCGGGACATTACTGTAGGGTGCATAAGCGCCAGCGCCATGCACGCGGGAGGGAACGCCGCCAGCAAAAATGTGTCATCCCAAGACCGACGTCCCGCGCGCGTGCATTTCGTGGAACTCATGCACCCTACTTGAAACGAATTCTCTTCATGGCGTGGCTCATTCTCATCATCGCGGGGCTGCTCGAATCGGGCTGGGCCATTGGGTTGAAATACACGGACGGCTTTCGCAAGCCCGTCCCTAGCGTGCTGACGATTCTGGCCATTGCCGCGAGCATGTATCTGCTGGCTTGGTCGGCGAAGACGTTGCCCATCGGCACCGCCTATGCGGTGTGGACCGGCATCGGGGCGACCGGCGCGGCGATTCTGGGGATCTGGCTGCTCAAGGAACCGGTGAACGCGGCGAGGATCTTCTTTCTGGTGCTGCTGCTGGTTGCCATAGCCGGTTTGAAGATTACAGCGGTCGAAGTGCCTCTTGTGCCGCGGCAATAGTGGCGTCGATGTCCGCCTCGGTGTGGGCAGCCGACACGAACAGGGCTTCGAACTGGCTGCACGGCATGTAGACGCCGCGCTCCAGCAGGCCCCAGAAGTATTTGGCGAAGCGGCCGGTGTCACTCCTGGCGGCCGTGGGCCAGTCGTGCGGGGCTGGTGTGGCGAAGAAAAGCGTCAACATGCTGCCGACGCGGGTAAGGCTGTGCGGCACGCCGGCGGACTTGGCGGCTTGGAGCAGACCGTCCGCCAGATGGGCGCCAAGCCGCTCCAGCCTTTCATACGGCGGATTCCTCCGCAGTTCCTCCAGCGTGGCGATGCCGGCAGCGGTGGCGATGGGGTTGCCGCTGTTGGTGCCGGCTTGAAAAACTTTGCCGGCGGGGAGGATGTGCTGCATGATGTCCCGCCGGCCGCCGTACGCACCGATGGGAAGGCCGCCGCCGACAATCTTTCCCAGGGTAGTAATGTCCGGCTGAATCTTGAGCAGCTCCTGGGCACCGCCAAGGGCCACCCGAAAGCCGGTCATCACTTCGTCGCAGATGAGGAGCGCCCCATGCTGCGCGGTTTGATTCCGCAGGCTACGCAAGAATTCGGGTGACGGAATCACCACGCCCATATTTCCCACCACCGGCTCGAAAATGACACCGGCAATGCGTGAGCCGTGTTTTGTAAACGCTTGTTCCAAGCCGGGCACGTCGTTGTACTGCAAAATGAGCGTGTCTTTGGTCGTCCCCGCGGTGACGCCAGGAGAATTCGGAACGCCAAGCGTGGCCGCGCTACTGCCGGCGGCGACCAGCAGGCTATCGACATGCCCGTGGTAGTTGCCGGCGAATTTGACGATGACATCCCGCCCGGTAAAACCGCGAGCGAGGCGGATGGCGCTCATCGTCGCTTCCGTCCCGCTGCTGACCAGTCGGACCATCTCGATGCTCGGCACGCAGGCGAAAATCAGCTCCGCCAGGTCATTTTCCGCCCGAGTCGGCGCACCGAAACTGAACCCGTTGTCCGCCGCTTTCTTCACCGCCTCGACGACCGCCGGATGCTGGTGCCCCAGAATCATCGGCCCCCACGCCCCGACGTAATCGATGTAGCGATTGCCATCTACATCGAACAAGTAAGCTCCCGACGCCCGCTCGATAACCACCGGCTCACCGCCGACGCCGCCGAATGCCCGCGCAGGGCTGTTCACGCCGCCCGGCATTAACTGCTGGGCGCGGGAGAAGATGGCGTGACTCTTGTCGTGAAGCATGGTTATCCCACTCCCTTGGGGAGAGGGCCGGGGTGAGGGTATCGACGAAACTAGGATTTCTCGCAACCGCTACGGAAACAAAATCGTGAATCCTTCCTGGGTGAAATGGCGATCGTTCGTCAACACTTCCGAAATGCCCAATGCTCGCGAGGCGACCATCGAGCGGCAGTCGGTCAGGCTGTACTGCTTGTCCGGCCGGGATTCGTAGAGGGCCAGGGCGGCGTGGAAATCCAGGCTGGTCTGAGGCAGCACTCGGATCGAATCGTCGGAGAGTGTGTCGCGAACCAACTCGGCGGCAGCAGCACGTGCTGCCGATCCGCTCCCCGCGAACCATGTCAGCACTTCGCCAAGAATTTCCTCGGTCGTAGTGAAGCGAGCGCTAGGATTCCCGCGCTCCCAAGTCACAACTTGGGCATGAAAAGTATCTCGTGGATGTGCCAGCGCAATCCAATAAAAGCTGTCCGCGAAGTAGACGCCGGCCATCCCTGGTTACTCCGGGCGCTTCGGCGTGCCGTAGATGTAGTGATCATGCTGCGAGGCACCATCGACGGGCAACGATTCGAGCACTTCCGGTGGCAGCGCGTGAGCCCTCGCCACGATTCGCTCCGCCAGCGAAAGCTGACATCTTTTGGAGTTCGTCGGATCAGTTCGACTTTCAGCCTTCCGTTCGTCCCGCGGCTCAACCGTCACGCGCACTCGCTCGTGCTCGCCAAGCGGCAGGGGCTGGGCAGGAACGAGAACGCCGCCTTCGTAAGTGGCATCAATAGTGATTGACATCGCATGGATCTCCGCGGTGAGGCTAGCAATCTCATTCTACCACATCGTGTATGTCGCGGCCCATCGATTCCGCGATACCTTGCTGGGTTTTTGCATCCGGGACGGCTACCATGACGGGTATGTTCCGCCACGACCCGAATACCCTGCGGCCGACATCCCTAACTGACTGGCTCGTCATCCTGATGCTGTTTGCGCTACTGGCAGCAATGCTTTTGCCGGCGCTCATGGCCTAGAGTCTGGACGCCGTGAGCGAGCCGCCAACTGTCCATGGACTAAAGACCGACTTGGGGCGCAAACCACGCGGCACCTTTGAAATTCAGTGAATTTCGAAGTAGAAGGCGGGGATAAAGGGAGGCGACGAAGCTAAGAGTCGGGCAGCCTTTCCAGTTGGCAAAATAGGCAATGTGGCGGCGGTTGGCGTATAACCCCGCCGTAACAACCGCCGGTCCGCGCTTGGCAAGAACGGCACCGAAGTGGAAACTAAGGGTTCAAGAAGGAAACACATGCCGGGGTAAGGCCGTCTTACTTTCGGCAGCCGCGGTCGGCACAAAGGGGTTCGTACCAACATTCGAGGTGGGTTATGAAACGGGTCATAGCAAGCATCGGGTCGTTTCTGGCAATTCTGCTCCTGGCTCTGGCCGGCACGCCGGCATTGGGCCAGGGAGTGCTCATCATCCATCACTGGCCGCATCCGGTTCCGCTGCCGCGGCCGATTCCGCGGCCCACGCCGCCGCCAGTCTCCTACAAAATCAAGGAGCTGGCGTATCAGGCCAAGATCAAGGACCAGGTGGCCCAGGTGCAGGTTTCGCAATCGTTCGTGAACACCGGCAGCGCCCAGATGGAAGTCAGTTTCGTCTTTCCGCTGCCGTACGACGGAGCGATTGATCGGATGACCTTCATGGTCGACGGCAAGGAATACGACGCCAAGCTGCTGCCGGCGAAAGAGGCCCGCGCCATTTACGAAGGCTACGTCCGCCGCAACCAGGATCCCGCCTTGCTGGAATGGGTCGGCTACGGCATGTTCCAGACGAGCGTCTTTCCCGTCCCCGCGGGCGCGGAGCGAAAAGTCACGCTCAAGTTCAGTCAGCTTTTGCGGAAGAGCGGCCAACTCACGGACCTCGTGATTCCGCTGTCCACGGCCAAGTACAGTTCCACGCCGGTTGAGAAGATTTCCATCGACGCCTCGATTGAGAGCACGGCGGAGATGAAGAGCGTCTACAGCCCGTCGCACGCCATCAATGTGCAGCGGCCGGACGGCAAGCACGCGATTGTGAAGTACGAGGTGACCAACCAGATTCCCACGAGCGATTTCCGCCTGCTCTACGACACGAACGATGGCACGCTGGGGGCCAGCGTCATTAGCTATCGGCCCGAAGGGAATGAGGACGGCTTTTTCCTGCTCCTCGCCAGCCCGGAAGTGAAGGCCATGAATAGCGAGCGCCCCAACAAAACGCTGGTCTTTGTCGTCGACCGTTCCGGCAGCATGAGCGGCAAGAAAATTGACCAGGCCAAGGACGCTCTCAAGTTCGTGCTCAATAATCTCCGCACGGGCGATATGTTCAACATCGTCGCCTACGACAGCGCGGTGGAATCTTTCAAGCCCGAGCTTCAAAAGTACGATGACGAGACCCGCAAGTCGGCACTCGCCTTCGTGGACGGCATTTACGCCGGCGGCAGCACGAATATTGACGGCGCGATGACGACGGCTCTGGCCATGATCAAGGACGACACGCGGCCCAATTTTGTGCTGTTCCTCACCGACGGTCTGCCGACGGCCGGCGAAACGAACGAGGCCAAAATCGCCCAAAACGCCAAGCAAAACAACAAAATCCGCAGCCGCATCATCACCTTCGGCGTCGGCTATGACGTCAACAGCCGCCTGCTGGACCGGATCGCCCGGGACAATTACGGCCAGAGCGACTACGTGCGGCCCGATGAGAACATCGAATCCTCGGTGGGCCGGCTCAGCAGCAAAATAAGCAGCCCGGTGATGACGCACGTCAGCGTGAAGGTGGACGTGGACGCGGCGACCGACAGCGGCGCTCCCTCCATCAACCGGATGTATCCCAAGGAAGTTTATGACATCTTCGCCGGAGACCAGTTGGTCATCGTCGGCCGTTACAAGAAGGCCGGCGGCGCAAAAGTGACGATCACCGGCAAACTCGGGAGCGAGGAAAAGAAGTTCGACTTCCCCGCTTCGCTCATCGAAAAGAGCAATGACCAGTCCTTCGCCTTCGTCGAGAAGCTTTGGGCGATGCGGCGGATTGGCGAAATTATTGACGAGTTGGACCTCCAGGGAAAGAACGACGAGCTGGTGAAGGAGTTGGTCGGGCTTTCCACCAAACACGGAATTCTCACTCCTTACACCTCGTTCCTGGCGGACGAGAACGCCAAGCCGTCGCAACTGGCCTTGTCCAATTTCGGCGCTAATGTGGAAGCGACGCGGAGGAACCTCGACCGGCTCTCCTCGGCCGAAGGGAAAGAGGGGGTGGCCCAGCGCGGCGCGAAGTTCGACTTGCAATCGGCCAAGCAGGCCCAGTCCGGCGGCGGAGCCGGCTTTGGCGGAGGAGGCAGGGGCGCAGGAGGCCTCCCGGGACTGCCGGCTGCTTCGGCTCCCCAGGCAGATGCGGGTGGCCGTCTGAAGGGCTACAGCGGCGCGCGGTTCCGCGACATCGACACCGATCAGGAAGTTGCTGCCGGGGACGCGGTGCAGAACGTCGGCAATGAAACGCTCTACAAGCGGGGCCATACGCTCTATGCCGCCAATGCCCAAGAGGTCGATCCCGACAAGGACGACGCCAAGATCAAAAAGGTCAAGCGGTTCACCGACGAATACTTCGCCCTGGTCAAGGCCAACACCACTGGCGAAAACGCCCTCCTCGCCCGCCAGCAAGAAGGGGACGAGCTGATCGTCAAGCTCCGCGGTCAGGTCTATAGGATTGACTAGCCGTGGCGCAAGGGGGTCGGGAGTCTTTGGCGTCGGTGGTCATGCTCCATGGAATACGTTATCACGCCAAAGACTCCCGACCCCCTCGCTTGGCTGCCGGTAGAATGATGGCATGGCCGCCGAAATCTCCATCGCCCCGGTCCTGGAACACTATCCAGGACTGGGGCCGATTCGCCGCGTTCACTCCCTCGCCAACGCCGGCGGCTTTAGCGGATCATTGCTCTGGCGTATTGAACGGGAAGCAGGGGATCTCTGCCTGCGCCGCTGGCCGCGGGAACATCCGTCAGAAAGGCAGCTCGCGTTCATTCATGATGTGTTGCGAACGCTTGGACAAAGCGGCCTGGCGTTCATTCCTGTTCCAATTCCGATCTGTAAGGGAAAAACACTACTGTCGCACGACGAGCATTTTTGGGAGCTTGCTCCCTGGGTGCCCGGCACTGCGGACTTTCAAGAAAAACCGTCTCGCCAGCGTCTGGAAAATGCGATGGAAGCTGTAGCTCGGATGCATCATGTTTCCGAATCACTTTATCCAGGCTGCCTTCAACCATCCCTCACGCTATTTTCCCGCCGCGAACAGTTGCTGCGTTTGATGGCTGGTGACGTAGACAAAATCGCAGCTGCGGTCGATTGCTGCTCTAACCCATCGCTCCAGAGTCGCGGAAAGGCACTGCTTGCCCATTTTCGACACCGCGCACAGTTTACGGCTTCTTGTTTGGACGAAACAACAACGATGAGCGTTCCGCTCTTTCCTGTCATCCGCGACCTCTGGCACGACCACATTCTCTTCACCGGCGACGAAGTCACCGGCATCGTCGATTTTGGCGCGATGCGAGTGGATTCAGCAGCTTGCGATTTGTCCCGACTGCTTGCCAGCCTGCTGGGGAATGACCGGGAAGCTTGGGAATTCGCCCGTCTCGCCTACAATTCGATCCGCCCTCTCTCCGCGGACGAATGGCGATTGGCACAGGTACTCAATGAGACAAACGTTATCCTGGCCGGGGTTAATTGGCTCGATTGGATATGTGTACAGGGACGCTCCTTTGATAACTACGACGCCATTTATGCCCGACTGGACGACCTATTGCTACGATTGGAAACAGGCGGGTACTCACCGCCAGCTTGATTCCCGCCCCGCTCCCCGCGACAATGCCCGCTGGTAGCCCACGCTCCATTCCGACCATCACATCCCGACCCAGGAGATTCCACCATGCGTCTTCCTTCCCTCTCCCTCGCCTTGGCGAGCCTACTCTGCCTCGCTGCCGCAGCCCTCGCGGCTGACAAGAATCCCGCTTTTACCGATGCCGCCAAAGCTGGTCCGGACTTTGCCTTTCAGGGTGAGTACGCCGGCGGCGGCGACGGCGAGAAATGGGGCGCGCAGATCATCGCCCTCGGCGAAGGCAAGTTCGATGTTGTCGGTTTCAAGGGAGGCCTGCCCGGCGACGGCTGGAAGCGCGGGGATGAAACCAAGCCCGGCAAGGGTGAGTTGAAGGACGGGTCGGTCACGCTCACGGGGGATGATTGGACCGGCATCGTCAAGGACGGCGCTATCACCGTCAAGGATAAGGAAGGCACGACTGTTGGCGAGCTCAAGAAGGTCGAGCGAAAGAGCCCGACTCTCGGTGCCAAGCCGCCACAGGGGGCGAAGGTCTTGTTTGATGGCACGACTCCAGACAACTTCGAAAACGGTAAAATCATCGAGGACAACCTGCTGGCTTCCAGCAACCCCAACAGCAAGGCCAAATTCCAGGACCACACGCTGCACATCGAGTTCCGCACCCCTTTCATGCCCCTCTCCCGTGGCCAGGGTCGCGGCAACAGCGGCGTCTACATGCAGGGCCGCTACGAGCTGCAAGTCCTCGACTCCTTCGGCCTGGACGGAGCGGACAACGAATGCGGCGGCATCTACTCCATCAACAAGCCGATCGTCAATTCCTGCCTGCCGCCGCTCGCCTGGCAGACCTACGACATCGAGTTCATTGCCGCGAAATATGACGGCGAAAAGAAGGTGAAGAACGCTCGCTGCACGATCAAGCACAACGGCATCGTCATCCACGACGACCAGGAGCTGGGCAAGGGGACCCCTGGCAAAGACCCCGAAGGCTCCGAAGCCAATGGCCTGTTCCTGCAAGACCACGGCAACCCCGTAGCATTCCGGAATATCTGGGTCGTGGAGAAGAAGTAGGCATGAGTGGCACGCCCACGGCTTTGCGTGGGCGTGATTCGCTGGTCCGCATGGTCTTCGCCACACCCACTATTACGCAAAGTCTCGCCACACGCCGTCAATACGCCGCTGGTGAGGATGGAACCTCGCCTTGTAGGACATGTGCGGCGACTGGGCAATGTAGAAGCCGAGGTAGAGAAAGCGGCGGCCCATTTGCTCGCAGAATGCCGCTTGCCGCAGGACCGAGTAGGTGCCGAGGCTGAGGCCGTGATAGTGCGGGTTGTAGAAGCAGTAGACGGCGGACAGCGCGGTAGCGCCCGTGTCGGCTATGGCCACCGCGACCAACTCTTGACCCTGGTAATAGCTGAACTCCACCGTGCGGCAGCAACTGGAGGTGAGGAACTGACGGTAAGAATCCTCGTCGATGATGTCCTCTTCGGTCTCCTTTAGGCGGCGAATGCGCTGGTGCAGGCTAAACAGCCGCACCCGCTCCTCATCGACCACGGGCGGACCGATTCGGACGGTCAGCAGCTCGTTTCCCTTCCGCCAAACCCGCCGCTGCGTCTGGTTCTGCTGAAAGGACTTGAGGTCTAGACGAATCGGCTCGCAGGCCTGGCACTGCGGGCAAGCGGTGCGATACAGAAACCGCCCCGTCCGGCGATCACCGGCAGCCAGGCAATCATCGAACTCCTCTGCCGTCACCTGCACCCGCTGGAACCGCAACGGCAGCAGGGC
>JBKJNY010000249.1:0-80863 GCA_046593355.1 Pirellulaceae bacterium | reverse complement strand
GGTGAACCGGCCTTCGCCGGGATAGGGTAGGATCTCCACATCCGCTCGGCCGCCTTGCGGCAGTTGCGGCCACTTGAAATGGATGCCGAGCGCTCGCTGGAGCGCCGTGGCATCGGCAGCCACGCCGCAAAGCCGAACTTCCAAATCGCGGAGAGTCCGCTTTATGAGTCCGCTCATGCATCGCGTCAACCGCACCCGGCGATGCAGGTACTCTTCATTCTCGCCGTTCCGCAGCCGGTCCGGGCGGCTGGAGGCGGGAGGATGCCAAAGGTGATAGCTGCGAGTCAGATTCATGATGTATTTCAGTCGCACCTTCGCGGCTCGCAGACGAAAGCCAAAATCGTCGTCTTCCCCTCCCCAGGCCCGAAAGTTCTCGTCAAAGCCGTTCAGCCTTTCGAGATCCCCGCGTATCACGCCCAGATCGCCTCCCTTGCATCGTGGCTTATTGGAATGGCGGATGAGCGAGTAGAGCCAGGCCTTGCGATACATCCTGGCCAGCTTGGCCAGACCGCGGGGCGGTACGAGCCGGGTGAACTCTCCGCTGCGAATCAAGTCCTCGTCAATCCGCTGGCAGTCGTCTTCCTCGAGGCGAACGCAATACGAGTTGGTGACGACCCCCGGCGCGAGGTGGCGCAGATGCTCGGCGATGTGATCAGGCCCGGCAATCAGGTCGCCATCAAAAAAGATCAGCCGATCCGCGGAGCTGGCTGCCGCCCCTTCGTTGCGGCAGCGGCAGAGCTGAAAGGCTTCATGCGGATGCGTCAGGAACTTGACGGGAAACGGAGCCGTCCTGGCAAACCCGCGCACGACCGCCGCCGTCTCATCCCGCGAGCCGTCATCGACCACAACCACTTCCATCGTTCCGGCGAGGGACTGGCAGGCCAGCGATACCAGGCACCGGCGCAGATGCCACGGCTTCTCAAAAGTATTGACGACAACGCTGACTTCCGGCCGATCCATGGCGAGACCCTTTCCAGTCGCTAGACATGCGCGCTATTCGCCCGACGGGACAATAGGAAAATGGGGGGAGATGGTCAACGGCAAAGAACCGAAATTACACTCCCGCTACCGCCTCTTCCAGAAATTGAACCAGCGTTTTGGTGGGCGCAGACAGCCTTAGGACGGGGGCAAACTCGCCAAAGTCCTTGTCCACCTCGGCCAGAAAGCGGGGAGCGGTTGACTTCTTGCCGGCGGCCAGTTTATTGAACGTGACGAGGAATCGCTCCCGATCCTTCCAATCCTTGTCGCTGGCCGCGGGCAGCAAAGCCGACAGGGCGACGGCCAGCTTGCCGGGGAATTTGTCCCCCGCGGCGACCAGCTCGTCCAGTTTGCAGTGGGATTCGATCAGCGTGGCAAACTCTTCCGGCAGGCTCCAGGAGCGGCACATGAAGGCGGCGGCATCGGCGTGGGTCCAGCCAAAGTTGGACTGCTCCAGGTCCGACAGGCGCTGCGCCCCCGCGGAACGGTCCTGAAACAGCTTGAGGTAGCGCTGGGGGATCTCCTTGGCCAGGAGCGGAATCGCCATGTCCTGCAGCAGGGCTGCGGCGAAGCATTCTTCCGCGTCCTTCATCCCCAGGAGCTTGCCAAAACTGCGGGCGAACAGGGCCCGGCGGAGCGAATCCTGCCACAGGCTTTTGAGGTCGAACGGCCCGCACCGCGGGTTGGGCATCAGGCTGAAGACCGCGCTCCACAGCGCGAAGTTCTTGATCGTGCGGATACCCACCAACGTGATCGCCAGCTTGACACTGTTGATCTCGCGCGAGAAGCCGAAGTAGGACGAGTTGACGAATTTGAGCACCTGGCCGGTCAGCCCCGGATCGGCTTCGATCGGGATGGCGAACTCCGCCGGACCATTGTTGGGGTCTTGCGACAGTTCCAGAAGGCGAATCGCGCTTTGGGGCAAGGCGGGCAGTTGAGCGCTCCGCAGGAGGTCTTTGAGGTCGGGCGCGGCGGTTGTCATGGTTCCAACTTCCTGCTTCGTGCGAAGTATTTGTCGGGCTGGTGCGCGGAGCTTCCGCACGGAGAAACTTAGGCCACGCAAAGCCTGCCGGCAAACCGCGTGACCATCGATTCAGCCCATGTGAGGCCCGCCCGAGGCGGCGCTTGATGCCCCCTGGCAACCGCAGCGATTTGGCAACATCCCGGTCGGATAACTGTTGCTGGAAAGCAACGTGTCCCTGCCCAGCCGGCCGCGAACATTCTCTGCAACTCCAAGGCTCGTCTCGACTAACGATGCGCGGGCGCTGGTCGTGGTCATTCGCGGCCTTGGGCGTGCATCCGCTAACGAGGCATGTCCAAGAATTTGCTACAGAGTCTCCGCTGGTGCGGCGGCGCGATGCTGCTGGTTGTAGCGGCCAGCACATGTTTGCGGGGTGACTCGGCCCTCGTCGATGACGGCTGGCGGCGGACGGCCCAGGGTTGGGAGCTGCTGCATGGGGAAGTGGTTGCCCCTCAGCGCAGGATTCCTGACTCATCGCTGTTTGTGCATCCGCTGCTCTTAGCCGCTGCGCAGGTGAGCCTGGTGGCTGCAGCGTACTGGCGATTTCCGGTGAAGACCTAGGTAA
Source organism: Pirellulaceae bacterium (assembly GCA_046593355.1). Lineage (GTDB taxonomy): Bacteria > Planctomycetota > Planctomycetia > Pirellulales > Pirellulaceae > SXOA01. The sequence goes on along the minus strand of JBKJNY010000249.1, from coordinate 78,299 downwards.
TCGTCAGTTCCTCGCTCCGGGCGGTGAAGAGCTTTTCGATTTCGGGCATCAAGCCGTAGGCCAGGGCGAGCATTTTGAGGGGATGGATGGTGGGCTTGGTGGTTCCTTGCTCCATCTGCATTTTACAGGTGCTGCACTCGGTCGTCCCCAGATCGATGGAGGTATCCCGCAGCGCGGAGATGAGCCCCCAGCCGGCGCGGAGGCTGGCGCGATAGTTGTCCCGCCGCAGGCCGTAGGTGCCGGCCATGCCGCTGCAGCCGCGCTCAATCCGTTTCACCGAGAGTCCGGGGATGAGCTTCAGCAGTCGTTCGCCGGGGGAGCCGACGTCGAGGGCCCGCAAATGGCACGGCAGATGATAGCCGAGCGTCAGGTTGATGGGGCGGAAATCGAGTTCCAACTTGCCCGTTTCGTGCAGACGCCAGAGGTAGGTGCAAGCCTCGCTGGTGTGGTCGGCCACCAGGCGGGCGTCTTCGTCGTCGAGCAGGTTTTTGTATTCGTGGGTCAGACAGAGAGCGGCGGACGGCTCGGTGGCGACGATTTCGTATCCCAGGCGGACGGCATCGGCCAGGAGCGTGACGTTTTTCTTAGCGATGAAGCGGGCACGTTCCACATCCCCCAAAGCGATTTTTGCCATCGCACTGCCGAGCTGCTGCGGATGCACATACACGGCGATGCCGTGGTGCTGCATGATGGCGACGAAGGCCTCGGCGAGTTGCACGTCGTACCAGTTGGCGTACAGGTCCACGAAGTACAGCACCTTGCCGCCGGTCCGCCGCGTGGGGCGGGTCAGACGACGACGGTCCGCCCGGCGGAGGAAGCTCGACGACGCCACTCGCGGCAGCTTGCGCCCCTGGGCGATGCCGGTCATCTTCTCCATCAGCCACCGCATGGTCCGGTTGTGCAGCGCCCAGTTCGAGAGTGGCCCAAAGAACCCTGCCCAGCGGGAGAGCCAATCAAGCCGCGACAGGAACCAGTCGGCCGTGTCCAGCCCGTTGCTGGTGACATACTGGGCCTTAGCCTCAATCATCATCTTGGGAATGTCCACGCCGGCGGGACATTCCAAGCGGCACTGATGGCAATTGACGCACAGGTCCGCCACCGACTTCACCAGGTCGGTCGTCAGTTCCCCCGCTCCCAGCTCGCCGCTGATGATGCCTCGCATCAGGTTCGCCTTGGCCCGCGGCGAAGCCTCTTCCGAAGGGGCGTGGCGGAAGATGGGACACATCCGGGCCTCGGGGGACTGCGTGCGGCATCGCCCGCATCCGTTGCAGTGGTTGGCGGTGGAAGAAAGCGTTCCATCCCAAATCAAATGAAGCTCCAAAGGCTTCTCCGTGGGCTTTACTTCCGGTGTATCCGGCAATTCCTTCTCGTCAGTCACCGTCTCCGCTCGCGGTTTCGCGTCGAGCAATCCATCTTCTCGATACGGACGCATATTCTTCGTCAGAGGTTGCGGCAAATCCGCCACCACTTTCCCCGGGTTGAGCAAATTCTGCGGGTCGAAGATCCGTTTCACTTCGCGGAACACGTCGTACAGCGGCCCGAATTGCCGCCGCACATACCAGGTGCGACTGAGGCCGCAGCCGTGCTCGCCACTGATCGTGCCACCGAGGGAGAGAACCTTGTCGTACAGCTCGGTGGCCAGGTCCTGCATCTTGCGAATGTGGTCCGGCCGCGAGAGGTCGAGGAAGGGGCGGACGTGCATCTGCCCGTGGCCGGCGTGGGCGAAGAAGGAGGCCGTCACTTGGTGGTTCTTCAGCACGTTCTGCAGATGCACCAGAAACTCCGGCAGCGTGTCCGGCGGCACCGCGATGTCTTCCACAAATGGCGTGGGGCGCTCGTTTCCTTGCACGCGGTAGAGCGTCGGCGAAACCCGCCGCGCCAGCCGGCGGAACAGGTCGTACTCCTCCGGTGCAAGGGCCAGGTGAAAGCCAAACGCGAGGCGTCGGCGGCGTTGCCAGCGGAGGGCGACCTGTTGCAGGCTTTCGATGACTTCGCGGGATTCGTCGGCCTGCTGTTCCACCATCAGCATTGCTTCGGCGTCGCGGGGAATGGCGTGGGCGTAGCGGGGGTCCACGTCGCGAGCAAGAGTAAGGATGCGGCGGTCCATCAGGTCGCAGGCGGCCAGCTTCAACTCGGCGGCTTCCATGGCGGCTTGGGCGGCGGCTTCCAGGCGGTCGAAGAACATCAGGACCAGGCCGCGGCTCTTGGGAATGGACTCGGTGCGGAGAGTGGCCTGGGTGATAAGGGCCAGCGTCCCTTCACTGCCGACCAGCAGGCGGGCGAGGTCGAGCTGGCCATCTTTGAGTACATCCGTGAGATGATAACCCGCTCGGTTGACCCAGGCCCGCGGCTGGTTGGCTTTGATGACGGCATCTTCCCGCTGGATGAGGTCGGCCAGGCGGCGGACGATTTCGCGGCGGCGAGGATTGGGGTCGAGGTCGGGGTTGTCGGTGACGGGATGACGGGCTGCTTCAAAAACTTCGCCGTCGGCCAAGGCCACTTGCATGCTCACCACATGGCGGCGGGCCGAGCCGTAGCGGAGCCAGTTGCTGCCGCTGTTATCGAGGGCCAGCACGCTCCCCATCGTGGTGACACCGCCGGTCGCGGGGTCCGGCCCGAACTGCCGACCGAACGCCGACAGATACCGGTTGAGTTGTCCGAGCACGACCCCCGGCTGAACGGTGACGGTGCCGTCCCCCACGTGTACGATCCGCCGCATCGCTTGGGAAAAATCCAGGACGAGCCCTGGCCCCAGCGATTCGCCGGCCAGGCCGGTTCCGGCACCCCGAGCATGGAGGGAATGGCCGTTCTCGGCACAATAGCGGATGGCCGCCTTCACATCGGCCACACCGCGAGGCCGGGCCACCCCCAGCGGCGGCACCTGGTAGATGCTGCCGTCGGTGGAATACATCTGCACGAAGGGGTCTTCGCAGTGGACCTCCCCCGCTAACAGCCCTCGCAAGTCCGCCTGGATCCGTTCGCGCTGTTGATCCATGAGGAGGGAGGGTGAGAAATCTGGCCTGCTGGGAAGACATAAGAATACTTCCCTGCGCCCGCAAAAGGTAGGTACAGCTTAGCCCCCCGCGTCCACGCGGGATTGCGCCGCGTGGACGCGACGGCTAAGCAATTGAACCGTAGGCGCGGTAGAATGGGCGTATGCCACGCCTCCGTCTCACTCGCCGTTCGTTCCTCGCCCAGGCTACCGGTCTGGCTGGGGCTTCATTCTTCACCGGCTGTGGTTCGCCAGGGGGAGAATCAGGCAGTCTCGATGCCGTATGGGGCCAGCCGGGGACCACGCCGGGCAAGCTGCAAAAGCCGCGGGCCATCACGATTGACAAGCACGACAATCTCTACATCGTCGATATCACGCCGCGAATCTCGGTGTTTACACCCGATGGCGAGTACCTCCGCGGCTGGCAGACTCCCAAGTTCGCCAACGGCAAGCCCTCGGGACTTTCGTTCAGCCGCGACGGCAATTTGCTGGTTGCGGACACGCATTACGCCCGCATCCTCTGCTACACGCCGGAAGGCAAACTGTTGGAGAATCGCACCATCGGCGGCAAGGCGGGGGAGAAGCCGGGCGAATTTAGTTGCGTGACGGACTGTCTGGAGGATTCCGCGGGCAACTACTACGTCTCCGAGTATGGCGAATGGGACCGGATTCAGAAATTCACCCCGCAGCGCAAGTATGTGTCGCAGTGGGGCGGCCACGGCAGCGAACCGGGAAAGTTCCTCCGCCCGCAAAAGATGGCCATCGATGACCAGGACCAGATTTGGGTCACGGATGCCTGCAATCACCGGGTTCAGGTCTTCGATGTCCGCGGCAGCCAGCCCAAACCGGTCAGAATCTGGGGGGAAGAAGGGCACGCCCCCGGCCAGTTGCGATACCCCTACGACATCCTGCTCGACGGCCAAGGGCACGTCTATTTGTGCGAATTCGGCAACCACCGGGTGCAAAAATTCACGCTGGCAGGCGACTCAATAGGTTGGTGGGGCAAAAACGGCCGCCGCGACGGCGAGCTCGACCAGCCTTGGGGCATCACGCGGGATTCCCGAGGGCGGATGTACGTGCTCGACTCGTATAATCACCGGGTGCAGCGGTTCTGGCTGTGACGGTAGGAAGTAGTCCGAGAGACGGATACAATCGGAATGTGAATTAAACGGGAAAGGATAGCCACGAAAAACACAAAGAGTCACAAAAAGTATTGAATTGATTTGAATTTTTGTGTCTTTTTGCGATTTTCGCGGCCATCCCCCGCAGTTTTGTCAGCGAGGAGCTAGCCGATGTTTGGATTGCAAATCGGTTTCGATAAGCCGCAGTGGCTCCTCGCGCTGATCCTGCTGCCGATTTTATGGGCGGTGTCCTTCCGCAGCCTGGCGGGGCTGGGGCCGTATCGCCGCCTGTTCGCGCTCGGCTTTCGCACTTTGGTGCTGGTGCTGATGGTGCTGGCCCTGGCGGAAGTGCAGCTCAAGCGGATTAGCGACCGGGTGACGGTGATGTACCTGCTCGACCAGTCGGAGAGCATCCCCAAGATCACCCGCGAGGCGATGCTGAAATACGTGATGCAGGACGTGGCCAAACACCGCCGCAAGGGGGATCTGCAGAACGCCTCCGAGGACAAAGCCGGCGTGATCATCTTCGGCCGCGAAGCGACCATCGAATTCCCGCCGTTCTCGGACGATATCCGCGCCGTCGGCAGCGGGCAGCTCGATACGCTGTTCCAGATGCGAACGGATGCCACCAACATCGCCGCCGCCCTCAAGCTGGCCCAGGCCTCGTTCCCGGAAGATACGGCCAAGCGGATTGTCATCGTCACCGACGGGCAAGAAAACCTGGGCGACGCCAAGACCATCGCCAGCACGCTCGTGGAAAATGGCATCGGCATCGACGTCGTTCCGATCCGCCTGAACGCGACCGCGGAGGTCGCCGTCGAAAAAATCGCCCTCCCCGCGGACATTCGCCGCGGCCAGGAATTTCAGACGCGGGTCGTGCTCGAAAACTTCACGCCCGCCGTCAGGGACAAGGACGGCAAGCTCATCGGCGGCACCGTCAAGGGAAAGCTGAAAGTCACCCGCGCCGTCGGCGGGCAGCTCGAGCTGCTCTCCGAAACCGAAGAGACGTTAACGCCGGGAAAAAACGCCGTGGTTCTCGAAGGGCGCATCGACACTCCCGCCGGATATATCTACCGAGCCGACTTCGTCCCCGACGACGCCGGCCAGGATCTGATGCTGCAGAACAACTCGGCCACCGCCTTCACGCACGTGCGGGGGAAGGCCCGCGTGCTGCTGATCGTGGATTCCGATACGCCGACCGAGTTCGACAAGCTGGCCGTGAGCCTCGGCCTCAAGGACATCGAGGTCGTCAAGATGCAGAGCAATCAGCTCTTTTCGAGCCTGGCGGAACTGCAAGCGTACGACTGCGTCGTGCTGGCGAATGTGCCCAGGGCCAACGGCGTGCTTTCCACGAACGTGGAAGACACGGCCAGTTTCACCGACGATCAGATTCAGATGCTGGTCCGCAACACCGAGCAGTTCGGAGCCGGCCTGCTGATGATTGGCGGTCCTAACAGCTTCGGGGCCGGCGGCTGGAGCAACACCGAACTGGAAAAGGCGATGCCGGTCGATTTCCAGATCAAGAACGCGAAGGTGCGGGCCGTCGGCGCATTGGCGATGATGATGCACGCCAGCGAAATCGCGCAAGGCAACTACTGGCAAAAAGTCATCGGCATCGAGGCTCTCAAGGTTCTCGGTCCGATGGACTACTGTGGCGTCGCCCACTGGGACAATTTCAGTAGCAAGGAAGACTGGCTATGGCGGGATAAAAAGGGGTCTGGTCTGGTGCAGGTCGGCACCAGCCAGAAATCGATGATGGCCAAACTCGACCGGATGCAGCCCGGCGACATGCCCGATTTCGAGCCCGCCATGTTGATGTGCTACAAGGGGCTCGCATCCTGCCCAGCTTCCGTCAAGCACGCCATCATCATCAGCGACGGCGACCCCTCCCCGCCCGGCGCGTCGGTCGGCATGTTCAAGAGGGCCAGAATCAAAGTCAGCACGGTCGCCGTCGGCGCACACGGCACAATTGAAGACACCCGCCTCCGCGGCATCGCGGAGGCAACGGGGGGCAAGTTCTATCGGGCCACCAATCCCAAGGCGCTTCCTCGCATCTTCCAGATCGAGGCCCGCCGCGTGGCCCGGCCGCTCGTCAAGGAAGACCAGAACGGCATCCCGGTTGGCATCGTCGACCGCCGGCACGAAATGGTCGGCGGCATTGAAGGGGATCCTCCCCCGATTAAGGGCTTTGTGTTGACGCAGGTCAAGGAGAACCCACTGGTAGAAGTGGTGATGCGGGCAGGCGCGATGAAGGACGCCGGGCCGGAGAACACGACGATTCTGGCCCGCTGGATCTACGGCGCGGGCAAGACGGCCGTCATCACCACCGATGCCGGCCAGCGCTGGGCCACCCCCTGGCAGGACGGCTGGGAGAGTTTTGACAAGCTCTATACCCAGGTCATCCGCGACGTGATGAGGCCGGTGAACGAGCAGGCCGATTACTCGATCGCCACCGACGTGAAGGACGGCAAGGTGCGAGTCGTGGTGACGGCTTTGAAGAAGGACGGCGAATTTCTGAACTTCCTGGATATGAGCGCCGTCGGGACCGGGCCGAAGATGGAAAACATCTCCATGCAGATGCGGCAAGAAGCCCCCGGCCGCTACGTGGGGGAAATGCCCGCCACCGAAGCCGGCAGCTATCTGCTGGCCATCAATCCGGGCAAAGGCCCCGATGGCAAGCAGCAGCCGCCGCTGCTTACCGGCGTGAACGTGCCGTATTCGGCCGAATTCCGCGAGCGGGAAACGAACGATTTGCTCATCACGACGCTGGCCAGCCTGAAGCCCAAGGGGGGCGAAGTGGGCGTCAAGATGCCCGATTTTACGCCCAATCAAACCTCCATCGACAAGCTGATTGGCGCCGTGGACACCTTCCGCCGCACGCTTCCCAAAGCGATGAGCAGCACCGACATCTGGCCGCTGATTCTGCTTCTCGCGGCCGGTATCTTCCTCGTGGACGTGGCCATCCGCCGCATCACCATCCACTTCTACTGGGTCATGCCCGCCGTGGCCTACGCCTGGGGCCGCGTCATGCAGCGGCCGCTCGAGCCCGTCCGCACCGAAGCGATGGAGCGCCTGCGGAGCAAGAAGGCAGCCGTCACCTCGCAGCTCGACGAGCGGCGAGCTTCTTCCCGCTTCGAACCGCAGTTCGATGCCGATACCTACTCGCCGCAGCGAGACCTTGGCGACGTGCTTCAGGACGCCACCGGCGGCAGCAGCAGTGCCACGCACCAGCAGCCGCTGCAACCGCCACCCTCTTCCGCAGCCGGCGGACCGGAACAAGACACCTATACCGAGCGGCTGATGGCGGCAAAGATGAAGGCTCGCAAGGATATGGGCGGTTAGGCACAAAACGCTAAGATGACGGTATGGAAGCCGCACTTTCTCCACAGGCTAGGAATGCCCACCAGTCACTTACTGCCGCACAGCTCGCGGCAGTAGAGCATGTGGATGGCCCGCTGCTGATTCTCGCCGGTCCGGGCAGCGGCAAAACGCGAGTCGTCACGCATCGCATCGCCCATCTGCTGGCCGAAGGCGTCTCCGCCCGGCAAATCCTGGCACTTACATTCACCAACAAAGCCGCCGCGGAGATGCGGAGCCGCGTGGAAAAACTGGCCCCTCGCCAGCCGGTCTGGATGGGGACCTTTCATGGCTTCTGCGCCCGCCTCTTGCGGTTGAATGCGGCCCTCGTCGGACTCTCCGAGAACTACTCCATCTACGACATGGACGACAGCCACAAGCTGCTGATGGCGGCAATTGAGGACGAGGGAGTGGACATGAGCCACGTCTCGCCCGATGCCATCGGCCACGCCATCAGTTGGGCAAAGAACAACCTCATCACCCCCGACCGTTACACCGGCAGCAAGGGGAAACAGCTCGGCGGCATTGTGGAGCGGGTGTATCCGACGTATCAGCGGCGGCTGCTCCGCGCCAATGCCGTCGATTTCGACGACCTGCTAATGCATGTCGCCTCGCTGCTCAGGGAAAACCCCGAAGTGCGGGCGAAGCTCGACGAGCGCTATCGCTACATCCTGGTCGACGAATATCAGGACACGAACCTCGCCCAGTACGCCATCGTCCGGGCCCTCTCCATCGACCATCCCAACCTGGCGGTCACCGGCGACCCCGACCAGTCCATCTACGGCTGGCGGGGAGCCAATCTCAGCAACATCCTGGAGTTTGAGAAGGATTTCCCCAGCGTCAAGGTGGTGCGGCTGGAGCAGAACTACCGCAGCACCAAGGCCATCCTCCGCGTCGCCGACCAGCTCATCGCGCACAACGTCCGCCGCAAGAAGAAGCAGCTCTTCACGGACAACGCGGAAGGGGCGGCCGTCCGCCTCAACTGCTACCCCACGCAGCGGGACGAAGCGGATCACATCGCCGCCCAGATTGCCACCGCGGTTCATTCCGGCGACCGCCGCCCGCGAGACTTCGCCGTCTTCTACCGCATCAACGCCCTCTCGCGGCAGATTGAGCACGCCCTACGGGAACATGTCATCCCCTACCAGATTGTGAACGGGGTGGAGTTCTTCCAGCGGAAGGAAATCAAGGACGTGCTGGCCTATCTGCACCTCGTGAACAACCCCCGCAGTGACGTGGCCCTGCTCCGCATCATCAACACTCCCACCCGCGGCATCGGCAAATCCACCATCGTCAAGTTGCAGGACCACGCCCGCAAAAACAGCCTGCCGCTGCTCGACGCCGCCCGCGAAGCCGGCCTGGTGGAGGGACTGGCAAAAAAGTCCGCCGTGGCCGTCGCCAAATTCGTCGCCATGTTCGACCGGCTGGGGGAAGTGGCGACCGCGCATGTCGAAGCGATTGTTGGCCGCGTGCTCAGCGAGAGCGAGTATGAGGAAGTGCTGAAGAACTCGGAAGCGGAGGACGATCAGGAACGGCTGGCAAACCTGCAAGAATTGCTCACGGCGGCCCGCGAATTCGACATGCGGAATCACGGCCAGGGCCACCTGGAGCAGTTCCTGGAAGAAACCTCGCTCGTCGCCGACACCGACGCCTGGGAATCCGAAAGCGACAAGGTCACGCTCATGACCATGCACGCCGCCAAGGGGCTGGAGTTTCCCGTCGTGTTTATCATCGCCTGCGAGCAGGGCCTGCTGCCGCACGAGCGGAGCCGCAACGACGAAGAGAAGGTGGAGGAAGAGCGGCGGCTGCTGTTCGTCGGCATCACGCGGGCGGAAGAGGAATTGCAGCTCAGCTATGCCGACTATCGCATGTTTCGCGGCATGGCCGCGCCGACGATTCCCAGCCCGTTCCTGATGGAGCTGCCCCGCGACGAGATGCAGCTTTCCAGCAGCATCACCAGCCGCCCGCGGGTGAAAGACTGGGAAGAATCGCAGTTGCCCCGCGACGAAGCCGAACTTTCGCACGACGAAGGAGACGCCAGCTTTGACGTGGATGATTTCTCGCAAGTCGAGCCTGCGGAATCAAAGAAGAAAAAAGTCCCCTTGCTGGTCTCCGGCGTCACTACGGCCGCCAGTTTGCTCGCCGAGCAGGAAAACGGCGTCCGTCGCTATCCCCCCAGCATGTTCAAGCATGGCATGACGGTGGAGCACCGCGAGTACGGCATTGGGACGATCATCAGCCTCTCCGGCGAAGGCCCCAAGCGCCGCGCCACCGTCCGCTTCTCCAGCAGCACCGGCGAGAAGATCTTCGTGCTGCTGCACGCCAACTTGCAGCCGGTGGAGTAAAGTACTCCTCACGCTCCGCGTGAGGAATTCATCTCACGGAGCGAGAAGAGTACTATTCTTGAGTCAGATGGATCTCCGGAATCAAATCCGGCACGATGTCAATCTTGGGAAACTCCTCGGTGCTCTCCATCACGGGCTTCAGGCACGCTTCGAACTCGCGGAAGAGCTTCTCCAGGTCGAGCCCCTGGTGCTTTGGCCTGTACTCCTGCAAGTAGCCGACGCTGGAAAGATAGAGCTTCTTGGCCCCGCGAGTGTTGCCGTTGCCGAAGTGATGCAGGCAGACGGCGACCTGGATAAGCCCCTGATAAAACTTCCGAGAAGGGCCGCGGTAATCGGCCCACAGTTCTTCCCACACTTCGTGCGCTTCAAAGAAGTCGCAGACGTTGAAGTGCTCGATTCCCTCGAGATACCGTGGATCGTAGGCTTCGTCGGGCATGGAAATGCTCACCTTGCAGATTCAAAGCTCGTGAATTCGCCGGTCGCTGGGCTCGCCACGGTCTGGGTATGCCGGATGTTCCCCCCCATCGAATCGGCAATCGTCGCCAGGAACCGCTCCACTTCGCCGCGCTCCCCCTCAGCCACCAAATGCACGCGGCTGTCCGGCAGATTGCGGACGAACCCCGTCACCTGAAAGTCGCGGGCGAGGTGGCAAGCGTTCCAGCGAAAACCCACCCCTTGAACGTCGCCGGAATAGTGGACTTCGCAGCGGATGGGACGTGATTCGGACACGTCTCCATTGTAGCGTTAGTAGCCTGCACACTCCGTGTGCAGGCCTGTCCGCTGACGGAGTGAGCGGACTACTTTCCCCAAGAAATAAAAAAGGCGGGTTCAGCAAGCGCCGCTGAACCCGCCTAACACGGGGGTGAGAAAGCCAAAAGTTATGGTCACAGGCTGCCTTAACAACAAGTGACAACTTAAGACTACCTCCACAGCGGCTGGTGTCAATTTCTAAACTTGAGTGAAACTATGAGGATGAGGAAAAGGCTGCCGAGGATTTCAGAATCTGCGGCGGGTAGCGGTTGTAGGGCTACGCCACGTCTTCCATCACCGCCGGCAACTCCTCTTCCTCGCCGGGAGTCACCAGCAGCGCCCCTTGATGATGGCGGACCGTGGTCCCCTGGCCGTAAACCGGGCCGACGTGCCGGGCGGGCATGCGCACGTGGACCACGACGCGATCCTCCAGGTATTCCTTGGAAAGCACCTCCCCATGAGCCGCCAGATACGCCAGCAGCCGGCCGTTGGCGACGCTTGTTTCCACGTCCAAATCCAGGAACGAGCGGCTCAGAGCCTCGCTCACCGTGTCACGCAATCGCTCCAGACCTTCGCCCGTCCGCGCGCTGATGCTGACCGCATTGGGATAGCGGTTCATGATCTTGGCCAGCTCCGCGGCATCGGAGAGCCGGTCGGCTTTGTTGAGGACGAGCAGCGTCTGCTTCTCCTCGATGCCCAACTCCTGCAGCACGGCATAGACAGCGCTGATCTGCTGCAAAACGTCGGGGTTGGAAGCGTCCGCGATGTGCAGCAGCAAGTCCGCCTGGCGGGCCTCTTCTAGCGTTGCCTTAAAACTGGCAATCAGGCCGTGCGGCAGATCGCGGATGAAGCCGACCGTGTCGGAGAGCAACACCGGCCCCCAACTCGGCAATTGCCAACGCCGGGTGCGGGTATCGAGCGTGGCGAAGAGCTTATCCTGGGTCAGCACGCCGGCATTCGTCAGCGAATTCATGAGCGTGCTCTTGCCGGCATTCGTATAGCCGACCAGGGAGACGGTCAGCCGGTCCCGCCGCGATGCGACCAGCCGTTCCTTCCGTTTTTCGATCGTTTTCATCTCCACTTTCAGCTCATGAATCCGCTTCTCCACGATCCGGCGGTCCTCTTCGAGCTGCTTTTCCCCCGGCCCGCGCATCCCGATGCCGGCTTTGATGCGGGAAAGGTGGGTCCACATCTGCTTCAGCCGCGGCAGCGAGTATTCGAGCTGGGCGAGCTCGACGGCGAGCCGCGATTCGTAGGACTGGGCGTTGCTCGCGAAAATGTCAAGAATCAATTCGGTCCGGTCGAGCACTTTGACTTCGACGGCTTTCTCCAAATTGCGGGTCTGGCCTGGGTGCAGGTCGTTATCAAAGATGACGACGTCGGCTTCGTGGTGGGCGACGAGGTTCTTGAGCTCCTCGACCTTGCCCTTGCCGAGATAGGTGGCCACGTCCGGCTTTTCCCGCCGCTGGGTCAGGCCGCTGGCAATCCGCGTCCCTGCCGTCTTGGCCAGGCCGGTGATCTCGTCGAGCGGATCCTCACCCTCGTATTGTCCGGGAAGAATAACGCGAACGAGAATCGCCTTCTCTTTCGCAACGCCGTTTGCGCGCTGAAGTTCATGCACGGTGATGATGGTCCTCGGGGGTTTGATAGTATTCATCTCGCTCCGCGAGATGATTCCTCACGCGGAGCGTGAGGAGTACTTTTCTTGCCACTATGACAACTATACCTTACTGCCGCTGGATTTACCGCATTTTGCGCGCCACTTGTCCGCCAGCGGCCGCTGCATTTGCACGTCGGCTTCCCGCTGGGTGGCCAGCAGTCTCCGCTGGTCATCCGTCAGGGAACTAATGAACGCCTGCTCGCGGAGCGGGCTGCCGGTGCCCCGTTTTTCCGCCGCGACCACATCGGCCCAGTAAAACAGCCGGTCGCCGGCATCGTAACGGGCAAACACGCGGCAGTCGAACCAGGCCAGGCAATCCGGCAGAATCGGGCAGCCGGCGGAGCTTTCCGCTGTCGCCAGCCCTGCCAGCTTGTCCCGTTGACGGCCGCTATCTTTGGCAAAGTTCCAGGCCAGGCCGGCTTGAGACTCCGATAAAAGATGCGCGACAAACGCCTGCCCCTCTTCGACAAGCTCTGTCGTGAAATGGTTCGGGGCCAACCCCGCCAGAATCACCGGCCGCTCGCGGTCGATGGAAGCCTGGGCCACCCAGGTCGCCGTCAGCGCTCCCCGCCTTCCTCCCGCCGCTGCCGTCACAATCCAGACCTCGCGGTCCACGAGGCGGAGCAGGGAGTCGATTTCGGAGGGAGTTTGCATGTTCGTGGGGTAGGCTTCCAGCCTGCCCAGTAAAGAAGAATCCGGGCAGGCTGGAAGCCTACCCCACCTGCTACTTCGCCTTCTCAAACCCCGCCTTCAGCAACTCTTCATATCCCTGCTTGAGCGGCCGGACATCAAAGCCCTGCTGCTTCAGAATGTTGCCACAGGCTAGAGCCCGCTTGCCGGCCTTGCAATGCGTGTAGACGATCTTGGCCTTGTCGAGCTTCTGCATGAGTGCAGCCGCCTCTTTCTCCACGTCCAGTTTGCTCTTGGGCATCAGCAGCGCGCCGGTGATGTGCCCTGCGTCCCATTCCTTCTGCTCGCGGACGTCCACCAGCACGGCCTTGCCGTCCTTGATGTTCTTCTTGGCGATTTCCGGCGTGTCCTTGGTATGCGTCAAGTCTTCCGCGCTCGCTCGTTGGAACCCGGCCATGCTCAGCACTCCCGCCATCGCCATCGCACAAAGTAAGAATCTCATTGTTTCGCTCCTGCAAGAGAGGTTTGTGAATTCAGCTGACGACCTTGATTATAGCAAAGCTATCCTGCCGTCAGGACGACTCCCCGACGACTACTCCGGTCCCGTTCTGGCATCGGCAACGCATTTTGCTACAACTGATACTCCCCAAATCAACCTCTTAGTTACGGAGTCCTCTCCATGTCCACCAACGGTTCCCTCAATCGAAAACTGCGGATGGCTCTGTGCGGCGGCGGGCAGGGGGCGTTTATCGGCCGGGTGCATTGCACGGCCGCGGTGCTCGATAACCGGGCAGCGCTCGTCGCCGGGGCGCTGTCGAGCAATGCCGAACGGGCCAAGGCGTCGGCACCGGATTACGACATTCCGCTGGAGCGGGCGTATGGCTCTATCGGCGAGCTGGTGCAGAAGGAGAAGGCCCTGCCGGCGGACAAGCGGATTGACTTCGTCTCCGTCGCCACGCCAAACCACACGCACTTCGAGCTGGCCAAGACGGCGGCTGAAGCGGGCTTCAACGTCATCTGCGACAAGCCGATGACGTTCGACCTGGCCCAGGCGGAGCAGCTCGCCGACATCGTCGACAAAAGCGGCGTCGTCTTCGCCGTCACGCACAACTACACCGGCTATCCCCTGGTGCGGCAGGCGCGGCAGATGATTCAGTCCGGCGAACTCGGCGAAATCAACGCGGTCCGGGCCTGCTACATCCAAGGCTGGCTCCGGACGCGGCTGGAGCTCTCCGACCAGAAGCAGGCCTCGTGGCGGACCGACCCGGCCAAGAGCGGAGCGGCCGGTTGTTTCGGGGATATCGCCACGCACGCCTACAACCTGGCCCGCTACATGACCGGCCTGCTCCCCGACCAGATTAGCTGCCACCTCAAGACCTTCGAAGCCGGCCGCTCGCTGGACGACTACGGCACCGCGGTCATCAAGTTCGAGAACGGGGCCCTCGGCACGGTCACCGCTTCGCAAATCAGCCACGGCCGCGAGAACGACCTGTTCATCGAAATCGACGGCACCAAGGGAGCCCTCTCCTGGCGGCAGGAGGAGCCGAACGTGATGATCGTCCGGACCAACGGCCAGCCCCACCGCATGTTCACGCGGGATCCCAACGCCTCGTTCATGAACGACGCGGGCAAAGGGGCCTGCCGCCTCCCCAGCGGCCACCCCGAAGCCTTCTTGGAAGCCTTCGCCAACGTCTACCGCAGCTCCTACGACGCCATGATCCAGCGGGCCGAAGGAAAGCCGTTCGAGAAGGTACACACCATCTACCCCAACGTCAACGACGGCGTGGAAGGGATGTACTTCATCCAGCAATCCGTCGCCAGCAGCAAAGCCGGCGGCGCGTGGCTGCCGCTGAAGCATAAGCGGGCGAGGAAGTAAGGGAGAGGGGTCGGGAAGGGTTTTCGCGGCTGGTGAGCGTTGATAGCCGGTAAACGTCGACCGCGAAAACTCTTCCCGACCCCGTTCGCGTCGCTCGCCGGTTCGCGCGGAACCCGAGTCGCTTCCGGGGCGTGGAGACATAACAGGATGGAGCGCGAAGGGGGTCCGGAGGAGTTTTCGCGGCGGAACTTGGAAGAAATGCAACGCCTGCTCACGCGAAAACACCTCCCGACCCCAACGCGCATCAACGTCAACGACGGCGTGGAAGGGATGTACTTCATCCAGCAATCCGTCGCCAGCAGCAAGGCCGGCGGCGCCTGGCTGCCGCTGAAGCACAAGCGGGCGAGGAAGTAGAGGCGCGGCGATCCCGCTCGCACTCATCCGCCCGTGTTGCCAAGGAAGCATCCTTTCGCCTGGCGCCTAACGACGAAGCTCAGCGGCGGGCGGAACGCCGGTCCGCTGGAGCGCCTTGTTAGCAACTCACGGCTCTATCTTGCCGTCAACATACTTCAATTTGCCGGTTACCGTGCCTCCAAGAATCTCGGTAGTTTTTACGAGTTCCTTTCCATCCTCGCCGACTATGTATTGTTCATCCCGTTTGTCTCCATCTGAAAACAAGAGCTGGACGATCACGCGTTCGCCTGCCGGAATCTGACTGACTACTTTGTACTTATGGAGCGCTGTATTGCCGTCGGTCTGAACAAGTATGTAGCTCCCAATGCCGTCCGTCTTGACCTTGGAATAGTAAAGGCTATCACCTGATTTCGTGGACCAATGTCCAACGAGTCTGTCCGCAGGCGTGTCCATTGTTCTTTGGGCGGGCGAGTCGATATTTCTTTGACTACAAGACGTGAGGATGAGTGCCACGAGGGCTAGCACAAGTATAGGTATTCTCATTGAATCGCCTTCGTTATTTGGTTGCAAAATTGCTAACGACACGGCTCAGCCGCCGGGCCGGCCGAGTAACCATTGTGCCTCGGAAGAACGAGATGCCGGTTCGGTCTTCTGCATCGCTTTGTTAGCTGCGTTTCCGCACCCCTTTTCAATCGATCTCCTTGATGTCCAATGCGGCAGCGCCATCTTGTTGTTCAGCTTGGTAATACTTCACTCGGCGTCCAGCGGATTCAACCCAATCGCGTATCATTCGTTTGCTGTCCTCGGACGTTCGGCACCCAAAAATTATACCCGATAACATTCCGTCGGGCATCGGCCGCTCTCCCGGACCGCCAAAGTCTATGCATCGCATTTCCCTTTCATACGCCCAATGGGGTGTCTTCGTGGTGAGCGTGGACATGATGCTATTCCTGAACCGTACTTCGTTGCGATCCTGCTTGCGTACGTCGGCAAAGAAGATTTGTGGCCGTACATCAGAGTACCGAACTTTGTGTAATTCTTCCGACGTCTGGAACGTAAGTTCCAGACAAATTCCAGTGTGAGAGTCTGCGTAATGCGACCACATGAGAAGATCGTCATTCACCTCCGTGAGTGAGAGAACTGAAACATCCTTGTTTGTATCGGCATAGAGCCACTCTTCGGCAAAAGCCTTGATCTCGTCTCGTTTGGACAGCCCGAACGCGTTTAGCGGCGCACCATTCATATTGACGCAAAACTGACAGTCGAACGGATCATTCAATTGCTTCGGTGCGGCGTAGTAGATGTGGCTGCCGGTGACGATACGAGATGTATACGGCTGGCTATGCTCGGCGATCGAGCGATACTTGAAGAGCCGGTACGAATGTGGTGACGAGTGGCTCATGTTTGTGAATATCTGTGGCCTTATGGCTAGCTAGCAGTTGATTCTAAGGCTGTCTCGCTGGGATAGCACAATCACCCGGCGATATCGCCGCCTTGTTTGGCTGAAGTATAGCAGCTATCCATTCCTCACGCCGGATCATGGACCCGGCGAGAGGCGTTGGGGTCGGGAGGGGGTTTCGCGGCGAGTGAGAATGGATGGCCGATTCAGCCCGGAACGGGCGAGACACGATACCCTGGGTATGAGAGCAGAAACGTCGCGACCCCTGAAAGGGCGCGCTAATCACCGCGAGCGCCGACCGCATCACATTAGCGCGCCCCTTCAGGGCTCCTCCTTTCCAATTTCTCGATACCCAGGGCGGCGCTCGGCTGCGCCGTGCTTGCCCTGGGCTACCTTAGCGCCGGCCCGTTGGGCCTCAAGAAAAGTAGGCCGCCAGTCCCCTGGCGCGCCCCGAGAGTAGACGTCGCTTCGGTTAAGATGCCGGGCGGCGAGTGCGGACTACTTCTGGCTTTTTTGGTTGCACGAAACTTCGCCGGCGGAAGCCTGTTTGCGTGGAAAGTTTTTCGCCAGTGCGTCGTGTGCTCTGCTGGCGCGCGAGCGGACTCGCGGCCTACTTTTTCTAATCCAATTCCGCGAACAGCTCCGCCAGCTTGAGCGTGAAGCCCGGCAGCACGTCGCCCCCATCGAGGGTGTCGGCGGTCGTCAGGCGATGCGCGGCCGGGGAGCCGGCGTAGACATCGATGACGCGCTCTTCGGGATAGACATACCAAATGAGGCGGACGCCGGCGGAGAGATATTCGCCGAGCTTCCGCTGCATTTCGCGGCGGGTGTTCGCTTGGCGTATTATCTCTACGACAACATCGGGCATGAGCAGCGGAATGGGATCCTTCGGAACTTTGCCTCCCACTTTGTCGCGGTAAGTGAACGATACACTTGGGCCGCGGACAAGATCGGGAACGAGCTGGATCAGCCCACCTGCTCCCGCGACGAGTGCTCGCTTATACGTCTGCGAGTAGCTGGAAAGATAGGCACCGAGTGCGGCCCCCAGAACTGACTCTCGAAACCCGATTGCTTTCTCCACCAGGACGCCATCCACCAACTCAAAGTACCGTTTTTCTTCCGCCTGAATCCGCTCTACGTCCTTCACGGTGGCCGTGCCGGGATAAGGATATCGCCGAATGCGGCTCGGCGGCACGTCGCCCAGTTCATAAAGCAGATCCGCCAGCGTGTCCGATACGGCAGATGGCAAGGGCATCTCCGCTACGTATTCATTGGACGGCAAATTGGCGATGGACATGAGCGACTCCTCGGGCAACCGATGCTAACCCTCATCCTACTGTTTGTGGGGCACTAACGCAAAATCACTTCCTCCTCGCCACGGCCGTGTAATTCTTCCCTGGCCGGAAGGCGGTGATCCATAGCCAAGCAGTTGGATGCTTGGAGCTCACATCTTCGCTTCTTTCTCCGCTTCCTCAGTCGCCGGTTTCTCCAGCGGCGGCCGTTTCAAATGTGCCCCGCTGGCCTGCTGATAGGCGTGGGCCAGGGCGAGGAGTTTGGATTCGCCGAAGAGACGGCCGGTGAAGGCGAGGGTGCCGGGCTGGCCGCTGGGGCTGCCGGGGCGGTCGCCGTCGGGGAGGATGACGGTGGGGTGGCCGGTGAAGTTGGTGAGGACAAGGTCGTCGCCGCCGACGTAAGCGTCCACCCCCGCGACCGCCTCTTCCATCTCTCGCATCACGAGCGTGCGGATGCGACAGGCTCGGAGATATTCGATGGCGGGGACGAACTGCCCCTGGCGGAAGGTGGTCCCCCACTTACCGATTCCTTCGCGGACGCCGGCCCGGGTGAGATCGTCGAAGGCGGCGGCTGCTTCGGTGTTGAGAATGACTGTCAGCGGACCGACCGGGTATTTCTGCGGTAACTTCATCGGGACGAGCGCAACTCCGAGCCCCTTCAGCACGTCGTGCGCCCGCTGCTCTTCGGCGGGCCGATCCCCTTCGAAATAGCCGACTTTGAGCGACTTGACGTCTACTTGCGGCGGCCAGGCGAAAGGGCGGTCAACGGCCGTGATGTCACTGGGGTCGCTGCCGTGAATCGCGCCGAAGATGAGGGCGCAGTCCTCCAGCGAGCGGGCGATGGGGCCGATTTTGTCCATGCTCCAGGAGAGGGTCATGCAGCCGAACCGGCTGACGCGGCCGAACGTCGGCCGCAGGCCCGAGGCGCTGCAACGGCGGCAGGGGGAGACGATGCTCCCCAGCGTCTCACTGCCGAGGGCAAAGCCGACCAGCCCGGCCACCACGGCGGAGGTGGAACCGGCCGACGAGCCGCTGGAGTCCTCCTCCGGATTCCAGGGATTGCGCGTCATGCCGCCAAACCACTCGTCGCCCAGTGCCAGCGAGCCGACCGTCAGCTTGGCGACCAGCACCGCCCCCGCTTCCTCCAAACGGCGGGCCACGGTGGCCAGCACGTCGAGCGACTGGTCCTGATAATGCCCCGCCCCCCAGGTCGTCTTGTAACCGGGGACCGCGATGATGTCCTTCGCCCCCCAGGGAACACCGTGCAGCGACCCGCGATATTTGCCGGCTGCGATCTCCTCATCCGCCCGCTGCGCCTGCTTCAGCGCGAGGTTCTCGGTCAGCGTCACCACGCACTTCAGCAGCGGGTCATACTTCTTGAGCCGAGCCAGGTAGAGCTTCGTGAGCTCCGTGGAGGAAACCTTCTTCGCGCGGAGCAGCGCGGCGAGCTTCGTCACCGGCAGAAACGCCAGATCTTCCTCCGCAGCGGGTTTCACTACTTCCCCCTCCACGGCCAGCGGACGAATTTCCGATCGGTCGATCTTCGCCGGCGCTTCCTGTGGCGGAGCCGCGAAGAAGGAGAGTGCGGGAGGAACGCTATTCTTCAGATCTACTTTCCGCAGCAACTCAAACTTCCGCTGATCGCGCTGCACCGCGTCCGCCACGGACTTACGATCTTCCTCCGTCAGCGTGATGCCGGCGATCCATTCGGATTGCTGGATGAGCTCGGGCGTCACCTTTCCCGCCTGCTCCCCCTGCGCGGCGAGTGCCCGCTGAAAGGCAACAGTTCCCACGCCGATACCGGCTAACGCGGCCAGGAGGTGGCGGCGCGAGAGCGGCCTGGATGCGCCAATAAATGCTCGTTCAGCGAGGTCGTCGGGACGAAAGTCATTGGGGTTTTGCATGGGATTTTCCTCGGCGTCCAACTCTAGCAGTTCTCCGGCACACTTGTTGTGAGGCGCACGGCTTTTGGGCGGCTTACGGCCTCGTCCGTCTTCACCAAATCTTCGCGCCACATTCATACTCGCAATCTACTCTGTCCCTTCCAATGGGGTGGCACGCCCACGGCTTGGGAAACACGGACGTATTTGACATCCAAATCCTAAGCTCTTGCAGCGACGACGGTTACGCAGCATGATGGAGCGTTGAAAGCCCCGCGAACGGGCGGCCTTCCAGGGCGGAAATGGTTTTCCGCCGCCAAGCCCCCAGCCGGGTCAAAGAACGGGACGGTCCAGGCATGAGCAGACACTTGCAGCGTGACATTGAGTCCATCAACCAGGAGCTTCTTGGCATTTCGTCAATGGTGGAGGACATGATTGACAAGGCGACCCAGGCGCTCAACGAGCGGAAATTCGAGTTAGCGGACGAGGTGGTCACCTCCGATCCCTACGTGGACCAGCACGAGGTACACGTCGAGGAGGAGTGCCTGAAGATGCTCGCCCTGCATCAGCCGGTGGCGGTGGACCTGCGGCGGATCGCCACGATGCTCAAGGTGAATGCCGACCTGGAACGGATTGCCGACCTGGCGGTGAGCATTGCCCAGCGGGCCAAGGCTCTGCAGGAATACCCCGCGTTCACGGTTCCCGACCGGCTGCCGCAGATGGTGGTGCTGGCGACACAGATGGTTCGGGGGGTGATGGATGCCTTCGTCAACATCGACACGGCGGCGGCTCGCCGGATCATCGCCATGGACAATGCCGTGGACCGCTACAACTGCGACATCATCAACGAGCTAGAAGCCACGATGAAGACCCGGCCGGAGTTCGTCTCCGCCGCGCTGCACTGCTTCTCCGCCACGCGGCACATCGAGCGGATAGCCGACCACGCCACAAACATCGCCGAAGACGTGCTCTACCTCGTCGAGGGAGAAATCGTCCGGCACAAACACGACCTGGATCAAGAATCACCATCCTGACATGCCTAAGACGAAAGTCCTCGTTGTTGAAGACGACCGCTCGCTGGTGGACGTCCTCACCTACAATCTCAAGCTGGCCGGCTACGAGGTGATTGTGGCGACCGACGGCCAGGACGGCATCTTGCAGGCGCAGCTCAAGCAGCCGGAGATCGTGCTGCTGGACTTAATGCTGCCGGTGGTGGATGGTCTGGATGTCTGCCGTCGCCTGCGGGCGGGGACCGACACGCGGGACATGCTGATTGTGATGCTGACCGCCAAGGCGGAAGAATCGGACGAGCTGGTTGGCTTCTCGCTCGGTGCGGATGACTATGTCACCAAGCCGTTCAG
This sequence comes from Pirellulaceae bacterium, assembly GCA_046593355.1. Lineage (GTDB taxonomy): Bacteria > Planctomycetota > Planctomycetia > Pirellulales > Pirellulaceae > SXOA01. Next base: position 57,282 of record JBKJNY010000249.1, on the reverse strand, counting down.
CGTGAAGGTGCTGCTGGAGCGGATCAAGGCTCTCCGCCGCCGGCGGATGGTCGATCCGCTGACCGACGAAGTGACCACGAAGATGGGCGTGACCGTCGACCGCCGCAAGCACCAGGCCAGCCTGGACGGCAAACCCATCCCCCTCACCCGCAGCGAATTCCGGCTGCTCGACACACTCATTCGCCAGTCCGGCCGCGTCTTCCTCCGCAGCGAGCTGATCGACGCCGCCCTGGGTGACGACGCCATGGTGATGGAACGGACTATCGACGTGCATATCCGCTCCCTCCGCCGAAAAATGGGCAAAAGGGCCGATCTTGTCGAGACGGTGCGGGGGGTAGGGTATCGGTTTCGGGATACGGAGCAGCCGGGGGAGGTTGCGTAGCACTGGGACGAGTCCTCAACCGGCGTTCGCGGAGCGAAAAACGCTGATTGCGGAAAATGGTTGACATTCGTGTTGCGCGGACTAGTTTGGCAGTAACCACCGAGTAGGGGTAATCGTCCCCCTGGCCATTCAACGCACGAGGAGCAACTTATGAGCAGGCGTCACCGCGTAGCGACAATCGTCGTTCTTTTTTTCACAACCCTCCTCAGCTTAGACACCGCGGATGCGGGGTTGTTCCGCCACCGCCGCTGCCGTCAGGCTTGCGTTCCTTGTGCGCAAAGCTCATCCGAAAAAATGGCTGTTTCTCCGTTGGTACCATGCTCCTCGGACCAAGTTTGTCCACAATACACGACGGAACCACCTTCCAACCCCGACCCGGTCCTGTACTACGCGATGAAGTGCACAATGCCGCCCACACCCGTTCCTTGGTACGGTCAAAAGGGACATCCCCCCGGTTCGTGCAATCCTTGCACAAACTGTGAGCCGCCCACAAGGTTGTTTCTGAGCTACGGAAAGCATGCGATATTCGTGGAAGACAAGGTGGTCAATGACGGGATCAGTGTGGTGGGACCGCTCGATCCTGCCAAAGCTTTTCGTCCCGACAAGCCTGGTGTCACTGTCACCCTAAACAGCTCGCGGTTGATCAAGTTTGAGCATTTCAACAAGACGAAGGAGCCCAAGACCGTCGTCGCTCAGTTTTTCGACGTTACGTTCACGGATCCCGAACATGGTGCAATGCGCGCGGTATTTGCCCGCGAGGTCGTGGAAGATCCGAAAAAAGCGACGGCCGTCAAAGCAAAAAAGCACAATACCGGGCACGCCTGGGACATTCATGTGGGAACCCATGCGGAGAGCTTCACCGTCATCACGAATACCGACACTCTTGACAGAGAAAAACCCTAATGGCGCGCTAGTCCTTCTCCGAGCGGCTGGAAAACCGGTCGGCAGTCAATCGAGGCCGGGTGGAACGCACACAGCGCAGGCCCAGCCCCGGTTTTTGTACCTTGGCATACTGAAATGTTGGCGTGCGAGGATCATGAAAGGGACTCTCCAGTTCCCCCGTCCCCTCCAGGACGTTGTGTGGCGCCCCTCGCACCTCCCGCTCCATGGGTGCTTCCGGATTGACGATAGGACTGTCCGCGGGCAGATTCCCCCAACTCCGCATCCATTCGCCGACGTTTGAATTCAGGCCCGTCACCGGTGGATTCGTGTCCGTTCGGTCATATGCGGGAGTTCCTACGTCTTGGAGGGGCCAGCCTTTCGCGGTTACCGAGTCGTCCTTCCAAGGGAAACGCTGCGTGCCATAATTGGTCGCGGCTGCTTCGTACTCTTCACTCTCCGGAAGCCGCTTGCCAATTTTCTCCGCGTAGGCCATCGCTTCCCACCAGTTCACATGGTGGACTGCTTTTTGCGGAGATACGGATCTTCCGCGCAGTGCTTCGGGTCGAGCACCCGAGTTGGATTCGTATTCTCCAATGGTGACTTCATGCGGATCCATCAAGAATTCCTGGACGACTTGCCTGTGAGGGGTCGTGTTCTTCACGTCGGGGGACCCCATTTCAAATTCTTTCGCCGGGAATCTTGTCATGCCCGCTTCCACGGAAATGGGCGGAACCGCGATCGCCGGCAGGGTAATTGAGCCGTCCGGTTCCACGAAAAAGAAATGATGGTCGTATTGGCCAATTTGAGGAGTGGCGGGTGTGCCGACGCGGCGATAAACCTCATGAAATCCGTGTTCCGGGATTTCCACCACCACCAGATAATCTCCGGGCCTAAGCCGAAGCGAGAGGTCACCCGGGCCGCTGGCGCGCGTCGAGGATTGCAAGCGGTGCTCGCCCGTGCCTGGATCGAGGCTCCAAAAGACAACATTCGCCTTCGCGGCGACGGGAGGCTTTTGCTTGGTCGGCTTCCAGGTATCTCGTTTCAGGATTTTCAGATGCACTAGTTGCGTTTCGGAGCCTCGCACGGATGCGACGGCTAGTACGGCAGCGATCAGCACCGCCGCTGCGGCAATCCCGCTGACAACACTCAGCACCGGATTCCGCCGCATCCACCGCCAGCTTCGCTCGGGCCAGCGAGTGGGGCGGGCGTGGATTGGTTCGCCGGCGAGATAGCGGCGGAGGTCGTCGGCGAATTCCTGGGCGGTGATGTAGCGGTGATTGGGCTCCTTGGCCATCGCCCGCAGGCAAATCGTTTCCAGATCGCGCGGGATTTCACGCTTCAGCCGCCGCGGCGGTTTCGGCTCCTCATGCAGGACTTGATGGACCAGGCTGCGCGTGCCCCCCTTGAAGGGCCGCTCTCCGGTGAGCAATTCGTACAGCACGACCCCCAGAGAATACACGTCGCTTCGCCGGTCGGCCGTGCCGGCATCGCCGCGAGCCTGCTCGGGCGACATGTAGGCCGGCGTCCCCAGGATTTCACCCTCCGTGGTGATGGTGAAATCGCCCCCTTCCGTCTTGGCCAGGCCGAAATCGAGGACAAACAGTTTGTCCTCGCCTTCCAGCATGATGTTGCCGGGCTTCATGTCCCGGTGGATGATTCCCTGCCCATGCGCGTAATCCAGAGCCTCCGCCACGACCGCGCACCAGCGGGCCGCCTCCGCGCAGGACGGCCGGCGGATTTTGAGCTGCTCGGAGAGCGGGACGCCCTCAATGAAATCGCTGACGATGAAGACGGCATCGTCGTCGTACCCGACTTCATGCACGGTCACGATATTCGCGTGGCGCAGTTTGGCGGCAGTCTGCGCTTCGCGCAGAAAAAGCAGCCTGTCGGCTTCGGTCAGGTCCGCGGTCCGGGGAATTTTTACCGCCACAATTCGCTTGAGCTGCGTATCGCGCGCCCGCCAGACATTGCCGAAGTGGCCGCGCCCCACGTGATCGAGCAACTCGAAGCGGCCGACCACGCGCCGGCTTTCCGGCCGATAGGTTACCGTCTCGCCCGAATTGGGATCAAGTTGGCTGCCGCAAGACGGGCAGGTGATGAAATCCGCGGGGGCTTCGGGAACAATTTCCAGACCGTGGTGGCAGTTGGGACAACGAATACGCATGGCGACCACCTCAAATCCTTCGGGTAGGACTCTTTCTTCCCCTTTAGAATAGCCGCTCCACCGTGGCAGGGACACAACGGATGGGATACACTGCCCTCTACACTTCCCTCCGGGGGAAATCAAATATGGACCAGAAAGCACTGACAGCCAAACTGCGCGAATTGCGGGCTCAGCTCGCGGCGAAATCCGATACCGACCCGCAGACCCTGGCTCTCTTGGAAGAGGTTACGGCGGACTTGGATCGGCTGCATGATGAAAGCCAGCCTTCCACTCAGGAGGAAGTCGATTCGGTCTCGGGGCGCGTGCAGAACCTGTTGACACAATTCGAGGCGGAACACCCTCGGCTGACATCGGTCTTGCAACAGATTTTGGATGGTCTGGCGCGATTGGGAATCTAAGACCAAGAAAAGTACGCCTCACGCTTCGCGTGAGGTATGATTGAAGAACATCACGCGGAGCGTGATGAGGACTTTCCAGCATCTCTGGCGGCCCGATGTTTGCGGAAGCATGATGAACCCCTGCCGTGGCTTACGGCAAACGGGACGGGTCTTCATCAGTTCTTTGGACGGGAGCGGCAAGCGCTCGCGACGATCATGGCCGCTGCCGTTTATCCCAGTCTCTATCAGCTTCCCGCCCGCGTCTGGCTGGAAGAGCTGGGGCGCGATTCCGGCCACTGCGCCACACTTGACCAGGTGCCCAGCAACGCGCTCGACAGGTTGGCGGAACAAGGCTTCCAGTGGCTCTGGCTGATGGGGGTCTGGCAGACCGGTGAAGCAGGGCGGCGAATTTCGCTGGCGAATCACGACTGGCGGGCCGACTACCGGCGGATGCTGCCGGATTTTCAGGATGAAGACGTGGTGGGCTCTCCGTTCGCCATCCAAGCTCACACCGCGCATCGCGGCTTCGGCGGAGACGCCGCGCTGGCCCGCTTCCGCGAACGACTCGCAAATCGCGGCATCAAGTTAATGCTTGATTTCGTTCCCAATCACACCGCCATCGATCACGCCTGGGCAGCTTCCCATCTCGAGTTCTACATTCACGGCAGTGCCGAGGACTTGGCCCGCCAGCCGCGAGATTACTATCGGCTGCCGTCGATCTCCGGTGCGCACATGGTCGCCCACGGCCGCGACCCCTACTTCCCCGCCTGGGTCGATACGCTGCAACTCAACTATCGTCACCTCGGCTTGCGGCGGGCCATGCAGGAAGAGCTGCTGGAAATAGCCGAGCGCTGCGACGGCGTGCGCTGCGACATGGCGATGTTGCTACTGCCGGATGTCATGGAACGGACCTGGGGCGACAAGTCCCGCCCGCTGGATGGTTCGCCGCCGATAGTCGCGCCGTTCTGGCCCGAGACAATTGCGATGGTGAAGGAGCAGAGTCCGGAATTTGTCTTCCTGGCGGAAGTTTACTGGGATCTGGAATGGACCCTCATGCAGCAAGGCTTTGATTATACGTACGACAAGCGGATGTATGACCGGCTGCGAGCGCAGGATGCCGGCGCGATCCGCGGGCACCTGTGGGCGGCCGATGATTTTCAGCGGCGGAGCGTGCGCTTTTTGGAGAATCACGACGAACCGCGGGCGGCCGCGGCCTTTCCCCGTGAAATGCATAAGGCGGCGGCCCTCCTGACCATGCTCGTCCCCGGCGTGCGATTTTTTCAGGAAGGGCAACTGGAGGGCCGGCAGCAGCGATGGAATGTGCATCTTCGCCGCCGGATGGACGAGCCGGTCGATGTAGGCTTGCAGAACTTCTATGCTCGCGTGCTGGAGCTGCTCAAGAAGCCCCAATTGCAACGGGGCAGTTGGCGGCTCTCGGACTGGCGGCCGGCGTGGTCCGGCAATTCGACCTGGGAAAGGTTTGTCGTTTGCTGGTGGTCGCCACCCGCAGATGCGCCACAGCTTCCGCCCCTGCTCGTGGCGGTGAACTTCGGACCGACGCAGGGTCAGTGCGTCATCCCCTGGCCAGGCGGAATCGGCAACAAGCTCTTGCACCTTGCCGACCAAATGCAGCCGATAGAATACCAGCGGGAACAGGCGGACCTGGTGCGTCACGGCCTGTACCTGGATTTGCCGGCCTGGGGTTATCACGTATTCGAGGTTCGTCCGCAGATTTAGCGGATTCATGCAGATTATCGGTTCGGTTGTCCGCAGATTTCGCAGATGGACGCAGATGAAATCCAATTCAATCTTGATTTTGTGATTTCAAATCTGCGTCCATCTGCGAAATCTGCGGACGATATTCTTCATTGCATCGGAGAATCTGAGATGGATGACGAAGTCCGTGACCCGCAGACGTATGCCATCATCGGTGCGGCAATGGAAGTGCATCGGCAGTTGGGTCCGGGATTCATGGAGGCCGTTTATCAGGAGGCGATGGCCCTCGAATTCACGCTCCGTGGCATTCCGTTTGTCGCACAACTGGAGCTTCCGGTGTTTTACAAGGGCCAGCGACTGAACTGCTTCTACAAAGCCGATTTCCTTTGTTACGAATCTGTTTTTGCCGAGCTCAAGGCGCTGCAGACGCTCACGGGGGCGGACGAGGCTCAGGCCCTCAATCAACTGAAGGCGACCCAGCACGAACGGGCTCTCCTGATCAACTTTGGCAGCCCCAGCCTGCAATACAAGAGATTGATTTTCTCCAATTCGAGAAAATCCGCGCAGCCGTAGCAAACGGGAAACGTGAACAGTCCGCAGATTTCGCCGATTTACACAGATGAAATTCCTAATCAATCTTGATGCAAAATCTGCGTTCATCCGCGAAATCTGCGGACGACTGCGGATCGTGTGCATGCTCTGCATCGGCTACGGTTACACGTTCTCCATCGTGGAAGCTGCGGATTCGCCCTTCGTCGGCAGCCAGACCTGCAACTCGGTCAGTTGCCACGGCCGCACGGAGCCGCGGCGAGTTTCCGGCGGAGGTGGCAGTGCCAGCCTGCATGAGTTCCTGCTCTATGAGCGATACGATCCCCATGCCAAGGCGGCGAAGACGCTGGTGAGCCCCGAGTTTCAGGCAATCGTCCACCGGCTGAGTGAGCGAAAGGAAGATCCCTCCAGCGCGGAGGTGTATCGGCAGTGCGCCCAGTGCCATGACCCGGAGGGGATTGTCGCCGCGGGGCAGTCGAGTAAGCTGTTGGTTCCCTTGGAAACCGGCCACGGCATGTCCCTGCGCGGGATCCAGTGCGAGAGTTGCCACGGCGGGGCCAAGGACTGGCTGGTCAGGCACTACGAGCGCGACGTAAGCCGCTCGTCGCTCCTCGCAGCCGGAATGCGCGACACCAAGAGTCTGCAAGTTCGCGGACAGCTCTGCGCCTCTTGCCATGTCGGCGGCGAGGAGAGAAACGTCAATCACGACATGCTGGCGGCCGGCCATCCGCCGTTGCGCTTTGAGCTGGCCGCCTATCACCGCAAGTTGACCAGCCACGATGAAGCCGGGAAACAGAGCCACTGGAATGATGCCCGCGAACGTAGGGGAACCAAGGACTTTGAAGTCCAGCTCTGGGAAGCGGGTCAGATTGCCTCCGCCCATGCCGCCCTTTCCTTGCTGGAGGGCCGGGCGCACCGGGCGTCCTTGACGGCCGCGAACGATCAGTCGGCTGCTGCACCCTGGCCCGAGTTCGCGGAGTACAACTGCTTCAGTTGCCATCAGCGATTGCCAAAGGCGCTAGCCAAAGAAGAATCGACTGCGACCAAGCTCGATTGGGGAGAGTGGAATATCGTGCTGGCGTCGCTGGCCGCCGATGCGAAGGGACTAAACACTTTGCGGACCGAAATGAAAAGCCCCTTCGCCTCCCAGCCCGCCGACGTGGCCGTCCAAGCCAGAAGCGTACGCCTATCACTTCCCTCAAGTCTCTTCCGGGACGACATGGCTGGTTATCAACTGCTCGAAGTGCTGGAGCATCCGAGGGAACGTGCCAAGTCCTGGGACGCTCTCTGCCAGCGCTATCTGGCCCAGCGAGTCGTTGAAAAATCGATCGGGGATGAATTTCAAAAGCGGGCGTTGGCGGGCGGCGACAGCACGACTCCGCGAAAGACATTCGACGAGCAGCGCGCCCAGTTGGAGTGCGACCTGGCGGTCATCGCGGAGCGGCTGGGATTCCCCGATGCAAGCCGGGAATGGCCGCAAGTTTTGAAAACTGAGGACGGAGTCAAGGGAGTGGAGTCGAGCCTGACCGCCACGGCGGGTAAACTGCGGAAGCTTCAAAAGCTCCTGGAACTCACCCGATGAACCGACCCCGTCGACAAATTGCGAATTGCCTGGCAGCCTGGGGATGTGCGGCGGTCTGGAGCTGCTCGCTTTTGCTTGTGGCCCAAGAGCCGGCGAAGACTCCCGCGAAACAGCCGCTGAACTTTCGGAATATCGAAGTCTGCATTACTTGTCATCGAGACCCTAACATACTGACAATCGCCCTCGATTTTGTCGACGTCACTCCCGCCGAGCTCTGGTCGGATCACGACAAGCACGGCCAGTCCTTTGAGCTGTTAAAAGGCAAGAGCCGTGAGCGGACGAACCGGATACTCGGCTTCGATCTGCGGCTCGCGTTCGCCGGGAACGACATGACGAGCCTTTCCGAGGACGCGAATTTGGCTGATAACGTCGCGACGGTCAAGTCCTGCCTGCGCTGTCACGCGACGTGGCCCAAGGATGCGGTTCATCCGACCGGCAAGCTGACGCAGCCGGTCGAGCCTCTGATTCACGGGGTTTCTTGCCAGGCCTGTCACGGGCCGGCGGAAGCCTGGTACGACCCCCATGCGAACAAGTGGTGGCGGCTGGTTTCGCATGAGGATAAGAGCAAGGTTGGCTTTACCAACGTGCGCGACCCGGTGGTCCGCGCCCAGCTCTGCGCCTCATGCCATGTTGGCAATCTGGCGGAAGAGAAATTCGTGAAGCACGAGTGGTATGCCGCCGGCCATCCGCCGCTGCCGGGGTTCGAATACGCCGCGTTTGCCGCCCAGATGCCCGCGCATTGGAAGCCGTTGCGGGCTAAAGGAGACTTTGCTGGGCGGACCGCGGACAGCAAACCCGTGACGGACGACCAGGGAGAATGGCTCGTCTTTCGACGCCGCTACGCGGAGTTCGGAATCGGGGAGGCGGAGCTGAGGAAGAGCTATCGTGAGGCAAACTTTCCCGATGCCAAGGACGATGCTGCGTTTGTAAATTTGCCGCGGACCCAAGAAGTCACCGTTTCCGCCGCGGTGGTCCTGAAGACGTTTGTCAGTCTGGCCGGAGCCCACGCGGAAGAAGCGCGCCGGGGGGGCAAGCGGTACTCCTGGCCAGAGTTCGCGCTCTACGACTGTGCCGCCTGCCATCACGAATTGAGGCGAGAAGAGGGACTAAAATCACGGCCCAAATCCAGCGGCCCCCCCGGCCGGCCGCCGCTCCCGCGGTGGACGAGCGCCCTGCTGGGACTGGCGACGGAACGGGACGCCAACATCGACGCGGACCTTCGTGCCCTGGAGCTGGCCTTCACGCTGCGCCCCTTTGGCGACCCGACGAGAATTGCGGCCGCCTCCAAAAATCTATCAGACCGGCTTGATAAGCTTTGCAGAGAGTTAGGTCGAGCTCCGTTCGACGAGGAACGGACCGCCAAGTCGCTGGCCATTCTGCTCAGCGATGCGGGCACGGCGGACACGCGGGACTATGCCTCGGCCCGTCAGGTCGCATGGGCCATTCAAGGACTGCAGCAAGACCTGGCGTCCATTCCGTATGGGTTCAGGGCCGGCTTGAATCCCGAGCAGCAGCAAGCCCAAGACCGCATCGCGGTCCTCTTTAGCCGCGACAATCCCGATGAACTGCTGCTGACACTCCCCGCGCGGAAGGAGAATTCCGTCATCGGCGAACTGCCTAAATTCCTGCGGGCCATGGAGGCCTACGACCCGAAATGGTTTGCCGAGCGGCTCAAGCAATTGAAGGACGAGCCGCCGAAGGGAAAATAGATTGCCACTCTAATTCTTGGCACGAGGCCGCTCGACCTCCACCGGCTCCAGCAGCGGAAAACTCCTTTTGCCGCAGTTGGTGTCGATGAGCTTGTTCCCGGTGACGTGAAACACATGGGGCAACTTGGCTGCTGAGCCGGCGGTGAGAGAACTGGTGTCAATGCCCTGAATCCACACGTCGACAAACGTCGGCTCCACACTTTCAACCAGCAGATACCAGGCCCGCACGATGGCGTTCTCTTTGTCCATCACCTCCAGCACGACCGCCGACTTCCCGCCGGGCGTCTCTTCCGCTGCTGCGAACGTCCCCTGCTCACTTTTCCGCGGCGGCAGCGGCAGATGCAAGAACGGCGCATGTGCCGCTTTGAATTTCGCCAGCTCGGCGCTGGCCTGTGCGAGCTTGTCGCCAGTGAGTGATTGAAGCGCCGCTTCCTTCGCCGTGATTTCGGCTGCTTTCGCCGCTTCACAGCGATGTAAGTATTTCTGCACCAGCTCCGCCGGCGGGCTGGCAGATTGGGCGAAGAGGAGCGTGCAGGTCAGTAGCAGAGTCATGGCTGAATCCGCGTCTTTGTAAACGTAAATCAAGTAATGAGCCTACGGGCTTGCCCCGTAGGTCTACCGGTCGCCTGGCCAGGGAAAACCGACGGGGCAAGCCCGACGGCTCATAGAGGACGTCCCTACCTTTTCGGTACCCACCGCGCCGTGTTAATCGCGAAATACAAATTCTCAAACGGCGGCTGTTTGCGGCTGGCGTAATAATAGCGGAAGCTGCCGTCCCATCCGTCCGGCGCAGCAACGTGGGAGTGAGGACCGAATGTTTGCCATTCCCATATTCAAAGACAGGATTAGCGGCGTGTTTTTCAAAACCCTTCCCATCCCCGCTCGTCGCCAGCCCCAGCCGAAACACCCGCTCCCTGCTCGCGGTCGCTGCCGTAAAACGGGCGAAGTCCCCGCGGTGATCACGCCCGAGGCCGGGCAGGAGATAGGAACCCATTTCCCAGCGTCACGCTGTCCATACTTTTAGGGGGTTTGTACAAACTTATGTTTTTTCCTGTTTTTATGCCAGAATCGCCTGGAATTTGATTGTTCTTAAGGATGGCTGTTGGTACATTCCGTGATGGTTGGGGGGAGGGATATAGACGTTCGTCGCTGGACTTAGCACCTCGTGGCCGAGGCGGCTAAGCAGGGCCCCCATCTTCCAGGACGGGCGAGGAAGTTATTTGCGACCAATTCTCTTGCCGTCGTCATCTTTTTTTCTTTTTTGATGAGGAGGTTTACTCATGGTCCGAACGAACGCCCTTCACCGAGGCTTTACCCTGGTCGAACTGCTGGTGGTCATTGCGATCATCGGAGTTCTGGTCGCTTTGCTGTTGCCTGCCGTGCAAGCAGCTCGCGAAGCCGCCCGGCGCATGCAATGCGCGAACAACCTGAAGCAGTACGGCGTGGCAATCCACACGTATCACGATCTCTGGAACAAAATCCCGACGGCCCCGATGGCCAACTCTCAAAACGGCAACTGGGGGCTGCAAGTTCCCGGTATGCAAGTGATCATCCTGCCGCAAATGGAGCAGCAACCGCTGTATGACAGGATCATTTGGAATTGGGCCACCACGGCGACGATTCAACGTACTCCTGGCTGGACGGTGATAGCGAACGGCTATATGTCCCCTGTGAACGGCCCCAACGGCGTTGTTTGCGCCGAACAAATACAAGTTCCCTACACCATGTGCCCGTCGGACGCTTCGCCCTCCCTGGGCCCCGATCCAAACTGGACTGCCACCAATACCAGCTATACCGGCTCGATGGGCTCGCAACAGACTCCCGATTGCAGCTCGGCATGCGGCGCGCTTTTTAGCGTACCCGGAATCAATCTCGAAATTATGCCTAGGGGTAATGCCAGCGATGGTGGAAACGACCAAAGATCTCTTTCCGGCATTTTCAGTCGTGGCGGAATCCGGAGGGGTGGCATGAATTTCGGCGCAGTGCGGGACGGTCTTTCCAACACCATCTTCATGGGCGAGATAATCGGCGAGTGTGGGAACGACTGGTCTGGCGGTTGGTGGCGGTTTATTGGCTCCGGGAGCGGTCTGGCCAGCACTTCCCCCGGTATCAACCTTATGACCACTTGCGCCGGCAGTAAGGAAGAAGCGGCCAGCAAGGGTTATCCCTATAACGGCATAAACCACTTTCCAGAATGCGTGAACGTTTGCCACTGGAAACTGTCGCATGGCTTCCGGTCTCGACACCCGCAGGGTGCCCAGTTTGTATTCGGCGACGGCAGCGTTCACTTCATCAGTCAAACCGTGAACTACGCCACGTACCAGCGCCTGGGTGGACGCCGTGACGGCCGGCCGATTGGCGACTATTAATCTCTCGTGGCCAGAAAAGTACAGGGTAGGACGGAGGAGTGCTCCGTCCTACGCGTCTTTTTTTTCGGAATTCTAGGTGCATCAATGAACATTTTTTTGTGGAAATGCCTGGCGGTGGCGGCATTGGCGCTCGTGGCATTAGGTTGTGGCGGTGGCGGCCCCAAGCTCTACAAGGCGGGCGGCACGGTGACGAACGACAAGGTGCCCGTCGAGGGGGCGCAAGTGACGTTCGCCTACGACAACGGCAACTTTGCCAACGGTTTCACGGACGCCGCCGGCAAGTTTGAATTGAGCTACATGAATCGCCTGGGCGGAGCGGTACCAGGCAAGTGCCAGGTGACGATCTCCAAAAAGGCGGGGGCCTCGGGCGCTACCACCACAACAGATTTTAGGAAAGCTCCGAAATCTGCGGAGGAGCAACAGGCCATGCAGGCGGAGCAGAGGGAAATGATGGAAAAGCAAGCTGCACAGGACGCGGCTGGTGGCGATAGCAAGGATATCATGAAGACCGGTTTGGTCCTGGAAGTTAAGACCAATGAAAGCGAAAACAACTTTGTGATCGACCTCAAGGACTTCAAAAACTAGTCCGCATTTCTCACTAAGAAGGGGCTCCCGAATAAGGGGTTCATGGCTGTCGCCAGTCGTCGATGGCGAGGCCAGGAATCCACCTGAAATGGAAGGCATTGCCCGTCACGAGGCGACGACCATGCTCAATCGCCGTAGCGGCAATGAGGATATCGGCATCCGCGCACGGATGACCTCCCTGACGGGCAAAGACCCAGAGGTCGGCGGCCCGGTCGAAAATGGAGTCCGTCAGCGGCAAAACGAGAGAGTGGCCGCAGAACGTGAAAAACCTCGCGAGCTGTGTCGTTGCTGCCACCTCCTTGTAGCCGCGGATGATCTCGAAACGAGTGACAGCCAAAATAGCAAATTGACCATGGGAACGGAGGTATTGCCGGGAATGCTTGCCGACAATCGCGCTGCGCTGCTTGAGCACCTCGGAAGTAATGTCCGTATCGAGAATCGCTGGGGCCACCCTAGTCAATGCTTTGCGCGGGTTAGGTCCAGCCGCCGCGAGATGGCCTGTTCCAAAGTTGCAATCTGCTCATCGCTCAGGCCGGCGTACACATTGCACCATTCGGGAAGCTGCTCGGGGTCGACGGCGGCGATTTCGCCCGCGGGTGCGGCGTCCAGGTTGACGATCTGAATGACGAGTTGCTGATTTTCAGCGAGAGCATGACCAACCAGCGTCTCCGCCGCGGAGCGACCAACCTGACTTAATGCGCCAAAATTGTGGATGATGGTTTCCATGCGACTATGATAGCCGTCTCGGTGAACCAAAACAGAGCGAACGGCCAGGGCCCTCTCCCTTGGCGCTACTTCCTCAGCATCTCATTCAGCGCCTGGGCCACTCCCTGCGGGTCGCGGCTGAGCCAGTAGATGACGGAAGCGGCCATGAGCAGGCCGAACATGATGAGGCTCATGCCGTAGGGGTTGCGGGTTCCTTTGGCCGAACGGAGGACGGTGGAAAGCTCGGCTTCGAGCAGCCGCCAGCCCGGAAAGCTTTGCTCTTTGCCGGCCGCGACGAGTAGCACGTTCTTCATCATCCCTTGCGATTCCACTGTGAGCTGCACCCCCAGGTTGGGCATCACCAGGCTGTCGCCGGCCCAGCGGGACTCGCTGTCCAGCCGCAGCAAGATGTCCGCCAGCGAGGGGCGGAGCTGCTCGAAGGTGACGTTGTAAATCACAATCCGCGGCCGCATCAGCAGCACGGCGAGCGACAAGCAGAGGATGTAGAACGCGATGCCGGTCGGCCAGACCCAAAATCCCATCCGCGTCACAGCCGATTCCGGCAGAAACAACTCCATCGGCCCCGCGACGACAAACCCGCCAATCGCAATGCCCAGGGCCGCCGCGTCCCGCGTCCCCGAGGTGACAAACGGCCGCCGCGACAGATTGATGCTGCCGAGCAGCAGAAAATAAATCGCCACCGGACCCAAGGCGATGCAGAGGTGAAGGGGGTCCACGGAAGGGTCTCGAAGCTACGCGGAGAATTGTTATCTCCATGCTATCACGAGCGGGATTGAATCGAAAGCGAAGGAGATGGGATGGAGGGGGATTGGGACACGGAAAACACGGTTCCGGCAACCCCGATCGATAAAACGGTTACGAGAAGATCCTTTCAGGCCGTGTCCTCCGTGTTTTCCGTGTCCCATCCTCCTCCTCGTGGGTCACTACCGCTAGCAGTCGGACAGCCCCAAGTTCATCTTCCCCCATCTCCCCACCGAAGCTAAACTGCCGCGCCACGGATACTTCCCGCATGAAAGCATCGATTTCGCCAGGAGGGCGAACTATGTCAGAGACGTCCGGTCAAGAGCGCAGCCCGCTTGCAGATATACTGCGCAGCCCGCTGAAAGATATACAGCGCAGCCCGCAGTCAACAAAGCAGCGCCGCCTTTCCGTCGCCATCATCGCCCATAATGCCGCCGAGGCCCTGGCGGAAACGCTCGTGTGCATTCGCAACCTGGCGGACGAAATCGTGGTGCTCGATACCGGCTCCACCGACGAGACGCCGATGATTGCCGAGCGGCTGGGGGCGAAGCTGTATCGCCGGCCTTGGGACGAGAGTTTTGCGGCTGCTCGCAATGCCTGCCTGACGCACGTTTCCGGCGACTGGGTCTTGTGGCTCGATGCTGGAGAGCGACTGGAGCATGACGAAGGGCGGCTGCTGCGGGAATTCGTGGATGAGCAGGTCGATTTGGCGACGGCCTATTTGTTGCGCGTCGCGCTACCTGGGCGGGAGCCACTGGTCGCCGGCGAGCAAATTGCCAGCGTGCGGCTGCATCCGAACCGCGCGGGGCTGATATTCCACGGCCGCGTCCGGGAGTCCCTGACCCGCTCCTTGTTCGCTTTCGGGATGAAGCTCGAACACCTGCCGCTCACCCTCCACCGCGGCGAGCGCGAACTCGAAACGGAAACGAAAGCGGTCAAGGCAGAGCGGATCATCCGCCTGGCCGATTTGCAAATTGTCGAGCGCGGGCAGAACGCGGACTTGCTCAATTGCCTGGGGGAAGCGTGCCAGACCCTGGGCCGGCATGAGGCGGCACTGGGGCACTATCAGCGGGCCAAGGAATTGGCGGAGCCGGCTTCGGCGGAATTGCTCGAAGCGTACTATGGACTACTGACTTGCCTGGAAAGCATTCCGGCCAAGGCCGCGAATCATCGAACAGAATCCGATGCACCCACGCAAAACCGCGCGGCGCAAATCGCGCTCTGCATGGAAGCCCTGGAGATGTTCTCTCTGGACGCTCAATTGCTCTGCGCTCTCGGCGGCTATCTGCAATCGCTCGGGCAGCGGGAGCTGGCGGGGCGGTCGTATGAAGTCGCTTATCGCCACGGCCAGGTGGAACCCGAAATCTGGCACCTGCGGGATATTCGGGAAGTGGCCGCGGTTTGCCACAGCGTCCTTTTACAGCTTGACGGCAACGACGATGCGGCGCTCACGCTGCTGAGTGAGGCTTGGGCTGCCTATCCCCAGTCGCTCCGTATTGGTCGCCAGGTGGTGGAGCTGCACGTCAAGCATGGCCGGCGCGATGAGGCGCTGCTGGCCGTCAGCAAACTCTCCGCGGAACTCCCGGGCAAAGAAACCTGGCGGACGGCCGTCCAAGGTGCCTGCGCCGCGACCGCCGCGAACTGGGTTGCCGCCAAGAGCTTCTTGGAAACCGCCTATCGGGGCGGCTGCCGCGAAAGATTCTGCCTGCGATGGCTGTGCGTCACGCTCCTGGCAACCGGAAATACAGCGACGGCGGAAGTGGTGCTGAAAGTTTGGCAGACCATGGACGGAACCAATCCCGAACTGGCTCACATTCGGGCGGCCGTCGAAGAACACCTGGCCCGAGACAAAACTCCGCCGGTGGTTTTGGGCGAAACCGCGAGCGGCAGTGGAACTGGCGGCGCGATTCGGATTGACCCGCCGCAGGAAGCTTCGCCAGCCGCGGGCCAGGCCAAGCGCCGCAGCGGCCTGAATGTCTCGTAAGTCGCCTTTCGCTCCGCGAAAGTACGCTCGTTGGTTTTCGCGCAACCGTTCTTTCGCGGAGCGAAAGGCGACATTAGAACGGATGGAGCATCTTGTACGGCCGGGCGATGAAGGCGTACGAGAGCATCAGCATTCCGTAACCGGCAGCAAGCATGAGGAGGTTGGGGCACATCGGGGCAATCCTTTTTCTGAACGGGAGTTGGGTCGAAAGATAGTTGTTGCAACGACAATGCCCGCGTCGTTGCTGGTGGAACGATGAAGTCGTAAGCGCCTGTTGCAAATTGACTTGCGTCATTCTACTGCCGCAATGCTGCGTGCCAAAAGCTGCCAAAGTCACCCGAGAGTGTTCTCCTATTGATGGCGCGTGTCTCCAATTTGATTCAACAGGGATCGACTGGCTCACTGTTTGCTCTCCTAACTCCAGAGAGAACCATTCAAACTCGAGAGGAGCCACCATGGCCCGTCCATCGTCCGCGATAACTCCCCAGACCATCACTCGCAAGCCAAAGGCTCGGCCCGTTGGCAAAACTGTCACCGGCAAGCCCACACTATCTCCGACCACGAAAGATAAGGTCGACGTGGCGGCCGAAGCCTCCTTCCCCGCCAGTGATCCCCCCGCTGCTGCTTCCCCGAGCGCACCGGTCGCGCCGCCCCAAGACATCTCTCCTGCCCATTACCTGAGTCCGCAAGAGATCAAGGAACGAAAGCCGCGCTGACGGTTGAGGCTCACGGACTGGCACCAGGCCCGGCTCGACTGCACTCGCCTTGCTGATCCGCCGGCAGGGTTTCCCGTGTTTGCGTCGGAGGGCGGGGAGGTGTAACGTGTTATGCGTGCAACCAATTCTTGGAGGCCCGCGTGATTCGCTATTTGAATTCTTGGCTCGCCTGCTGCTTGTTCATTACATCCGGGCAACCGATTCTCGCTCAGGTCTCCCTCCCCACGGCCAAGCCTGTTCCGCTCATGCAGGTTCTCCCCCTGCCGGGCGACGAAGCCTCGGTGGAACATGACGGCCGGGAAATCGCCCGCTACCATTTCCGCCCGCAGGATCGGCGGCCGTTTCTCTATCCGATCATCGGCCCCAGCGGCAAATCGTTGACCCGAATGGGACACCCCCGCGACCCGGTCGGCCACAGCCATCACAATTCGGTCTGGATTGCCCACCACGACGTGGACGGCATTTCCTTTTGGGGCGACACCGGCAAAGGGCGAATCGTGCAAACGAAAATCCGCTACGAAGACGCGGAGGATGAGGCACTCATCGAGGCTGAAAATGCCTGGCACGACGATACCGGCAAGACGCTGCTCAAGGAAATCCGCACGCTCCGCTTCCGTCCGCAAGCCGATGGGCAATGGCTGTTGGTGATTGACTTGGTCTTCACCGCCGATAAGCCGGTAACGCTGGGAAAGTCCTCGTTTGGTCCCGTCGCGGTCCGCATGGCAAAGACCATCGGCGTGCATGACGGCGGCGGCACCATTCGCAATTCAGCCGGCGGCGTCAACGAAAAGGAAGTCTTCTGGAAGCCGGCGAAGTGGGTCGACTATTCCGGCCCCATGCCCAAAGGGGCGATCGAAGGGATCACGCTGATGGACCATCCTTTGAATCCCAGTCACCCCTCTGCTTTTCACGTCCGCGACGACGGCTGGATGGGTGCCTGTTGCACCTTCGCCGAGCCCCGGGTCATCGATAAGGACAAGCCGCTGGCTTTGCGGTACGGGCTGTGGGTGCATGGGGGCTTACCGACGGCGGAAGCGATCCATGCTCAGTTCGAAGAGTTCGGGAAGGTGAAAGTGTTGAAATGACTGGCGGAGCCATGAAACGAAGGCATTTGAACAGAAGGTAACGAAGGAAACGAAGTCAGAAAAAGGATAATTCCGTACCACAACTTCCTCCCTTCGTTACCTTCGTTTCCTTCTGTTCAAATCTTCCCCGTATTCGTGAGACACCCTGTTGTGTACACCTGTTCCAATCGGATAGAATACGGAAGTGAGTCAGAACCTCCCACACCCGAAGGCGCTGTTTACCGGTCGCGGGGCGACGACGAGTCCCCCCAACCGCTTTGAAGCGCTGCACTCGGAGAGGGACTACGAGCAGCTCGCGGCGGATGATGAGTTGCTGGCGGAAGAGCGGAAGGTCGCCACGGTTTTTTTGCCGGACAATTCCAAGACCCTGATCCGCGAGAACGACAGCCCGGACGTGCCATTCCGCTACAGCATCAACCCCTATCGCGGCTGCGAGCATGGGTGCGTGTACTGCTATGCCCGGCCGACGCACGAAACGCTGGGGATGAATGCCGGGCTGGATTTTGAGAGCAAAATCCTGGTGAAGCACGACGCCGTGGAGTTGCTGCGGCGGGAGCTGAACCATCCCAAGTGGCAGCCGGAGTCCATCACCATGTCCGGCGTGACCGATTGTTACCAGCCGGCGGAGCGGAAATTCAAGCTGACCCGCGGCATCCTGGAAGTAATGCTGGAAGCCCGCCAACCGGTGACGCTGATCACCAAAAACTCGCTCCTCGTGCGCGACCTCGATATTCTCGGGCCGATGGCGGAGCGGAACCTGGTCGCGGCCGCTCTGAGCATCACCACGCTCGATGGCGAGCTCGCCCGCACCATGGAGCCCCGAACCGCCACGCCCCAGGCCAAGTTGCGGGCCATACGCGAGCTTTCCGCTGCCGGTGTGCCCATTCGCGTCATGATCGCCCCACTCATCCCTGGCCTGACCGACCACGAATTGCCGCAAATCATGCAAGCGGTGAAGGAAGCGGGGGCGAAGGGAGTCGGCTACGTCATGCTCCGGCTGCCGTACGCTGTATCGCCGATGTTCCTGGACTGGCTCCGCACGCACCGCCCGCGGCAAGCGGAAAAGGTTGAAGGCCTGATTCGGTCCGTCCGAGGCGGCAAGCTTTACGTTTCGCACTTTGGCGAGCGAATGCGCGGCGGCGGAGCCTATGCCGACGGAGTTGAGGCCACCTTCGACCTCTTCGCCAAAAAGTTCGGCCTGGATAGTCCGTGGACTCCGCTCGACTGCTCGCAATTCACTCCGCCCAGGATTCCGGGAGGACAGAAGCGGCTGTTTTCCTAACCTCGGGTGGCACGCCCACGGCTTTGCGTGGGCGTGTTGCCGTTCATCGACAGCGAGACCACGCCCACTCCAAGCAGTGGGCGTGCCACCCATGTCCTTGCCTGGTTGCGATTGCTCCGCTACAAGAAACTCATGCGTCAGTATCTCGACCTTCTCCAGCACATCCTCGATCACGGGGTCGAAAAGAGCGACCGCACCGGCACCGGCACGCGGAGCGTGTTCGGCTACCAGATGCGGTTTGACCTGGCGGCCGGCTTTCCGCTGGTGACGACGAAAAAGCTGCACATGCGGTCGATCATCCACGAGCTGCTTTGGTTTCTGCGTGGCGAAACGAACACGCGGTATCTTAAAGAGCACGGCGTGACCATCTGGGACGAGTGGGCGGATGAGCATGGCGAGCTTGGCCCCGTCTATGGCAAACAATGGCGAAGCTGGCTCGCACCGGATGGACGGCAGATTGACCAGATCGCCGATGTCGTGGAGCGGATCCGCAAAACGCCCGATTCTCGGCGGCTGATCGTCAGTGCTTGGAACGTGGCCGACGTGGATCAGATGGCCCTGCCGCCGTGCCACTTGCTCTTTCAGTTCTACGTGGCTCAGGGGCGGCTTTCCTGCCAAATGTATCAGCGGAGCGCCGACGTATTCCTGGGGGTGCCGTTCAACATCGCCTCCTATGCCCTGCTGACGCTGATGGTCGCCCAGGTCACGGGCCTCCAACCCGGCGAGTTCATCCACACCTTCGGCGACGCCCACCTCTATAACAACCATCTCGACCAGACCCGCCTGCAACTCAGCCGCCAGCCCCGCCCCCTGCCGGCGATGAAAATCAATCCGGCCATCAAATCCCTCTTCGATTTCCGCTTTGAAGACTTCACGCTGGAAAACTACGACCCTCACCCGCACATCAAAGCGCCGGTGGCGGTATGAGACTTTCCAAAGTACTCCTCACGCTCCGCGTGAGGAAATTCGCCTCACGCGGAGCGTGAGGAGTACTATCATGCGTCTTTCCATCATCGTCGCCATGTCCCAAAACCGCGTCATCGGCCGCGGCGGTGCTCTACCGTGGCGGATCTCGGCGGATTTGAAGCGGTTCAAGTCGCTGACGATGGGACACCATTTGATCATGGGGAGGAATACGTTTGAATCCCTTCCTCGCCTTTTGCCGGGCAGAACGTCCATTGTGATCAGCAGGAGTCAGGAGTCTGGAGTCAGGGGACACGACCCGCAAGCCGGGGGCATCCGTGACGGGAGTTCGGCCCTGAACTACGGCAGATTGATTTTCACGAAGTTGCTGGAAGATGCGATCAAAATTGCTGCCGGTGATCCCGAAGCCTTCGTGATCGGCGGGGCTCAAATTTACGAGCTGGCTCTGCCTCGCGCGGACCGCCTCTATGTCACGCACGTCGAGGCCGAGGTCGAAGGAGACACATTTTTTCCCAGCTTTGATTGGAGCGAGTGGCAACGGGTTGAGGAAACGCATCATGCGGCGGATACTAAGAACCAGTTTCCGCACCGCTTTTGCATCTACGACCGCATCAGTCCATCACCTTCGGAATAGACCATGAACGAGCTCGTCCTCGAACTCCTCGCCCTCAATCAGAAGCTGCTCGAAGCCATCGTCGGCGGCGACTGGAAAACATACGAAGCGCTGTGCGAACCCTCCATCACTTGCTTTGAGCCGGAGGCCCGCGGACAAGTGGTGGCGGGAATGGCCTTTCATAAGTACTACTTCGAGCTTCCCGGTGCGCCGCAGAAGCCCGCCAAGAACGTCAGCATGGCCCAGCCCCACGTACGCTTGCTGGGCGGCGAAGGGGCGGTCATCAGCTACGTGCGGCTGACGCAGTCGCTCGATGCCGGCGGCTCGCCGCAAACGGGACGGATGGAGGAAACGCGGGTTTGGCAGAAAATCAACGGCACTTGGAAGCATGTCCATTTTCACCGGTCGCCGGGGGCGTAGGTTGTGGCACTGCGGCGTGGAGTGGATTACAGTTTGGTTTCCGCCAATTTCCACGTAAACCGTGAGTGGAGAAATGCAATGCGTGCGATTACGGCTATTCTACTGGTCCTGATTACCTTGATTGTCGTGCTGCCGCAAGCGAACGCCGACTTCCCTAAGAAGGTAAAGTCGAAAGGGAAAATAACGGCAATTGCTCCCGGCAAGATCATGGTGAAGGATGCGACCAGCAACTTGCGAACGTTTAACGTCTTGCCTGATCGGGAAATCTCCATCACGGTGCAAGGTAAGCTGGCACTCACCGATCTCAAGCCGGGAATGCTCGTCCGGATTGAAGGGCCCCTGAAAATGAACGCCCTGGAGGAGGATGTTACCAAAATCACCGTCTACTCTCCCAACGACGGCTACGAAGCGGGCATTGTCCAGGATTCCAAGGACGAACCGGCGATCGTGACGGCCACCCTGAAACTGGTGAAGGACGGCACACTCACGTTGTTCATCGGCAAAAAGCGGATCACGGCGAAGCTGGCCAAGGAATTATCGATTGAAGTCGACAGCAAAGACTACTCCCTCGCTCCCCCTGGCTCCCTCATCGAAGCCGAGGGCTATGAAACCAAGGACGGCTCCGTGAACGCCAAAAAGGTCGTCATCACCGTTGGCAAAGTCGAGAAGCAGGAGTCAAAGACCGCCAAGACGGCAAAGAAAGAGGAGAAGAAATGAGCCACGGATGAACACGGGATTTTCCATCCCCCTCTCCTCTTATTATTCTGTCCCCCATTATTCTTTCTCAAGAAAAGGCGCCCATGCTCGCACGATTGACACTATTGACCATTGCCTTCACCTTTCTGACTTCTCCGCTGCTCGCCCAAAAGGTGGATGAGTCCCCCGCGCCCGTCAAAGTGGTCCGGGCGTTTCCCAAACTCAAGATCATCCGCCCCACGGTCTTCACGACGGCTCGCGATGGCACGAACCGGCTGTTCGTGGTGACTCAGCAGGGAAAGATCAGCGTTTTTCCCAATGACCAGAACGTGAGCGAGGTGAAAACGTTCCTGGATATCAGCGATCGCGTGGTCTACAAAGAGAAGGAGAACGAAGAGGGCTTCCTCGGCCTGGCGTTTCATCCCAAGTACAAGGAAAACGGTCAGTTTTTTGTCTACTACACTTCCACAATCGAGCCGCAACTCTCGGTCATTTCTCGGTTCCGCGTCAGCCAGGACGACCCCGACAAGGCCGACCCGGCGTCCGAACAAGAGTTGCTGCGCATCAAGCAGCCGTATTGGAATCACAATGGCGGCACCATCGTCTTTGGCCCGGACGGCTATCTCTACATTGCCCTAGGTGACGGCGGAGCGGGCAATGACCCCCACGGCAATGGCCAGAAGCTCAGCACGCTGCTCGGCAAGATTTTGCGCATTGACATCGACCATCACGACCAGGGGAAAGCGTATGCCATTCCCAAGGACAACCCCTTTGTGGGCAAGGGTGACGCCAAGCCCGAGATTTGGGCCTATGGCGTTCGCAACCCCTGGTGCATCTCGTTCGACAGGAAAACCGGCACGCTCTGGTGCGCGGATGTCGGCCAGGACATCTGGGAGGAAATCGACATCATTGTGAAAGGGGGCAACTACGGCTGGAATCTCCGCGAAGGCCTGCACAAGTTCGGCCCCAAGGGTTCCGAGCCCCGCAAGGATCTCATCGAGCCCATCTGGGAATACAAGCACGACATCGGCAAGTCCATCACAGGCGGCGAGGTGTATCACGGCAAGCGGGTGCCGGCGCTGGCAGGGCACTACATTTATGCCGATTACGTCTCGGGCAAAGTCTGGGCCTTGAACTACAACTCCAAGTCCGGCAAGGTGACGGCCAATCGAAGCATCCAGTCCGAAACCATGCCCTATATCGCCATCGGCCAGGACGACGCGGGAGAGGTCTACCTCACCGACTCCTTCGGTCAGATCTGGTGGCTGGAGAAGAAATAGGTAAGTGGGGTAGGCTTCCAGCCTGCCCTGAAAAATCTGGGCAGGCTGGAAGCCTACCCCACCAAGGAAACCCCCATGTCTCATCGCATCCTCTGCCTGGCGATTCTTTGCTCGCCCCTCTCCCTGGCCGCCCGAGCTGCCGACGAGTTACCCATCCTCTTCCAAGAGGACTTTGAAAAGGACGCCAGCCATTGGCAGCCGTTGGACGCCAAGCAATGGGCGCACAAGAAGACCGACAAGGGAAGTGTCTACAGCCAGCACCACAAAGAGACCACCTACAAGCCGCCGCACCGCAGCCCGACGAACGTCTCGCTGCTCAAGGATGTGATTGCCGGCGACTTCGACCTGTCGGCCAAGGTTCTCAGCACGCATCCCGACTACGGCCACCGCGATACGGTCCTGGTTTTCGGCTACCAGGATCCGGCTCATTTCTACTACGTGCATCTCGGCAAACAGGCAGACGACCACGCCAACCAGATTTTCATCGTCAATGCCGCTCCACGGACCAAAATTTCGCTTACCTCGACGGACGGCACGAGTTGGGACGACAAATGGCACAACGTGAAAATTGTCCGCCGGGTGAAGGAGGGGACGATTGAGATTTATTTCGACGACATGCAGAAGCCCATCATGACCGCCAAGGACAAAACCTTCGCCTGGGGCCAGATCGGCATCGGCACCTTCGACGATACCAGCGACTGGGATGACATCGTGCTGCGTGGAATCAAGGCCGAGAAGCCGGTGAAACCCTAGCCGATGAAATTCCTCCTGCTCATCTTCAAAAACGTCCGCCGCAACGTGTTGCGGACGAGCCTCACGTCGCTGGGGACGATTGCCCTGGTGCTGGTGGTGACGCTGGTCTGGTCCATCCTGCAATTCCTCGCCGACCAGACCGACCCCAAGAAGCAGAACATCAAGGCCATCATCACGGAGAAATGGCAACTTCCCAGCCAGATGCCGCTGGCCTACTCCGCCTCGCTGCGGGATGGAGCGGCCAAGGAGAAAGACGATGTTCGTCCCATCGACTCGATGACCTGGCAGTTCTTCGGCGGCAGCCTGGACCCCGCTCGCCGCGATCCCAATCTGCGTATGTTTGCCTTTGCCATGCAGCCCGATAAGCTGCTGACAATGATGGATGGCCTGGACACGCTGCAAGGGGAAGAACACCGTCGTCTAGACGAAGCCGTGCAGAAGATGATGGACAACCCGGCCACCATCATCATGGGGGAAGACCTCCTCAAGCAGATGAACCGCCGCGTTGGCGATAAGATTACTCTCCACGGCATCAACTACTCCGGCATTGATCTGGAATTTGAAATCGTCGGTTCATTTACGACCGCCCGTTACGCCAAGTCCTCCGCGTTCGACTGCGAATACCTCAACGCCGCGCTGGATGTGTACCCCAGCAAGCATAACGGTCAGAAGCATCCGCTCGCGGACAAGACCCTGAACCTGGTCTGGCTGAAAGTGGAGAATGCGGAAGCCTACGCCAAGGTTGCCGAGCAGATTGAAACCTCGTCCGACTACCGCTCGCCCCCCGTGAAGTGTGAAGTCTCGTCGAATGCCATTGCCGCTTTCCTGGAAGGCTTTCGTGATATTTTTTGGGGAATGCGGTGGATCCTCGGACCTTCGGCCTTGATTTCACTCTCGCTCATCATCGCCAATGCCATCAGCATCAGCGTTCGCGAGCGGCGGATGGAGCTGGCGGTGATGAAAGTCCTCGGCTTTCGGCCCTATCAGATTGTGATCCTGGTGGTGGGCGAGTCGCTGCTCCTCGGCGTGGGATCGGGACTGCTGAGCTCGGGGGGGACGTATTGGGTGGTCAATTACCTCATCGGTGGAATCAATTTCCCCATCGCTTTTTTTCCCAAGTTCGATATTCCGCTCGCCGCCTGGTGGTGGGGGCCAGCCGTCGGCGGAGCGGCTGCCATCCTCGGCAGCGTCAGCCCGGCCTGGCAGGCGTGCCGCGTGAAGGTATCCGAAGTGTTCGCCAAGGTGGCGTAAGAAAGGGGGTCGGGAGTCTTTGCCGTCAAAGACTTTGCAAAACCAATGTACTCGGACGGCAAAGACTCCCGACCCCCTTTCTAATCAACAATGTCCGTTTCCTACACCAACCTGATTCCGCTACTCATCGGCCTGTCGCTGGTGGTGCTGCTCGTCATCATGGGCCGAGTGCCGCTGCGCTACAACGTGCGAAACCTTTCGGTCCGCTGGCGGACGACGCTGATGACCGGCCTGGCCTTCACGCTGGTCATCGCCCTGATGACCGGGATGCTGGCCTTTGTGAACGGCATGTTCCGTCTGACCCAGCAGAGTGGCCAGCCCGGCAACGTGATGTTGATGTCCGAAGGGGCGACGGATGAAGCCTTCAGCAACCTCGGCTTTGCGGATGTCGGGCAGATCGAGTTGCAGGCGGGCATCCTGCGCGACGAAGCGAGCAATCAGCCCCTCGCCAGCCGCGAGACGTATATCTCCTGCAACCAATTGGTGGAGAACCCTGCCCCCGGCCGTCCGCGGCGGCGAATCGTGCAAATCCGCGGCGTGGACGACCCCGAAATGAGCGCCCGCGTCCACGGCCTCACGCTGCTCTCCGGCGAGTGGTTCAGCCGCGAAGGAGTCGTCGCGGGAGAAGGCGGCGGACAGAACCTGGTGCAAGCGGTTGTCGGTGAAGGCATCGCTCGCGAGCTGGGCCGCGATCGGACGAAGGCCGTTTTGGCGACCGCCAAGAACAAACTGCGGCTGGACGTGGGTGACAGCTTTCTGCTGGGCGAGGAGCGTCTGGCGATCGTCGGGGTCATCAAAGCGACGGGCTCCGTTTTCGACAGCGAGATTTGGGCCAAGCGGGCCCGCATCGGCAAGTCCTTTGGCGAGGAAAACTACTCGACCGTCGTCGTCCGCACCTCCGGGCCTGAGGAAGCGAAGAAGGTCAAGGAATTCTTCAACAAGGACTACAAGGACTCCGCTTTGCAGGCTTACACCGAAACGGAGTATTTCGAGAGCTTGGCCCAGACGAACAAGCAGTTTCTCGGCGCCACCATCATCATCACCGCCATTCTCTCTATCGGCGGCGTCTTTGGCGTGATGAACACCATGTTCGCCGCCGTCAGTCAGCGGAGCAAAGACATCGGCGTCCTCCGCATCCTCGGCTTCAGCCGCCTGGAGGTGCTGTACACGTTCTTGCTCGAATCGCTGGTGCTGGCCCTCTTGGGCGGGACGCTGGGCTGCGTGCTCGGCTGCCTGGTGCATGGCACGAAAGCAACGAGCGTCGTCAGCGGCGGACAAGGCTCCAGCAAGAACGTCGTGCTCGAACTCCTCGTCAGCGGCGACACCATCAGCATCGGCCTGCTCGTCACGCTACTGATGGGCCTGCTCGGCGGGCTCATCCCCTCACTGTTGGCGATGCGCCTGCGGCCGCTGGAATCGCTACGGTAGGAATGTAGGGTGCATAAGCGACGCGCCATGCACGCGTGAACGCGGTCGCCAGCATTTGGCGTCAACCCGACGACCGGCGCTGCTTACGCGTGCATTTCGCTGGTGCTCATGCACCCTACTTCGCTTCGCCTTGCCCGTTTTCAGCCCCTCCCCTAGACTGACTTTATCACTCGCAACAACTTCTTTCCCCGTAAGCCTTTCCAGCCGTGCCCCTCTCCGATTTTGCCTTCCAGCGCTGCATCAGCCCAGCTTGCGGCTATACCTGCGGCGTGGAGGAGGTGCGGGTGGCGTGTCCCCAGTGCGGGGACCTGTTGGATGTGCTGTACGACTGGAACCGGGGGGCCGTTCCCAAAAGCCTCCGCTGGTTCGAGGAAACCTGGTCCCGCCGCCATGAGCCGCTCCGTTTCAGCGGCGTCTGGCGGTTTCACGAGCTGCTCCCCTTCGCCAAACCGGAGAGCGTGGTCACCGTTGGCGAGGGGCAAACGATTCTGCATCAGTCGGACAGCGTCGGCTCGTTTGTCGGCATGAAACCGGGGCGGCTCTACTTGCAGCACGAGGGGATGAACCCTTCCGGCAGCTTCAAGGACAACGGCATGTCCGCCGCCTTCACGCACGCCAAGGCGACGGGAGCCAAGCGGGCGGCGTGCGCCTCCACCGGCAACACCAGCGCGTCGCTGGCCATGTACTGCGCATCGGTGCGGACCATCAAGGGCGTCATTTTCATCGGCTCGGGGAAAATCTCCTACGGCAAGCTTTCGCAGGCGCTCGATTACGGTGCCCTCACCATTCAAATTGCCGGCGACTTCGACGACGCCATGGCCCGCGTGCAGGAGGTCTCGCGCGACCTGGGCATTTACCTCGTCAACAGCGTTAACCCCTTCCGGCTGGAGGGGCAAAAGACCATCATGTTCCGCGTGCTGGAGGCCCTTCGCTGGGAAGTGCCGGACTGGATCGTCGTCCCCGGCGGCAACCTGGGGAACAGCAGCGCCTTCGGCAAAGCCTTCGGGGAGCTCAAGGCCCTTGGCCTGATCGACCGCGCGCCGCGACTGGCGGTGATCAACGCCTCGGGAGCCGACACGCTCTACGAGTTGTATGAGCGCCGCGGCCTGCGGTGGAACGGTGGCCAGGCGAACATGAGCATCGCCGACCACTACTTCAAAGAGCTCGATCAGCTCGGCCGCAAAGCGAACACCATCGCCAGCGCGATCGAGATCAACCGCCCCGTCAATTTGCGAAAATGCCTGCGAGCGCTCGAGGATTTGCAGGGTGTGGTGCGGCAGGTGAGCGACCAGGAAATTCTCGACGCCAAGGCCAAGGTCGGCGCCGGCGGCATCGGCTGCGAACCGGCCAGCGCGGCGAGCGTGGCGGGGGCACGGCTGCTGCGGGATCAAGGCATCATTTCCGCCGACGAGCGCGTGGTCTGCATCCTTACCGGCCATCAGCTCAAGGATCCCACCGCAACCGTCGCCTACCACACCACTGACCAGGAACAATTCAACAAAATCCTCGGCAGTCGCGGCGTAAGAAGAGCATCTTTCGCCAACCGGGCGGTGGCTGTGCCGAATGACCTGGGGGAAATCGTCAAGGCGATCAACCTTTACAGTTGATGGAACAAAAGGCGAAGAGTTTTGAACAGAAGGTAACAAAGGAAACGAAGGGGAGGAGAGAAGAATTTGAAGCGTGGATTGGTCTTTTCTTTGCCTTTCTTCGTTACCTTTGTTTCCTTCTGTTCAAATGCCTTTGAGTTTTCTACTTTATGGAGGTTCCTGTGCATCCTCTGTTTTCCCGCGCCGATCAGCTTACTTCCATCGTGATTGGTGCTGCCATCGAAGTTCATCGCATCCTGGGACCGGGACTATTGGAGAGCATCTACGAGCGCTGCTTGATTCACGAACTCAAACTGCGGGGTCTCAACTCCGTAAAGCAACGAGTCGTGCAAATTCACTACAAGGACGTGGTTTTTGAGGAGAATTTGCGATTTGACATCTTGGTTGAAGACTGCTTGCTGATCGAAGTCAAAGCCGTCGAGCATGTGCTTCCCGTTCACATCGCCGCGGCCATCTCGTACCTTAAGCTCTTGAACCTTCCACTTGGCCTGATGATCAATTTCCATGTGCCGAAGCTGGTGGAAGGAGTCAAGCGTTTGATCATCCCCGGTGCCAACCTAGGCCAACAAGACTTCTAGCCACAACTCCAGCCAACCAGCATCAAAAAACTCCTCCTTTCTTCGTTCCCTCCGTTCCCTTCTGTTCAAAACTCTTCCGCCCATGACTGTCACCTCCATCGCCATCCACGGTGCCGCCGGACGCATGGGAATGCGGCTCGTCTCCCTCGCCAGCACAGACCCGCAGCTAAAGATCATCGCCGCGCTCGAACATGAGCAGCATCCGGAGCTGGGCAAAGACGCCGGCCTGGCCTGCGGGATCATGGAGTTGCATGTGCCCCTGGCGGCGCACTTGAATGTAAAGGCCGACGCCCTCATTGATTTCTCCATTCCCGAAGCCGCCGAGCGGATTCTCGGCATTTGCGTGCAGCACAAGACTCCGCTGGTGATGGCGACGACCGGCCTGAACGAACGTCAAAAGGAGCAAGTCTCGGAGGCTTCGGTGCATATCCCCATCGTCTGGTCTCCCAGCATGAGCCTGACGGTCAATCTGGCGATGAAGCTCGTCGCCACGGTCGGGGCGGCGCTCAAGGACAACAGCGGCGGAGTGGACGTGGAAATTATCGAGCGGCATCACCGGATGAAGGAAGACTCTCCCAGCGGCACTGCCCTTAGGTTCGGCGAAATCATCGCCGGGGTGATGGGGCAGTCGCTCCATACGCACGGCCGCCAGGGAATTGTCGGCAAACGTCCGCAGCACGAGATCGGCTATCACGCCGTCCGCACCGGCGACAACGCCGGCGAGCACACCATCATCTTCGGCCTGCTGGGGGAAACGCTGGAAGTCTCCGTCAAAGCGTCGAGTCGAGATTGCTACGCAATGGGAGCCCTCGCCGCGGCCAAATTCGTGGCGAAGCAAAAGCCCGGCCTCTACAACATGTACGACGTGCTGGGATTATAGGCGCGGCTGGCGTCCCCGGTCCACCCTCGATACACTACCTCAACGGGATGCCTCACGGCGTGCAAATTGCTACAAATCGATGCGCTCCAGCACTCTCCCTTCATGAAAGGACAACCATGACCACCAGAATTCGCATTCGCATCGCTCTCGCCGCGCTCGCCGCTTGGCTGGGGGGCTCCTATAGCCTTTCCTCCGCTCAGGAAAAGGAGGATTTTCCGGCCCTGGTCAAACGCTTGCAACAGGCCAAGCCGGAGTTCGCCGAGCGCCATCAGAAGCTGCTCGAGCAGCGGTACGATCTGAGCAACCAGCCGGCCGAAGGGGCGACGATGTCCAAAGGCAAAGCAGTGCAAGACGGCGTGCGCGTCAAGCTGGCCCCGGGCATGACCTGGGAAAAGCTGGCCGCGATGAAGCCCGAGGAAATCAAGGCCAAGGACGCCTGGCCCGCCGGCTTCTTTCCGCTGCCGCATCCCCATCACGAAGCGGGCGGAATGGTCTTCCCCAAGCCGCAGATCGATGAAGTCAAGAAACAGACCGAACGCGATCTGACCCGGTTTGATTTGGATTTCGACATCCCGCAACATTTGCTGCCCGAGTTTCCCGCACCGATTTATCTGACCACGCGGCCGGACCTGGGGGATGTCTCCAAGGGGCAACTGGTCACGCTGGGGAATTTTAACGGCCTGTTCAAGGACATTCTCAATCCCAAACAGCTCGAAGGGTTGCGTCTTCTGCTAACGCCGTTTCCGCAGGCGCAGTTCAATACCACCGACGACCGGCGGGCACTCAAAGCCCATCAAGGAGTGGCCTGCTTCGATTGCCATGCCAACGGCCACACCAACGGGGCGACGCACACGGTCGGCGACATCCGCCCCAACGAGCACCGTCACCGAATCGAGACTCCCACGCTCCGCGGACTGAATATCCAGCGGCTCTTCGGCTCTCAACGGGCGCTCAAGACGGTGGAGGACTTCACGGAATTCGAGCAGCGAGCCGCTTACTTCGATGGCGACCCGGAGCAAGCCCAGCGCAAGGGAGTCAATATTCTGGAGCGCGGCAGCCAGGTCCACTTCATGGCGGAGTTCCAGTCCATTCTCGATTTTCCGCCGGCCCCGAAGTTGAATCTGCTCGGCAAACTCAATCCCGCCAAGGCCAGCGAGGCGGAGGTGCGTGGAGAAAAGGTGTTTCACGGCAAAGGGCAATGTGCAAGCTGTCATACTCCCCCGTACTACACCGACAACCTCATGCACAATTTGAAAGTGGAGCGGTTCTTCAAGGAAAAGATGATCAATGGCCGCAAGGCTTCCGCCGATGGCCCCATCAAGACCTTCCCACTCCGCGGCATCAAGGATTCGCCCCCCTATCTGCATGACGACCGGCTGTTGACTCTGGAGGACACGGTGGAGTTCTTCAACCTGGTACTGGAGCTCAAGCTGACGGCGGAGGAGAAGATGGATTTGGTGGCGTTCTTGCGGTGCCTCTAGGGTCCGGGCGGGCTGGAAGCCTACCCCACTTTTTTGCCGATCCACGTCCAGTGGCGGTCGCTGGTCGGCTGGACGGAAGCGGCGGGGAAGCCAAGCTGTGTGACCAGGCGGCGAATTTCATCGAGCGACAGTGCGGCATGAAGCGAGTCGGAAAACATTTGCCGGGCGTGGGCGGATTCACCCCCGGCATAGGTTTCGACCAAACGCAGAAGCGTCGCTTCATCCTCAGGGCGCAACAAGTCGCGGAAGAAGAGCAATCCGCCGTCGCTGGTAACGCGCACCGCTTCCCGGAGCGAATGTATCGGCTCCGGGATGTGGTGGATGATGCTGTTGGACATGACGACGTCGAAACGGCCGTCCGTGAACGGCAGTGCTTTGGCGTCGATTTGTTCGAGCTCAATGCGGCTGGCCAGGCCGGCAGCGGCGACGTTTTTTCTGGCAAGCTCCAGCATGTGAGCGGCCAGGTCGACGGCCAGCACCCGGCA
The DNA here is from genome assembly GCA_046593355.1 of Pirellulaceae bacterium. Lineage (GTDB taxonomy): Bacteria > Planctomycetota > Planctomycetia > Pirellulales > Pirellulaceae > SXOA01. Next base: position 26,037 of record JBKJNY010000249.1, on the reverse strand, counting down.
AGGGCGGACCTGGCGGCAGAGTTCTATCGGGATGAGGGCGGTGCCGGTGCCGAGGTCGAGGACGTGGATTTTCTGTTCGTTAGTATCAGGGGGCTTACGCCCCCCGCTCGCCAGGGCAGTGACGAGATCCTGCGCGAACAGCGTGTTCACCGCCGAGTGGTCCATCGCGTTGTAATCCGCGGCTTCGGCGGCGGTGTCCATCACCTCGACTTCGAGAATGCGGGAGAGAGACATGGCTATTCTTCTTCCTCCTCCTCCGGCTTTGCATTTTTAATGGCAGTTGCACCTTTAATCCGTGAGTTGCACTTTTAATCCTAGAAGACCTTGGGCGCGTAAAAGCGGCATGATTCGACATGCCAAGTGCCGTCCTTTCCAAAATAAACACGACAAGCGTACTCAGCACCACGGCGATTTCCTCTGGTGAGGTATTGGCCTTCAAAAACCCATACTCGGTCGGAGTCATCGTATTTGGTCGAATGATCTGTAAACTCGCACCTCTGTGCCAAGTATTCGCTCGCAAAGTTCCACGCCTCGACTGCCGTCCCTGTTTCGGTGGGATGTTTAGCTGGTCGCCAGCTTGCCCAAACAAAAGCCAACGACAACACCAGCATCAGGGCCATGCCCACGGTAACTAGTCGCTTTCGCTGCATAGACTGATGCCTTTACGGGCCATGAGTGCGGTGCCGGTGCCGAGGTCGAGGAATAGTATCAGGGGGGCTCACGCCCCCCGTTCGCCATGGCATTCAACAAATCCTGCGCGAACAGCGCATTCACCTCCGAATGATCCATCGAGTTGTAGTCCTCGGCTTCGGCGGCCGTGTCCATCACCTCGACTTCGAGATTGCGGGAAAGAGGCATGGCTATTCTTCTTCCTCCTCCTCTTCCTCTTCCTTGGGCAGATCCATTTCTCGTTGGGGCTTGCCGCCAGGCAGCCGGTCGTACCCGCCCCACAGGATGAGCATCACGCCCACCGTCAGATAGCCGGCGACATAAGGAATGACAACCAGGAAGTTGCCGCTCGGATAGAAGCCGAGAAACAGATGCATCTTGTCGGTGATTTCACCTGTCTCCCACGGCACAAATAGCGGGCTGCCAGGCGCGGGGGAATGGATGATTCCAAATGCCGCGCAAAGCGCGGCGACAAAAAAGAACGCCGATCCCCAGAACAGCTTGCGGTCGATCAGAGCCGCCAGCGCCGACGACCAGAGGAGGCTGGTGACGATGAAGCCGTTGGAGAGGATGCGCAAAATGTGCAACTCCGCGATCATGGAAGGCGATTTCAAGGATTCGGTCAAGTCTTCATTCTGAGCAATCGCATCCCTGGTCACCCCCTGAGCAAACATGACAGGATCTCCCAGAACCTTGTCCACGTAAATCATCGCCAGTGCCGCCAGCGCCGGAACGCAGGCCAGCGCGACGGCTGGATAATGCCGCTTGGGCGTGGCGCGAAAGCTCTGCGCCGTGATTTCCAGCCCGACGAAAATGAGAATCGGGAAAACCGTCGGCTTGGGAATATAGACGTAGAGGTAGCCAAAATAGCCAATCAACCCCGCCGAGCCGACGAACAGCGCGGTGGCCAGGGTGTAAGCCGCTCGTCCCCCCATCGCTTTGTAGGCGGGATGGCCGATGTACGGAGTCGTCTGAATGACGCCGCCGAAGAGGCTGGCGATGAGCGTGGCAATGGCCTCAATGCCAATGACGGTCGAAGTATCGTAGTCGTCCCCCGCCGCCGCGGCGCTCTCCGTGCAGTCGATGCCGCCGACAACGGTGCCCAGCGCGAAGGGAATCACGATGGGCAAATACTTCAGCGTGTCGTTCATCGCGGACATCCACTCGAAGCGGAATGCGTTTAGATACTCATAAGGAAGCAGCGCCTGTTGCGGATCAATGTCCGCATGTGCGGCCGGCAGGGCAAGCGCCGGCGGCAGGAGCTGCGCGCTTTCCAGCCAGCGCATCAGGTAAAAGAGTCCGCCGGCAATGAGCAGCGAGCCGAGCGCGCCGGGAATCTTGAAGGGGAGCGGCACGCGAGCGATGAGCGTCGTCAAAATAATCGCCAGCGCCACCAGTCCAATCAGCGGCAACTGGAGCATTTCGAGCAGCGGCAAAAAACTGATAAGCACCAGCGCGATGGCGGTCAGCGAGCCCAAGAGTCCCGCCCGTGGAAACAGCCGCCGCACCCACCCCGAGCCGACGGAGCAGGCCAACTTGAATAAACCGCTGATAAATATGGAACAAATTCCGATGTGCCACGTATGGATGGCAGCCTCGTGCTCCGCCATGCCAGCAGCCTTGGCTGCCAAAAATGCCGGACCGAGGACGAAGAAGACCATGCCAAACGTGCTGGGGGTATCCAGCCCCAAGGGCATGGCGGTGACATCGCCGCGGCCGGTCTTTTTCGCTAGCTGCAGGGCGAGCCAGAAGAACAGCAAATCGCCGACCATGACCCCGACGGCCGTCCCCGGGATCATGTAACGGATGGCTACGTCTGTAGGAAATGCAAAGGCCGCAGTCAGCAAGCTGACCATGAGCAGCAAATCGGCGACGTTATCTAACATCAAGCCGAAAAAGGCATTTACGTCGCCCGCCGCCGCCCAAGTGATGGGTTTGGCCTGAACTGAATTGCGCTCTGGCATGGGCTTTGCTTTTGAGGGTGCCGTGAGTGTAAGACGCCGGTTCTCGGCTGTCAAACAGTTGACCGCACTGGCAGCTTTTCTCTCAAGTTCCGGCTACAATGATCGTGCCGGAGGTTCGCGTTCGCGGGCGACCATTTTCAGGCGGCCGCCAAGGGATGGCGGACAGAGCCCGCGAACTCTCCTCCTCTTGCTCCGTACAAAACAATGAAAACCACCGTCATGCCGCAGTTGGCCGAGCAGCCCGTCAACAAGGTTGCTGGGCTTAGTGATGAGGAGCTGCTGCTCAGTTACCGGGAGACCGGCAACCGCGAGCACTTCTCGGAACTCGTTCACCGCTATGAGCGGGAGCTGTTCAACTACCTGCGGCGTTACCTGGGGAACGCGGAGATGGCGGAAGACGCCTTCCAAGCTGCGTTCCTGCAACTTCACCTGAAGTGCCAGCAGTATGAAGCGGGCCGCGCCGTGCGTCCCTGGCTCTATACGATTGCGACCCATCAGGCCATCGACGCGCAGCGGCGTAATCACCGCCACCGCATGGTCAGCCTTGATCGGCGCAGCGGCAGTACAGGTGAGGAGGTGGGGCAGTTGCTCGACATGCTCGTAAGCCAGGAACCCTCTCCCACGCTGCAAGTCAGCGCGGATGAGCGGCGGGATTGGCTGGCGGCGGCGGTCAAGCAACTGCCGGCCGGATTGCGAGAGGTCGTCCACCTGGTTTACTTCCAGGAGATGAAGTATCGCGAAGCGGCTGACTCCCTCGAAATTCCCGTGGGCACCGTGAAGAGCCGCCTGCACGCCGCCGTGGCGAAACTGACCGAAGCCTGGAACCTGGCCTACCCCGAGACAAAATAAAACGGCCCCTATGAAATTCCGCCGCGAACAACTTCTCGGATACCTGCTCGGCGCGCTTGATGCCGCCGAAAGCCGGCAAGTGGAAGCAGAGCTCGACAAGAGCCCCGCTCTCCGCGTGGAGATGGCGCGCATTCAAGAATTGCTGTCCCGCCTGGGAATGGACGAAGAGCCCGAAGAATTCGAGCCGCCGCAGGGTTTGGCGAAACGGACCTGCGACTTCGTCGCCGCGCACGCCGATGAAGCCACTGTTGCCCAGGCCGCCCTCGCGTCTCCGGTTCGGTTATCCCCCGCGGGACCGCCGCAGGGAGATGGCGGCCGCGGCTATACGTTCACGGATATGCTCGTGGCGTGCTCCGTTCTGCTGACCTTCGGAGCGCTGCTTTTTCCCTCCATTAACAACATGCGGTTGCAGGCCCAGCGCGCCACCTGCCAGTACCGCCTGGTGCAGACCGGCGCGGCGCTGTGGGAATATGCCCAGTTGCAACCCGACCATAGATATCCTTGGATCCCCGAGAGCGGCAACTTCGCGGTCGCTGGGAATGTGCCGTTCACGGTGCGTAATGCCGGTCTTGCGCCTGACGACCGGAACTTTTTTTGCCCGTCCGCGGAGCAACAGGGTTGCGACGGACCTGCGCGGATGCCTTGCGAAGTAGAAGTTCGCAGTGCAACAGGTTCCAAGTTGCGGAGTTACCAGAAGCAGATGGGGGGCACTTTCGCTTACAGCATGGGCTATGTTCACGGAGGACGCCTGCTAGCCAGTATTCTGGGGGCGCGGGAAGACTTCGCTTTGGTAGCCGACGCTCCGGGCGATTTGACTCGCCCCGCGCACGACGGCACCGGCCTGAACGTGCTCTATGAAGACGGGCACATCCGCTTTTTGCCCAATTTGCGACTTCGCGGCTCCGGCGTCGGGGACGACCCGTTCCGCAACCGCAAGGGCTACCTGGGAGCAGGACTCGACGCGAACGATTCCGCGCTCGGCGCCAGCGATGCCCACCCTCTCCCCTACGGCGATGGGCCGGAAAGGTAGGCCGTCTCTCCGAGACGGTCGGGATTAAACATTGCCGCTCGCGACGGACTTTTAGCGAAAACACTTTTCACAAGGCGCTACGTCCGCTCCTGGCACGTCTCGGAGAGACGGCCTACCTTATGCTCGCATCTCTTCTGGCCTGTGCTCTTCTCTTGCAAGCGGATGAAAAGCTCCAGCGCTACTCCCAGCGCGAATTGCACATGGGAGTGGAGTTCGAGATTGTCCTCTATGCGCCGAGCGAAGCCACGGCCCAGAAGGCGATGGCCGCGGCTTTCGAGAGGGTAGCGGAACTTGACAAGCGGCTGAGCGACTATGACCCCGAGAGCGAGCTCAGCAAGCTTTCCGCGGGTTCCCCTTCCGTGGAACCCGTGAAGGTCAGCGAAGATTTGTGGGAAGTGCTGTTAGTCTCGCAACGGCTCTCCGAGAAGAGCGAAGGTAAATTCGACATCACCGTAGGGCCGCTGACCAAGCTCTGGCGCAGGGCTCGCCGTCAAAAGGAATTGCCGACCAAAGAGCAGATTGCCAAAGCGCTGGAGTCCGTCGGCTACAAGTATCTCGAACTCGATGAAAAGCTGTGTACGGCAAAGCTCCTGAAGCCGAATATGCGGCTCGACGCTGGGGGCATTGCCAAGGGCCACGCGGCCGAGGAAGCGTTGGAAAAAATCCGCGCGCTCGGCATCGCGCAGGCTCTCGTTCGCGCCAGTGGAGACATCGCCGCGGGGGATCCGCCTCCGGGCGAAGTGGGCTGGAAAATCGGTCTCGCTCCGCTTGACCCCGACCAGCCTCCGGAGCGATTCATCCTGCTCAAGAATGCCGCCGTCTCCACCTCCGGCGATTCCCGCCAGCATCTCATCGTGGACGGCAAACGGTATTCTCACATCATCGACCCGCACACCGGCTGGGGCATCGCCGGCCGCAGCAGCGTGAGCGTGATTGCCCCCCGCGGCATCGACGCCGACAGCATCGCCTCCGCCGTCAGCATCCTCGGCCCCGAGAAGGGACTGAAGCTTGTCGAGGACACCCCCGGTGCGGCCGCGCTGATAATTGTCGAACAAGAGGGGAGCCTGAAGTCCTACACCTCCAGCCGCTTTGCTGGATTTGAGGCGAAATAGCCGCCCGGGTGGCACGCCCACGGCTTTGCGTGGGCGTGGAACAGCAGAGCCGCTCACTAATGGAATGCCTCGCCCCATGCCCCACGACTGGAAATCAGACCGGCATCCCGGTAACGACGATGACGACGAAGAGGAGCTCTGCGGCAACGACGATGTTCACGACTGCCCGCATTGCGGAGAAACGATCTACGAAGATTCCGAGCAATGCCCGCATTGCGGCACTTATTTGGACACCTCCGAGGAAGCTGGCGCTTCAAAAACGGGGCGTCACCCCTGGGTCATCATCCTCGGCGTGCTGCTCTGTCTGGCTGTGTTCGCCATTTGGATTTTCGGGAGGAGTTGGTGAGTCTTGCAATCCGCTGTTCAAGGACGCCACCGGCGGGCTTGTCCCGCCGGAGCGCTGTCTGGAAACCAGCATGCGCCCTAGCTCCCAGCATTCGCCACCACCCGGCTTGACCGGGTGGAGCGCTGTTTGGGTGCCGGGCCGACGGATGTTTGTCAATTCCAGGGCTGATTCTGGGCCGCCCAGGGGCGGAAAAAAACTTGGGAATTCTTGCCTCCAAGGGCTTGCTTGTGCCAACTCCTGTTTCTATACTTGCGTATACTGAACGAAAGAGTACATGTGGGAATGGTCGCGATGCAAGTAGATGGAAGCACTTTCTCGTACGTTAAGGGGACACGGAAGAATACGGATTACCGGGGAAAGGCAGCAGAAGGGAATTACCGCGGAGTACGCGGAGGTGCGCGGAGGGAATTTTGCCTTCTAAACTCTGCTCACGAAGTTCTTTCTCTGCGCCCCTCGGCGTCCTCCGCGGTTCATCCCAGATCCTTTGCTCCCATGTGATTTGAAAAATGGAATAATGTTGGAGACAATTGTGAAGAGATTTCGCGGGCTGCACTCTTTGGAGGGGAGTGTCCCCTCAGGGTGTTGAAACAAGGGGGTGCGGATTCAACACCAACCCCGTTTTTCATCCCGAGGGGGGTGTTGAAACAGGGGGGGAAAGTTTCAACAGGCAGGTGGCAAATGGAAATTCGGGAAACGACGGGCGACGGTGAGTCGGGGGGTGTTGGTTTACCAGGGGGGTTTACCAACACACTTTGCCTGACGGGGTGGGGGCGTCTGTTGGTTTACCCTGGGGGTTTACCAACACATCTTGGGGCAAGAATTTTCCCGATCCAGGTGCCAGCCAGGTTCCGGGGCCTTTACAATAAACAGGTGGGAGCAATCCGATTTAATGTAAGGCGAAATATGGCTCGGTCTTTCCTTTTCGTGTCCCTGGCTGCCCTCGGTGTTTTGATCCTGGCGGCGGATGATGCCCCCAAGCCTGCCGAAAACGGGCTGGACGCTCAGAAGGGGCAACTGGCCAAATTGCAGGGGCTGGTCGGCTCGTGGAAGGGGGTCGCCTCTCCCATTCGCGGCTCGGACAAAGGGGCCTGGGTCGAGAAGGCTGATTGGGCCTGGAAATTCTCGGACAAGTCCGCGTCGCTGACCGTGCAAATCGGCGATGGCAAATACTTTTCCACAGCCGAGCTGCATCCGGGCAAAAAGGCCGGCGACTATTTACTTGTCGCTAAGACTGCGGACGGCAAAGGAACCGTCCATTACGAGGGTGAGCTCGACAAAGAAGATAAGCTGACGCTCGTTGCCAAGGACGCGCCCGAAGGAATGCCCAAGCGGATTTCGTTTCGCTTCGTGGCGGAAGGGGCACGCTTGATTGTCCTGCTGGAAGGTCCGAGCGCCATCGGAGATGGTTACGCCCGCCTGGCCGAGGTTGGCTACACCCGCAAGGGGAGCGGCTTTGGCAAGGGTTCCACCGGCCCCGAGTGCGTCGTCACCGGCGGCTTCGGCAGCATCGAGGTTTCCTACAAAGGACAGAAGTACTACGTCTGCTGCACCGGCTGCCGCGACTATTTCAACGACAGTCCCGAGGAAGTGCTGGCCGAATACAAGGCCCGCAAAGAGGCGGAAAATCTCAGAAAAGAGTAGTCCGCTCACTCCGTGAGCGCGGTATTCCAGGAACGCGGGCCGGCACACGGAGTGTGCCGGCTACTAAGGGAGAGCAACGATGGCTGAAACGATTCGCATTGCCGCGGCGCAGATGGACGTGAAGCTCGCGGACCGCGAAGGGAACCTCTCGCGGATGCTGGCCAAGCTGGAAACTGCCGCGGCGCAAGGAGCGGCGCTCGTCGTGTTTCCCGAATGCGCCCTGCCCGGATACTGTTTTGAGAGCTTGGAGGAAGCTCGGCCCTATGCCGAAACCGTTCCTGGCCCGGCTACGAATGCCTTTGCCGCTGCCTGCAAGAGATTGAACGTCCATGCCGTGTTTGGAATGTTGGAAGCCGACGGCGAGCGGATCTTCAACACCTGCGTATTGGTTGGACCAGAAGGCGTGGTGGGGACGTACCGCAAAGTCCATCTGCCGTTTCTGGGAATCGACATGTTCACCACCCCCGGCGATCGTCCCTTCGCGGTGCAGGAAATCCCCGTGGGAAATCAGACGCTCAGGGTCGGCATGAATATCTGTTACGACGGCTCATTCCCCGAAGCGGCCCGGGTGATGACGCTGCAAGGGGCCGACATCATTCTGCTGCCGACCAACTGGCCGCCGGGGAGCGAGTGCATGGCGGGGTGCGTGGTCAACGCGCGGGCCATGGAAAACCACATCTATTACCTGGCGGTGAACCGCGTCGGCATCGAACGCGGCTTCCGCTTCATCGGCATGAGCAAAATCTGCGCGCCCGGCGGCCACGTGCTGGCCGAGGCCGCGCACGAGGACGAATGCCTGCTATTCGCCGAGATCGACCCGGAAAAGGCCCGGAACAAGCACCAGGTCCGCGTCCCCGGCAAGCACGAAATCAACCGCGTCGCCGACAGGCGGCCCGAGATGTATGGGAAGCTGGTGGAGCCGAAGAGATAGGGGGTCGGGAGTCTTTGGCGTCATGGACTTCGCAAAAAGAGTAATCGCCGACGCCAAAGACTCCCGACCCCCTATCTCTTGGTCCGGTTATGACGCGCTGCTTCACCTTCTTGACAAAAGATTTCACGCCTTGAACTCTTGAGTGCGGCGGGGGCCTGATTAGCGTGGAAGGTAGACCCCACCTGGAGGCTTTCCATGCGACTTCTCACTCTACTTCCGCTCGTGGCCATCACCCTATTGCCGGCAACAAGCACCGATGCCGCCTTCCTCTCGGCGACGACGCAGCCGGCCTTTCCGCTCAACCTGGTTACGAAGTTGCAAGCTCCGCTGGCCCCTGCGCGGCTCGCTGGAAAGAATAAGCCGCTGAAGCGCGCGCTCCAGGTCGCTAAACCAGCGCAGCCCTTCGCGGAGCCCAAACCCTTCGTACTGCCTCCCGCCTCGCGCATTGTTCCCAATGGCATTCTCTCGGCTCATGGTCCTGCCAGGCTCATCGCTTTTTCAGGCGCGCCAATTACCCCCAACGGCGTCCTTTCGATTCCCAATGCAGCGCCCGCCGTTTACTTGCATCCGGTAAACCCCGCGACCCGCGAGGCAGAAATGGCCCAACTCGAACTGACGCAGTTTTTGTATCACGACTACCCCGCCCAACTGCGGCAGCTCGACAGCCAGATTGCCGTCACCCAGGCGGAAATCACTGCTCTCGAGAATCGGCTGGCGAATTACAGCCGGTTCGATAAGTTCATCAACAGCGCTAACCCGCTGTTTGAATCGCAGCAACTGGTCAACGTCGCGCTGGTGGAAGCCATGCAGCGACTGACTAACCTCCAGTACGAACGCGGCCGCATCCAACAGTGGCTGCCGGTCGAGATTCGCCGGCGGCAGTTGGAACTCGACCGCGCGTTAACGCCCGCGGGCTTTCGCAACGACTAATGCTGGAACAAGAACTCCTTCGAGTTCACCAGCGCCCAGCACAGGTCTTCCAGTCCTTGCCGCAGGTTTTCGGAATCGGCGATGTAGGCGAGCGAATCCTTAAGCTCCTCTTCGCTCGGCGGGCGCGACAGAGCGGCGCAATAGAAATCGGTCACCAAGTCGCCCGTCGTAGTCCCGGTTGCATCCAACTTGCGCGTCAAACGACTCCCTGGCGCTTGCAACTTGGCGGTGATCATCGGCCCGTTGATGAGTTGCAGGGCCTGGGTCAATTTCGGGTCGTGCCCCCGCTCACATTCGCAGGCGGTGTCCCGCCCCGGCTGGCCGAAGACCTTCAAAAAGTGAGTTCCCAGCTCCGGGCTGGGAAGTTGGCCGGCCCGAGTTCCGGCAGGCAGGCCAGGAAAGGCTTCGGGCGTTCCCGTCACGGACGATATCGCATCGAGCAACTGTTCCGCGGACAGGAGCCGCGACTGGGCGTGCGAAAAGTACTTCGCATCCCGCCGGCTCAACTCCGGAGCCTGGCTGGAAAGCTGGTAGGTGCGGCTCTTCAGAATGGTGCGAATCAGCTCCTTCTGGTTGAAGCCTGTGCGGATGAATTCGTCGGTAAGGGCAGCGAGCAGCTCCTTGTTCGACGGCGGATTGGATGGCCGAAAATCATCCACCGGCTCGACGATACCGCGCCCCAGAAGATGCCCCCAGATACGATTCGCCGCGACCTGGGTGAACAGCCGGTTGTCCTTCGTGGCCAAGAGGCGGGCGAGCAATTCGCGGCGGTCTTCACCCGCGCCTGCCGCCAGCTTCGCAGGCTCAACGCCGGGAAGCCAAGGCGAAATCTGTTTCTGCGTGCGAGGCTGCGTCACTTCGCCGCGGGGCAGAGAATAAACCAGAGTCTCATCTCGGCTGGGCAAATTGGCCCGGCCGACGCGGGCGAAGAAGGCCCCGATGCCGTAGTAGTTGTCCTGGCTCCAGCGGTCGAAGGGGTGGTTGTGGCACTTGGCGCACTGGATGCGGATGCCGAGGAAGAGCTGCGCCGTCGTCTCGGCGCAATCGTTCATGTCGGCCGCGGCGCGGTAGAATCCGGCCGGCGGATTTTGCAGCGTGCTGCCGCTGGCGGTCAGCAGCTCGCGGGCAATGCGGTCATAGGGACGATTCTCCCGCACTGCACTCACCAGCCAGCGGTGGAGCTTGTGAGCCCCTCCGCTCCCCAGCCGCGCGCTCTTCACCCGCAGCAGGTCCGCCCACTTCAGCGCCCAGAATTCCGCGTATTCGGGCCGCTCCAGGAGGGCGTCAATCAGCCGGACCCGTTTGTCCGCCGAGGCGTCGCCGACGAAGGCCTCCACCTCTTTTCGCTCGGGCAGGATGCCCAGCGCATCGAGATAGACGCGGCGAATGAATTCGTGGTCCGTGCATAGCTCCGCCGGCGGCAGTTGCAGTTGCTGGAGTTTGGCGAAGACGCGGGCGTCGATGAAATTCTGCTCCGGCGGATTGGACCAGGCAAAGCCGGGAACGTCGCGGAGGAAAGCGAACGAGGCCGTATCGATGTGGTCCAAATAGCGGACCAGGATGGCGGCTTCCCCACGCTCCTTGGCAGTGACAACTCCCGCGGCATCAACCACGGCCGTCTCATCATCCGAGCTGGAGAATACGCAAAGGTCAGTGACATCCCTCACAACTCCATCACTGAACTTCGCCTTTGCGACGAGTTTTTGGGTGACCGCGGGGAAATGAAGTTCTAGCTCCTTGGGAGAAACCTCAATTCCCGTGCAGGTGGGTGCATCCGCGGCATCGGGGCGGCAGCCCTGGGCAATCCAGTCCCGAATGAGCAGATAGCCGGGGTCCGTTTTCTTCAGGCGCTGCCCCCCGCCGTGAGCGACCCGCATGGTGGGTTTGGCGAGCAGCAGACTATCTTCCGGCGCGAAGACCGTCGTTCGCCGGCCGAGGTCTTCCCGAATCAGAGTGAGCGAATCGAAGGCCGCATCAAACCCTCGCAGTGACAGCCGAAATCCTCCCTTCCCCGCTGGCGAGCCGTGGCAAGCCCCGGAACTGCACGAATGCTTGGAAAGAGCGGCCAGCACATCGTACCGAAAGGAAACGGCGGCCGGCTTCGGGCGGCTCTCCTCGGCAGTTGCCCAGCAGTCAAGCGAGGCGAAAAGCATGCCCGCGAGCCAGACGATTCTAATGGGTCGCGCCGTTTGCATGGAAACCTACTTTGCCGCCAGGGCCTTCTCAATCAGCGGAATCAGGCTGCCGACGTTGTGGCTGACACCCAGAATCTTGCCGTCCTTGCCGACGGCCATCATCGTGGGAATGCCCCGGACGCCGTACTTCTGAGCCAGCTCCTGGGTCTCGTCTCCCGCCAGGTTCTCCCAGGGAATCTGGTTCTCCGCGAGATAGGCCGCGAGCGCCTCCTGGTCCTTGTCGAGACTCACGCCCACGACCGTGAAGCCCTGCGCGTTGAGCTTCTCATACAGCTCCTTGACGTGCGGCATTTCCTTGCGGCAGGGGCCGCACCACGTCGCCCAGAAGTCCACCAGTACCACCTTACCTCGATAGTCGCCCCATTTGAAGGGATTTCCACTAGACGTCGCTGCGTCCAGTTCCAACTCCTTGCCCACCAGGTCCGATGCCTCGGCCTCCGGCTTCTGGGCGAGCTTCTTGCCATAGCGGGCCAGCTCCTTGTCGCCGGCTTTGGCAAAGAGGCCGCCGAACTCGGCAAACAGCTTCTCCCGCTCGTCGCCGCTGTCGAGTTTGTTGATGAGGGCCACGGTGCTGGAGGCCATCCGCAAATGCTTGCTCGTCAACTTTTCGGCGGCGTAGTAATCCTTGAGCTCCTTGAGCAGGTCAGGAATTTTGTCGGCGGCGAGCTCGGCGCCGTGGAGTACTTTGCGTTCATGCTGGAAGAAGGCAACCTGGCGGGCGACGCGGGGACGGGCGTCCGCTTTCATTTGATCGGTGAACGCAACCAGAGCTTTGTCGCAGGCGTCGTCGCCAGTGCAGGCTTTCTTATGTAGCGTTTCAAACTTCGCCTCCGCGGCCGTCAGAATCTCCGTCTCCTTGGCGGCGGGATTGACGGTGAGCACTCGGTCGCAAGCTTCCACGACAGCCTCAGTAAAGCCGGGGCGGGCCTGGATGGATTTGGGCTTATCGAGCATCTTCTCGATGTACGCGACGAGTTTCTCGCTGGAAAGCCCCGGCCTGGCGGAATACGGATTCACCTTGCTCTCGTCCTCGGCCGCCTCTTTCTTCTCCTCCTCGACAGCCGCTCCGCAGCCGCCCCCTACTTCCGGCTTGGGTTCCTCAGCCTTGGCCGCTGGCTTCTCTTCGGCCGGCTTCTCCGCGGTTTTTTCAGCAGCTTTCTTGGCGTCCTTTCTCAATTCGTTTAGCTCTTTTTCAAGTCCTTCCAATTTCTCCTTTGGCGACATTGGAGTCTCTTCTTCCGCCGCCGGCTTCTCAGCCGGCTCGCCCAGCAACTCCTTTAAGCGAGCTTCCAGCCTTGGTCCGCGAAGATGGAGGGAATCGACATTTCCTTCCTTATCCAAAAGGACGACAAAGGGAATTGCTTGCACTCCGCTGGCCACGGCAACCGGATTGGCCACCATGCCGTTCTCCACCTTCTTTTTCTCGAATAGCTCCTGGCTGATGACAGTCGTCCAGGGCGGCCCTTGCAGCGAGAGGAAACGGGTCAGATCTTCGAGTTCGCTATCCAGGCTAACCCCGATGACTTCAAATCCCTTGGGATGATATGCGGTGTAATTCTTGCGAACATTGGGAAGCTCCTGCAAGCACGGCCCGCACCAGGTGGCCCAGAAATCCACCAGCACATACTTCCCCTTGTAGGGAGCGAAGTCGAACGGCTCGCCGTCGGGCGTCACTCCCTCCACGACCAGCGGCTTGCCGATCAAGCCGATCCGCTTGCGTGCCGATTCCGCGGACTTGGCGACTTGCTCCGCCAATTCCTTGTCCGCATGGTCCTTGAAGCTAGTGTCCAGCATCTCGTGGAGCTTCAAGGCGGCGGCAACTTTCCCGTGGCCGTATTCCAGTTCCGTCGCTTTGTCGCTCACGATCTTGAATAGGGTGGCGGTGGGCTTCTCGTTGGCCAGCAGTTCCTTGATAGCCGCCAGGAATTTCTCCTCGGCCCCTTCTTTCCCTTCCGCTGTGTCCTTGAGCAGCGGCTTGATTTCGATTTCGGCCTCAAAGATTCCGGCCATTTCCAGGACTTGCTTCGCCTGCGCGGCAGTCCGCGGGTCAGAGCTTTTTTGGTAGCGCTCGGCGACCTTCTTGAGCTCCTCGAGCAGGTCTAGCTGAAACTGCCTGGTGGCCCCACCCAAGGCTTGCAGCTCCATGCACTTCTGGCCAGCCATCATGAATCCAATCGGAGAGCCCTCCGCAGCCTCGACGAACTTCTCAATTTCCGCGACTACTTCCTTGCCGTCGGCCGGCGGCGGATCCTGCTTCGCCAGCTTGTTGATGGCAATGTCGAAGACCTGCACGCGACCGATCTCGGCAACTTCGGGATCTTTATGGCCGCTCAGCTCTTGCGCAAATGCCTCCAGACGTTGCTCGGCCTCGGGGACTTTGTTTTCAATGAAGCCCTGATGGATTTCCATCATCAGTTGCAAGATGCCGAACTTAGCTTCCTTGGGGATGCGGAACGTCAACAGTTTCCGAGCCGCGGCGAGGCGCGAATCTTGAATCGCCAGATAATCGGCTTCCTGTTCCTGTTTGGTCCGCCCCTTGGGCTTTTTTGCTCCCAGGTTTTGCAGGAAGTCCGCCACGTCCTGCGCTCCACCCGGGGGCAGCGGATACTGCGGGGAAGCTCCGTAATCATTGGTGTCGGCGACTACTTCCGTCGGTTCGCCGGTTTTGGAGGAACCTTCGGCGTCGGGCTCGCTTCCCCTGCGCGGCGAAAGTTTGGGAATGAGAGGATCCGTTTCCGAGCCCGGGAATTTTTTCGCACCTTTTTCGTCCTCTTGCGAACCTTCCTTTGCCTTCTGCTGGTCTTCGTCCCCGGCCACTTGAAATTTCGACTTCTCCGCCGTTACCGGCGCTGGGTCACCGCAGCCGGTAAAGAGAGCCAGACCCAGGCCCCCCAGAAGGAGCCCGGGACAACAAAATGAAACAAGCCGGGCGGAAAAAACAGTCATGGCATCACGCTGGGATGGTATGGAAAGCCGTGCGGGGGGACGGGGCGACTTCATTTGGCCGCGTGCCTTAATTCTAGAGCATCCAGGGCTGCCAACGCAGGCCCCGAATCGACGAAATGCGCATCATCAGCCCATAGAATCGGCTACTTGGGATCGTCCTTAATCCCCAAGACGCCCTTAATCTTCGGCCACGCAGCAGTGCGGGCTTTTTCGAACTTCTGCAAGTCGTCCTTGTCCTTGGACTTGGTGTAGTCGGAGAGAGCCCGAGCTTCTTCCTGCAATAGGCCATAGACCTCGACCACGTCATCGAGAACCTTCTTGTCCGCGTCCATCAGGTTGCCGTTGCGAACCGTCTTGAGCTGTTTCACACTGACATCCGCCAGGCGGACCACTTCTTTCATGAGATCCTGCACCTTCTCGGCCTTGTAGACGTCATGGGCGAACGCATCGGCCACGCCCCCCACGTACCCGTAGGTGGTAGAGATGTGCGCGCTGGCGAGGGTGCCAATGCACACCAGGCGGTCATCGTTCTTGGGTACTTTTTCTTTCGGTTCTTCTGCCTTCTTTTGCTCCTGCGTGCGGCCAAGGACCGGCATCGCCAGCAGCGCAAAGAGAGCGACAAGAGATAGAGCAAACCGCGGTCCGGCGAACATGGCAGGTCTCCAAACAGGTATTGCGATACGAAGGAGAGGGTATCGAAGTTTGGCGCGCGGCGGGTTGCAAGTCAATTGCGCGCCGCATCCCCCGGGATGTGCGATTTGGCTCAATTCCTGCCGTGGCCGTTCGCGGCGAAGGCGAGTATAACGGCAGGCAAATGAACGCAACCCACGCGGCGGCCACCCAGCGCGGCTTCGGACCTATGCCATGAAATTTCTCGGCACCCTGTTACCGATCATCATTATTGCCATTCTGGTGGTCATCGGAATTGGCGTGGGAATGTATTTCGAGAAGAAACGGCGGGAGGGGATTGAAAAAGTCGCCGCGAGTCTGGGGCTGGAATTCTTTCCGCAGGGGATTCCCGGACTGCTGGGGATGTTGCAGGGATTCGCCCTGTTTGACACCGGGCGCGGACATTCCGCCGCCAACACCATCCGCGGGGTGACCGACGATGTGGAGCTGACCATCTTCGATTTGACCTACACCACCGGCAGCGGAAAACACTCGCACACGCATCGCCAGACGGTCATTCGCTTTGCGTCCTCGCGGCTCCATCTGTCGGACTTTACGGTGAGCCCGGAGGGGTTCTTTCACAAGATTGTGAAACTGTTCGGCGTGAAAGACATCAATTTTGTGGAAGACCCGGGATTTTCTTCGTCGTTTCTCCTGCAGGGTGCCGGCGAAGCGGAGATCCGCCAGCTCTTTGGGCCCGGTGTGCGAGAGTGGTTTTCGCAGCGCAAGGGGATCACCGCGGCGGGACGAGGGAGCCAACTTTTTTTCTTCCGGGCCGGGCAGCGCGTACACCCGGACAAGATTCCGGGGCTCCTGGAAGAGGGGTTTCAGTTCTTCCAGCTCGTGGCAATGCCGGCGAATGAGGAAATGCCCACCTAGCCACAGGTATAATGCACGGATGAGCGCCGTCCCCCTCCATACCCGCCACGAACGCACCTTCGAGCAGAACCGCTTCGTCTATCCCGTCCTCAGCCGGCGAAGCGAGGGGATTTCCATCGGCGTGAATCTGAATCCGGACAAGGTCTGCAACTTCGATTGCATCTATTGCCAGGTGGACCGGACCAGCCAGAGTGAGACGCAGTTTGTGGAGACGGATGCGCTCCTGTGCGAACTCGGATCGGTTATCGACCTATGCACAAGTGGCGCAATTTTCCAGACGGAGAAATTCCAGGACACGCCGCCGCCGTTCCGCCGCCTGAATGACATTGCCTTCTCGGGGGATGGCGAGCCGACGACGTTCAAGAATTTCGACGAGGTCATTGCCGCCTGCGCCGACCTGAAGCGCGCCCGCGGCATGGACAAAGTCAAAATGGTCCTGATCACCAACGCCAGCATGTTTCACCGGCAGCATGTGCAGCGGGGACTGGCGATCCTGGACGAGAACAACGGAGAAATCTGGGCCAAGCTGGAAGCGGGGACCGAGGAGTATTTCAAACTTATCGACCGCACGCCGATTCCCTTCCAGCAAATCCTGGACAACATCGCGGCTGCCGCGAAAGTCCGTCCGCTTGTTATTCAGGCGCTCTTTATGCGAGTCGCCAACAAGCCGCCTGTTTCGGCTGAACTTGTTGCCTTCTGCGATCGACTGAATGAAATCACGGCGGCGGGCGGACGGCTGAAACTCGTGCAGGTCTACACCGTGGCCCGGCGGCCGGCGGAGAGTTACGTCACACCACTTGCAGATGAGGAAGTGGACGCGATTGTGGAGCTGGTCCGTAGCCGGACTGGTCTTGAGGCAAAGGCATATTACGGCACACAAGCCTGAAGCGCAAGCGAAGGAAAGTACGGCCAGCGAGTGCGACGCTGTCCTTCGCTTGCGCTTCAGGCTGGTGTTTGAGCACCTTACAACAGCTCGCTCGCCAGGTCCGCCAGCGCCGAGCGTTCCCCTTTCTCCAGGGTCACATGGGCGAAGATCGGCTGCCCCCTCATGCGGTTGATGAGGTAGGACAGGCCATTGGAGAGGGCATCGAGGTACGGCTGGTCGATTTGCTGGATGTCGCCGGTGAGGACGATTTTGGTCCCTTCTCCCGCGCGGGTAATGATCGTCTTCACTTCGTGCGGCGTCAGGTTCTGGGCTTCGTCGACGATGAAGAAAATCCGCTGCAGGCTCCGCCCGCGGATGTAGGCCAGCGGCGTAATCATCAGCTTCTCGCTCTCCCGCATCTCGTTGATCCGCTGGCCCGCGGCATCGTGATCGCCGAAGTGATGGCGGATGACCGTCAGGTTGTCGTAGAGCGGCTGCATGTAGGGATCGAGCTTCTGCGCGACGTCGCCGGGGAGAAAGCCCAGATCCCGATTCCCCAGCGGCACCACCGGCCGGGCCAACAGAATCTGCCGATACCGCTGCCGGCATTCCAGCGCGGCTGCCAGCGCCAAAAGCGTCTTGCCCGTTCCCGCCGTCCCGGCCAGCGTCACCAGCTTGATGTCGTCGTTGAGGAGTGCCTTGAGCGCAAAGCTCTGCTCCGCGTTGCGGGGCGTAATGCCATACGTCGTGGATTTCTCGACGCGGGCGAACGCATGTTCCGCCGCGCGATAAGTGGCCAGCACCGATTTGCTGCCGTTGCGGAGGATGAAATTCTCGTTGGCGACCGGCTCCTCGATTTCTGGCAACTCCGCTTGCGGGACCAAACCGCCGTTGAGGTAAAAGTGGCTGATGGCGTCCGACGTGATGCCCTCGATGATCCGCTTGCCCGTATAGAGCTTGTCGAAGCTCTCGACCTTGTCCGACGTGTAATCCTGGGCAAAGATGCCGAGCGACTTGGCCTTCATCCGCAGGTTGGCGTCCTTGGTCACCAGGATGACGGTGCGGCCGTGCTCGCGCTTTTGCAGCATCAGCGCCGTGTTCAGGATGCGATGGTCCGGCGAGTCCTGAAAGAAGGCCGCCTTCAAGCGGCTGTCGAGCTCCCCGCCAAGAACCACGCGGATCGTGCCGAGGCCTTCTCCCAGCGGCGCTCCCCACGAGCTGAGAATGTCGCCGGTCAAGCCGTCCATCCGCCTGAGAAACTGTCGGGCGTGAAAATGAATGTCCTCGCTGCCACGCTTGAACTTGTCGAGCTCCTCCAGCACGGTAATCGGGATGGCGATGTCGTGCTCTTCAAAGTTCAGGATGCTGCCGCTATCGTGCAGGACGACATTCGTGTCCAGCACAAAGAGCTTGGGGAGGGGAGCGGGCATAATCATGTCGCCTCCATGCGTAAGCGGCCTGACATCCATTGCGGCTGCATCCAATGCACCGGTGACAGTCTGTTCCATTCGCGGAAATGATGCAAGTTCGATTTCGCGTCCACCTCGATCAGGACAATGAATACTAGGCGGGGACGGCTGAAGGGAAAGGGGCGGGAAGGGAATTACCGCGGAGGACGCAGAGTTTCGCAGAGGAAGAGAGAGAGGAGTGAGAATTGGGAACTGGCCACAGGAAGGACATTTTGGCGTAAAATCCAGCCACTTCTCGCACTTCCCCTCTTATGATTTTGCCATCCATCATTTTGCCAACCCTCTGCCTTCCCTCTGCCTTCCCTCTGCTTCCTCCTCCGCGCCCCTCAGCGTCCTCCGCGGTTACCCCCTCTTCGTTTTATTGATTTATGCTCCAAAAATTCAGCGAATCTAACCGCAATCTTCTCGTCAACATCAACGGCGACCTCGTCCATCGGGACCAGGCGGGCATCAGTCCGTTTGACTCCGTGGTCCAAGGAGGCGATGCCGTCTGGGAAGGGCTTCGGCTCTACCAGGGACGCATCTTCAAGCTGACGGAGCATCTCGACCGGTTGCGGAGCAGTGCCCTGGCGCTGGCGTTCGCCCAGATTCCTTCGCACGAGGAAATCACGGAGCAAATCCGGCGGACGCTCGCCGCCAATCAGATGACCGACGGCGTGCATATCCGCCTCACCCTCACCCGCGGCGTGAAAGTCACCAGCGGCATGGACCCGCGGCTGAACCAGGCCGGCCCCACGCTCATCGTCCTGGCCGAGCATAAGCCGCCGGTCTACGACAAGGCGGGGCTCACCCTCATCACCAGCAGCGTGCGACGATTCCCCCCCGATTGCCTCGACCCCAAAATCCACCACAACAACCTGCTGCAATCCATCATGGCCAAGATCGAAGCCAACGTCGCCGGCTCGGACGACGCCGTGATGCTCGACACTCGCGGCTTCGTCGCGGAAACGAACGCCACGCACTTGTTCCTGGTGGACGGCGGCGTTGTGCTGACTCCCCGCACTGTCGCCTGCCCCGAAGGTATCACCCGCGCAACTGTGCTATCTCTTTGTCGCGACCACGGCATTCCGTGCGAAGAACGCGATTTGTCATTGACCGAGTTCTATCGGGCCAACGAAGTCTTCTGCACCGGCACGATGGGAGAGCTGGCGGCCGTCACCAAAATCGATGGCCGGGTGATTGGTGCGGGAACTCGCGGGCCGATGACGGAGCGGCTGAGCGGGTTGTTTGGGGAGCTGACGAGAAGGGAAGGGGTGAGAGTGGTGGGGAAATAGGATCGTAGCGATGCGATCTGTTCGTTGAGAAGTGTGGACCGAGATTGCTATACTGCGATATTGCTAGTGGATGAGTGGATGAGCGATTAAAAGCGATGCCACACAAAGGAGCATACCTTCCTTGCCTGCGAAGCTTGAACACCAGATTCAGAAGTTGCTCAGATCCTACAGAAACGGAATCTTCACCTGGCGTGAGATCGTCGCCCAGTTCTGTGACCTTGCTTTGTCGCCCGGTTTTTTTGAATGTGTGCCATCGTTGTCCGATGAGATTGTCTCGGAGCTTCGTGAAACTGCATTGCATGCGCCCGCACATCCGGAAGACGTGCTTGTTATCCGCTCCTATTGCGGTCCGCCGCCCGGGCCTGAATACGAGAACTTCCTTGAGCAAGAGCGAGTTCGATATTATTGGTCGGCGCGAAAACTCCGCGAGTACTTTTTTCCTGGCATACAGATTCCTCCATTCGAGGCGATCAAGCTCATTGGCATTGTGGAAGAGAATGTTCGGATTGGTGATTTTGTGGTTCTTTTCGGCGAGTTTCAGGGGTGGCTGATTCGGAAGCATCCGGTTCATTGCGTCACACCTCAGGGCCAGAAAGTGCCAGTCACCGTGGTTGACCAAGGGCATATAAAGCATAACCACGAGGATTCGCCTGACCCGATTGTAAGACGGTTTGGCCGATCGTCGCTTTCTCTCGACGCTAGTGTTTTGCGACCAGATCAGGTGCCGGCTGGTTCGAAAGTATGGGTGGATCGGACTGATGCAACTTCAATACCCGACGTAGGAAAGATCGAGCAAACCGGCAGGTGTGGCACTGGCTAGAACGCCGAGTGTCGACGCCGCCACAACGAGAAACCGTTGCCGAGGCGTTCTGCCAGTGTTGATCTCCGCGAGCGTCCGCACTGGCAGGAAGACTCGGCGCACTTGTTTGGAGTAGCCTGCTCTAGGACTCGTCTTCCTAGCCAGTGCCACCCCCATACGTTGGAGTCCCGCCTTTAGGCGGAATCCTCCGAGTGGACACGAGGGTTACGCTTCAATCCCCGCCAGCTCGCAGAGGTTTGTGTTCAGCACTCCCTGCGGGCAACTCCAGACGAGGAAGAACAGGGCTTCGCGGCACCAGCGGCCGGCGGGGTGGCCAGCGACGAAGCCGGCTCCTTTGGCGGCGGCGAGGGAGGCTTGTGTGGCCCGAAGGACAAAGCTGTTGGCCCGGGCGCGGAGGTCGGAGGCGGTGCAGGCTTCCTGGCCATCGGCGAGGGCCAGCAAATCCGTGGTGATGCTCGTGAGCTCGGCGCGGAGCGCGGCGGCAGGAGCAGCCAGGTCACTGCGTTTTGCGACTTCGCGCTCCAGGAACTCGACTGCCGCAGTCGCCAGCCCGATCGCCAGCGTCGAAGTCTGCAAGCCGCCGGTCTTCGCGCCGGCACCTTGCTTCATGACTTCGGGAACAGGGCCGGCGAGGAGCCATTTTCGCTCCACGAAGACCTGATCGCAATAGATGGACCCGGTGCGGCTGGCGGTGAGAGCGACGAGGTCGGGCGCGGGCGGAATTCGCACGCCCGGAAGCTTGGTCGGCAAGGCGACGAGGATTTGCGGTGGACTAGCGAAACTTCCTCCGATCACGACATGCTCTGCATGTTCACCTCCCGTCACCCACGGCGAATAGCCATCCAGCACAAAGCCGCCGTCCCTTTCCATCACCCGCATCACCGATTGGGAAAGATGCTGCCGGCTGGTGGTGAGGTGCGAGATGCCAACGGTGGCGAAGGTCTTGCCGCTGAGCAGGTCCGGCAACAGTTCGCCACGCACCCACTCGTTCTCGCTCGCCGCAATGCGACTCATCGCGCCGCTACGCTGGGTGATGACGAAGGTCGTTGTCAGGCACGCCGCGCTCAATTTCAAATATCCGCGGACCACAGCCGCTTCGCTCCAGCCCTGACCGCCGAATTCTCGCGGCATGAACCATTCAAAGACTCCCGCCTCCCCGCACAGCCGCAATTGCTCCGCCGGCCACGCGCCGGGCTCTTCCAATTTGGGAGCAAGCTCGGCAAGCTCCCGGCACAGTTCGTCTAAAGCTGGTGATTCAGGCGAGGTGATGTGGCGGCTGGGCATGGAAAGTAATTATACTGATGGTTCCCGCGATCGTCGCCTTTCGCTCCGCGAAAGTACGTTCTTTCGCGGAGCGAAAGGCGACATTATGCAAGCTCCCGCTGCCGACCCCGCCCTCACCCACGTCGCCAAGGATCTGGTTCACACCCGGCCGCTCGTTTCCTGCCGGTTCGACCCCAGTGGCAAGTTCGTCTTTGCCGGCGGAGAAGACAACCGCATCTGGCGGTTCGACATCGCCACAGCCGCCAAAACGGAGCTGGCCGGCCACGATAGCTGGGTGCGGGCTATCGGATTCAGCAAGGACGGCCAGACCCTCATCACCGGCGGCTATGAGGGGAAGCTCCTCTGGTGGCCCGCAACGGCGGAGAAGCCCGCCCCGACGCGGACGGTGCAGGCCCATCAAGGCTGGATTCGCTCTCTGGCCGTTAGTCCCGACGGCACGCTCATCGCCACGGCCGGCAACGACTTGATTATCAGAATATGGAAAATGGAGGACGGCTCCAAGGTCCACGAGCTCGCCGGCCATCCGCGGCACGTCTACAACCTCGCGTTTCATCCCGAAGGAAAACGCCTGGCGAGCGGCGATTTGATGGCGAACGTCATCGAGTGGGAAGTGGAGACCGGCAAAGAGGTCCGCCGCCTCAAGTTTCCGCCGCTCAGCAAGTACGATCCCGTCTTCATGGCGGACATCGGCGGCACGCGGAGCCTGGCGTTCAGCCCGGACGGCAAGCAGCTTGTTCTCTCCGGCATCACCAACGTAAGCAACGCCTTCGCCGGCATCGGCAACCCGATTGTGCTGGTTGCGAACTGGGAGGACGGCAAGGAAATCGCGCAGTACGGCAGCAAGGCCAATCTGCAAGGGGTCTGTTGGAACGCTGTATCCCATGCCGCCGGTTTCGTCGTCGGCGCAAGCGGCGGTCAGGGAGGGGGCCATCTCTTCTTTTGGAAGGGAACCGAGAAAGCCGAGTTCCACACGCTCAATCTCAGCAACTCCGTCCGCGACATGCACCTCGCTGCTGACAACCTGCACATCGCCACCGCGCACGTCGATGGGCATGTGCGGGTGAGCAAGATGGCGGCGAAGGGATAAGGAGTCAGATGTTCGAGATTCTGGGTGGCATCCCGGCGCGCCGGGACTGCTTTGAGTGGCCATGTGTCCCTGGAGTCCACGCCCACGCAAAGCCGTGGGCGTGCCACCCATTTTTTCATCAGGGAAGCGATAATTTCCGAACAGCTCCTCAGCTTAGGTATTCCCGCCGGATCTCCACCAGCCTTTTCAGCCCCGGTTTCGGCTGGCCCATCGTGTCATACAGGCCGCCGTGGGGGAAGTCGTGCGGCAGGTCGTCACGCCACTGGTTCCAGACCACCGCCTGCACTGGCTGGCGGGCGATGAGCAGCGGGACGAGGACCGAAATCAGCTCGGCCTGGGCCTGCGGGCTGACACCGCCAGCAATCAGGCTGGGAAGGGGTTGCGCCGCCGAGCGAGCGAGCGGATCCTTGGCTTCGCTACTGGGAGCGGTGACGAATATCACGAGCGGCAGCCCGAGCTGGCTCCAGCGGTCGACCTGGCGGTTGATTTCCAGCAGGTCGCGCGGGAGCGTGCCGTGCGGCGAATAGCCCAAGTTGATTTCCACTCCCACGCCCGCCATTCCCAGATCGCTGCGGGCCAGCGTATCGGCAAAGTGCAGCGGCGTCAGCTCCTGGTCGTGAGCCGCGATGTATTCGGCCCAGGGCTGGTCAAAACTGACGATGGCCGGGGTGCGGGCATCGAGACTGCGAGTCAGCTCCAGCATGTCCACCGTCAACTTCAGGCGTTGCTCCTCGGTGAGGTCCATGGCTCCAGGCACGTTCATCCGGCCGGCACAGTTCCAAAGATGAACCTTACCGGCATACCGGCGGACGACCCCTTGAGCGAACTTGAAGACACTTTCGCAAATGTCGTCGTATTCTCCCTCCCACAGATACAACCAGTCGGGCAAGCTCCCCCGGTCGAACTGCACCAGCGGCCCCATGCAAATCCGCAGGCCGTGGTCGCGGCACCATTGCACCTGCCGGTCGAGGTCGTCCCATTTGCATTCGCCGCTCGACGTGCCCATCTCTGGCCAATTGGGGACGAGCACGGCCGTATTGAACGCCGCCAGAAAAGCATCCGCGGCGGCCCCCTGCGGAACCCCCTCCAGCCGGCCTGCCAGGAGCGTGGTCAGCGTCGGCTGTTCGCGGCGGCGGATGGCCAGCACCTGCCGGGCGTAGTCATTCGCCAGCAAGTCCCCCGCCTCCAGGCTGATGCGAATGGCCTCCTCGGAACGCTCCGCCGCCCGCTCCGGCTGTTGTTGCCCAATGGCGGCGTGGGCAAAGACCAGCGCGGCGCGGCTATTGAGCTCCTCAAACTTGGGCGGGATAATCATGCCAGCGGCAAGCCACGTGGCGGCCTGGTTGCGGAGGCGGTTGATGGTGCCGCGGGCCAGCTCCACGGGCAGGTTATAGGGCCGATCCCGCTCCATCAGGCTGCCGGTGCAGAGCATCACCTGGCCGCGCCCCGGCACGTTCCAGCAAAAATAAAGATTGCCCGACTCGCGGGTGTCCCGCTCGATGGTCAGAACGCCGTCGTCCCACGCGCTCTTGCATTCCCAGGGAATGCCGTCGATGCTCGCCAAGTAGGCGCGCTCCACCGCACCCGGCACCAAACGGTCGGGACGAGGGACGTGAAAGACAAACTGACCCATGAGACAATGGTGGGGGATGTGGAGAAAAAACGAGTCTAACCGAGGGGCATCGGCACTTCAACGGCAAGCCAATGTCGCACGCAATTCTCGTGACAAAGGGGGCAAGGGGGTCGGGAGTCTTAGGCGTCATAGACTATTCATAGAGCATGATCATCGACGCCTAAGACTCCCGACCCCTTGCGCTCCGCCGCGCTGCAGCCCACTCTGTTATATTGTGCCACGGCGATCACGATGTTGCCTCAGAATAACAAGGTTTGGCAGGAAATGCCCGCACTTTTGACCACCGACCTCCCGTTTCCCGTTCGCCGCGGCAAAGTCCGCGACGTATACGACTTGGGGGACCGCCTGCTGCTGGTCGCCACCGATCGCATCAGCGCATTCGATTGGGTCATGCCCAATGGCATCCCCGAGAAGGGGCGCATTCTTACTCAGATCAGCGCTTTCTGGTTTGAACTCTTGGGCGTGCCCAATCATGTCATTTTGCAGAACCTGGCCACGCTGGATTTGCCGGCGGGAACTGACCGCGAGGTGCTCGCCGGGCGGTGCATGATTGTCCGCAAGGCTCAGGTCGTGCCCATTGAGTGCGTCGTCCGCGGCTACCTGGATGGCTCGGGCTGGAAGGAGTACAAGGCCGGCGGCCAGGTGTGTGGCATTTCGCTGCCGCCGGGACTGGTGCAATGCTCGGAATTGCCCCAGCCGATCTTCACGCCGGCGACCAAGGAGGAGAGCGGGCACGATATCAACATCTCGTTCGAGCAGATGGTCGAAATTGTGGGGAGCGATGTTTCCCAGGCCCTCCGCCGCCGCAGCATCGACGTTTACACCCGCGCCCGCGAATATGCCCGCACTCGCGGCATTCTCATCGCCGACACCAAGTTCGAATGGGGCTGGCACGACGACAAACTAATCCTCATCGACGAAGTCCTCACCCCCGACAGCAGCCGCTTCTGGCCGGCGGACCAATTCCAGCCCGGCCGCCCCCAGCCGTCCTATGACAAGCAATTCGTACGCGATTGGCTGGAAACCACCGGCTGGGACAAGGACAGCCCACCGCCGCTTCTGCCGGAGGAAGTCGTCGCTCGCACCCGAGCGAAGTACGTGGAAGCGTATGAGAAGTTGACGGGGAAGAGGTTCCTCTAGGTAGCTTCTCCATCAAGGTGTCAGCTCATCCGGCAGGTCTGGGGGAGTTGGACGGTGGAGATTTCGTGCAACACGCCGCGCTATTCGAGCGCCTCCTGGCGCTCCGCCGCGCTTCGGCAACACTGCGGGTCTTCCGGGCTTCAAGGGCGCACTCGGGGGGTCTTGATACCGGTTTTGCGGGTCGACGTGGCGCGGGGCTTGTGGTTCAGGGGCCGGAACGCAAGCCGCTTGTTGGGTTGATGTTACAGCGACTTTCTTAACAGATTCTTGATACAAAACAGGGTTATTTTCAGCAACTTTTGAT
>JBKJNY010000077.1:0-50717 GCA_046593355.1 Pirellulaceae bacterium | reverse complement strand
GTTTTTCTGCTAGTTGCGGTGGCATCGATGGCCGTGAGCCCGTTCCTGGTCTCCAACAGTTCGCGTCTGGCTCGGTTGCTCGCCAAGATTCCTTGGTTGAAACATCTTGATAACCGACCCATCATGGGCCACGAAGCGGCCGACCAACCTCCGCTGGAGAATCATGTCATCATTGCTGGTTATGGGTTAATTGGTGTGTATGAATGTCTCCGCGTCCTGGCCGGCCTGTTTGATGGCTCCCTGGGATGACGCTATGGTCCGTCCTCATGGAGGCAGTCATGGACCCCAACGTAGGTGCCGGGTGCCTGGGCACGGACCAGCTTCACCCAGGTGCAAATACCAAGGAGGGCAGGCATGGGGATCGGAGGAGTCCGGCTGGGTGGCCGATGGAAGGTGTCAGCAGGACTGGGCAGGAGGAAGTCAGGGGACCGTGGGCGATGGCGACACGGAAGCGGAGGGTGGGCGAAGACTGGGTGGCCGGGAACCGCGGGAGTGAGCAACTACAGCGGATGGCGGCCGAGGAACGGAAAGGGAGCGGCGGCAAATTGATCAAGAGGTAGGTGGGGGCCACCCTGCAGGGTTAACAGCGAGGAGGCCCTGAGCCTTGTGGCAGACGGGGGGTAGGAGATCGGGGTACCGCGAGCCGTCCCTATGAGATCAGCCCTGTCGTCGTACAGGGGCTTTGCCCCGGGGGCAGGAGGGTACCTCCCACCCCCACCTCTAGCCCTGCGCAGGGCACTCAGCTCCGGGTCGGTGCCAGACCAGCGCGGGGGCCCGCCTCGTGGTCGATGGGTGAGCCACAACAAGCCGGCCGAGATGGCCGACAGGCTCCCGGCTTCTTGCCATAGTCCCGCGGTGCTCCCTGCGATCAAGAAAGACGTCCAAAGTGCCCCGCCAACCAATGTGTCACACGCTGGACCGACTGAGCAAAGGAGCGATTTCGGTCCCTTTTCTGGATTTTGGTGACGCCAAAAGGCTGCAGAACGGACCAGTACGAGGATTATTGGCCCGCTTTCTCCCGCCCTGTATGGGCCATTTGAGGCTCTGACGAGCAAGCACCACGAGTCAGGTTCAACCAGAATGACAGTCTGTCTCAACTCCGACAATCAATAAGCCGTTTATTCCGACTCGTCACGTCGGAGACCTCTAACCGTGGGTCGGTGCTTTGTTCGAGTCCAGGCCACTCGACTCCACAGGGCAACTATTCGGTTTCCGGCTCTGCCGGCACAATGAGACGTTGCCCCGGAGTACATTGCCAAATGAAAATCGCCATCACCGGAGCCACCGGCTTCGTCGGTCGTTACCTTGTCAGGCGGCTTGCCGGCTCTGGTCATACCCTCCGCTGCTGGCATCGCCCATCCAGCGATTTGACGGGTCTGGAATCTCAGCCAGTGGACTGGCTCCTTGGTGACCTGAATGACCCCGCGGCAAGTGAGCAGCTGGTTTCTGGATGCGACGCGGTGGTTCACGCCGCCTTGTCCCGGCACGGCAAGGGATTCCGCGGAGCCGAAGGGGACGTCGTCGAATTCGCCCAGCGAAATGTCATCGGCTCGCTCCGGCTGATCGAAGCCGCACGCCGGGCAAACGTCGGCCGGTTCATCTTCATTTCGACCTGCGCCGTCCACGAAAAGATTCTGGACGACCGGCCGCTCGACGAGACACACCCCGTGTGGCCCACCAGTCACTACGGAGCTCATAAGGCCGCCATCGAAAAGTTTGTCCACAGCTACGGCCTGGGGATGGGTTATCCCATTTGTGCCCTCCGCCCGACCGGAGTCTATGGACTGACACACCCGCCCCAGGACAGCAAGTGGTTTGAACTGGTGAAGGCTGTCGTGCAGGGCCGCGATGTGGTCTGTCAGCGCGGCGGAAAGGAAGTCCATGCGGCTGATGTTGCCAAAGCGGTCGAGGTTCTGCTGACGGCGGATGCCAATCAAATCGCTGGCGAAGCATTCAACTGCTACGACCGCTATGTGTCGGAGTGGGACGTGGCCCATTTGGCGAAGCACTTGTCCGGCAGTAACGGGGCCATTCAGGGTCGCCAGACTTCTCCCAAGAACGAGATCGTGACCGACAAGATTCGGGCCCTGGGAATGGAGTTTGGAGGGGACAAGTTGCTGCAAGAGACTGTCTCGAAGCTGGTGGAGGCGGCTAAATCTGCCGGCATCTGAGACTTTGCCGGGGAAAACAGGGTTTCCGATACAATTCAGCCCAGCCACACTCCGAAAAGTGGGTTGCCGGACCAAGAATCCGTCCCGAGAGGCCCGTTTTCAGTACAGCGGGCCTGCTTTTCGGTCCCAAAGGGCCGAATTTAGTACAGGAACGGCGAAATCTGCGGTTTGCTGGGCTCAAAGCTGGCCCATGTTATTCCTTATTACTACACACCGTCCGGGCAGCCTTTCCCCATTCGTTGGGAACCAACCGGCAAGCCAAGGGCCAACGACGCCGATTACCGGGATCCGTTCTCCCCGGCCGTCATGGAGCGGTCCCCGGGATCCCATCGATCTTCGATAATGCCTCCAGAGCACCCAGGGGCAGTGCAATTCCCCCTGCGGGTGTATCGGACTCTCGGGGATTGATTCGGATCAGCACCGAGCTCTGCCTCTCGCACTCATAGCGGACCGTAGGGATGACGAGGCCGGCTCCTAGCTCGATCGCCACAACCTGGCTTCCGCTACGGACGAGCCTGCCCAGCACACCAGAATCTTTTCTGCCGGCTCCGAATCCCCAGCCTAGCTTCCGGGAGCACCTAGAAGGTCGAGGGCGTCTGAGGGCTTCCTGCGAATTCGATTCGTCACATGAGAATCGAATTCCTTGTCACGCCTCGGACAAATTGTCGCAATGGGCAGTGCGCTGCGATTGATGTTTATGAAACATCGTCACGTGGTGATGTAGGAGTGAAACGGTCTGCCGCCAAGCTATGCCCGACGAGAGACTTCCTCCCAGGACAGTCCGAAGCGCGCAAGATATTTCCGTAGCCGGTCGGCATCATTCGGCTGAGCCTTGGAAAGCCGCGAAACGGCAAAGAGCTTCCGGCCGGCCTCCGAAATCGACTGCGATTGTCGGCAGGCTCCCAAGACCACAGCCAACTGAGCCTGGTCGAACAGGTCAATCTCGGCAATCTTGCCGGCGGAAAGTACTTCGCTAAGCTGAGCCAGCAAGCTGTCCTTTGATCGCAAGCCTGACCACACGTCGGTCAGTCGGGCGGTCTCGTCGTCGACATCTTCCACGGCGATCCGTCCGCCATGTGACAGCGTCGCCATTCGTGTGACGGCGGCATTCAGGTCTCGAAAGTTCGCGGTCCAGATCGCGACCGACGATTCGGCAAACTTCAAGAACCGGTTGCGGGCCTCCTTGTTCATCGCCACCTTTCTGCCAGTCTTCGCCGCAAATCGGTCCAGTTCATACTGCAGGTTGGGCTCAATGTCCTCTCGCCGCTGAGCCAGACCCGGCAGACGAAACGTCCACAGATTGATCCTCGCCAACAAATCCTCGCGAAAGCGGCCAGTCCGGACATCGGCCGCCAGATCTCGGTTGGAGCCAGCAAGCAGCTGAAAATCGCTATGTGCCTCCTTGTCCGATCCGACAGGCAAAAAACGCTTCTCCTCAATGGCTCGCAGGAGCATCGCTTGCTCGTCAGTACCCAGCTCGCCAATCTCGTCCAGGAACAGTATGCCGCTGTCAGCAGCCTTGAGGAGCCCAGCCCGCGCGGTCGTGGCTCCTGTGAATGCCCCCCTGGCATGTCCGAACAGAGCGGACATAGCCTGGTCACCGCGGAGAGTGGCACAGTTCACTTCCACGAATTCGCCGCGAACTTGCTCCCGGCGGCGTTTGAGCTCGTAGATGCGGGCCGCCAGTTGCGACTTGCCGGTACCAGTAGATCCCGTGAGCAACAGCGGCGCTGTGCTCGCAATGGCAACTCGCTCGATTCGTTCAATCAGGGCATTGAAGGCCGGATTGCGGGTTTCGATACCGGACTTGAGAAACGTCAGCCCTTCCTGCTGCTCCTGGGCGAATCGAGTTGCCAATGCGTCGTACTTGGACAGATCGAGGTCGATGACGCGATACTTACCCGTGCCGGCCAGATCTCGCGGCGGCGGTGACGTTTGCAACAGCCGGCCAGGAAGATGCCGCGACTCGGCGAGCAAGAACAAGCAAATTTGCTGGACGTGCGTGCCCGTCGTGATGTGGATCAGGTAGTCCTCTTCATCCGTCCTAAACGAGCTGGTCCGCGCAAACCCGTAGAGCCCGGCAAACACCTCTTCGAAATCCCAGGGATCCTTGAACGCCAGCGAATGTAAACGGACAGCTGTTTCGGGCGAGACCGAGGCGACATCCTCGGCGACGATTTTTGCCAGCTCCAGCTCCTGCGGCTGATGGATCAGCTCCAGCCTGTGAATCAGCAGTTCCTCGTGCTGACAGATCGCGACGCTGGGCCGCCAGTGATTCCAGCGGGACTCATTCTTGCCCCCGTCGAGCCGGGTTCCCAGGATGCCGATGACGACCTGCTTTTGTGTCTTAGCCATATCCCAAATTATAAATCACTATCTGTTGGTAGTGTTTCTTGGTGATTTCTGCCAGTCAGCCACTAGGCACTACGTCACGTAAGCTATTGCCACTTATACGCGTCCCAGCTTGAAATAGCGCGCATCCTATTGCGCTCCCCCAGTTTACCCAGCATGATATTGCAACACCCACACTCTTGGAGGTTGCGATGGAGGTGCGTTTTCATTTGCCGCTGACGGAATTGGTTCGACTCGAACGGATCGAGAGGGATGCGGCGCAGTCGAAGCGGTTGCGAATTGTGATTCTGGCTCTTGGCGGCTGGACGGCTCCGGCGATTGCGATGTCGGTGGGGATGTCGCGGCGAATCTGCCAGAGATGGGTCTATCGCTATAACGAGTTGGGGTTGGAAGGTCTGAGCGATCGTCGCGGACAGGCGTCGAAACCAGTGCTCACTCCCGAGCAAGAAGTGCAAGTCTGTAAGCGGCTCGAAGCGGGGCCGACGCCTGAGGACCAAGTCTGTTCGCTGCGGGGTGTCGACGTGCAACGAATTCTGGCCACGGAATTTGGCGTGCTCCGTTCGCTGGCCGCCGTTTATCATTTGCTGCATCAGCTCGGCTACTCGTATCTGTCGCCGCGGCCGCGTCATCGCCGGTCGAATCCCGCAGCGCAAGAGCAATTCAAGGTCGGACTGCCGGCGCGCTTGCAAGCTCTTCGCGCGGAGCATTCCGACAAACGCGTGCGTGTGTACTTTCAGGACGAGTCACGATTTGGCCAGCAAGGCACGACGACCGATGTCTGGGCTCGCCGCGGTTCGCGACCGACCGCCGTACGACAGACCGAATACCAATATCTCTGGGTACTCGGCGCGGTTTGCCCGGAGACAGGACACTCGGACGGTCTGCTCAGTCCGCAGTTGAACACCAAAATCGTCAACCTGTTTCTACAGCAGTTTTCGCAGACGCTGGCCGCCAATGAACACGCCGCGATGATCTGGGACGGTGCCGGCTTTCACGTCAGCGGTGAATTGAAAGTGCCGGCAAACGTCACGATCATTCAACTGCCCGCCTATAGCCCGGAACTCAATCCGATTGAGAATCTGTGGCACTATTTGAAGAGCCATTATTGGTCCAATCGCGCTTATGCCGATTATGACCAGCTTGAAATTGCCGCGATCCAAGCCTGGCAAATCGCCGTCCTCAACCCGGATTTGATGAAAACCGTCTGCGCCGCGCCGTACGCCAATGGCGCTATTTCAGATTAGGACGCGTATTAAACAGTTGTGGATTCTCCATTATTCAGTTTCACGGTTGGCACGCCTCGTGCTTTTACTTCAGGGCACAAGTCAACCCGAGGAGACCAAACATGGCCAGCAAAACCTTATTCCAGTCCATCGTCGGCAAGCTGTTGCCGAAGACCAATGCCGTCAACGAAGCGGGGGGCATCGCGTATTTGCGGTCGGCCAAGCAGGCCCTGGCCCAGTATGCGGCTGTCGGCTGCCTGAACGGGACGTTCTATACCACGGGCGAGGACCAGCTCACCACGGTGTTGAAGCTGTGCAGCGAGGTTGAGCCTGAGTTCATTGCCCGCACGGCCCTTTATGTCCGGACGAAGGGATACATGAAGGACATGCCGGCCCTGCTGCTGGCGGTGCTCTCCGTCAAGGATCCTGGCCTGATGGCCGAGGTGTTCGACCGCGTCATTGATTCACCGAAGATGCTCCGCAACTTCGTGCAGATCATGCGGTCGGGGGTCGTCGGCCGCAAGAGCCTGGGTTCGCTGCCGAAGCGGCTGATCCTGCAGTGGCTGGAATCGCGGACTGATGAGCAGTTGTTTGTCGGCTCGGTCGGCAACGATCCTTCACTGGCGGACATTGTGAAGATGGTCCACCCGAAGCCGGCGACTCCGTCGCGGCAGGCCCTGTATGCCTACATGATCGGTCGCGAACACGACGCGAGCGTTCTGCCGGACCTGGTTCAGCAGTACGAGCGGGTCAAGCGGCAGATTATCCGTGGCAAGGAGCCGGTGCCGGATGTTCCGTTCCAGATGCTGACGTCGCTCCCGCTCACCGCGCGGGATTGGCGGCAGATTGCCCGGAATGCCTCGTGGCAAATGACCCGCATGAACCTGAACACGTTCCTGCGGCACGGTGTCTTCGAGGAGAGCGAGCTGATTGGCCTCGTCGCCAACCGGCTGAAGAATCCGCGGCTGATTGAGCAGGCTCGGGTCTTCCCGTACCAGCTCATGGCGGCCTATATGAATGCGTCAAGCGAAGTGCCGGTGGAGGTCCGCGAGGCCCTGCAGGACGCCATGGAAGTCGCCATCAGCAACGTGCCGCACGCGGCCGGGAAGATTTACGTCTGCCCGGACGTTTCCGGTTCCATGCACTCGCCGGTTACCGGCGTGCGGAATGGGGCGACGACCAAGGTGCGTTGCATCGACGTCGCGGCCCTGGTGGCCGCGGCTGTGTTGCGGCGCAATCCGCAGGCGGAAGTGATTCCGTTCGAGTCGAATGTGGTGGCTTGCCAGCTCAATCCGCGTGATACGGTGATGACGAACGCTCAGAAGCTGTCGTCGTTGCCGTGTGGCGGAACGAACTGCAGCGCGCCGCTGGCTCACCTGAACCAGCGGAAGGCGAAGGGAGACCTGGTGATCTATGTTTCCGACAATGAATCGTGGATCGACACGCCGATGCACGGTCGTTTCGGCGGCAACGCGACCGAAACGCGGCGGCAGTGGAACGTGTTCAAGCAGCGTAATCCGCTGGCCAAGATGGTCTGCATCGACATTCAGCCGTACGCGACGACGCAGGCGGCCGAACGGGCGGACATCATCAACGTCGGCGGGTTCAGCGACCAGGTGTTCTCGCTGATTGCCG
Organism: Pirellulaceae bacterium; assembly: GCA_046593355.1. Classification (GTDB taxonomy): domain Bacteria; phylum Planctomycetota; class Planctomycetia; order Pirellulales; family Pirellulaceae; genus SXOA01. Next base: position 43,336 of record JBKJNY010000077.1, on the reverse strand, counting down.
ACGTGGCGAGCGGCCAGTCCAGTGAGGATCACTGGGTCCGCCAGATTGAACGGATGCGAATTTGACAAATGTCATTCATCGTCAACAGCCGGGACCGAGCCAGATCCCGGCTAACTGAACCAGGAAAGCCGAATGCAGTTGGGACTACATTAATCGTCTGGTCGTGGGTTCGAATCCTGCCGCGCCTGGCAACAGGAGCGTAGCTCAGCGGTAGAGCATACGAAGCGCGCAAGCGCGATGTCTCAGCACCTTTGTCGGCCTTCCTGTTTTTTTTTCAGCAACTGAATACTTCACGATCATTACGAAACACCGGCGAATGCCGCTTGGGAGTACATTGGCAACCAGCGGGTTCAAACCCCGCCCCGCGTCACCCTTCCGCAAGGAGAGGTGCCGCGGAGAACTCTCAGCAATCCTTGTCGCCGGCTTTTGAACAACCGGAGAAACCTGTCGTCACGAATGCCGATGGAACTACATGGTTTTGGACCACGAGGCCGTGGGTTCGAGTCCCACCGGCTCCACTTCCCGCGCAGGCGGGATTAAGACTGGGGCCGTAGCTCAGCGGTAGAGCGCGTAATCGTTTCATCACTTTTGTCGTGAGGGCAGGCTTTGGGCCAGCAGGACAGATTCAACAACAACAACCTTCAAACACGGAGACACCGTTCGTCGCAAATGCCGATGGAAATACATCGTCGTGGGTTCGAATCCCACCGGCTCCACTGCGGCATCGCCGCATGCTCTGATAGACCGGGGCCGTAGCTCAGTCCGGTAGAGTACGTTTTTCATCAATCCTAGTTGCGACGACCGGCTTCTCTCTTCAACTCTCATAAAGACCATGCACCAGCTCATTCCCACCGGCGAAGCCACTTCAATCCTGCCGACCGGCGGAAAAACCAAGCCCGTTACCGTGATCGGCACCGAAGCGATCCGCAGCACGTTTGACGAACTGTGCCTCCAGCAGGCGGTCAACTCCCGTCTCGCGCCGGGTGTCACCGAGGTAATCTTAAATCCTGACGGCCACTGCGGCTACGGTGCGCCGATCGGCTGCGTTTTGGTCTCTCCGACGCACGTCTATCCCGGGCCCGTCGGCGTCGATATCAAATGTTCGATGAGCCTGCTGCAGCTCGACTTGCCGGCGGATCAGATTGACGACCGCAAAACGCGGCGTGAACTCATCAACGCTGTCTGCGAGCGGATTCCGACCGGTGCCGGCCGTGGGCAGCGGAACGTCACGAATGGTCGGCACTTTTCGGAAGAACTCGGCCGCCAACTCCTCGTGGAAGGCGCGTCGGAAAGCGTCTGCACGCAGCTCGGCGTTCCACTCGAATGGGCCAGCCGCTGCGAAGACTCGCGGCATCTTGGCCATAACGATACGGCTGATGCCCTCGGCGAACGGCTGTCGTGGCACCTGGACGCCGGGACGGTACGCAATTTCGATAGCAAGATCAGCCAGCTCGGCTCCTACGGCGGTGGCAACCATTTTGGCGAGTGCGAAGTGGTCCACGTTGGCGATAACGATCGGGCTCGCCGGGCGGCAGAAGTGTTCGGCCTGGCCGATGGCCGGGTCGCGTTCCTCTCGCACTGCGGCTCGCGTGGAATCGGCCACAATCTGGCGATGGGCCAGTTCCGCGCCCTACAGCACAAATTCGCCCAGTGGAGCATCCCACTGCCAGGCGACGACAAGGAGCTCGTCTATGCCCCGCTGGGAACTGCTGAGGCCGACGCTTATCTCGATGATATGGCTCTGGGCGCGAACTTCGCCACGCTCAACCACCTCCTGATCAACGCCCTCGTCCTGGAGGCGTTTCAGACGGTGTTTCCCGGCGTGCGGGGGGAACTCGTCTATTTCATCAGCCACAACATCGCGCGGAAGGAGATCGTCGATAACGTTCCGGCTTGGGTCCATCGCAAGGGTGCGACGCGGGCATTTCCCGCCGGGCACCACGCTCTGAAAGGAACGATTTACGAAACGACCGGCCACCCGATCCTGCTGCCGGGCAACCCGCAGGCTGGATCGAGCGTGATGGTCGCCGACGCGGGGGCTGCCCTGAGCTGCTATAGCGTGAATCACGGTGCAGGACGCATGCTCGGCCGCAAGGCGGCGATCCGCCAGCTCGACCAGGCCTCCGTCGACCAGTCATTCGACCAGCACGACATCCTGACCAACTGCCGCCAATACCCCAAGGACGAAGCCCCGGCCGCCTACAAGGATTTTGAAGAAGTTCTCCGCAGCGTGAAAACCGCCGGACTCGCCTCCGAAGTCGCCCGGCTGAAGGCCCGGTTTGTGATCAAAGATGGGGATAAGGCCGACGATTGACGAAGGTCCACGGAAAACCATGTCATCTCCACTTCTTATCGACGGCTCCCAAGGCGAAGGGGGCGGGCAAATTGTGCGCTCGTCGCTGGCGCTTGCACTGGTGACCGGGCAACCAGTGACGATTGAGAACATCCGAGCGGGGCGGGAGAAACCGGGTCTGATGCGGCAGCATCTGACGGCGGTCCAGGCGGCCGTCACCATTTGTGGTGGAGTGGTGAAGGGGGCCGAGATAGGCTCACAGTCGCTGCACTTTGAGCCGCAACCAGTACAGGCGGGACAATATCGGTTCAGCGTTGGGACGGCCGGCAGCGCGACGCTTGTGTTGCAAACGGTTCTTCCCGCACTCCTCACTGCCGATCGGCCGTCCGAGTTAATTCTGGAAGGTGGAACGCACAATCAGTGGGCACCGCCATTCGATTTTCTCCAGCGGGCATTCCTGCCGCTGGTCAACCGGATGGGGCCGCGAGTCACGGCGATGCTCCAACGGCACGGCTTCTATCCAGCTGGCGGCGGAAGATTCACGGTCACGATTGAGCCCGTGCCGGTACTGGCCGGTTTTGACCAGTTGGAGCGAGGGACCATTACGTCGCGCTCGGCTCGTGCGCTCGTCGCCAACTTGCCAAACCACATCGCGGCTCGCGAGGTGCAGTGGTGCCTCGAAAAGTTGAACTGGGATGCCAGCGTTGGTAGCCACGAGCGCGTCGAGGCACACGGCCCCGGCAACGTGGTCCTCGTGGAGTTGACCAGCGAGCATGTGACCGAGGTCTTTACCGCGTTCGGGCGGACAAATGCGAAGGCCGAGAAGGTGGCCGATGAGCTTGTCCGGCAAGTTCGCGCCTACCTGTCCGCGAACGCTCCAGTCGGGCCCTACCTGGCGGATCAACTGCTTCTGCCGCTGGGCGTCAGTGCCTGGCAGGCAGGTGACACCAGCCGCCTACGTGGCGGCTCCTTTCGGACGCTCCCGCTCACCCGACATTCCACAACCCATATTGAGATCCTGCGGCAGTTCCTGGGAATCAACATTCGCGTTGAACGGTCCGAGGACGGCAATACATGCAAAGTGAGCATTTTGCCGTGACGAATCGGGAGGAACGACGCCTTCAATTGGGATGCCGGACGCCATCTCGGAGACCTCATGTCCTACCCGCACGAGTTTTGCTGCCGGCCCCGCGGTCCAAACCTGGCCTCCGGAGTCATCTTGAGGGCCGAGCCCGTCTGCGGGCCTTTCGCGAGTTCGGTCCGTCACGGGACTCGACGGGCAGACAGCGGATCACTCGTCACGCATTCGGACAAACTGCCGCAACGGACAACAAGCTGCGATTGATGTTCATGGAATGTCGTCAGGCGGTGGGACATGAGGGTAGTCACAGATTTCCGCTTAGGTTGTACTTGTGGTCGAATTCAAAGGACCGGCAGAAGCGTCCAAACGGAGGTCCAACCCACGTAGAACTCCTGCCGGCTAGAATGGCAGGATGGACACAAAGCCCATAGTCCGCTGGTATCAGTTCAGCCAGAGGAAGCTGTTGGTTGTAATGACGGCCTCGGGAATCCGCATCCTGCTCGCGCGAATCCTGTACGCGCTTCTCAGCACAGCGACGGCTCTGAGTTTCGCCCGGGCCGATGACGACTACTTCGAGAAACAGATCCGCCCGCTCCTTGTCGAGCATTGTCAGTCGTGCCACGGCGATAAGAAACAAGAGGGCGGATTGCGGCTCACGTCTCGCGAGTCACTGCTCAAGGGAGGCGAGACGGGGCGGGCCGTCGTGCCAAGTAAGCCGGAGGAGAGTCTGCTGATCCGAGCGGTCGGATATCTCGACGAACGGAAGATGCCGCCGAAGCAGAAGCTGGCCGAGGCGGATATCGAAAAGCTCAAGCGTTGGGTGGCACAGGGAGTGCCATCGCCTGCGTCGCGACCGACGCCAAGCAGCGCGAATGAGAGAGTGCAGGGCGGCAGCTACCAAGTGACGCCCAAACAGCAAACCTGGTGGGCGTACCAGCCGGTAAAGGACTACTTGCCACCAGACGTCAAGCATGGCTCGTGGCCGCGCAACGAAACCGACCACTTCATCGCCGCGGAACTGGAGGCTCGCGGGATGCAGATGGCTCCGCCCGCGGAGCGGCGGACATGGCTGCGCCGCGCGACGTTCGATTTGACGGGTCTGCCTCCGACTCCGGACGAAGTCGCTGCGTTTCTCGCGGACAATTCGGCAGCGGCCATTGAACGCGTAATCGACCGGCTCCTGGCATCGCCCGCCTACGGCCAGCGGTGGGCCCGGCACTGGCTCGACGTCGTCCGTTACGCCGACTACCACGACGGCGACCCTAAGGCCCGCGATGTCAATTGCGAACCGCTGCAAGCGTGGCGTTATCGCGACTGGGTCGTGGACTCGTTCAACCGCGATCTCCCCTTCGACCAGTTCATCGTGCATCAGATCGCCGGAGACCTCATCCCCAGCCCTGAGGGGAAGGAGTTCTATGCCGACGGGCTGGTGGCCACCACTTTTCTCTCCAACGGCACCTGGGATCGTGGCGACGCCGACAAGGAGAAAATGGTCAGCGACATGGTCGATGACAACATTGACACCATCGGCAAGGCGTTTATGGGCCTGACACTCGGCTGTGCCCGCTGCCACGACCACAAGTTCGATCCGGTGTCGCACCACGACTACTACGCACTGGCCGGAATATTTTACAGCACCCGCATCCTGAAGGAGCTGGGCTCCAAAGGAGGCAACTACACTCTCAACCGTGTGCCACTCGCCGAGAAGTCCTATGTCGCTCGGCGCGATGAACAGGTGCGGCAGAGCGACGAGTTGAAAACGAAGCTGGCGGAGCTCGACAAGAAATCACCCAAGCCGGCCGACAATGATCCCGAGCGGCTGATGCTGGTCGCGCAGCGCGACAAGCTCCAGGGCGAACTGCTGCCGGAATACCCGACAGCCGAAGCGGCCGCCGAAGGGGGGACTCCCGGTTCCTTGTTCCCGGCAATTCAAGACGTGCCCATCCACATCCGCGGCAGTTACACGCGGTTGGGGCCGGTCGCGCAACGGCGGATGCCCGCGTTCTTCGCCGGCGAAAAACAGTCCCCCATCACCAGTGGCAGCGGGCGGCGAGAACTCGCCAACTGGGTCGCGTCCAAAGACAACGCGCTCACCCCCCGCGTGATCGTCAATCGCGTCTGGCAGTGGCATTTCGGGACAGGTCTCGTAAACACCCCGAACAATTTCGGTTTGCGGTCGGAACCGCCGTCGCATCCCGCCTTGCTCGATTGGTTGACGGCTCGGTTCGTCCAAGACGGCTGGTCGCTGAAGAAACTGCATCGGCGAATCATGCTCACGGCGACGTACGCTCAGAGCAGCGTCGTCCCCCACGAGCAACTCATCGCCGATCCCGACAACCGCTGGCTCGGACGCTTCACCGCTCGCCGCCTGGAGGCCGAAGCGATTCGCGACGCGATGCTCTTCGCTGCCGACCGGCTGGATCCGGCACCGGGCGGTCCGGCCAGCGGCAATCTGGCAATCCCGCGCCGGTCGCTCTACGTTCAGACGGCTCGCTGGGATCGCAGCAGCTTCGCCACGCTGTTCGACGCGGCCAATCCCGACGCGTCCGACGAGAAGCGAAATGTCAGTACCGTGGCCCCGCAATCGTTGTTCCTGCTTAACAACAGCTTCACGCTCGACCAAGCCAGGCACCTGGCCCAGCGCCTGCTCCGCGATGTCACCGGCGATACCCCAAACGTCGAGACCTCGCGCATTGAGCACGCCTACCGCCTGCTGTTTAGCCGCTTGCCCAGCGACGAAGAGATTGCCATCGCAGGGCAACTGGTGTCCTCCAGCGGACAGCCATCCACTGAAGCCGGCTGGACCGACCTCGCTCATGTGCTCCTGTGCAGCAACGAGTTCATTTATATTGACTGAGGCTCGTGCCGCATGAGGTGACAACCATGACAAACCCACCCAACTTCTCGCGTCGAGAACTGCTGGCAAGCGCCGGTTGCGGCTTCGGCCTGCTGGCGCTTGCGGACATGCTAGCGGCCAGCGAACCCGACCGCGCCGTCCAGCCCTACGCGGTTCGGGCTCCGCATCACGCGCCGCGGGCCAAGCGAGTCATCTTTCTCTACATGCCGGGTGGCCCGTCGCATGTGGACCTGTTCGATCCCAAACCGCGATTGCTCGCGGAACAGGGCCAGGCGCTGCCGTTTGAAAAACCGAAGCTCGAACGGACCAAGACGGGAAACCTGCTCCCCACGCCGTGGAAGTTTTCCAAACATGGCGAATCGGGCATCGAAGTAAGCGAACTTTTGCCGCGCGTGGCGTCGCGCATCGATGAGATCTGCGTCATTCGCTCGATGATGGCCGACAACATCAATCACTCCGGTGCGGCGCTCCAGATGTGTACCGGGGAGCAAGCCTTCTCGCGGCCGAGCCTTGGCTCGTGGCTGACGTACGGGCTGGGGACGGAGAATCAAGACCTGCCGGGGTTTGTCGTGGTGAGTCCCGCCGCGGTCTTTCAAGGTGCGCAGCTCTGGGCATCGAGTTTTCTGCCGAGCGCCTACCAGGGAACGCTGGTCCGCGACCTGACAAACCCGATTGCCAACCTCGGTGAGTCGTCAGGCAAACTTGATCGGCAGCGAACGAAGCTCGACGCACTCCGCCGACTGAACGAAATCCACAAGCGAGACCGCGCGTCCGATAGCCAGCTTGACGCGCGGATCGCTTCATTCGAACTGGCCTTCCGCATGCAACGGGAAGCCCCCGAGGCATTCGACATCTCTCGGGAAAGCGAGGCGACTCACAAGCTCTACGGCACCGACCAGCCCGCGACCGAGCTCTTTGGCCGACAGTGCTTGCTCGCCCGGCGGCTCGTCGAGCGTGGCGTGCGGTTCGTGCAACTCTTTGACGCCCCGCAGAACAACGCCTGGGACCAGCACAGCGGACTCAAGGAAAATCTGCCGAAACGCTGCCAGGCCGTCGACCAGCCGATCGCCGCGCTGCTGACCGACCTCAAGTCCCGCGGCCTGCTCGACGACACGCTGGTCCTCTGGGGCGGCGAATTCGGCCGCACCCCCACGGCCGAGGGAACCGACGGCCGCGAGCATCATCCCTTCGGATTCACAATGTGGCTGGCCGGCGGCGGCATTCGCGGCGGCCTGGTCCACGGCGCCACCGATGAATACGGCTGGCACGCAGTCCAGGACAAGGTTCACGTCCATGATCTGCACGCCACGATTCTGCACCTGATGGGATTCGACCACGAACGTCTAAACTATCGCTATGGCGGCCGAGATTACCGTCTTACCGACGTTTACGGCGACGTCGTGCGCAACATCCTGGCCTGAAAGCGCCCCTTCCAACCTGTCGGTATGCCTCGCATCGGTCTTAGTTTAGAGGTTGATTCTATGGCCTGGAAACGACGATCACTGTTCATCATCCTGCTGCTTGTGGGCGGGTTTCGCAGCGCCACAGCTCAAGTTGCCGCGTCGGACGCAGATGGCTTCTTTGAAATGAACGTCCGGCCCCTCTTGGTCGAGCGGTGTCACAAGTGCCATGCCGGGAAGATGACCAAAGGGGGTCTGCGACTCGATTCGCGAGAAGCTCTGTTGCGTGGCGGCGAGTCGGGACCGGCTGTAATCGCTGGGAAGCCCGAAGAGAGTCGACTGATGCAGGCTGTGAGGCATAAGAACGGGCTAGAGATGCCTAAAGATGGAAAACTCACAGCAGCCCAAATCGCAGCCTTGGATGAGTGGATCAAAACAGGGGCATTTTGGCCCAAGGAGTCCGGAGTCGTCACGGCAACAACGGCACCAACGACGGCCGTCGCACCAACTCCGCCCAACGACGGCGAACTGGCGAAGTCGCTGCAATTTTGGCTCCGTGCCGATTCGCTCACGCTCAACGACGGCGAGCCGGTTCATCTTTGGCCGGATCAGAGCGGTCACGGACGAGATGTGTCCGCAACGAAAGGCGTGCGAGTGGATGGCGTCGGTTTGCCAGGAAAGTTTGCAAAGCAGAGCGCCTTGATGAAGCGTCCGGCAGTGCGATTCGACACGACCACGGGGTTGGCCGCGTCGCCGGATCGTCCGGTCGACATTCGCGGCGATGCGGCCTTGTCGATCATGCTGGTTATGAATCTGCAGCCGCATGAAGCCCAGCCGCCGTTTGATGGAGTGCTTGGGCTCGGCAATCCGGCCAACCCTGGCGGCGATCCGGGGAGGCCGCTGGCGGCGCTCGTGCAGATTAATCGGGGGGAAGATCACGCGCTCCATTTCGCCGGGGGTTGGAACCACGATGCCTCGCTCGGCAAAGGTTCCTTCAAGCCGTACTACGGCAAGACCATCGTCCTGACTGTAACCAAACAACCCGGTTCGATGCGCGCGACGACGCGTTTATTTATCAATGGCGAGCCCGCCGTCCGACCCTCCGGCCATCCTCTCGAAGGCCGCGATACGGTCCCCGATATCCAGCACCGCTTGGACATCGGCGCGTATCTGGGCAAAGCGGTCAGTTGGGCTGGGTCGATTCGGGGCGATGTTGGCGAGGTTATCGTCTATAACAAGGCTCTGAACGACGCCGAACGGCTGGGAGTCGAAGAGCACCTCGCCGAGAAGTACGGACTGACGCTCCATCCCCACAGCAATTTCGCCCCACGAGCCACGTTTACCTCGGAGGAGAAGAGCTACTGGGCGTATCAGCCGGTAAAAGACGGTCCACCACCGGCCGTCAAGAACGAGACCTGGGTCAAGTCGACCGTCGATCGCTTCATCCTGTCGAAGCTGGAAGAACGCGGACTGGTCCCGGCAACGCCCGCCGACAAGCTCACTCTGTTGCGGCGAGTCACCTTCGACCTGACCGGCCTGCCCCCCACTCCAGAAGAAGCCGAGGCCGTCCTGGCCGACGACTCGCCGCAGGCATTCGAGAAAGTCGTGAACCGGTTGCTCGATTCGCCTCACTACGGCGAGCGCTGGGCGCGGCACTGGCTCGATGTCGTGCGGTACGCCGAATCGACGGCGAACGATGCGAATGCCGTGACGCGATATGCGTGGCGTTATCGAAACTACGTCATCGACGCCTTCCATCACGATCTCCCCTACGACCAGTTTCTTATCGAGCAGCTTGCTGGCGACCTGCTTCCCCTCATGGACTCGGTTGAGACGAACACGCGGCGGATCATTGCCACGGGTTTCTTGATGATCGGCCCAAAGGCCCTCGCCGAAACGGACAAGGAACAGTCACGGATTGACATTGTGGACGATCAAATCGATGTAACGGGCCGAGCCATGCTGGGGCTGACGGTCGCGTGCGCTCGGTGCCACGATCACAAGTTCGACGCCATTCGCACGACGGACTATTACGCACTGGCCGGAATCTTCCGCAGCACCGAGCCGTTTCAGAATGAGAATCGCAACGCGACGATGTGGTGGGAGTTTCCGGTTTCGCAAGGTCCGGGCAAGGAACCGCTGGTGGTGATGGCTCCGAAAGAGGCGCTGCCGCGTAATCTGCGAGTCCACCTGCGGGGCAATCGGTTCATGCTGGGCGCAACGGTGCCGCGAGGGGTGATTCAAATTGTCGACGATTTTTCTTCCACTGACTCGCCGTCAACTGCCGGGGCGGGACGCGCTGCGAGCCCGACCTACGAGAACAGCGGCCGGTTGGAGCTCGCTCAGTGGATCGCCAGCCGCCAGAACCCGCTCACGGCGCGCGTGATGGTCAACCGAATTTGGCAACATCATTTCGGCCGCGGCCTGGTGGCGACAAGCGACAACTTTGGCGTGCGCGGCGAGCGACCGTCGCATCCTGAACTACTGGATTGGCTGGCCGCGCGATTCGTCGAATCGGGCTGGAGCATCAAGGCGATGCACCGATTGATGTTGCTATCGAGCACCTACCAGCAGGGCGGACTGTCAGTTGCCGCAGCGCAGCAGGCCGATCCCGAGAGACTCTGGTTATCGTCTTTCCCACGGCGGCGACTCTCCGCGGAAGAGCTGCGTGACGCGATGCTGGCAGTCAGCGGCAAACTGGACCGCGCTGCCGGAACGAACGAGAGCGGCGAGTATCTGGTCAGCAAGGCCGAGAACATCGGTGCCATGATTCTGCCCAATCGAGTGGCCGTGGATGATCCGATCTACACGACCTTTGCCAAACGCAGCATCTATCTGCCGGTCGTCCGCAACATGCTGCCCGATGTATTGGCCCTGTTCGACGCGGCGGATCCCAATGGAGTGACCGCGGTGCGAAACGAGACGACGGTGGCGTCTCAGTCGTTGTTCTTGCTCAACAGCCCCTTCGTGCGCGAGCAAGCTAAACTGTTCAGTCAGCGGCTCTTGGGTGACGAGAAAACGTCGGACGAACAACGGATTGAAAGAGCCCATCGCCTGGCCTACGGAAGGAAACCGTCGCCTGGCGAAATGGCTCAAGCGCAGGAATTCCTGGCGGCCTATCTCGCGGCGGAGGCCACGAAGGCTCGTCCCGAAGGCGAACGCCGGTTAGCGGCTTGGCAGAGCTATTGCCAGATTCTGTTGTGTGAAAACGAGTTTGTGTACGTCGACTAATCCAGGGAATCCAAGACATGCATCCGCTCCAACTTTCGCGTCGCCAGTGGCTCTGCCAATCGGCCTGTGGCTTTGGCCAGGTCGCGTTGCTCAGCCTCCTGGCGTCCGAATCGTCGGGCGCCGGCACGGAGCCAGTCGCCGGGCCCCTTTCTCCGCAGCAGCCGCATTTTCCGGCGACGGCGAAGCGAGTGGTTTTCCTGTTCATGCATGGAGGCGTTTCGCACGTCGACTCGTGGGACCCCAAGCCAAAACTCGCCGAACTGAACGGCAAGCCCTTGCCGATCAACAAGCCAAAGTTTGAATTCGCGCCGACCGGCAACCTGCTGGCTTCGCCCTGGAAGTTTCAACGCTACGGCCAAAGCGGCATCGAAGTCAGCGACTTGTTTCCGCAAATCGGGTCGCGCATCGACGACATCTGCGTCATTCGCTCGATGAACGGCGGCGACCAGGTGTCGCACGGACCGGCCCTGCTCAACATCAATACCGGCAGCGGTGTGTTTGCCCGCCCCAGTCTCGGAGCGTGGTCGCTCTACGGACTGGGGACCGAGAACCAGAACCTGCCGGGATTCATCAGCCTCAGCCCGTCGCTGTATCACGGCGGGACGCAGAACTACGGCTCGGCGTTTCTGCCGGCTAGTTTTCAGGGAACGCGGATCGGCGATGGGAGCACGAACTTCAAGGAGGCGAAGCTGTCGAGCCTCGTGCCGGGGGACGATCCTGCCTTGCAACGCCTGCAACTCGACCTGCTCGGCCGCCGCAACCGCCAGCATTTGGAGCGGGTCGGGGAAGATCCGAGGCTCGAAGCCCGCATTGCCTCCTTTGAGATGAGTTTTCGGATGCAGGCGGAAGCGCCAGGTGTCATGGATATCGGCCGGGAGACCGCTGCCACTCAAGCTCGGTACGGCATCGGCACAGAGCCCACAGACGAGTACGCCCGGCAGTGCCTGCTCGCCCGCCGCTGCCTCGAAGCCGGAGTGCGCTTCGTACAGGTCAACTTCAGTTACCCGCGAAATTACTGGGACGCTCACGGCGACCTGCGGAACAACCACACGAGCAACGCCAAGAAGGTCGACCAGCCGATCGCCGCGTTGTTGACCGATCTAAAGTCGCGCGGGCTGCTCCACGACACGCTGGTGATCTTCGGCACCGAGTTCGGCCGCACGCCTGCCGCTCAAGGGACCGACGGCCGGGATCATCATCCCCACGCCTTCAGCGTCTGGCTGGCCGGCGGTGGCATTCGGGGCGGGATGACCTATGGCCAGACCGACGAGTTCGGCTACTACGTGACCGAGAACAAAGTAACCATGCCCGATTTCCACGCCACGATCCTGCATCTCCTCGGCCTGGACCACGAACGCCTCACCTACCGCCACGCCGGCCGCGATTATCGCCTCACGGACGTATCCGGCGAAGTCATAGCCAAGGTCTTGGCCTGACCTTACAAAAGTGATGGATGCCAGCCCGCTCAGGCGTCACCGACTTGCGTTCGGACCCTCAAGACGTGACCATACAGACCACAAATCCCCTCGTGCAAAGAGCCGCTCAGTCTGGGTGGCATGGCCACTGCATTGAGTGGCCATGTAACCCCGCGCAAAGCCGGGGACGAATTGCACCCGACCCGAGTCAACGTGATCCAAGTCATCGATTACCACAAGACGTACGGCGAAACCGTGGCCGTGCGTGGACTCAGTTTCCAGGTTCCCGCGAGAGCCATCCTGGGGCTGGTGGGTGCCAATGGAGCGGGCAAGACCACGACGCTGCGGGCGCTGGCCGGCATCATTCCGCCCACGCAAGGACAGCTCTTGATTGCCGGGCATGACGTGGTCCGCGAGCCGGTCGCCGCGAAGTCCCGGCTGGCGTACGTGCCGGATGATCCGAAGCTCTTCGATGAGCTGACCGTGTGGGAACATTTCGAGTTCATCGCCTCGGCCTATCGTGTCGCAGGCTTTCAACCGGCAGCCGAAGCGTTGCTGCACACGCTGGAACTCGGCGAGAAGCGGGATGCGCCGGCACAGGGGCTCTCCCGCGGGATGCGGCAGAAGGTGGCGATTGCCTGTGCCTACCTGCATGACCCCGCGGCCATTCTGCTGGACGAGCCGATGACGGGGCTGGACCCGCATGGGATTCGCATCTTCAAAGAGTCGCTGGCCGCGCGGGCCAAAGCCGGAGCGGCGGTTGTGCTCAGTTCGCATCTGCTGTCGATGGTGGAGGATTTGTGTACGCACCTGTTGATTCTGGCCAAGGGGAGGCCGCTCTTTTGCGGGACGCTGGATGAGGCTCGCAGCCGCTTTCCACAGCTCGAAGGGGAGTCGTCGCTGGAGGAGATCTTTTTTCACGCGACGAAGGAATAGACGATGCATCCCGCCCTGTTTCTGCTCCTGCGACTGCGGCGGCGGGCGTTCGTGCGCAGGACGCTCTCCGGCCTGAAGACGGTGCGGGGGGCTCTGTTGCTGCTGGCAATGGCGGGGCTGCTGTTCGCCTTCCTGTTGCCCCAATTGCTGGCACCCATGTTGACGGCCCTGTCGCCCGAAGCCGCGCGGGCGAACCGGCAGATGGTGGAAACGGCGCTGCCGATCATTCGCACGCTGGGGCCGCTGTTGCTGCTGATGTTTGCCCTGTTTTCGGTCGCCACGAGTTGGGGAGAGGCGGCCATCTACTTCTCGCCGTCCGAAGTGGATTTCCTCTTTTCCGCCCCTTTCACCCGCCGCGAGCTGCTGTACTTCAAGCTGCTCAAGAGCATTCAGAATGCCCTTTTGGCCGGGTCTTTTTTTGCCGTGGTCGGCGCTCGCTATACACCCTCCTTTCTGGCCACCTGGCTCGGCAGCGTGCTGCTGCTCCTGTTCATTAACTCCTTCACGTTGGCCGGCAACCTGTTGAGCCAGGCGGTGTCGGTCCGGGCTTACACGCGCACCCGGCAGATTATCCTGGCGGGGATGGTCGTCCTCCTTGGCCTGGGCGTGGCCCAAGCAGTTCCTTATTTCGATCCGCACAATTATCTCGCCAGTGCCGAGTTATTCCGCCAATCCGCGGCGGGACGCATTCTGCTGGCCCCCTTTGAAGTTTTTCCCCGGATCCTGACCGCGGAGAGTTTGGGCGAGCTCCTGCTGTGGGGCGGGATCGGCGCGGGAATGGTCGCGGGGCTGTTCGCGCTGGCGGTCGGTTTGGAAGTCGACTACTTGGAGACGGCTCAGCAGGTGAGCCAGCGCGTTTACGAGCGCCGGCAGCGGATGCGGCAGGGAGGGGGCGGAGCGCTCAGCATGATCCAGATTCGCGGGGCCCAGCGGATTCGCATTCCGCGGCTGCCGTGGCTATTCGGCATGGGCCCCAACTTGTGGCGGCAATGGTTGCTCTTGATCCGGCGGTCCCAGGGGGTGGTTTTTCTCGTGATGCTCATCGTCGTGGGAGCCCTGGCGGTTGTGCTGGCGTCACGGCAGCAGATGGTCAAGAATGTCTACCTTGTTCCGCTCCTGATTCTGGGAGGACTGGTCTACCAATCGCTGCTCATCGCCATTCAGCTTCCGGCTGCGTTTCGCGGCGACCTGGACCGGATGGACTGGCTCAAATCCCTGCCGCTTCGCCCCGCGGCCATTGTGTGGGGAGAAATCAGCGGCGTCGTCTTGCTGCTCAGTGTGCTGCAGGCGCTGACGCTCTTCGCGGCCTGGGGACTGTACCGCGGCGGGCACGAGGTTTTTGCGGTCGGCCTGGTGTTCCTCGTCCCGATGAACTTGCTGGTCTTCGGGATCGAAAACCTGATTTTTCTGATCTTCCCGATTCGCATGACGCCGACGACGGCGGGAGATTTCCAGTTCCTGGGAAAATACCTGCTGCTCACGATGCTCAAAATGGGTACTGTCTGCGTCTGCCTGGCGATTGCCGCAGCAGGCGCGGTTCTCTATGTGGTGATCCCCAACCTGTGGATCGTGTTATCCTTTAGCATGTTCCTGCTGGCAACCATCGATGTCCTGGTCCTGTACCTGGCGACGCTCGCTTTCCGGCGATTTGACGTGAGCAGGGACACGCCCCCGTGATCAACGGAGCTTTGGCGACCTGGCGAGCAGTTCCGGAATGGGAGTCCCCGTACTGAGAATTGGAATTGGGCGTCCCGCAAAGTCCTGGAATTCCACGCCGCGCGGGTCCACCCCAAGATGCCGATAGACGGTGGCCAGAAAATCGTGAACCCCGAGGCGGCGCTCCGTGACGTCCTCTCCCCGGCGGTCGGTTGAGCCAATCACTTCCCCTCCCTGGATTCCGCCGCCGGCAAACAGCAGTGAAGTCGCCCGCGGCCAATGGTCTCGTCCCGGCTGCATGACGCCGCTGCTGCTATCGGCGGCATAGGAAATCTTGGGAGTCCGACCAAATTCCCCCGTCACGATCACCAGGACTTTTTGATCGAGTCCACGTTCAAAAATGTCTGAAATGAGAGCCGCCACGGCCTGATCAAAGTACGGCGCTCGCGACATCATCGCATTGAATACGTGATGGTTGACGGCGTGGTCGTCCCAGTTCTGGACTCGGCCGCAGATCGGCCCGGCCAGCGTCGTCGTCACCAGCTCGACGCCCGCTTCCACCAGTCGCCGCGCCAAGAGGCACTGCTGACCCCAGGTATTGCGGCCGTAGCGGTCGCGAGTGGCCGGAGACTCCAAACTCAGATCAAAGGCGCTGCGGGCCGCCGGCGAAGCGAGCATATTCCAAGCCAGTTTCTCGAACTGGTCCCCAGCCGCCAGATTGCTTCGGTCATCGGCTCCCTTCATCAGGCGATCAAGCTGCTCGCGGAGCCCCATCCGCTGGCGGATCCTGTCGAGGCCCGCCTGGTCTGGGCCGCCAATATTCGGCACGCGAAACTCGGGCAAATTCGGATCCCCCAAAACGGCAAACGGCTCAAAGGCTGGTCCCAGGTAGGCCGCACCTAGGTAAGGGATCGGCGTCGCCCCCACATAATTAGGAAGCAGGCGGCCTTGAGTACCGCGGAGGCGGCTGGTGATTGCGAGAAACTCGGGATGCTCCGACTTCGGCCGGAATTCCCGGACCTCATGCCCGGTAAACATCTGCTGCTGGCCAATCCCGTGACAAAACCCGCTATGGACGAGCGACCGCACCACCGTGAAGCGATCTGAAATGGCCGCTTGCTTGGGAAGGAGCTCGCAAAACCGCAGGCCCGAAGTCTTGGTGGCAATCGTCTGGAACGGCCCCCGGTACTCGACAGGAGCGTCCGGTTTCGGATCCCAGGTTTCCAGGTGGCTCGCCCCGCCATGCAGGAAGACGACGATCACCGCTGTCCGCTTGCCATTGCCAGGACCGGCACCTTCACCCCCTGCCGTCTGCCGCAACCGGAACAGCTGCGGCAAACTCAGGCCAGCCAGGCCCGTCAGTCCTAGGCGAAGGAATTTGCGCCGGTGTTGCATGAGGATCCCTTGGGACTTGGTCCGTACCCAGCAAACTTCCCCCTCTCCCTTTGGGCGAGGGCTGGAGTGAGGGTATTTGGGAATGGCTCTTGGTCTAAGACTCCGCGGCATTTGAATCCACCCAGAATTGGGCCTCTCAGCGGACGAACAACATCCAGCCGTCAAACCCGACCCGCCGCCCGATTGATTTTCCATCGCCAAAGCCACAGACTAACCACATCGCTGAATCACCCGTTGTCCTTGAGGTGGAATATGTGTTGCCGATATTTGCTGGCTGCCACGCTCTCACTGTCATTCTCGTTGGCAATTTCCGCTGCCGATTGGCCCCAATGGCGGGGACCGGAGCGGAATGGCATCTCGAAAGAGACCGGACTCGCCAAGGAGTGGCCGAAGGAAGGGCCGAAGCTCCTGTGGCAAGCCAAGGATATCGGAGATGGTTACAGCACCCCTGCCGTCGTGGGTGAGCGGCTTTATCTGATCAGCAACCAGGGAATGGAGAACGAATTCGTCCACGCGCTTTCTGTGGCGGACGGCAAAGAGGTTTGGAAGACTACCATCGGCAAGGTGGGTCCCAACCAAGGACCGCAATACCCCGGAACTCGTTCCACACCGACCTTCGATGGAGATGCCTTGTATGCCCTCGGCTCTAACGGCGACCTAGTCTGCCTGAATGCCGCCGATGGCAAAGAGCAGTGGCGTAAGGATCTGAGGAAAGATTTTGGTGGGAAACCTGGAAAGTGGGCGTATGCGGAGTCTCCGCTCGTTGACGGCGAAGTGCTGGTCGTTGCTCCGGGTGGTTCCAAGGCCACGATCGTCGCACTGAACAAGAAATCTGGGAATGTCGTTTGGGAATCCGTCATTCCTGAAGGAGACGAAGCGGCTTATGCATCGGCCATGATTGTGGAAGTGGGTGGCCTCAAGCAGTATGTCGAGTTCCTCAGCAAGGGACTCGTGGGGGTGGAGGCCAAGACCGGAAAGCTCCTATGGCGATATGAGAAGACGGCCCAGAACAGCCCCGCCAACATCCCGACCCCTCTCGTCCAGGACCAATTCGTCTACAGTGCCGCCGGTCGGAGCGGCGGCGGCCTGGTGCAACTGAAGG
The DNA here is from genome assembly GCA_046593355.1 of Pirellulaceae bacterium. Classification (GTDB taxonomy): domain Bacteria; phylum Planctomycetota; class Planctomycetia; order Pirellulales; family Pirellulaceae; genus SXOA01. The sequence goes on along the minus strand of JBKJNY010000077.1, from coordinate 25,970 downwards.
CGGCTGGGAGCACGGTGGAGGCAGATGAAGTCTATTTCACTCCCAAGCTACCGACCGCCATTGGTGGAGCGGTAGTGCTAGAGGGGAATCTCTATGGAACCAACGGCCAAGGCCTGCTCTGTGCCGTTCTGAAGACCGGCGACATCAAGTGGCAAGAACGTGGCGTCGGTGCCGGCTCCGTTTGCTACGCTGACGGCCGCTTGTATATCCACGGCGAAAATGGCGAGGTCGCCCTCGTGGAGGCCACGCCGGAAGCCTATCGCGAGAAAGGCCGCTTCGCTCCCCCCGAACCCCCCAAGAAAGGTCCTGGCAAGGCTTGGGCTTACCCCGTCGTTGCCAATGGCCGGCTCTATATCCGGGAAATGGGGACGGTCTGGTGCTATGACGTCAAAGAGGGTGCGGGGAAGTAAGTATTCCTTAGGTGAGCCCGCGAGGTCCACGTTGCCGCGCATCAGCCCGGTCCTGCAACTTTGCCATCTGGTGGGACGGCGATCCATTACGGGAGCTGCTCAACGGCACCCGTATCTCGAAGTGGAACTGGGAGAAGGAAGTCGAGACGACCCTGCTCACCGGTGCCGACTGCTCAGCAAACAACGGGTCGAAGGCAACACCCAGCCTGTCGGCAGACATCTACGGTGATTGGCGAGAAGAGGTGATCTGGCGGTCGGAGGATAACCAAGAGCTGCGGCTCTACACAACGACGATCCCGACCGACCTGCGACTCCCCACTTTGATGCACGACCCGCAGTATCGGCTCGCCGTCGCCTGGCAAAACGTCGGGTACAACCAGCCACCGCATCCGAGTTTCTTCCTGGGTGACGGCATGAAGTCGCCGCCGAGGCCGCAGATCGACACCACAATCATCAATCGGTAGTGAGGCAAGTTCTCGACTGGATTTGTCGACGGCGATGGCGACCACGCTAAGCCAACTCCAAATCCGCCCACGCTCCGCAGTGGTCCGTTAACTCCGATCCCAACTCCCCCGGCGCCGGCCATGAAGCGCTCCGAGGCAGCCCGACCGCCCGCAGCCCGCCGACACAAATATGGTCTATGCACGCCAAACCCGGCGTTGCAGCCTGGCGGTCGTCGGCACCACGCGCTCGGTCGTCTAGGACAACATCTCGGGGACCACCTGGCCGTCATGTACTAGCGGCACAGGGCGGCCGAAGCGGTCGAGGAGCGTGGAGTTCGGCGGGATGCCGAGCAGGTGGTAGATCGTGGCCAACATATCCTTGGCGGTGAGCGGACGGTCCGCCACGGAGGCCCCGATGCGGTCGGTGCGGCCGACGACCGTGCCTCGTTTGAGGCCCGCCCCGGCAAAAAAGTTCGTGTACGCCCGGCCCCAATGCCCTCGGCCGTCTCCTTCAAACTTAGGCGTGCGCCCCATTTCGTTCATTACCAGAACCAGGGTTTCGTCCAGCAGGCCGCGGTCTTCCAGGTCTTGAATCAAGCTGGAGAACGCCAGGTCCAGCCCCGGCAGCAACTCGCTCTTCAGGCGGTTGTAGTGATCCACGTGCGTGTCCCATCCCGCATTCAGCTGACCGAATTCGTCCCAGACTACGGTCACGAACCGGCAGCCGGCCTCGACAAGCCGCCTGGCCTGCAGAGTGGCCTGCCCAAAGAGAGTCATGCCATAACCTTCGCGTGTATTGGCGGGCTCGCGGTCAATGGCAAAGGCGTCCCGCACCTTCTGCGAATCGAGCAGCGACATCGCCAACTCTCGCTTTTGCCGCAGTGAGTTTGCCGGCGCAACTCGGTCGGCCGCGCGGCGGGCGTCTTCCAGTTGCTCCAGCAGCGAGCGCCGCCGGCTGAGGCGGTCAATCGTGATGTCCGCGGGCAACTCCGCTTCCGGGATAATCAGGAACCGGCAGTCGTGCTTGACCCCCAGGTAGGGATCGCGGATTTCTGCCGGAGCGCCGAAAGACCGCCGCAGCATGCTCCGTGTCGGCTCGCCGCGGAATTCCGTCCAAATGGGATCAAAGCTACTCCCCAGATAAGCCGAGTACGGCGGCGCATACCTGGCCGCCGGCCGCCGGCTACTGAGCAGAAAGGGAAGCATGATATTGTCGGGAAGCGAGCCATGCGGCCGGGGCCCCTCAGCCTGCTGGCGGAAGTGATGCACCACGGAGCCAAGAAAGGGCTGGTGCTGCGGGTGAATCATCGTCTCTTCGACCGGAATGCTCCCCACCGGCAGGCCGGTGGTGGCAAACTGCATCCCGTGGAAGTTCCAAGGATGAGTCAGCGAACGGACGACGGTGACGCGGTCCATGACTTTTGCCATGTGCGGCAGATGCTCGCAGACATCACAGCCCGGCAGCGAGGAGGGAATTGGACGCAGCTCCCCACGCACCTCCACAGGCGCGTCTGGCTTCATGTCACAAACTTCCAAGTGGCTCGGCCCACCGAACAAGTAGAGCAAAATGACGTTCTTGGCCGAACCAAAGCCGGGATGACCTCCGGCCGCCCGGCTGGATTCCTTCTCGGCTGCTGCCAGGAGCGACGTGAGCTGAACGTCAGAAACGCCCAGCATGCCGAGACCGCCGGCCATCAGCAGCTCGCGCCGCGTGATTCCGTTACACAGTTGCTTGGGTCCGCCCAGCACTCGCAGCATCGTGACCTCCGACGATTTATTTGGGCCAATGAGCTTGAGGATACCATGCGGCAGCACTCGTCGGAAAGAAAGCGGGCATGCCAATTCCCGTTCGCTAAGAACGCTCGGCCGACTCATAGACTTTCGGCGCGATTCCGAGGATTTCCGCATCCGCCGGAAAATAGGGTCGCTGCAGCCGCCGGAACTGGACGTGCTTGAGCGTGGCTGGCGTCGGGCCGGGGGTGTCCAGGATGAACGCTTCCCTCGCGATGGAGCCATACGCCATCTGAAAGTTCATCGGATTTTTCACGACGACGAATTTGGCCCGGCGGACCTCCAGGCCGACGGATTGGAATTGCTCGTCGTTCCAGTCATAGGTCGCATGCGAAGCAATCATCACGCCGATGGAGCCAATCCGAAACACTGCGGTCGGTCCCATATCTCCAAGTTGGCCATCCCAAATGCCGCCTGAATATCGGAACCTTCCATCCGTCAAACGGATCACTTCGCCTGAAACCCTGGCGGGAGTTCCCCAGCGGGGATCGACCTGGTGCCCAAGCTGAAACGAGAGCTTGCTGCCGACGCCAGCCTGGTGGCACAGGGCGGCAGCGTGAGGATCGACAACAGGAACGAGTGCCTTTTCTCGAATCCCGGCAGCCAACAGCGCCTTGAGCGTGGCCACGCTATCTCCAGCCGCCCCGCCGCCGCAGCAGTCGGCTGTTTCAACGAGCAACACCGGGCCTCCTTCGATCTTTCGGCCCAGCTCGATCGCCGCCTGGGGCGTGTATACCAGCGGCTCCAATTCCGCTCGCCGGGACCAATAGAGCCGGGCAACTTCCTCCGCCAGCTCGGCAGCCCGCTTGGCATTGTTGTCCGTAATGACCAAGCCGCCGCCGCCCATATGCGGCAAGTCAAGATACGGATGCACCAAGAAAAGGCTCGTCGAGAGAACACCGCTATGCCCTTCATAACGCTTGGCGAACCTCATGCAGTCGGCAAACGGCCCATTGCCCTCGGTACCCCCATGAATCCCAGAAACAATGACCGGTACTTTTGCGAGCGCCATCGTGGGCCGGCACGTGCCTTCGATGATGTCCAGCAGCAGGCCTGCCCCGCGCTCGCCGGTCGCAAACGCATCGCGATGTGGATACGTTTCCCACGCCAACAAGGCATCCGCGGTTCGGACCATCTTCTCGGTGACGTGCGCGTGTAAGTCGAGCGTGGCTACAATAGGAACCGCTTGGCCGACGATGCCGCGGACGGCCTCGATCAAGTCTCCTTCCAAATCGTCCGCATTCTCGGCCGTTGCCGCACCGTGGAGGGCCAAGAGCACGCCTGCCACCGGCAGAGCCAATCGGAGCCGCTGGAGGAGCTCATCCTTGAGCTGCGCATAACAGGCGGCTGCAATCGGGCCGCCGGGACAAGCGCTGGCGACGAGCAGCGGCACGACTTGGCTATGGCGCTCTCGCAGCACGTGCAGCATGCCGCCCACAGTTCCTACCGATAGTGCCAGCACCTCTTCCCCGCGCCGCAGCTCGGTACGCTCAAAGTCCGCCAGCGTCAGGGGGACGCCACAGAAATGGTTGCACTCTGTGAAAATCGAGCCGATGGCAATTCGCGCCCGCATTCAGGTTCGCTCCCGGTAAGGGCCGGCCGGTCTGTTGTCCTGTTGGCCGAAAACCATGTCCGAATACCAGCCGTCCGGGACCGAGAGCGGATTGGGCATTCGATATTTCTCCACGGCGGCCTGGTTCAGCTCGATCCCCAGTCCCGGCCGGCGACTGAGCTGCAGCCGGCCGTCCTTGACCTGGAGCGGTTCGACAAGCAGCTCCTCAACAAACGGATTGCCGGTCTGATCGACCTCCACGGTGAGGGCGTGCGGAGTGGCAGCGACCACCTGGGCGTTGGCCGTGATGGCAACCGCGTCGCTCCATGAATGCGGCGCGAGCTTCAGTCCGGCCTTGTGCGCCATGTCCGCCACGCGGCAGAGCTCGGTGATCCCGCCGCAGCGACTGGCATCCGCCTGCACAATATCGACCGCCCGCCGCTCGATTAGCTCCCGAAAGCCCTGAGCGCCGAACTCGTTTTCGCCGGCCGCCACCGGAACACGGACGGTGCTGCGCAGTGCGGCAAACGAATCCAGGTCTTCCGGCGGGAACGGCTCTTCGAACCAGAACACTCGCTGGCCAGCAAGCACCCGTCCGATGCGGCGGGCAAGCGCCAGATGGTAACGCATGGAGGCATCGCACATCAGGTCGTGGTTTGGGCCGATAGCCTTGCGGACGGTTGCCACCGCTGCCGTGTCATATTCCTCATCCTTGCCCAAACGCATCTTCATTCGCCGGAAGCCGCGTTCCAAATGCCGTGTCGCTTCGGCGGCCAGCCCGTCCAGGGTGTTCCAGAGGAGCGCGCTGGCATACGCCGGGCAGGAAGCTTCTGACCCGCCAAGGAGTTGCCAGACCGGTGTACTCAGCGACTTGCCCCGCAGGTCCCATAGGGCGACATCAATCGCCCCTAAGGCAGTCATCGCTGCCCCCTTGCGGCCGAACCAACGCGTCCAGCCGTACATCTTTTCCCAGATCGACTCGACGTCCGCCGTTTCCTGCCCCTGGAGCAGCGCCGACAACTGCTGCACGACAATCTGCACCAGAGCCGGATGCGAATAGGCGCTGCCGATGCCGACCTCGTTTTGATCCGTATGGACCAGCACCAGTGACGTGACTCGCGAAGTCGTAACGCCCCCCGAGCTTTCGAACCCGTGGCGATGGGGGTAGTTGAACAGCAGGTTAATGCATTCGATATGGTCGATTTTCATGGAAAGTGCTGCGAATCATCCTGTGGTCGGTTTGTACTCAAGGTGCTGTATCTCTTCGTGGCCCGTGTACCGCCAATGCGATCACGATTCGCTCCTAGCGGCCGTGCGTTACGGTTTTGTCCCCCATGAGCTATATCCGCCGGCTCCTCCTTTGAAAGACGATCTCCAGCTGATTCCGAGCAGGGTGATGGACAGCAGGACAAAAGCGAGTCGTCGCATCATTGGCCTTCACGGACTGGGCCGGAAGTCATTATTCATCATGGGAGGCTTCCCGGAAACCAGCTCACCCAGTGACTTACTCTACGGCATCTCGGGTCGACGCTGCCCAACACACCAGGACTCCCTCTGCCGGCTGCACATTCCCAACCCGGCCTCCGGGGTCATCTTGGAGGCCGAGCCCGTCTGCGGGCCTCCTGCGAGTTCGGTCCGTCACGGGACTCGACGGGCAAGCATTGGACCTCTCACCCCGCGTTCGGACAAATTGTCGCAACGGATAACAAGCTGCGATTGATGTTTATGAAATGTCGTCACGCGGTGGTACATGAGGGTACATTCATCCGCCGCGCTCATTCTGCGCGACTGAAGGTTGCGCTCAACCATTACACGAAGCACCCTGTCCGAACGCAGAAGGGTTCGCAACTTTCTAAGATACCAAGACTTTTGGCGGTGGCTTCCAGGATGCACAATCCTTCCGGTATCAAACTACGGAAAATCCGGGTTCCGCATGGGTGCATCAACGATTGCTGGTATATTGTGACTACGCCAACAATCACGAGGAGTACTTGGCGATACGTCTTCGCGTCGCTGTCTCACTAGGTTGACATCGACGTGAACACCGCCACGATCACCGATCGCAACGGGCACCCGAGTATCTCCTCGATCGTCGTGAGCCGATTCGCGAACTGCTTTGATTTCGCACTTTGGGGGTTCGAGCCACGAGACTAGATGAACACCACAAAGCGTACAGTGAGCTGTTGATGGTCTACCGCCGCCAATTCCGCGTTACGCTCATGTTCGCCGCCGCGTGCTTGGTGATGCTCGCCGGTCTCCCCACTTTCGGGCAGGCACCGCCGGTGCTAAGCACGGTATTCCCTGCGGGTGGGGAAGTGGGGAAGTCAGTGGAGGTGGTGGTCAGTGGCAGCAACCTGCAAGGAATTCGGACCCTGCACTGCAGTGCTCCCGGTGTGCGGTGCGAGCGGTTGGAGGCGAGCCACTTTCGGTTGACGATTCCAGCGGAAACGCCGCCGGGGCTTTATGACTTGCGGGCGTTGGGTGACAACGGAGTCAGTGCGCCGAGGACGTTTGGGATCGGCAATCGAGCGGAGGAGTTGGAGGCCGAGCCGAATGAGACGGTGTCGACGGCAATGCCGGTTCCGCTGGACGTGGTGATCAACGGGCGGATCGACAAAGCGGGGGACTCGGATCACTTCCGCTTTGACGCGAAGCGAGGCCAACGGGTTGTTATCGAGTGTTGGGCGGAGCGGATCGATTCGCGGCTGCGCGCCGTGCTTGAAGTCATCGACGCCTCGGGACGGCGGTTGGCGGTCAATCGTGGCTATTACGGCATCGACCCGCTCGTAGACTTCCATGTGCCGGCCGATGGCTCGTATGTCGTGAAGGTCCAGGACTTGATTTCGACCGAGAGTGCCGAGCACTACTATCGGCTCGATATCGATACCGGACCACGCGTTGCGTTTTGCGTGCCGAGCGTCATCCCGCGCGGCAAAGCGGCGCGGGTGACTTTGTATGGCTGGAGCTTGTCGAGCGCGGTCGACCGAGCGACAACGCCGACGGGTCGCACTGCGTTTGATCGCGTGGAAGTCGACATCCCGGCAATGCTCGCGCACGAATCATGGCCGTTGCCTGTGCGGTTACAACCGGCGCAAGCCGTGCTTGCAGGATATTCTTTTCCGTTTTACCTTCCGGGCAGTCACGCGCCGGTCGTGATTGGCGTGACCGACGCGCCGGTCGTGCAGGACCGTGACGATAACCACTCGCCATCGTCGGCTCAGGATATTTCTGTTCCCTCCGAAGTGAGCGGGCGGCTCGTGGCGGGTGATGAACAGGACTGGTTTGCGATGGAGGCTCGGCGCGGCGAAGTGCTCTACATCGACGCGCTCGGACAGAGAATCGATTCGCCCGTCGATTTGCAGATCAGCGTGCTCCAAGCGTCGGATCAACGGGAATTGGCTCAGTTCGGCGACGAAGTGCGAAACCTCGGCGGCGTGTTCCCGACCAGCCATCTCGATCCGGCCGGCCGCTGGGTTTGTCCGGCTGATGGCCGCTACTTGATTGTCGTACGCAACCTGACTGGGGGACTGCAAGTGGATCCGCGGCGGATTTATCGGCTGAACGTGCGTCGCGAGGAGCCCGCCTTTCAGCTCGTGGCCACGTCGCATCGCGGCGATCTCGCCGCCCTGAACGTGCCTCGCGGCGGCCGCGACGTTCTCGACATCATTGCCTTTCGACGCCGCGGCTGCGACGGACCAATTCGTGTTTCCGCCAGGGAGCTGCCGGCAGGAGTCGAATGTCCTGACGTCTGGCTAGGCCCAGGCGTCGAGCGGGGGACCATCGTTATTTCTGCAGATCGAAACGCACCGCCATTTTTTGGCGAGTTGATGCTGAAGGGGGTCGCCGAAGTGGCCGGCCGGAGTGACTCACCTGGTTCGAGCAGCAGCATTCGTCACTCGGTGTTGGGCGCTACGGTGGTCCGCTCGGGAACGCCTAGTGGCTGGGGCCGCCTCACTTCGCAAATTCCGCTGGCCGTGGCCGGCGACGCCCCCCTGCGGATCACGGCAGATGGACACGAAACGCTAGACCATCATTTGTACGGCAAGCTCCAGGTGAGGCAATCGCCCGGCTCACTGGTGGACGTCGCCGTCCAGGTGGAGCGGCGCGACACCGGCCATCAAGCTCCGGTGAAACTGATCGGGATCGGACTTCCCGAGCTGATCCGCAATCAAACGGCCATTATTCCGGCCGGACAGCAAAAAGGTTACCTCAGTTTCCATCTCCCGCCGACGCTTCCCATGGGCCGCTATTCGCTGGTGGTCCGCGTTGAGACCACCGTGTTGACGGCGGAGAAGAAGACGGAAACCGTGTCCGTACATAGTAATCCTGTGATATTTGACGTGCAGCCCGCGGCGTTTCTTGTCGAGGTCGATCCCTTTGCCGTGACACGGGCCAAGCGGGGCGAAACCATCCAGGTCGCTTATTCCGCGAAGCGCCTCAATGGCTTCATCGGGAAAATGCATACCGAGCTGGCCGTACCCGGCCGTGTTACCGACGTTGTTGGCCTGCGCGGACGGGGCGAAACATTTGTCGGCCAGACCGACACAGGTTCACTCCAGATTATCGTCAACGAAGACGCTCCTCTGGGCCGGCAGCCGTTTCTGCGGTTGTTCACCGTCGGGGTTGTCGAAGATGAACCAGTTTTTTTCGGGAGTAGTTTTCTCGCGTTAGAGATTACTGAGTAGATGAGTGGGCGTGGAGTTGTAGTATGGCCATAACCAGGCACACTGCGTGGCAACTGATGCTGCTTATCGTTTGGGTGATGTCGTATGCGGTCTGGGTGCAGGCCGCTGAGACGCAGCATTCGCCCGAAGTCTCCTTCGGTACCGATATAGTGCCGATCCTGACCAGGCTCGGGTGCAACGGCGGAGGCTGTCACGGCAAGGCGACGGGTCAGAACGGCTTCAAGCTCTCGTTGTTTGGGTTTGAGCCGGAAGAGGATTACGAAGCTTTGGTAAATGCAGCCCGAGGGCGGCGTCTGTCTCTCTCCGGCCCGGACCGCAGCCTGCTCCTGCTCAAGGCCACGGCCCTTGTTCCGCACGGCGGCGGCCGGCGGCTCGACGAATCCAGCGACGACTATCGGATTTTGCGTGGCTGGATTGCCCAGGGAGCGCCCGCGCCGCGCAGTGATGATCCGCGTTTGGTGCGCATCGAGCTTTCTCCGCGTGAGCGAATTCTACGAACGAACTCGTCTGTGCAACTGCGCGTGACGGCGTTCTTTTCCAATGGGGAGTCTCGCGATGTATCGCGCCAGGCCGTTTACCAGTCCAACGAGCCAGGCATCGCGGAGGTCGACGCGGATGGTCTGGTGAAGACCGGTTTGCAGCATGGTCTGGTGGCTGTCATGGCTCGGTTTGGCGAGCAGGTCGCCACGTTTCAGGCTGCGGTCCCGTTCGCGGGGGACGATGCGAAGATGGCGGCTGTTCAGGCGCAGCTTGACGAGGTGCAGCGGAAACTTGGGGATTCCCGTATCGACCAGCTCCTGCTGCGGCAGTGGCGACGGCTGGGGGTTGTCCCGTCCGCGCCGGCCGACGACGCAACCTTCCTCCGCCGCGCGACCCTCGACATCTGCGGCACTCTGCCGACGGAGGGCGAACTCGCGGCATATCTGGCGGACATCCGGAGCGACAAACGGGCGAGGCTCATCGACCGTCTGCTCGACCGTCCGGAGTACGCCAGTTACTTCGCGCTCAAGTGGGCAGACATCCTGCAGAATCGCGGAGCGGGTTATTCAACTAGCAAGCAGCGGTCGGGAACCACCCTGTTTGCTGGATGGATTCGGGACTCACTGGCGGCCAACAAGCCTTATGACCGGTTCGTGTCCGAGATTCTCACCGCCAGCGGGAGCCAGAACGAGAATCCGCCCGCGATCTGGTATCGCACCGTGCGGAAGTCGCCGGAATATGTGGAATCGGTGGCGCAGGCGTTTCTGGGAGTCCGCATCCAGTGTGCCCAGTGCCATCACCATCCCACGGAACGCTGGAGCCAGGCCGACTACTTCGGCCTGGCCGCCGTTTTCTCCCGGGTGGGACGCAAAGGAGGCTTTGCCGATGCGGAAGTGCCAACCGATGAGATTATCTATCTCAAGCAGCGCGGTGACGTACTCCATCCGCGCACCGGCGCGGTGCTCCGGCCGCGGCCGCTCGGGGGGGACGAGTTCTCGCTCGGTTTGCATGACGATCCGCGCCTCGGTCTCGCACGGTGGTTGGCCAGCCGGGACAATCCGTTCTTTGCCCGGACGATGGTCAATCGAATGTGGGCTCATTTTCTGGGACGCGGAATCGTCCACCCGATTGACGATGCTCGCAGCACAAATCCGCCCAGCAATCCCGAACTGCTCGATGCATTGGCCCAAGACTTCGCCGCCAGCGGTTTCGACCTGAAGCATCTCATCCGCGTCATCACCACCAGCTACGCTTACGGTTTGAAATCGGCCCCTCATCCCGGCAATGCCGGCGACACGCAGACATTCGCGCGGTTTTATCCGAGGCGTCTTGCGGCCGAAGTGCTGCTCGACGGGGTCAGCCAGGTGCTCGACGTGCCAACCGAATTCCCTGGCTTTTCGGCCGGCACCCGCGCGATTGAGTTGCCGGATGAGAACGTGGCCGCGCATTTCCTGGATGTCTTTGGCCGGCCGGCCCGGATGTCTGCCTGCGAATGCGAGCGCGTGGACGCGCCGGCTTTGACTCAGGCGCTCGAACTGGTGAATTCGGCGGAGATCCAGCGAAAGCTGACCGCCACGACCGGCTATGCCCAGCGACTGGCCGCCAGCGACAAGTCACACGCCGACCTTGCGACCGAAGCGTTTCTCCGCGTGCTGGCGCGGCGGCCGCGGCCGGAAGAGCTAAAGGCCGCGGTCGACTTCCTGGCGGTTGAGCCAGACCTGCCGGAGGCCTGCCGGTCGCTGCTCTGGTCGCTGCTCGCTACCAACGAGTTCTTGTTCAATCATTGATCGGTTCCCCGGAGCCTTGCCATGCTGCGAATCGACGGCAATCCATTTCAGAACTGCTCGGGCGTGACGCGGCGGAATTTTCTGCAGATCGGCGCCCCGCTGTTGGGCTTGGGGATTGCCGATCTGTTGCGACTGGAATCGCGAGCGTCCGAAGCGAGCCGCCCGGCGAGCAAGAAGTCGCTCATCGTTTTCTGGACGGACGGAGGAGTCAGCCAACAAGACACCTATGACGTCAAACCCGCTGCCCCGGCCGAGTACCGAGGCATGTATCAACCCATCGGCACCACCGTGCCCGGAATCATGTTGAGCGAACGGCTTCCGCTGCAAGCGAAGATGATGAAACGGCTGTCGATCGTGCGGTCGGTGCATCACGAGAATGGCATTCACGCCCCGTCGGCCCACTGGATGCAAACCGGTTATTTTGGTCCGACCTTGGCCCGTAATGCCGCCCAAAAGCCGTCGCTGGGTTCGGTCATCTCCCGCTCGCTGGGATCGCGTCTGTCACCGATGCCTGCCTACGTGACGATTCCCAAGTCGGAAGCGTTTGGATATCAGGGTGCGGTCTACCTCGGCAAGGCCTTCAATCCGTTTGAAGTGGGCGCTGATCCGAATGCCACCGACTTCAAAGTGCCGAACTTGTCACTTCCCGGCGGGCTTACGGCGCGGAGCGTCGATTCGCGGCGCGCGTTGCTGAAAACATTTGACACACTCCGCCGTGACATTGACGAGAGCGGCGTGATGGAGGGGCTCGACACCTTCAAGAAGCAGGCGCTGGAGATGGTCGCCGGAGATCGCATGCGAGCGGCGTTTGACCTCAGTGCGGAAGCCCCCAAGCTGCGTGATCAGTATGGCCGGCACCGGTACGGGCAAAGTGCCTTGCTCGCTCGGCGATTGGTCGAAGCTGGAGCTCGCTGCGTGAACATCAACACGGGAAACTGGGATCATCACAACGACATCGCCAAGGGGTTGGACGAACACCTCCCCCCGCTGGATCGCGCGATTGCGACGCTGGTGGAAGATCTGGAGACGCGCGGTCTGCTGGGCGAAGTCATCATCTACTGCGTCGGCGAATTCGGCCGCACTCCGCGAATGAACGGCCACGCCGGCCGCGATCACTGGTCGGACTGCTTCAGCGTCCTGCTCGCCGGCGGTGGAATTCAGGGGGGTCGAATCGTCGGTGCCAGTGAGAAGTGGGGGGGCGGAGTTCAGGAGCGACTTGTTACGCCGCTCGACCTGCTGGCGACGATCTACCACACGCTCGGGGTTCCGCTCGATACCCACTATGAAGAGTCCAGCGGCCGCCCCGTCAGCATCGTCGGCAGCGGCCGCCCCATTCGGGAATTGCTATGAACCGCGCCACCTGGTTACTGGCCCGCGATCTGAATCGGCGCGCGTTTATTCGGTCAGCGTTGATGGGAGCGGGAATCTTGAGTCTGCCGCAGTGGCTGCAGTGGCAGGCCCAAGCGGCTCTGTCGCCGCCGGCGAAGAAGCGGTCGCTGATTCTGCTGTGGCAGGATGGCGGACCGAGTCACTTTGAAACGTTCGACCCCAAGCCGGATGCGCCGAGCGAATACCGAGGTGAATTGGGCGCAATCCCAACGACCTTGCCGGGCGTCGCCTACTGCGAAGTGCTGCCACGATTGGCGCAACTGGCACATCGCACGTGCGTTATTCGTTCGCTTCATCAACCTTCGTCCGACCACGTAGTCGGTTCGCACAATGTCCTGACGGGTTGGATCGATGAAACCGAGGCGAACAAGTCCCGCTATCCAGACGTCGGAGCTGCAATCAGTCGTATGCGGAGCGGAATGGAGAACGCCGATATCAGCATCGGGGCGTCGACCGATCCGAGATTGGCCAAAGGTATGCGCGATGCCAGCGGCCGACGGCCGGAGACGAGTCACGACCACAACGCCTTGCCGCGGTACATCGACATCGGCGGCGGCCTGCACCGGGGCGGACCCGCCTTCCTGGGACCGATCGATGGACCGTTCCAGGTTGCCGGTGACCCCTCGAAACCGGGCTTTGTAATTCAGAACCTGCAGTCCGTAAGCGACGCGCAGCGCTTACTCGCGCGCCGGCAGGTGCTGAACGGTTTGGACCGGCTAAACGACGGCCGCCCGGGCGTATCAGCCGCGTTCGATCAGTTCGCAACCCAGGACGGCTTCCGCCAACAGGCGTTCGACCTGTTGTCCGGCGGGGGCGCGGCGAGGGCTTTCGATCTGTCGCGAGAGCAGCCGGAGGTGCGGGCACGGTACGGCTTGCATCTGGCTGGGCAGCAGTGCCTGCTCGCCCGACGGCTGGTGGAAGCGGGCGTTGGCGTCGTCGCCGCAAGGTTTTCGCCCGATGGGCGAGGTGATTATGACCGGACGATGATCGGCTGGGACGATCATGCGGTCCACGGCAACATCTTCGAGATCATGCGGCAACGTGGACCTCAATTTGATCAGTCCATCAGCGCGCTCATCGAAGATCTGGAACAGCGCGGCATGCGAGACGACGTGCTGCTTGTCGTGGTCGGTGAGTTTGGACGGACCCCGCGAATCCACGTCCACAAAGGCTGCCCGGGGCGCGAACATTGGGGCCCAGCCGGTTGCGCGCTGCTCTACGGCGGCGGGCTGGCGATGGGACAAATCGTGGGTTCCACCAATGACAAGGGTGAACATCCACTCGATCGGCCGCAGACGTATCAAAGCCTGCTGGCAACGATCTACCACGCGATGGGAGTCAATCCGGCTCACACTTTCTTGAACCAGGCCGGCCGCCCCGTTCCGATCCTGCCGGCCGGCGAACCGATCAAGGAGTTGGTCGGCAGCGGTTCCCGCCACGGCGGTCGACCAACACTCGCTCGCGAGTCGGGCGTGAACCATCGCCGCGAACACACCATCGAATTGCCCGCCGATTCAACCAACCTGGAATTGGCGGCTCTGTCCGACCGGAGCCGCCTGGAGACACTCATCGTTCACGATTCGCGGATCGACGACATTGGGCTGGCCGCGATTGCCGACTGTCGGTCCCTGCGATGTCTGCAACTCAACGGCACCCCCACCACCGACGCGGGACTGGCCCGGCTCAGCCGACTGACGTCGCTCGAAGAGCTGAATTTGACCGGGACGCGAGTGACGGCTGCCGGACTCGTGCACCTAAGACCGCTCGTGCGCCTGAATCGGCTCTCCTTCAACGGCACGTCGATCACGTTGGCCGACGTGGTACGGCTGTTTGTCCGGGAGCAAGGTCGCTCACTGACCGACGCCCTGGTCGCACTGGGGCTGGCCACCCGCGACGCCGAAGGCAAAATCGTGGCGATCAATGTCGCCGGCACCGAGTTTGGCGACGCAGAGTTGCAGCACCTGGGACCGCTCGGCACGCTCCAGGAACTGCACGTGGCCGCGACACGGGTGACCGATGCCGGAATGCCGCATATCGGCAAGCTGGCGAACCTCGAACGGCTGTATCTGGCCAGGTGCGATGTGAGCGACGCGGGGCTAGCTCATGTCGCCAAACTCAAGCGATTGCGAGCGATCAACCTCTACGGCACCAAACTAACCAGCGTCGGGCTGAAACACCTGTCGCGACTCGAAGCCTTGCGGCAGCTCTCCGTCACCGACGTCAAACTCAGCCCCGCCGCAGTGGACCAGTTGAAACAAAAGCTGCCGCGACTGACCGTCACGGACTATACCCCGGTCTAGTCCACCCGCCCCTCTCACCTGTGTCACAATCGACCTTCCCGAATGTGAAACCGCATGAAACTCACCCCCCTCTCCTTCGCCGCCCTGCTGCTGATGCCGCTGGCCGCATTCTCCGCCGACGACGTGCCGAAGCCCGTCATGGTCTTCATCCTCGCCGGGCAGTCAAACATGGAGGGACAGGCGGTCGTGGACCTGGAGGGCAAGGACTACAACGAAGGCAAAGGGACTCTCAAGACGCTGCTGTCCGACACCGCCAAGGCCGAGACGTTTAAGCACCTCAGAAACGCCAAGGGCGAGTGGACCGTGCGCGACGACGTTTGGGTGCGCTACCAGCGCGAGGGTGCTCCGTTGCTGAGCGGGCCGCTAGGATTAGGGTTTTCCGTGTATGGCGACCAGCATCACTTTGGACCGGAGTTGCAGTTCGGCCACGTCGTCGGCGACCATTTTGAAAATCCCGTGTTGCTCATCAAGACAGCCTGGGGCGGCAAGAGTCTCTACCAGGACTTCCGGCCGCCTTCATCGGGAGGCGAAGTCGGACCGTATTACAAGAAAGTGATCGCACAGGTCGGTGAGGCAATTGCCTCATTGGAGCGCGACTTCCCGGCATTCAAAGGCCGTGGCTACGAACTGGCGGCTTTGGTGTGGTATCACGGCTGGAACGACGGCGTGGACGCCAGGCATGCAGTTCCCGACTACGAACAGAATCTCGCAAATCTCATCAAGGACGTTCGCCGTGATCTCAAGTCCCCCAAGCTCCCTGTGGTGATCGGCGAACTTACCGGTCCGTGGGTCAGGGCCGAGGGCCAGTGGGACGCGTTACGAAAGGCGCAGGCTGCTGCGGCGGCTCGCGATGAGTTTGCCGGCACTGTTGTCTTTGTGGAGACGCATGACTTCGTCCGCAAGCCCGAGAATTCCCCGAATCCTGGTCACGGCCACCACGAATTCGGCAATGCGGAAACCTATTTCCTCGTGGGCGATGCTCTGGGAAAGGCGATGATTGAACTTTATGCCAGGTTCCCTACGCAGGGAGCCAGGTCCGGAAGGCGAGCGTCACAGATTTCAAAACCGATTGTGGCGCACGCCAAGGATCTCACGTTCTCTGCCGTCGATCACCAACGACAGACGATCTATCATTCGCCGCAGAAGCCGGGCTTCACAAGCTGGGTCGGTGCCTGGTCGATGCCCGATGGCAGCCTGATGGTCAGCTTCACGCAGGCGACTGGGCCGGCCGAGGGACGGCCGCAGGCACCCCAAGAGGTGCAACATAAGCTGACGTGGCCTCCGCTGGGCAACCCCGGCTATGACATGACGGGGCTCGACATGCGCAACATCCATCTTCGCTCGCCCGACGCAGGAAAGACCTGGCAGTCTGTCAGTAACGATGCGTTTAAGTCCTGCATGAATGGAGTCACCAATGAGGCGCAAACCTCGCTTGCCGATGGCACCATCCTTCGCGGCGTATTTGGATTCTACCTCCCCTACGACAAGGACCTGCCTCAGACAGGGTTCTTGCAGCGCTCCAGCGATGGAACCAAGACATGGGGCAATCCCGAAGTTCCGCTCGACGCCACGAAGTACTCGACCTGGCCTCGACGAATTCGCATGTTGCGCGACGGTCGAGTCATCCTGCTGGCCGGCGTGACGAAGGCTCCAGGCGGCAGCCAGACGCGGCAAGAGTTCAGCAAAGTGGTAGAGCCGGCACTGCTCGTCTCGTCGGATCAAGGCCGCACCTGGAAAGGTCCGCTGGCGGCAATTCCCGCCGCACAGCGTGGGGGCTGGACCGAAGAGTTCGACGTAGCGGAACTTGCCGGCGGCGATTTGCTATGCATTTTCCGTCGCGCGGATGATGCCAAACGCTGGCAGAACACTCTCAAGAAATCGGATAATTCGTGGATCGCGCAGAAGGCCGGCCCGTCGGTTTTGCCACACAGCGGCCAGCCTGAATTGCTCGTGACGCGGGAAGGGCCGATCCTGCACGTCGCGACCAGCGGTATCCACTGGACTAGCGATGCGGGGCGGAATTGGCACAAACTTGACGTCCCAGGCACGGCCTATTATCCCCGCAGCGTGCAAGCGCAGGACGGCCGGATCTTCGTTTTCGGGCATGTCGGCGGTGACGACGCTTACGGCAAGGTCGACCAATCGATCGTGATGGACACGTTCCGCCTGGCAAGGCACAACATCTCGATCTCGGACCCCAAAATGCTGCCGGCGGACAAGCTTGCCTGCGAGCGGATTCCGCTGGGTGAGGCGGATGACTATAAGCCGTGCATCGCACAGCTTCCCAGTGGCGAGCTGCTCCTGACTGCGTTTCATCAGCACAAGCGGAATGGCGACAAGGTGCTGGAACAGACGCTCCTTTTTCGCTCATCGGATGGCGGCCGGACGTGGGCCGGACCGCAACCGCTCGATTTGCTCGGCCGCGAGCCGTATTTAACAGTACTCAAGAACGGAACCATCTTTATCACCGGCCACTTGCTGGCAACTGATGTGCGAAACAAGTGGGGCTACACAACCGGCTTCCTGCATCGCTCGACAGACGGCGGTCGCACCTGGCAATCAACACGGGTCGAATCCGAGCAGGTCAAGCCAAAGGCCAGCAATCATACAACTCGTAATGTGCTGGAGCTGGCTGATTCCTCGCTGTTGCTGGGCGTCGACTTTGACGGCGGCGATGGGCCCTATTTTGTTTGGCGATCCACAGATGGCGGCCAGACCTGGGACAAATCGCAGAAGTGCGAACCCAAGAACTTCAAAAGCCAGTACGGATTCTTTGGCGGCGAAACGTGGCTGTGGCAGGCCCGCTCCGGAAAAATCTGGGCTCTGGTTCGCGTCGATAGCACCGAGTTGCCGATTCAAGACCGGCCGATTAGGGCGGGAAACGATCAGGCTGATCATTTTATCCTGTTCTCGTCGGCTGATAGTGGGAAGACATTTGACCGCAACCGCGATTTTGGCGACTATGGCGAGATGTACATGTCGCTGTTGCGGCTGCATGACAAACGGTTACTGCTGACTTTTACGGTTCGCGATCTGCATCCTCCGCTTGGCGTGCGTGCGCTCGTCGGTGACGAGGCCGACGATGGTTTCACATTTGATTTTGCCCATGACCGGCTGATGCTCGACATACGCACGCCCATCGGCAAGTCCCAGGGGGGCGGCTTCGGGCCGAGCGAGCAACTCCAAGATGGCACGCTGGTTACGTCGTACTCTTACCGCGGAGAAGACGACAAGACTTATCTGGAAGTGGTCCGCTGGAAGCTGCCAGCCGCAGCCCAGAAGTAAGGACGATTCGCAGTTCAACTACCGTTTTGGTCTGGGGCCGCCGGGGTCAATGCCTTTGGGCTGAGGCTGGTCGTCGGTGATGATTTTCCAGGACTTGCCCATTTCTCGCAGCGCGCGGAAATCCCGCGGGTCGTAGGCGATCTCCAGGTGCGGCGTAGTCTGTGGCATATGTTTCTCAAATCTCGAATTCATTGCGGCAGCAAGCATGCCTGTGACCAGGAGCGTGCGCTCGATCGGATACGGCGTTTGCTTTTCACGAATGTGCGTCTGAATCGCGTGCGACAGTGCTTTGAAAAGGTTGCGATTCTCCCAGGGACCGACGTAGAAGCAGGTAGCCAAGGGCTCCGGTTTTCCCGCCAGGCGGCAGGCGAAGTTCCAGCGCGTGGAACTGTTGCCAATCCGCAGCACCGTGGCTCGCAAACCGTCGCGATACTTGATCAGGATGGCATGGACCGGAGGCTGTTTACCGTCCACCAACTCGACAAACTCCTGCAGTTTCCCAACGTCCTTGCCCGCTCCTGCCTGCATCGCAGCTTCGGCCAATGCGTAGCTCCAGCGTCCCTGCTCAGCCGCCTCCCAGACGGCGACCCCTTCGAGCAGCTGAATCTCGCTTACCCCCGTCTCGCCGCCGCGCCGCACTTCTACCAGCGATTGCAACACTTCCAGGGCGTGGAAGTCGTATGACTCCAATCCTCCGCTATGGATGGAGATTGCCTCTTCGATTATCGGCTGGTCCGGCAATTCCAGCGGTGGGCGACGCTCTGCCAAGGGGACGGAACTGCCGGCCATGAAGGGAATCTTCAGCTCACTCGCGACCTTCATCATCTCGTCGGCCCAGTCCCAGCGGTACGACAGGTGTTTGTCGTTGAACAACGGCACGGCTCGCCCGCTTTGGCGGAACACGGCGACGATCTCGTCGAAAAAGCGCTTTCGCGGATACATTCGCTGCTGGCGGTCATTCAGCGGATAGTTGCCGTGCTCGCCGATCGATAGCACGCCATCGACTGCCAGTGACTTCCCGCCAAGCCGTAGTGCCTTGCCAACTGTGGGAAAGATCTGGATTCCATATTGCCTCGCCACTTCGCGAGCCATGTCACCGCGAGGGAACTGGTCGACATAGAGGCCGACCACGTCCACGCCTGGATCGGTCAACTGGCCGTTGAAATAATACGGCTCCAGAAAATTCTCCAGGATCACATGGGCGTGGCTGCGGTACGTGAACTCCGTCACCACGGCCGCGATGCGCGGGCGATTCGCTTCAGCGCCGCTGGTGCCACGAGCGCCTCCGCATGCTGCGATAGACAAAACGCCGGCAGTAGCGCTAAGCCACTCGCGACGATTCAACCCGTTGAGGTCACTCATGAGATCTTTAAGCCTTTGCGAGGGACAACCGGCATTGCGAATTGCGGGTTGGGTTAGTCCTTCCGATTCTAAGCATCCCTGCATCTTGATACACTGACGCGGTCTCGAAACAGGAACAAGAATTTGCTCACCAATCATCCCAGCGGAAACTACCGGTTCCTCCCGGGCATCGCGCCGTACTCCTGCGGCGTCGTCTCCAGCCCCGGCTTCGAGATCGTTTACGTCACCTTCCAGCAGCCGTCCCCTTATCACCAGGGCTTCGAGCGGATTGCGGAGTATCTGAAAGCCGAAGGACGGCCAAAAGTCGCCTTGTGCGGCGTTTCGCTTCGGTCTCCCCGGCCATACAGCTTTCAAGGTTTTGCCGACTTCAACGCCCAGTACGCGGAAATCCTGAAGGGTTGGGGCATGTTTGTGAATGGCGTCAATCCTATCGCGCGGACCAACGTGGCTCCCGTCATCAATCCTCCCGCTGAACCGGTCCTGTACGGATTCTCCTTCACAAAACCGTGTTCCCGCGACCTGCCGTCCACATTTGTCGTCGCCGGTGCCGGCGAATTGCCCGAGGGAGTCCTGTCACGCGAAGGAATCGCGGCTGGCGGCGACACATCGGCTGCGGGACTGGCGGTCAAGGCTCGATTTGTCATGGACCTGATGGAACACCGGCTACGAGGTCTCGGCGTGGACTGGCCGCTCGTTAACACAGTCAATGTCTATACGGCCCATTCGCTGACGCCGCTGTTGCCAGAAATCATCCTGGGCCGCATCGGGGTGGCAAGTATCCGTGGCATTCTCTGGCATTATAGCCGCCCACCCATTGAGGAGATCGAATACGAAATGGACGTGCGCGGCATTAGAACCGAATTGAACTGTCCTTGATCATGATGGCCTGTATTATCGTTCACGCCACGCCCCAAGAAACGCTTGACAGGGGTGGGTGAAGCCCTAGACTGTTCCGCAGCCGCCCTCTTTTCCGAACTCGCGTACCTCCCTACTGCAAAGGCCGATCCGTGCGACGCTTCATTTCCAGCCTTGTCGCCGCGGTTTGCATCTGGACAGCTTTTTCTGAGGCGCTGGCGGAGCCCGCGGGATTCAAGTCGCTGACAATCGGCGATTCCGCCCCGGACTTCAAGCTTCCGGGCGTAGACGACAAGGAGTACACGCTCAAGAGTTTTGCAGACGCCCGTGCGCTGTTGGTCGTCTTCACTTGCAACCACTGCCCGACGGCCCAGGCTTACGAGAGCCGCATCGCCAGGCTGCATGCCGATTATCAAGACAAGGGAGTCGCGCTGATTGCCATTTCGCCGAACGACCCACAGGCGGTGCGGCTGGATGAACTGGGCTATAGCGACCTCGGCGATTCCTTCGAGGACATGAAGCTGCGAGCCAAGGAGCAAAAGTTCGCGTTTCCGTACCTCTATGACGGCGACAAGCAACAAGCGGCCCTAGCCTACGGCGTCGTCGCAACGCCGCAGGTTTTTCTATTCGACCAGAATCGCAAGCTGCGGTACGTCGGGCGGATTGACGATTCGGATGTGAAAACCGTCACCAGTCACGACACGCGCAACGCTCTGAACGCCGTGCTCGCCGGCAAGCCGGTTCCGGTGGAGAAGACACGCGTTTTCGGTTGCTCCACGAAGTGGTCGGACAAGCGCGAAGACGCCCGCAAATCGCTGGAAAAGTGGGATCAGGAGAAGGTGGAACTCTCGTCCCTCGATGAAGCTGGCGTGGCGAAGCTGGCCAAGAACGAAACCGACAAGCTGTTGCTGATCAGCGTCTGGGCAACCTGGTGCGGCCCCTGCGTGGCGGAGTTGCCAGAGCTGACGACGATCAACCGCATGTACCGTGGACGCAATTTCCAGCTGATGACGCTGAGCATCGATGAGCCCGAGGAGCAAGAGGCCGCCTTAAAGGTGCTCCGCGAGAAGCACGTCGCCTCCGCCAATTACATTTCGGCGGTCTCCAACCGCGACAAACTGGCCGAGTTGCTCGACAAAGAGTGGGGCGGCCCGATTCCCTACACGCTGCTGGTCGCACCGGGGGGAAAGATTGTGTATCGCAAGAGTGGCCCGATCGACGGGCTGGCTCTGCGGCGAGCGATTGTCGAAGTGCTGGGCCGGACCTATGCATCTCGTCCCGCCAAGTAAGCTTGCCGGAGAGTCCCCATGCCCTGGATTCGTCAGTGTGAACTGGACGCCGGTCGGGATGAGCTGCCCCCGATTCCGACGCGCATCGCGTCCAACGAAGAGTTCATCCCGCCGCCGCAGTCGGCCGAGCAGCAGCAAGTTGAGTTGCGGCTGTGGGCCATTGCGGAAACGGCGGCTCCCAAGCTGGGCCTGAGTCGCCGGGATTTTCTGCGGACCAGCAGTGGGATGGCCGCGGCCCTGCTGGCGATGAACCAGGTATTCGGCCCCTGTTATGAAGTTGATGCGGCCGAAGTCTCCGAACCGGAAAAAGTGCGGGAGAAGTGGCCGAAAGACGAGTTCATCTTCGATGTCCAGACCCACCACGTCGATGTGGGGCGGGAGTGGTACGACGATTCGCGAGAAGGAAAGTGGTTTAAGGATTTCGTGCAGCGCCTTCGCCCCGCGGCGAAGCTGCAAGACAGCATCGAGCGACTGAACCGCGACCACTACGTCAAGGAAATGTTCTTTGACAGCGATACCGTACTGGCGATTATCAGCGGCGTTCCCACGCGGGACTGGGGGAAAAACCCGCTGCCTCCGGATCAAATGGCCGCCACTCGCGACCACGTCAATGAGTTGGCCCATTCCCAGCGCGTGCTCGCCCACGGCCTGCTGCGGCCGAACCTGGGCAAATCCGAACTGGAGGAATTGGAGCGTCAGGTCAAGGAACTGAAGATCGTGGCCTGGAAGGTGTATACCGGGGCCGAGGTGGGGGAGAAAGCGTGGTGGCTGGATGACGAAAAGCTTGCCTATCCCTGCTGGGAAAAGTCGCTCAAGCTCGGCATCAAGAACGTCTGCGTCCACAAAGGTTTGCCGCTCGGGGTGTTCAACGAAGAGCATTGCAAAACGCGGGATGTCGTGAAGGCCGCCCGCGACTGGCCGGACCTGAACTTCATTGTGTATCACTCCGGCTTTCGGGGCCTGGAATCTTTGGCCGGCCAAAAGGACCCCCAGGAGATTCCCTGGATCAGCGATTTGCTGCGGGACCTCAAGGGGAGTCCGCAGGTTAAGAATGTCTATTTTGAACTGGGGAGCACGTTTAACCAGCTTTCGGCGTTTGTGCCGGAAAAGTGCATGCACATGCTGGCGCAAATGATCCAGATTGCCGGCGCGGACCATATCCTGTGGGGGACCGACTCTATCTGGAGCGGCAGTCCCCAAAGCCAGATCGAACGCCTCCGTCGGCTCAAGATCAAGGACGAACTCATCGACAAGTTCGGCTACGCACCGCTCACGCCTGAAATCAAGCGGCAAATCTTCGGCTTGAGCGCCGCCCGATTGTTCGGCGTCGATCCCAAGGCCAAACGCCAGGAGATCGAGCACGACAAATTCAGCCAGTGGCGGCACGACTATCTCAAGCACCCGCACCCGTCCAATACCCAGTACGGCTGGGTCTGGCAGGAAGACGGCAACTCCCCCACGATTCCCATTGAAGGGAATCACGGCTTGCCCGGCTGACTTCCCTGGATCCTCCCCACTGAGCCGGCGCTGTGGAGCAGGCCTACCCAGCAATCTCAGTCCAGTCTTCGCCCCAGCGTCCAGATGGCCCACCAAACGCTCCAGGATCTTTTCTGCGGGCTTCAAGTCAGCCGGTGCCAGCCCCCCAAGCCTACTTCGCAGCGCCAGCTCCTTTCTGGGCCTCTGCGGAGGTCAGTCCGTCACGCATGTGCGGACTGTTTGTCATTTGGCTCGTGCGGCCACTTAAGACAGTTTGACGCAGCGACTTTGTGTTGAGCGTTTATGAAGACTCGTCACGATAATGCCCCGTCCGTTGCCCGGCCAGCAATTGCGGAACGGCCGGCTTGCAGTACACTTGCCGACTGACACCCAGTCCCAATCTTGGCGAGTTCCAATTCTCGATCCTCCTGAAGGAGTTCGTGACCAACATGCCGCTGCTCGCGCAGGTTTCAAGTCTACCTCTGCAAACTCTGGATCTGGTCATCCTGGTGCTGAGCATTGTCGCCGTCACACTGTTCGGCATGTATGTGGGCCGGAAAGAAGAAGGGACCAGTGATTATTTTCTGGCCGGGAAAAGCGTGGCTTGGTGGGCGGTTGCCGGATCGATCTTCGGCACGAACATCAGCTCGCACCACATGGTCGGCATGATGGGGGCCGGCCTCAAGGAAGGGTTCGCCCAGGCCAACTTTGAATTCGGCGCGATTTGCGGACTGCTGATGCTGTGTTACTTCTTTCTGCCCCTGTACCGCCGCATGGGCGTTTACACCCTTTCGGAGTTTCTCGGACGACGCTACGACGACCGTTGCCGGCTGTTGTATTCGATCTCGAACATTGCGTTCCTGCTGATTCAGATGTGCGGCACACTGATCCTTGGCGCAGTCACCGTGGAAACTCTGACGAAGGGGACGGATTATGCCATCAGCTACGAACTGGCAGTCTGGGGGCTGTCGCTGGTAGCCGCTGCGTATACCGTTTTCGGCGGACTCAAAGCGGTGATCTACACGGATGTCATCCAGAGCGTGTTGCTACTGTTGGGCTCGGCCATTATCGCCGTGCTGGCGATCTGGCATCCCAATGTTGGCGGCATTTCCGGGCTGCTCGCCAAGGAACCGACGAAGTTCCATGTTTTCTTCGAGGCCAGCCATCCCCAGCTTCCCTGGACCGGCGTCCTGACCGGGCTGATGGTGCTGCATTTTTACTATTGGGGGACGAACCAATTCATGGTGCAGCGGGCGCTCGGAGCGAAGACAGGCTGGGACGGGCGGATGGGAATTATCGTGGCGGGATTTTTCAAGCTACTGATCCCGTTCCTGTGCATCGTTCCCGGAATGGCCGCCGGCTATATCCTGACGATTGACGCCGAAACCCAAAGCGACACGACGTTCGCAGCCCTGACCCGCGCCCTGGTCCCCGCCGGCTATGGACTGGTCGGGTTGGTCATGGCCGGCCTGGTCGGAGGCATTCTGTCAACCATCGACTCGATGATGAACTCGACAGCCACTCTGTTCACGTTTGACATCTACCAGAAGTACGTGAGTCCGAAGGCTTCGGAGCAGCGCCTGATTTGGGTCGGCCGGGTGGCGATGATCGTTCTGGTGGGGATCTCCATCTGGCTTTCGCTCCAATTTGGAGAGACCAAAGGAGGCATCTTCAACACGATGGCCGACTACAATGCCTACCTGGTTCCGGGCGTACTGATCGCTTTCCTCGCAGGCATCTTTCAAAAATACGTGACGCCGACGGGGGCGGTTGCCTGCATCGTGGCGGGGCCAGCTTCGTCCGTACTCTTCGAGCAGGGGGCGGCCTTGCTGCTGGACCATCAACTTCAGGCATTTCATCGAGCCGGGCTGGCAGCCGTTGCCAGCTATGTCGTCTTGATGCTGGTCAGCATGGGAACTCAATCCGAACGGAGTGCCGAGCGCGAGAAATATCTGTGGTGGACCTATCGCCACAATCCGTCGGATGACAGTCTGCTCCCACCGCCGTGGTGGAAAAATGACCGAACCTGGGCCGCGGTGCTCGTCGTCTGTACTCTCGGACTTTGTTGGTACTTCGCGTGATCAAGAGTCGCCCGTCTCTCGCCGACTAAATCCTTCCGTACAAGAATGTCCCCCACGCCTCAACCAAGCCGTTCTTCCACAGCGGCAACATCAATGTCATCGCCGTCGCGAGGAAGAGGTCGATTAGTGCCTTGGCCAAAGATACTGAGCATGGAAGCGTCCCTTTCGAATGCTTGACTGTAACAAGGGTGGGAACGCGCAACCAGCCGCGCGGGACCGCAGAATTATGGAATCCTCTCCGCCCTAGACGCCCAGCAGTCGCTCCTTTGTTACGATAGGACAGTCTGGGCATGCGGGGAGAAATGTCGGATGCTCGGCGAGCCGGTAACGTTCAAGCCTCCTAGCGCATCGCCTGCGAAGCAGAAGACCTGTGGGAAGGGACGGATAAGTTTCCCTTGCTTCAAGTCGATGCGACGGTTCCTCTCGCCGTTCTCGGGGAGAATTCGGCAGTTGTGCTGTCAATCCTAAAGTGGGGGATAGTCTTGGACAAACTGGCGGAAGTTCGGAGATTGCTCCCATCGATGACGGACGAGGATTTAGCGCCCGCAGTCGCCGACCTAAATGACCCACAGCAAGAATCTCGCGTGCGGGCTGTAAGAGCGCTGAGTGGTAACCGTTCACGACCCGGCGAGATATTGTGGGTGAATTGATCTGGTTTGGAAAGCGATTTTTCGGCGACGAATAGGGCATGTCGCTGGGAATTACGGAAGAACTGATTGCTCGCCTGCCTCCGGAGGCGCAGGCGATTATCCGCCAGTTGTTGGCGAAGATTCAGGAACTGGAGG
>JBKJNY010000101.1:0-28437 GCA_046593355.1 Pirellulaceae bacterium | reverse complement strand
CAGCCTGGCGGGATCTCCCGCCGGTATTTTCCGGGCAAAATGCGTGCTAGCTTTGCTCGCGATTTCCAGCACATAGAAAACGGTAGAGTCAGGAGATTTGAGATTTGAGACGGGCGTGGGGGGGGGGGTGTTGGTAAACCCAGGGGGGTTGGTTTTTGTAACTGATGAAGAGACAACGAGTTGTGGAAAATGAAGTGCGAGGTAAATCAACACATGTTAAGTGAGAGGTGAAAGAGCAACGCGGAAAACCGTCGGGCGGGCGGAATGCCAGAGATCTGGGGCATTATGGTTGTTTCCGAATGAGTCCCGGCTTACGCTGCTTCTTCTCTTCTTCCTCGCTTTTGCATCGGGTTAGTGTTAATACAAGCCCCCCCGGAAGAGTCGTAATCAAAGAATCGTTTGAATGTGACGGGTGCAGATACAGAAGTGCATGACACGAAACAGGTTGTGACAATTTGACGGCCAGAAATCAGGCCGAAATGAGTGGAATTGTTCCAGTCGGACCAGAGCCAATGACGCCATACGTTCCCACCCGCCGCTCCTTTTTCTCCCAGACCGCCTCCGGCCTCGGTGCCATTGCGCTCGCGCATCTTCTGGCCCAAGACCGACTGCTGGCGAAAGAACCCAAGTCCCCCGTTCGCCCGGCGATTGACCCGCGGCAGCCGAGTGCGCCCCGCAAGCCGCACTTTGCCGCGAAGGCGAAGAATGTGCTGGTCATCTTCTGTTCGGGGGCGTGCAGCCAGGTGGATACGTGGGACTACAAGCCGGAATTGATCAAGCGGGACGGGCAGCCGATGCCGGGGAGCGAAAAGCTGGTGACGTTTCAGGGGGAGCAGGGATCGCTGGTGAAGAGCCCGTATCCGTTCCGCCCCCGCGGCCAGTGCGGCAAGATGACGAGCGACCGGCTGCTCAGCGGCAGTTATCAGGAGCTTCGTGACCTGGAAGCGGAGCAGAAAAGAGCTTCGCCCAAACCGGCCCGCGGAGGAGATTACCTACCGGAGTTTTTGAAATAGAGCGTCCTGATTCAAGGCTTCACTACCTGACTGGACAAGTGAGCCGCTAAACTGTTGGTGAGAACAGCTTTCCTCGATCCTGGAGCCTTTTCATGTTGCAGTCGCGACTCTTGTCTCTGATGGCCTTGCTCGGCCTGGCCCTCGTGCTTGTGGAACCCGCGGCCACCATCGCGGAGGAATCTCCCCGCCCCAATGTCATCCTCATCCTCCTGGACGATCTGGGCTGGGCGGACCTGGGCTGTTACGGCAGCACCTATCACAAGACGCCGAACATCGACCGCCTCGCCGCGGAGGGAATGCGGTTCACCGCGGCCTATGCCGCCTGCCCCGTCTGCTCGCCGACACGCGCCAGCATCATGACGGGCAAATGGCCGGCTCGCCTGCACCTGACCGACTGGCTGCCCGGACGGGACGACATGCCGGGCCAGATGCTCCGCCGTCCCAACTTCCGCCAGGAATTGCCGCTGGAGGAAGTCACGCTCGCCGAGCACCTGAAAGCTGCCGGATACGCCACGGCTCATATCGGCAAGTGGCATCTGGGCGGCAAAGGTTTTGGCCCGCGCGAGCAAGGGTTTGACCTGAACGTCGGCGGCAATGAAAAGGGAAGTCCGTCCGGTTACTTCGCTCCGTTTGAGGACCGAAAGGGGCGTGGCATTCCCGGTTTGGAGGACGCTCCCAAAGGAGCCTATCTGACGGACCTCTTCACCGATGCCGCGGTCAAGTTCGTTCGGGAAAACAAAGACCACCCCTTCTTCCTTTACCTCCCGCACTTTGCCGTCCACACTCCGCTGCAAGCCAAGAAAGATCTCATCGCCAAGTACGAAGCGAACAAGAATCGCCCCGGTCAGCAAAGCAACCCTATCTATGCCGCCGTGCTGGAAAGTGCCGACGACAGCGTGGGCCGCATTCTGCAAGAGCTGGAATCGCTTAAGCTCAGCGAGCGGACCATCATCCTCTTCACGTCCGACAACGGCGGTCTGGCGACGGCGGAGGGGGCCAACACTCCCTCCACGATCAATTCGCCGCTCCGTGACGGCAAAGGGCATCTCTACGAGGGGGGCACTCGCGTGCCACTCATTGTCCGCTGGCCCGGAAGCATCAAACCGGCCACGACTTGCGACACGCCCGTCTGCAGCATCGATTACCTGCCGACGCTCTTGGAACTGTGCGGAGTGACAGGAGACCAAAAGCCATGCGACGGCCTCTCGCTCGCCCCGCTGCTCAAACAATCCGGCAATGTTACTCGCAACGCCATCTATTGGCACTACCCGCACTACTCCAACCAGACCGCCAAACCCGGTGCCGCCATCCGCGTCGGGGACTACAAGCTGATTGAGTTTTACGAGGACGGCCGCCGCGAGCTCTTTCACTTGAAAAAAGACCCGCGCGAAGGGACGAACCTGTCCGACAAAGAACCGGACAAAGTCCGTGAGCTGGCGGACAAGCTCGACTCCTGGCGGAAGTCCGTCGATGCCCAGTTGATGTCCGCCAATCCCGATTACCATCCCAATCCCCAGGACAAAGCGGGCGTCATCACCATGCACGCCCGCACCGCGCAGGTCCACGGAATCATGCTCCGCTTTGAGCCGCTGGCGCACAAGAACACGCTCGGCTATTGGGTTCGCCAGGACGACTGGGCCAGCTTTGAGTTCGAAGTCAAAACGCCCGGCAAGTTCGACGTCGAAATGCTCGTGGGCTGCGGCAACGGCAGCGGCGGCAGCGAGGTGGAAGTGGCCAGCGGCGAGCAACAGCTCACCTTCACCGTCCAGGAAACAGGTGGCTTTCAAAACTTCGTCCCCCGAACCATCGGCGCGGTGACCCTGGACAAAACCGGCCGGCACACGCTCACCGTGAAGCCCGTCAAGATGCCCGGTGATGCCGTCATGGATCTGCGGCAGGTGCGGCTGGTGCCGAAGTAGAGTGGTGCGCTTCACGCTTGTTTCAGCAGTTCCGCCAGCCGCGGGGGTGCCTTGCCGAAGAGCTTTTGATATTCGTTGAAGGTCGGCTGCAAGCGGACTCTCACTTTGTCTTCGTGCCCCGCGGCGATGTCGCTGAGCTGATGGGCCAGGAACGGATTCCGCAGCCGGTCGAAGGTCTGGTCCGCGAACTCCGCCACGCCGCTGATGCGGTGCGCGATGGTGGGAACGATTTCTTCATACATCAGGCCGCGGACCCACTTCAGCGCTTCCTTGTCGGCCAGGACTTCCTGCACTGTCTTGAACCCTTTTGACAGAAACTTGCCGACCATCGCGGTATGCAGGCCGTTGAGCATCCGCACCTTCCGCAGGTAGTACGGCGTCAGGTCATCGACCATCTGAATGGCCGGATGGTCAAACAGCTTCACCGGCTGATCTAGAAAGCGGCTGCCGAGGGAGATGATTCCCGATTCGCTCGCCCGGCGGACCGGCGGCTTTTCGATGGCCCACAGCGCGTAGGGCTCCGCGTGGATCAGGAGCGGATCCTGCTTGGCGAGCGGATGATCCGCCGGGGCCCGCGTCACCATGCAGTCCACCAGGTTGCAGAGCCAGACGCATTCCTCGCGCACCCAGGGCTCAAACGTCACCGGCAGTTGCCACGCCAGGATCTGCTGCCGCACCAGGTCTCGCAGTTTTTCGGCATTCCGTTCGATCAGCTCGCAGGGGAGGATGACCAGCGGCGACTGGGATGCCTGATAACGTTCCCACAAGACGCGGGTGAGCTTGGCGGGGAAAGATGCTCCAGGAGCGGAATGGAGCGTATCGGCTGGATCCAGCTTGTATCCCGACTCCGTCGTGTTGCTGACGATGTACTTGAGCTGCGGCGAGCGGGCAACTTCCAAAACCTTCGGCCAATCCGTCGCCGCCACCAGCCCCCGGCTGACCGATTTGACTTCGTCCACGCGCTCGACAAGCTGCCCTTCGTCATAGCCGCGGACCAGAACGTGATAACCTTTCCCCTTGCTCCCCAGTAGCTCCGCGCGGTCATTGCCGGTGGACTGCACGGCGACGATGCGGCCGACCGACTGCCCTTCGTCGTTCGCCTGCTGCACGAAGTGATCCACAAACGCCCGCAGGAAGCGTCCAGTGCCGAATTGAAGGATGGTTTCGGGAAGGGTCATGTCTTTTTCCATAGGTCAACAAAGTTTTTGATGATGGGTGGAGGAGCCGGCCACTAACCCGAAGCGTCAGCGAGGGCGGACAGGGGGACTTCCTCGCTGACGCTTCGGGTTAGTGGGACGGCAAAAAGCCATAAGGGCTTTCACGCCCTTCGAACCCCCCGGTCCTACTATCCTGATTGATGATTCAATGTCTTTCATTTTCACGGACTTACGACGAATTGAATCGCCATAACTGTATGCCAAAAATCACGTTACGCTGATTCAAGTCGCCGCAAGTCTGAT
This sequence comes from Pirellulaceae bacterium, assembly GCA_046593355.1. Lineage (GTDB taxonomy): Bacteria > Planctomycetota > Planctomycetia > Pirellulales > Pirellulaceae > SXOA01. The sequence continues at coordinate 24,045 of JBKJNY010000101.1, read as the reverse complement.
TCACACACCTGATTCTTTATTCACGCCAACAAGCGATTCATCCATAAGGGTTTTTTCAAACTCAAACCGCCATTCTAACACCAGCCTGTAGCGCCACGAAGGACGTTGCGAGTCCGACACTAACCCGAAGCGCCAGCGAGGGCGGCCAATGTCCCTCCCTCGTTTGTGCATCGGAATGATATCCAACCAGTCCGGTCCAGGGTCAATCTGTTGGCAAACCCCCCTGGTAAAACAACAGCCCCCCCGGCCCGCGGGTAGCAAACTCTGTTGGTAAACCCCCCGGGTTTACCAACACCCATCGTCGCCTTTCGCTCCCGCGAAAGTGGCGTGCTTTGGCGTGCGAGTTCCCCCATGCTGCAAGAACGCACGGCCCCGCCATGCGCGTACTTTCGCGGAGCGAAAGGCGACATTTGTTTTCGCGGTATCATCGCACGTCTCCTCAACTGTAACGCACGAGCACATTCACACTATGACTGCAAATTATACACATGTTCAGTTTGCACCGTCAAGTCCTCGGCTGCCAGAATTCCGGAAATTCTTGCCCCCCTGCCATGATGAACCGCTAGTCGGGGTCGGGAGTCTTTGGCGTCACCGGTTTTCCATTGGGTACAATCACGGCCGCCAAAGACTCCCGTCCCCCTGAGGTGGCTATCCGGTTGATCGTCCATTCCCAGAAGACCCCGCTTTGGACACGCCGGCTACGTTTTTCACTTCTTCAACCGAGGCGCGGGGAGGCAGACGGTCTTCCAATCGAAAAACGAATGTCACGCGATTGTCGGCTGAAGCACGCGCCGCAGACGCGCGCGCCCGGGACGGATGGAGTAGCTTGCCAAACTCGGGCGCAACGTCAGGGGGACGGGAGTCTTTGGCGGCAGCGACATTAGCAGATGGAGGCCGTGGGACGCCAAAGAATCCCGACCCCGATTTGCTGCTGCCGCGGATTCCGGCGGCTCAGAACGGGACCAGCAAAACCCGCCCGGAGCATTTCGCCGTGGCCGCGCCATGCTTTCCATGCTTCCGCCGCGTGCTGCCTCGGTCAGTAATAAAGCCTGACCGCCTGACCCCCTTTTCCTTTCCTTTTACCATGTCCTCCGATCGATTTAGCCTCCGGAACTTGCGATAACCGGTGGCATTTGCGGATACAATCGGAGAGTCGCTCAACAAAAACACGTATCTCTCCGAGGTAGCTTCATGTCTCTACGAATTGTGAATTGGAATCTGGAGTGGGCGGCCCCCGAGGGTCCGAAGGGAAAGTCGCTGCGGGAACGCATAAATGCCGAAACACCGGAAGTGGTCTGCCTTACGGAGGCTTCGCTCGACTTCTTGACCCTTGGCCATGTGGTCGCCTCAGAACCGGATTACGGCTATCCGATTACCGCCTCACGTCGAAAGGTGCAACTCTGGAGCCGCCGGCCGTGGTCGAATGTGGAGACGATTGGGGATCAGCGACTGCCGCCAGGCCGTTTCGTCCGAGCCACGACGGAAACTTCGCTGGGCCCTGTCACGTTCGTGGGTGTCTGCATTCCCTGGAAGGATGCGCATGTGCTGACAGGCCGAAAAGACCGGCAGCAATGGGAGGACCATGTCGCGTACCTGGAAGGTCTCTCCGAGGTTCTGGCGGCCGCCGGAGATCGTGGCGTTGTGCTGCTTGGAGACTTCAATCAAACGGTTCCCTGCACCCATGCACCGGACGAGGTCTTCAACAAACTGAAGGAAGTGCTCAAGGGACTGACTGTCGCGACCAGCGGAGAAAAGCAGGCAAACATGCGCCAAATGATCGACCATGTTTGCCATTCGCCTGACTTGGCTTGTGATGGGGGACGAATCCTCGATAAGAGAGACGAAAAACTCGGCGAACTCACGGATCATCATGGCTGGAGCGGTGTGATTTCCTCGGCGGGTTGAGGTGCGGAGTAGTGGGCTGCGATGATCGGGGTCGAATCCCCTCTCGCACGAATAGTTAGCTGGCGACTGTGCGTGAGAAACGAGCTGGTACGCCGGCGTCGATAACCAGGGGACAAATCATGTGGATTTTCACCAAGTACGGATTCTTAAGTGCCGTCTGTGCCCGCCAGGGAGAAGGCAGCCACGGCCAACCTGTCGATCCAGACCGCATCATGATTCGGGGACGGCTGCGGTCACACCTGGAGGCCGTCAAGAATCGATTCTCCGGTCTGCTCGGTGAGTACGAGATTCGGGAATTCGCCGAGACCGACTACGCTTTCGGGCTCTTTGTTCCCAAAATCGTCTAGGAACAAGTGCTTTCTGAGCTGGCGGCCGAAATCGACTATGACAACTTCAAGTCTGAAGTCGCCATTTTTCAGGGTGCGACAGGAGCCGCATACGAGCGTTCCCTTCACGAGGTATGGTCGGTCAAGCATCGGCTGCAGAAATAAGCTTGCTCAGTTGTCGAACCGGCTGAAGCCGGTTACTACCAACGGCTACTCATCCACTTCCACCATCGCCTTAATCACCCCCGTCTCCGGCCGCGTGTAGGAGGGGAAGACTTCGATCAGGTTGTCGAAGGCGGCCCGGTGGGTGATCCAGGGCTGGGTGTTGATTTGGCCGTCTTCGATGAGCTTGATGATGCGGGTGAAGTCGGCGGGGAGGGCGTTGCGGGAGCAGAGGAGGGTTCCTTCCGGCCGGTGGAAGATGGGGTGGCGGAATTTGACCTCGTCCGTCGTGATGCCGACGTATACCAGCCGGCCGCCGGGGGCGACGTAGCCGAAGGCGGCTGACATGGAGAGGTGGTTGCCCGTGGCGTCGATGACGACTTCGGGAAGGTGCCCGTCGGTCAGGCCCTTGAGGTCTTGCTCCAGCTTGTCCGAGGGCTTCACGGTGTGCTGGACCCCCATCACGTCCCGGCAGAAGGCGAGGCGAGAATCGTTCATGTCGAGCATGATGATCTTGGCCCCGGTCAGCTTGACGAACTCCAGCGTGGCCAGGCCGATCGGCCCCGCGCCGATGATCAGGCAGTATTCGCCATCCGTCACCTGGCTCCGATTCGTCGCGTGGCAGCCGATGGCGAGGGTTTCGACGAGAGCCAGTTGATCGAAGGTGAGCTTCGTGGAGACATGCAACTTGCGGGCGGGAAGCGTGAAGAACGGCCGCATCCCTCCGTCGCGATGGACGCCGAGGACTTGCAGCTTCTCGCAGCAGTTCGGGCGGCCATGCCGGCTGGCGTAGCTGTCGGGATCGTTGATGTAGGGCTCGACCGAGCAGCGGTCGCCGGCTTTGATGTTCGCCACTCCCTCACCGACCTCGACTACTTCCACGCCAAGCTCATGCCCGGGAATCCGCGGATAGCTGAAGAACGGCATCTTGCCGAGATACCCGCTGATGTCGGTGCCGCAAATGCCGACACGATGGACGCGGACGAGAGCTTCGCCCGGGCCGGGCTTTTCCGGGTGGGGAATGTCGATTTTTCGCCAGGCTTTTGGCTCGGCGAGTTGGAGGGCTTTCATAGTTCGTAGTAACCCGCTTTAGCGGGTTAGGTCTCTTTGAAGTTACTTTCCTTCGCCGCGGGCAGTTAACCGGCTGAAGCCGGTTACTACGAACTGGGCGGGTCACCATTCTCCGGCCGGCCTTCACTATAGAACCAGTTGTGGATGGGGCGAAGGATGGCTTGGACTTCGGCGAGGAGGGTCTGGTCGATGGGCCGCTGTGTCCACTCGGCCCATTTGCGGACGTTTTCGGGGTTCGCGGAGCCGACGATGCATGTCGCCAGATCCTGGTTCGCCACGGAAAACTGCAAGGCGAGCTGCGCGATGTCCACGCCCCGCTTCCGGCAGTGCTCCGCGGCGGCCCGGCAAATTTCCCGCACTTGCGGCGTCGCTTTGTGCCACGGCGGCAGCGGCAGGTTGGTGAGCAGCCGGGCCGAGAACGGAGCGGCGTTCATGATGCCGACGTCCTTCGAGCGGAGGTACGGCACCAGGTCCGCCAGCATGGTGTTCTGCAGCGTGTAGTGGTTGTACGACAGCACCACGTCCAGCTCCGCCCGCTCCAGGACGTAGCGGAAAATGTTCATCGGATAGCCGCTGATGCCGACGAAGCGGACCTTTCCCTGCTTCTGCAAGCGGCGGAGGGCGGGGAGCGTCTCCTCGACAATCTGGCTCATCTCCACGAACTCGATGTCGTGGCAGAGGACAATGTCGAGATGCTCCACCCCCATCCGGTGCAGGCTGATGTCCACGCTCTCCACCACGCGGCGGGCCGAGAAATCAAAATGAGCCGCGTCGTACCGGCCGAGCTTCGTGCCCAGCAGATACTTTTCTCGCGGAATCCCCCGCAGGGCGATGCCGAGGAGGACTTCGCTCATCCCGCGGCCATAGTACGGGGATGTATCAATGAAGTTCATCCCCAAATCAAGCGCCGCATGCACCGAGCGGAGCGTCTCCTGCAAATCCACCTGCCGAAACTCCGCCCCCAGCGACGACGCCCCAAAACTGAGCGCCGGAAGAGAGAGGCCGGTGGTGCCGAGAGGACGGTATTGCATGGGTGGTAGGCTACTGGTTCCCAAGCTCCGCTTGGGAACCCACGTCTGCAAGCTCTGCTTGCCGATGGCTGCGTTCCTCGAAGCGGAGCTTCGGCATGTGGTGTCCCAAGCAGAGCTTGGGACACAGGTCGTTACGGTAACGGCTGCGTGCTTCGCAAATACGCGAACAAATCCCGGATCTGCTGGTCGCTCATCGCCTTCAAGGCTCCTTCGGGCATGATGGAAATCTTGACGGCTTTCATGTCTTCAATGTCGTCGCGGGCGAGGGAGATGCTTTGGCCGTCGGCCCCTTTGAGGACGACGACTTGCGGATCCTGGTCGGCGATGAAGCCGTTGAGAGTGCGGCCGTCGGCGGTGCGGACGAGGTAGTTTTCAAAGCCCTCGCGGATTTCGGCGCTGGGGCTGAGGACGCTTACCAGCATTCCCCGCAGATCGTCCCGCTTGTAGGTCGTCAGGTTCGGGCCGATGTTGCCGCCGTCGTCGAACAGCTTGTGGCACTTGCCGCAGCTTTCCAGGAAGAGTTTTTTACCCTGGTAGGGATTGCCCGAAGCGGTGTTCATGATCGCCGTCAGTTTTTCAAGCTGCTGGCGGATGACTTCCGGCGAAGCTCCGCCGGCGGATTCGCCAAAGTGCTTCTTGCAAAGCTGCGTGATTTGCGGCGTGCCGTGGAGCAGGAGCTTCTGCACGGTCGAGTCGGAAATCGTCTGCTTGTCGATTTTGCCGGTGTCGATTGCGCTCACCAAAAGCAGCGACCAGGCAGCCCGGCTGGAGAGGAGCGTCTGGGCGACTTCGCGGACCTGATCGGGGAGGTCTTTGTAGAGGGCGACGACATCAGCTCCAATGGTTTCGTCTCTGTACGATTGCAGCGAAGCCAGAGCCGCAGAGCGGAGCGCGTCGTTGCGAGATTCCTTAGCGAGTTTCAACAGCACGGGGACCGAAGTCGGCTGCTGGATGGTGCTGAAAATCTGGATGAACTGCTGACGCCGGGTGACGTCGGCCTTTTCGTCGGCGATAAGCTTGAGGGCATCGGCTACGGCGGTGGCATCTCCCTGCCGCAACTTGAGCGTGGGGGAAGTTGCTCCGGCTTTCGTCATCGCTGTGACCAGCTCCGCCGGGAGGCTCGCTAGCGAGCGCCCTTCATAGGCGGATTCCAGGCCCGCCATCAGTTTGGCGGCATGTTCCTTCGTCGGCGCGAGTTCCAGCAGCTTCGCGCAGGCCAGGAGGTCTTTACGAGCGCCCGTCGCTCCGTACCGCCGCATCAGCCGCTCGGAAAGATGCTGGGCCACCAGCGGCTGGTCCCAGAAGGCCTTGTCGGCGAAGAGTTTTAATACTTCGTCGCGGCCGGAATCCGCCTTGGCTTCAATGGCCCACCAGAGGAGCAGCGGGATGTGGATGTCCCCCGCGTCTTCGCTCCGGCCGGCCAGGTTCTTCACGATGGCCAGCGACTGTGCCGCTGGCAAACGGCGCGCGGAGCAGGCGAGCTGGCTCCGGACTTCGACATTCGGCTCGCGATACGCGAGGTCGGCCAGCTTCTTGGCGATTTCCGCCGAGACTTCGCCGTCATCGCAGGCGATGCGAACGGTCCAGAGCCGGACGTAGGGGTCGCTGTGATCAAGAGCGGTTAGCACGTGTTCGTCGCCTAAACCACCGTTCGCGATGTTTAGCAACCACAGAATTTCCAATCCAGAATCTTTGATTTTGGGCAGGGCGATCTCCATCCAAGCCACTGCGAGTGGATCCTTACCGCGCCGGATGGCTTCCTCTATCCACGTTTGGTTGAACCACTTGCTTTTCTGGTCTGGCAGGTTCTCCAACTCAAACTTCCCCAAATCAAACTTCCCCGCCGGCTTCGTCTCCTTCCCCGCAATCCGATAAATCCTTCCCGACTTCGTATCAATCCGTCCCTGGTAATGGCTGGCGTGGTCGATCCGCTGCTCATACATGTCGGCGACGTAGATCGCTCCGTCCGGCCCGACCTGAATGTCCACCGGCCGGAACCAGGGGTCCTTCGATTCGAGGGCGTAGCCGATGTCTTTCGTTTTGAACGAGGAGCGGTCGGGCATGAAGTCGCTCATGACCACGTGGCTGAGGAGCGGGACGACGCCGAACAGCTTGCCGTGGTATTTTTCGGGGAGCGAGCCGCCGTCGTAGATGACGAAGCAGTGGGTGAACCGCTGCACGTTGTGGTGCCCCATCGCCTCGAAGTAGCCGAACGTGTACGGGTTGGAGAGGGCCCCGTGTTTGCCGAACCCCTTCTGGTAGTAGCCCCCCTGCACGTAGTGAAAGCCGCGGGTGTTGCCGCCGTTGTGGCCGGAGTAGAGGCGGCCTTTGGAATCGATTTCGACGCCGAAGGTGTTGCCCCCCCCTTCCGCGAAAATCTCATATTTCTTCTGCTCCGGATGGTATCGCCAGATGAGCTGCCCCAGCGAGTGGACCGGCACCTTGTCGATCCCCGGCCGCTTGATGTCCCCCGTCACTGTGCTCCCCTGCGAGGCATACAACCAGCCGTCCGGCCCCCAGCGGAGGTTGCTGGCGATGCTGTGCGAATCCTCGATGCCAAAGCCTTCCAGATGCACCACCGGATCGCCGCTGGGGACATCTTCGCCTTCCTTGACCGGATAGAAGAGGAGGTACGGCGGATTGAGAACCCACACGCCGCCGCGGCCGAAGGCGAAAGAGGTGGCGAGGCTCAGGCCGTCCAAAAACGTCTTGTGCTTGTCGAATTTGCCGTCGCCGTCGGTGTCTTCGTGAATTGTGATTTTGTCCTTCCCTCGAAAATGGTTCGGCGGCGGCGGCGGGACCTTGTCGTAGACCGTCCGCAAAAACTTGTCGCGACTGACCATCGTCAAGCCTGCGGGGTTGGGATACTGCAAATACTGCATCACCCACATCCGGCCGCGGGTGTCCCACTTGATGGACAGCGGCTGGCCGATTTCGGGCTCGGAGAGGACGATGGTGGCGACGAGGTCGTCGGGGGTGGTGCATTTGGCCAGTGACTGCTCCGGCGAGAGGGGGCCTTCGTCGTTTTGCAGCTTCTTGAGCGACTGCTCTACATCGGCCCGGCTTTCGAGCTTGGCAAACGCGGGAATGGCAACAGCAGGTTTGGAATCCGCCTTGGCCCAGGCAAGGTCATCCCCCGTCGTCACTTCCCATTGCCCGGCCATACGAATCGCCTGATCGCCGGCAAACAGGACCGGCGCGGCGACGTTGAAGCCGGTGCGGGACTGGTTGATGCAGACCCGGATGGCGACGAGGTTTTCTTCGCCGAACTTCACGAGTTTCGGGTCGATTTTCAGTCGCTTCGTCTCACCGAGGCCACTGCGGTATTTGGGCGGCAGATCGCCGAAAGAGCCAATCTTCTCGCCGCCGACATAGAACTCGCGGGCATCATCCACCGCCTCCACCACCAGCAGCAGCAGTTCCTTTCCTTTCCAATCCGCGGGCACTTTCACGCTGGCCCGATACCACTGAAAGACGTTCTCTCCTTCGGGCGGGCTCCGCCAGGCATCGGGAACGGAGACGGGTTTCCAGGCGGGGTCCGCGGCATTAGCTGGCGTGAACGCGCCAAGCCCGATGACCAGAGAGACAAGCACGGCGACAATTGGACGCATAAAAATCTCGGGCAAGGCGGGCGGTGGACAGGTGGGATTTGGGACAAGGCCAGCCCCATTATAGCAAAGTAGGCCGTCTCTCCGAGACGGCCGGGAATTGACGTCGAGGTCGCGGCGGACCTTTCGCGAAAGGACTTTGCACGAGAGGCGATGACCACTCCTGGCACGTCTCGGATCGACGGCCTACCTTTCCCCACCGCTCATTTGCTACAACGGAGGCTCCCGCCTTCCTCCCGCTGCCGCTCATGCCTGAAGTCTGGTTACGTCCGAACCGCCGTGCGCTCCTGCTGGGGATGATTCTGCCGGCGCTGGCGGTGCTGGCGGGGGCGTGGGGGGTGGCGTATGCGATGGTGATGCAGGCGTCGCTTTGGTGGATGCTGCCGGGGGGATTGATTGCGCTCGTGGGCATCTATTTGATTGGCTCGCTGGGGTTTTCGCTCTCGCTGCCGCGGGTGGCGTATGTGCCGGGGGAACTGCTCGTGTATCTCGGCAGCCAAGAGCCGGTGCGGGTGCCGATTGAAGTGATCGAGGTGTTTTTTGTCGGCCAGGGGGCCAGCAACTTGCCGCCGCTGAAAGGCCGCGAGCCGGAGACGACCAACATCATCGTGCGGCTGGCGGAATCAGCGCCGGACTGGAAGCACCGGGACGTGGATCCGCGGTTTGCCCACTGGTGCGAAGGGTACATCACCCTCCGCGGCGCCTGGTGTGAGCCGATTGGGGAAACAGCCCTGCGGCGGCTGAACAAGCGGCTGGTGGAAGTACAGCGGGAACGGAAGGAGCAGGCAGCAGCCGAGTCTCAGCAGGAGAGTTCTCCATGACAGGCCTGCTGGTGAGCGTCCGCGATGCGGCTGAAGCACTCGCGGCTTTGCGGGGTGGTGCAACGCTGATTGACGTGAAGGAGCCACTGCACGGCTCCCTCGGAGCGGCTGCACCGGAGGTCTGGCCGCAGGTTCGTAATGCGATTCCGCCGCAAATTCCTTGCAGCGCCGCACTCGGCGAGTTGAAGGATCTCACTCCTCAGCAAGTCGCCCTGTGGCCCGCCAGCCTCGTCGGCTTTCAATACGCCAAGCTCGGACTGGCCGGCTGCGGAATTACTTCCAACTGGCAAGACCGCTGGCAGGGCATCCTGCGCGAGTTGCCGCCGGAGACGCGCCCCGTCGCCGTCGTCTATGCGGATTGGCAAGCTGCCGGCGCTCCTTCTCCCGATGAGATTCTGTCAGCCGCCATCGAGTGCTCATGCGCTGCGCTCCTCATCGATACCTTCGACAAGAATTCCGGCTCACTATCTGCGCATTTCACTTTCCAAGAAATACAGAGCTTTCTCAGCGCCGCTCGTGCCGCCGGTCTCATCACGGTCCTCGCCGGCTCGCTCACGCCGGCTCTCGCCCGGGAACTGCTGTCGCTCGCGCCGGACTATCTGGCCGTGCGGGGCGCTGTTTGCCTCGGCGGCCGCTCGGGAATGGTAGAGGAATCGCTCGTCACCGACTTCGCCAAAATGCTGTTGTCAACTAGGGACGGGGCGAATCATTTTTCAACCCCCGCCCAAGCCCCGTTTGCTGCTTGACTTCCCTGCCAGTGGTTTTGATACTGACCACTCGTCTTGATTGTCCGCAGCGTTTTCTCGCTCCTTCCATCCTTCATCCTCAGGAGAACATTCGTGTCGCACTCCCTACTGGAAGCGATTAGACAAGGCAACTGGGAATTTGAACCCGCCGGCCAGGATGCCAAGGATGTTCCCGCCACCGTCGCCATGCCCGGCACCAAGGAAAAGCTCGCCATCCTCGCCGAGCGTTTGCAACACGGCCTCCCCCTCTGGCACGAATCCGACCGCCGCACCTATAACGACAAAGACAAGGAATGACCCCGTAGGGTGCATAAGCGGAGCGCCATGCACGCGTAATCCAGCACGCGCTCCGGGTGACGCTAACCCAGCCTACTAGCTTACTCTCGCGTGCATTTCGCTGGCGCTCCTGCACCCTACACCGCCCCCCTCGGAGTCATTATGCCCGGCTTTGCCACCTCGGTTACGCACCAACTCGGCACCGCTGCCGCCACGGAGCGGCTGAAGACGTTCCTGGAGGACGTTCGCCGCGACCATGGCGACAAGCTGAAGGACGCCCGCGGCGAGTGGCAGGGAAACACGTTGCACTTCAGCTTCACGGTTTACGGCATGGGAATCCAGGGAACGATGGAGGTGAGCGACAACGGCGTGAATGTCACCGGCAAGCTGCCGCTGGCCGCGGCTTTTTTCCGCGGACAGGTGGAGAAGTCGATTCGAGATGAGCTGGTGAAAGAGCTTGCCAAACCGGCGAGTTCGTAGTAACCCGCTTCAGCGGGTTTAACCGGCTAAAGCCGGTTACTACAAACTGGCTGCATCCGTCTACTTCCTCTTCTCGAGCATCCGCAGTGCTTCCTTCGCCGCGATTTGCAGCTTGCTGCGGTCGGTCTGGATGGCGGCCAGGTCGGAATCGATGATGGTTTGCAGAGCTTTCTTTAGCGGCGACAGGTTGGCAGTCGGATTTTTCTGCGCCAGCACGACGGTCGTCTGAATGCCGTTGCGAAGCACGATGACCCGCTTGTTGTCCTTGTCGCGCGGCCCGCGCTCATCTCGGGTCGCGAGCTCGTTGTCCGGCTGCAGCATTTCTTTTAAGACGCCAATGCAGTCCTTTGATGCAACGCCGTGTCGGGCCAGGCCGGTGGCGGCGTTGTAGCGGGCGTTAGGGTACGTATCGATCAGCATCTTCTCCAATCGCTGCTTGGCTTCCGATCCGCCGAGCACGCCGAGCGTGTAGGCGGCGACGGCGCGGATTTCGCCGCGCGGCTTGTAGAAGGACTCTTCATCCTTTGCATTGGATGTCGGTGGCGGCTGCGATGACTCGTCGCCCTCAAGCCGAGAAGCGGCCAGCACGGTGGAGAGCAAGTCTTTTTCCATCCGCAGTTTATCGGGGCCGACATTTTTCGCCAGCATCGTGATGGCTTCGAGGGAGCTGAGCTGCACGTTGGCGTTCTCGCTGGCGGAATCCTGAATGCAGCGGAGCAGCACCGGCACACCGTCGGGAATGGTGAATGAACCAATGGCCCGGCAGAGGAACATCCGCCGCTTCAGCCGGGCGTCGTCCGGCTTGCCCTTCATCGGCAGGGCGAGGTCCGCTTCCAGCAGGCTCACCAGCTCGCCGAGGAGCTCGGGGTCGCCGCGAAGCTTGTCAAACTGCGGGTCGGGGCTGCGAAGCTGCTCGGCCAGCTCATACGCCCGCTGCCCAAAGGTGTCGTCCCGCTTGCGGAGCTGCTGGATGATCGTCTTGGGATCGTCTTGCCCCATGTGGGCCAGCCAGGAAAACATCAGCCAAACCATCACCACCATCGTGACAATCACCAACGGAATCAAAAACAACTGCAGGATGAAGCTGCCGGTGGGCGCTTCCACCGGCGGGAGCGAACGGCTGGGAGAATCCTCCGCGGTTTCGGAAGAGTTGGGATGAGTGGCGGGCATGAAGAGCGTTTCCAGGAGGGCCAATCTCTAGTTTAGGTCCGCTTAGCCACCGCGTCCACGCGGTGTCCTCCCCGCGTGGTCGCGGGGGCTAAGCTAGTTTTCGCCCTTGCTCAGAAGTTTCTTCCGCAACTCCTCATACCTCGGATGTTTGGGCCGCAACTTGAGCACCCGTTCCGCCAGCGGCAGAGCGTCCTGGGGCCGTCCGGTGTCGCGGTAGTAGATGACCAAGTACTCGAGCATCGCCGGGTTCCGCGGCTGCAGCAGCGCGGCTTGCAAGAGCGCCGACTCCGCCTCTTTGTGCCAGCCGTGCAGATGACGAAGCAGGCCGACGCGGCGCTGCAGTTCCGCATTTTCTGGCAGGCGGCGAACATCGCGTTCCAGCAGATCCAGTTCTTCCCTCCGCAGCCGGGCCGCTTCCTCGGGTTGCTTAAGCTCGTCGAGCAGCAGCGCCAGATTGCTGCGAGCGCCGCTGGTGGATGGTTCCAGGACGATGGCCAGCTCATATTCTTCGCCGGCTTTCTCGAACCGCCGCTGGCGCTCGGCAATCAGCGCTCGGAGCAGATGCCGCCCGCCGCGGTCGTCATGGGCGGTGTCGTCCTCCAATTCCGTGATGACCGTCTGCAAGCTGCGATAGTCGGCGGAAAGAAACTCGTCGCGGGGAAACGTCACGAGCGCCTGGGCCGCGCGGTAGCGAACCATCCGCGCTGGATCGGCGAGCAGCGGCAGCAGCAGGCGATGGGCATCTTCCGCCGGCGCATTTTCCAGCCCCAGTATCGCCGCGGCTCGTACCTCGGGGCTCTTGTCCCGCAGCGCTTCCCGCAGGGCGCGGATAGCATCCGCGGAGTAATCCGGCTGAGGGTCTATATACGCCGCTAGTTCCAGAGCCGCCGTCGCTCGTGCGATGGCCGGCTGATTGCGATTGCCGATTAGCTCGATGAGTTTCTTTTGAGCTTCCGGCCGCATGTTTCTCGCGTCCAACAGCGTTTCGGCAAAGTGCGGCTCTTTCTTCCGCTTCGCGCCGTACCATTTCTCCGCGGCGGCATCGGCCCACTGGTTGAGGCGACCGAGCTCGCGTTTGACCGCAGTCTTTCCCTGTTCCGCTTCCCGCAGCCAATCGGCGTATTCGGCAGGGCGATTGGGAGACGGCGACCTCGGCTTTTGCTGCGATGGAAGTTTGCTGTCGGCGATGTGACAGGATACGCAGGCGTTGGGTGTGCCGAGCTGGACGCTGAGGTCCGGGCGGGGAATTCGCAGGCTGTGGTCCCGCCGCGGGTCGACGTCCATGTACGTCGTCGCCGGCATGTGGCACTCGACGCACGAGGCCCCCTTCGAGCCGGCTTTGTGGTTGTGATGAGAGGGACTGTCATACTTCGCCGCGGGATGGGCGACGTGGCAGCTCGTGCAAAGCTGATTGCCTTCGTGCTTGAGCTTCAACGAGTGTGGGTTGTGGCAGTCGCTGCAGCGGACGTTCTTGTGGAACATCTTGCTCTGCGTGAAGGAGCCGTATTCGTAGTCCTCGTGGAGGATCTGCCCGTCCGGATGGTAAAGCTGGTCGCGAAGCAGCTCCGTGGCGTAAAAATCGTGCAGCCGTTCTCCCGCCGCATAGCCGCCGTGAATGGGGCTGCGGACGGAGTGGCAGGGAGCGCAAGCCTCAATCTCGGCGAGGTTGCTCTCCCCCTTGAGCTTCGCCAGGGCGTAGCCCCGCTGGCGGTCCCAGAACAGCGATGGGCTCTTCGCCAACTGCACATGCAGACTGCCGGGGCCGTGGCAGGCTTCGCAACTGACGTCGATTTCTGAAAACGTGGTGTGATAGGTGTGGCTGGCGAGGTCGAAGTTTTTTTGCAAGTTCGTGCTGTGGCATTCGGCACACGAAGCATTCCAGCGCTGCGTCACGCCGGTCCAGTGGAGCTCGTCGTCGGGCTCCAGCTTCTCCTGCACGTCGGGCGGGTTCTGATAGAACCACTTCTGCCGTTTCGTGTCCCACGTCTCCCGCAGCACCTGGACGCGGCTGATTTCATCCGTGGGCATGTCCGCCGGGCGGTCGAACTCGACCATGTACTGCTGCAAGGGAGTGACGCCGAAGACGTACTTCACCTCGAAATCCGCCGGCTGGCCGTCCGGGCCGTCGGTGCGGACGAAGTACTTGCCGTCCTTCTGAAACATGCGGGATGCCTGGCCGTGATGCCGTAGCTCCTGGCCGTCGAAACTCGCCAGTACCGTTTGGCTCGTGGCCACGTCCATCGCAAGGTCGTGGTGCGAGCCATTCCAGAGCTTCGCCTGGGTCTGATGGCACTGCACGCACGATTGCCTGCCGACATACGCCGCCGTTGCCTCTTCCGGCAGGCCATACCAATAATCAGCCGCAATTCCGGCGGCGAACGCCAGTACCAAGAATCCGCCCAGAGCCAACAGCCCAGCGCGGCTGAGCAGCGCTCGAGCCAGCGCGCTAAACACCTCCGGCGCGCGGCGAGTCGAGTGCGGACGGTGGCGCTTGTTCATCGTTTTGGCCGCGGCACTTTGGCCCCCAAAGCGGAGTTGCCGCTGCGCTTCTTCCGCTTGTTCCCCTGCGGCTGGTAACGGTCGACGGCGACTTCAGTCGTCTTTTTGCCGAGCTGGTCGCGATACTGCGTGATCCGGTCGCGGAGCGCGGCGGCCCGTTCAAACTCCATTTTCTCGGCGGCTTCGAACATCTCTTTTTCGAGCTCGGCCAGGAATTCCTCGGTGATGTACTCGGCTTCGTCGGTGCGGCCGACGGCGGCGTTGGCTTCGCGGTGGGCGGACATCGAGGATTCGATGCCACTACGGATGTTCTTCTTGATCGTCTCGGGGGTGATGCCATGCTCGGCGTTGTACTTCTCCTGGATTTCGCGGCGGCGGCTGGTTTCGTCCATCGCCAGTTGCATCGACTTCGTGATTTTGTCGGCGTAGAGAATGACTTTGGCGTTCACGTTGCGGGCCGCTCTGCCGATGGTCTGAATCAGCGAGGTTTCACTTCGCAGGAAGCCTTCTTTATCGGCATCCAGAATGGCGACGAGCGAAACCTCCGGCAGATCGAGCCCTTCGCGGAGCAGGTTCACGCCGACCAGGCAATCGAACTGTCCCAGCCGCAGGTCCCGCAGCAGCTCCACGCGCTCGAAGGCGTCGAGCTCGCTGTGGAGCCACTTGCAGAGGACGTTCTGTTCGCACAGCCAGGCGGACAAGTCTTCGGCCAGCCGCTTGGTGAGGGCAGTGACGAGGGTCCGCTCGCCGGCGGCGGTCCGCTCGCGGACTTGCTCCAGCAGATGCTGCACCTGGTTGCGGGCGGGCTGCAGTTCGATCACGGGATCGAGCAGGCCGGTGGGGCGGATGATCTGCTCCACCACTTCGCCATTGGTCTTGCCGAATTCGTAGTCGCTTGGCGTGGCCGAGCAGAAAATCACCTGCTTGGGTTTCCCTTCCCATTCGTCGAATTTGAGCGGCCGATTATCCAGGGCGCTGGGCAGCCTGAAGCCGTGCTCGACGAGGGTCATTTTGCGGGCCCGGTCGCCGTTGTACATCGCCCGGATTTGTGGGATGGTGACGTGCGACTCGTCAACAATCAGCAGGAAGTCCTTAGGGAAGAAGTCGTAGAGCGTGTCCGGCGTGCTCCCCGCCGGCCGGCCGGAGAGCGGCCGGCTGTAGTTTTCGATGCCCGGGCAATGGCCGACCTCTTGCAGCATCTCGATGTCGAACCGCGTTCGGGCGTTGAGCCGCTGGGCCTCCAGCAGCTTGCCGCTCTCCCGCATGATTTGCAGCCGCTCTTCCAGCTCCTGCTTGATGGTCTCGATGGCGGCGGCGATCCGCTCCTCCGGCATCACGAAGTGCTTGGCGGGGTAGATGAAAAACTGGTCCTGCTTGACGAGCGTCTCGCCACTGATGGGGTTGATGATGGAAAGCTGCTCGACCGTGTCCCCCCACAGCTCGATGCGGAAGGCATATTCCTCGTAGCTCGGCCAGACCTCCACGCAGTCGCCGCGGACCCGGAATGTGCTCCGCTCAAAGCTGACGTCGTTCCGCTCGTACTGGATGTCCACCAGCTTCATCAGCATGTCGTCCCGATCGATGGTTTCCCCCTTTCGCACCGGAACCATCATCGCCTTGTAATCCTTCGGCGAGCCCAAGCCGTAAATGCAGGAGACGCTGGCCACCACGATCACGTCCTGGCGGCTGACGAGCGAGCTGGTGGCGGCCAGGCGGAGCCGGTCGATTTCCTCGTTGATGGAGGAGTCCTTCTCGATGTAGATGTCCCGCGCCGGAATGTACGCCTCCGGCTGATAATAGTCGTAGTAGCTGACGAAGTAGTGGACCGCGTTATTGGGAAAGAACTCCTTGAACTCCGAGTAAAGCTGAGCCGCCAGCGTCTTGTTGTGCGAGATGACCAGCGTCGGCTTGTCGAACTGGGCAATGACATTGGCGATGGTGTAAGTCTTGCCCGTCCCGGTCGCCCCCAGCAGGCACTGCCACGGCTTGCCCGTGCGCACCCCTTCCGCGAGGGCCTTGATGGCCTCGGGCTGGTCGCCGGCAGGAGGAAACGGCTGATGAAGGGTAAAGGTCATGGGAATCTGTGAGAATTGGAAGCGAATCTATTATTCTACGCGAAACGGTCGTGGAAGAGCCCGCATCAACATCCAGCTGGACCGCCTGCGGCACACCGTTTCGGTTTGATACAGGCAGGAATCGCAACTGTTTGCCGCCCAACAAGTTGCGCCAAAAAGTGTATCAAGAACAGGCGGTCTTGATGCCGGTTTTGCGATTAGGCAGGAGATAAAGTTACGTCGATTCATTTTGCTGTAAGTCATTACAAAATAATGTCTTGCGGAAATTCCACTCGCCGTAAGTCTCTGATACAGGGTCAAAAAACGGCCCTTTTTGATACACCTTGTCGCCATAAGTCATTGCTTCGTAACGCCTTGCGCTATGTATCACCAGCCGCTCTCGCCGCGTGTTCGCCTCCGCGGCAGCTCGGCCCTACCGCCGCTGCCGCGGCTGAAGACCTGGGCGAGATTGGTCGCTCTCATTCGCACCGCCGCCGTATCGGCCTCCGTACGAGCACTCGCCCCCGCGACAACTACCCACACGGCACCCCCCATGCGCGTACTTTCGCGGAGCGAAAGGCGACACTGGCTGTCCCAGTATCATCGCACTTCTCCTCAACTGTGCCGCACAAACACCTTCCAACTATTATGGACAATCATACACATGTCCAGTTGGCACCGTCAAGCCCCGGCTGCCAGAATTCCGGAAATCGTTGCCACCCCTGCCGTGGTGAACTGCGTGGACGCGGTTCCTGCCGTTTCGGGGTTAATCGCACTTGCACGCGCACTCCTCCTGTTCCTCAGCACACCGGCGACTCACCTCGGGCTACAATCGAAGAATGAACTCGGGGAGGTGAATTCTATGAAGCTTTCTCGCGCCATCCTTCCTGCGGCCTTCTTGGGCTTGCTGCTTGTGGCACTCGCCGGCGAAATCTTGGCGGGAATGCCAGCGGTGCTCCCCAGCGGCTGGACCAAAGAGAGCGGACCGGATGGAAACGCGTCGACGCCGTCTGGGCTGGGACCGTATTTGCAAGGGATTTCATTCTTCGTCGCGGGGCTGCTATTGTCGGCTTGGGCGGTGAAGGGGTTGTGGGGAGTGCTGAGGAAGGATCTGGCTTGGCTGCCGCCGCTTGGCTACGGGAGGGCGCTGAGCCTCGTTGTCCTATGGGGACTGCTGTTCGTCGTGGTGCTGACGATGATTTCCGGCGCGCGCGAGCTGATGACCCCCGGTGCTTGGAAAAAACAAGGCTGGACATACAAGCTGGAACAACCCGCACCACCAAGTGCCACTCCGCAATCCAGCCTGGAGGAGCGCCGCCAGGCCCTGCAGAAACTGCGGCTCGCGCTGCTGCAATACGCAGCCGCTCACGAAGGCAAGTTTCCGTCCGCCGATGCCCCGGCACTCGAGCCGGAGCTCTGGAACATCCCCGGCTGGCCAGGATTGAAGTTCTTCTACGTTGGCGGGCAGAGTGGTGGGTCAAACGGACGCCTCCTGGTCTATGAGCCGGAGTTGGATTCGGAAGAGCGGCAGGTGCTGCTGACCAGCGGCCTCATTGGAACGATGAGAGCGGCGGAGATTCGTCAGCTTCTGGCGGGAGGAGTCCGGCCATGAGTGCGCCTCAGCAGCCTGGCAAGCGGAGACTTCGCTGGTGGATTGCCGCGGTCATTGTGCTCGTCGCGCTCACATATTGGCTCGGCTGGGACATGGAGCACGTGCTTCTGGGCTGGATTTATTTTCCACTGAGAACGCTCCCGCGGATGACCGTGGACTGGCCTTCGCTAGCCGTCGGAGCCGTTGGCCTGGTGTTGTTTGTCGTACTCCTGCATTTCACGCTGTCGTGGTTCGCCGCGAAAGGCAACTTCACCCCCGGGCATCAAGGCTGGTGCTGGCGCTCCAGCCTGGTGATTGCCGGCATGCTGCTGCTCATGTTCCTGGCGGGAATTTCGCTCGTTGGCGCGACCCACCAACTCGTCTGGATGCAGACCGGCCGGCCCGCCTCTTCTCAGCCGGAGGCGGTGGTGGGAATCATCGGCCTGGGCCGCGACGAAGCCAACCGGATGCAGGTGGAGAATAACCTCAAACAGTTCGGCGTCGGCTTGCATACGTATCACGATACATTCAATGCTCTGCCGCCGGGTGGAACAATGACCGAAGACGGCGAGTTGCTGCATGGCTGGGGAATTACTGGCCTCCATGGGTATTACTTTCCAGATGTGATCGACTATCGCATTCCCTGGAACAAGCCGCCCAACGACCGCATCTTCAAATGCAACCTGGAGGAATTCGTGAACCCCGCACTCCGCGGCCCCTACTTTGACGAGCAGGGGTTCGGTCTGGCTCATGTGGCGGGAAACGTGCATGTCCTGCCGATCCGGAGAATCCCCACGCAGCGGCAAGCGGCCAGCGGGGACCAAAGCCAGGTTCGTGCCTTCCTGAAGGCGACCGGCCAGCTTATGAGTTTCTCCGATATTAAGGACGGCACTTCGAATACGCTCCTCATTGGCACCGTGACCGAGAATTTCAAACCCTGGGGACATCCCGCCAACGTCCGCGATCCGGGTCGGGGAATCAACAATTCCCCCGACGGCTTTGGGGGGCCGGCAAGTTGGCGAGGGGCAGCCGTTGTGTTTTGCGACGGCTCCGTCCGCCAGCTCAGCGAGAAGATTGATCCCCGCGTCCTGCGGCAACTGGCCACACCCGCCGGGGGCGAAAAAGGGGCGGAACTGGAGCGGCTGGGGAAGGAATAGCTGACGAAGTCAGTGCTGGCTTGATACGTCGCCGTCCCCTGCACCTTTACGTGGTAGAAGACACGATGGTGCAGCTCCAGGAACAACTCGTCCGCGAAATCCTTCGCGCTGCATTACCCCCGCGAAAGCTCCTCCTGCCCCCCTTGGTCGTGTGTCATAAACGTCAGTCGCTGCCGCGCAGCAGTGCTCGGAAGCCGGCTTGTTCAAAGTGCTGGTCAGCCGTAAGCGCGTCAGTCAATCCCCGAGCCTGCATGACGACAAAGGAAGCGCAGTCGATCAGTCCCCAATCTTTGTCGACCCGGCTGCGGTAAAGGTCCAGTGCCTCGCCATAGAGATCTTGCGTGATGGGGACAATCTCGAAGTTGGCATCTGCTCCGATGGCGTCCAGGAGTATTGCGGCAGTCTGCCGGTGTCTCGTACGTGCCAGGGCATTGCCAATCTCAAACAGAATCGCTGTCGTGGTGATGACCTTGGCTTGCGACTCAAATCGATCGGACAGCTCCAGAGCACGCAAATGGTGAGCATCGGTTTCTACCGAGAGGGCCACCGCATAGGAAGTATCGAAGAATACCTCAACCATCGCCCGGCATCTTCTCTCCGCCGTAGAGATAATCGTCCAGCCGCGACGACCAATCGGTCGGGCCGGACAATTTCAAGGACTTTGCGACGGCAAAAAAGGATTGGGGTTGTCCCTTTGCCTCGGGTCGCGTGACGGTTACGGTCAGCTGAACGAGCGTATTAGGCGCAAGATCGACCGAGGTGGTCGGCCGGAAAACCTCTCCGTCGAACGTGGCTTCGAAAGAATGCGTCATCGTCTTCCTCCATGAAGAGTATACCACGGCCCGGTAGAGGGATAAAACCGCCTTTTACTACTTCACCACCGTAAAGTACGTCTGCACCGCCCGGTCAAAATGCTCGGGGCGCATCTCCACGGGCAGGCCGTTGTAGACGCAAAAGTTGCGGACCTGGTACAGCAGATCGCGGGGCTGGCAGCGGCGGAGGGGGCGGTTGATGGGCCGATAATGCTTCTCGATGACGTAGTCCACCACATCGGGGAGAAACTCACAGTGGAGCTGTTTGGCGATGAACTGGAAGAGCAGATGGAACTCTTCGCGGGTCGGGTCCTTCACTTCCACCTTGTAAGGGATGCGGCGGAGGAAGGCTTCGTCCGTCAGGCTGCTGGGGTCGAGGTTGGTGGAGAAGATGATGAGCTGGTCGAAGGGGACTTGGATTTTTTTGCCGGTGGCGAGCGTCAGGTAGTCGCAGCGGTTTTCCAGCGGCACGATCCAGCGATTGAGCAATTCCTGCGGGCTCATCCGCTGCCGGCCGAAGTCGTCGATCAAGAGGCAGCCGCAGTTGCTCTTGAGCTGCAGCGGGGCTTCGCCGACGCCGGAGCGAGGATCGTGGCGAATTTCCAGGCTGTCCATCGTGAGCTCACCGCCGGCGATGACGGTGGGGCGGCGGACCTTGATCCAGCGGCGGTCGTGCTCGGCGGTCTTGAGGATGCCGCTGCCGGCCGCTTCCATCGGCTCGTGGTAGGCGGCGTCGAAGAGCTTGAGGAACTGGCCGTCGTCGGTGAGGGTGCGGGGAATCCAGATGCTCTGGCCGAAGCACATCGTCATCCGCTTGGCGAGCGTCGTCTTGCCGTTGCCGGGCGCGCCGTACAGGAACAGCCCCGCGCCGCTATTGATGGCCGGGCCGAGCGTATCCAGGAAATGGGGTTCGACGGAGATATCGGCGAACGCCTTTTGGAGCTGAGCCCGGCGGGGCGCTTCGGCCCGGACGGATTGGGCATCGACGGAGACCAGGTAGTCATCCAGCGGCACCGGGGCCGCGCCGATATAGCTGCACTGGTCCAGCGCCGCTTTGGCCCGCTGGCGGCCTTGATCGGTGAGCGTGTAAACGTAGTCGCCGAGCTGGGCACTGCCGGTGTGGACGAACAGTTGCCGCTGGCGGAGCGACTGATAAATCGGCTCCAGGATGGCCATCGGCAGGCAGACATTGTCGGCAATCTGCCGGCCGCTGGCGGAGCCGATCAGCAGTACGTACTTGACCATCAGCGTTTCGACGAGGCTGGCGGTCAGGCCGGTCTCTTCGATGGTCCGCGGCTCGGCGGGACGAAAGGCGTCCTCATTGAGAATGGACGCCAGCAGTCCGCCGGCCATGCCCGGCAGCGAGGAAGAACCCGTGGATGATCCCGATAATGTGCCCGCCGCCATAATCGCTATGCTCCGCAAGGACGGAACTACGTGCCTTTCCGCACCTGGGGCAGGCCACGCCGTCCGGGAAGCATAGGTTGCAAAGCGACGGAACTATTTGCTAGGCCGATAGAGTTCCGAGGCCAATCCCAGCTGCTTCCAAGAATCCAGGTTGATTTCACCGGACTCGGGGAGTTTGCTCGATTTCTGCCAGGCCATGACCGCCGTCCGGGTGACGGGACCGAACTCGCCGTCGAGGTTCAGGTCCGGCGACGGGATGAGTTTCTCGTTGAGAGCCCGCTGCAACTTCTCCACGCGCGACCCTTGCGAGCCGACGCGGAGGACCAGGTCGGCCTCCCGGACGGCTGTACGCCAGTCGGGCTGAAAATGTTCCAGCAGGATGCGGCCGATATTGGCGGCCAGAACCTCGCCGGCGTTGTCGGCGGACCAGCGGCGGTCCTTGTTCTCTTGGGTCAGCACGCACACTGCCACGTTGCCGCTGGGAAGCTCAATGATGCCAGCCACGGTGCGAATGGCCGTGACCGAGCCGGTCTTTTGCAGCACCTTGATCTCCGGCGGGAAGTGCCGCGAGAGCCGCTTGTCCTCGCAAGCCGCCAGATGCCGCCGCATGGCTTTGGTTCCCTCGTCGCCGGCGAGTTTTCCCTGGTCGAGCAATTCCAGCAGGCCGACCATCTCCCCGGCAGTCGTGCTCCCCAGACCGAATTCCTTGCTCCGCTCGGGATGGATCGAGGTGTCGCCGCGAAAGACCTTGCTATGGACCTTGGTATTCGCAAAGCCGAGTTTCTCCATCGCCCTGTTCGTCGCCGGCAAACCGATATTGTCCAGGACCAGGTTGGTCGCCGTGTTGTCGGAGTAGACAATCATCAGGTGGATGGCGTCCACGAGCGGCAGGCTCATTCCGGGCGAGAAATGCTGCGTGAGAATCCCGCTCCCCGACGCTTTGTCTTCTTGCCGCAGCGTGATCAGCTTCTTCAAGTCGAGCGTTCCCTCTTCCGCCTGGCGATAGGCCTCGACCATGATCGGCAGCTTGATCAGGCTGGCGGTGGGCATGGGAACGTCGGCATTGTGGCTGAACGCCTCGCCCGTCTTGAGCTGCTTGATGGCGACGGCGACCTTCCCCTCATGCGCCGCAATCAGCGGCGCGAGTTTCACCTGCAACGCATCGTCCGCGAGAGCCGGAACCGCAAAAGCAGCGAAGGAGAGGACGCAGATGATGGGAGGAGCAAGCGATGGGAACATGGAATGAGCGTAATGCGTCGGGCGAGGTAAACGCAAGTCGTTTTGCCGACAATCACCTCTGCACCAAGGCGCGCCAGCGACCCTATTCCGCTCACCTCCCTGGGAGAGGCCGGTGAGGGTGGTGCCAGGGACAGTCAGTCTTGCGGCACCTTGGAGAGCCGCGTGATCACCACCTCCACCCCGCGCAACCGCATTTCGGCAATGGCCGCCGGCTTGTCGATGTCCGCCAGCCATTTCCGCGGATAGGTTCGCTCGACTCTCACCAGTTTGCCAGGGGTCCAGTCATGGCGTACCCCCAGCCAGAAGTACCCGCCGACATAGGCCGCGGGCAGCGCCGCCAGGACGAGCACGGTGGCGGCTAGGATCGTCGCGGAGATCGATGGCCTGCGGGTCATGCTCCCATCCTCACGCGCGGCGGAAGTCGGCAGGGGTGCTTTACGAAGGGGAGTGCAAGACCCGCTACCGCACCGAAAAGGGGAGCAGGACAAGGGATCAGGCTTCAGGCCTGGCCCATTTGAGTTGCCCGGATTTTCCGATTATTTCGCAAGAGCCGCTTAACCCTCCAGGATCGACGGTCAATTCCGGCTCGGACGGCGCTGCAGTGGCGGGGAAAATAGCGTAGGTTTTAGAGCGCAATGCTGCGCATTTTGAAGTGGAATGGGATATGAACCTTGACCAACGTCAAACAGCGCTCATTCAAACACCGGTAGGAAGGTCGCTGCCTCCGTTGCCCAGCGGCGAGAAGCCGAGCGGGGTCGGAGGTCTGGGGGAATCCGCCGACAGACGCATGGGGGGACTGCCGGGAAACGTGGCTCTCCAGCCAAACGAGATGCATGGCCTGAAGGAAACCTCCGGGCTCGGCGATACGCAGGTCGCTCGCGTGGAACATCTCAAGGATGGCAAGCTGCCGGGACTGAACCGGCTCATGGAACTTTCCGCAGAGAGTGATGAGGCTTCAAAACCCGCGACGTGGCGGGACAATCTGATGGTCCCGGAGTCCCCTCCCTCCAATGTCCGCAACATGGCGGTGGGAATCAGCGGAGGGGCCGTAGCGGGAGTGCTAGTCTGCGTGTTGGCGCTGCACCTCATGCGAAACTCAACTGCCAATCACAGCCCCGAACCGATCCCGCCCGGACACCAGGCTACCCAGCCGGTCACCACAACCGACGTCAAGGTGCAGGGAGCCGACGTCAAGGTTCAAAAAACGGTTGAGACGAAACCGGCCGGAGAAATGCACGCCAACAGCGGTGACTTCCTGGCCACGGCAGATCGAAGTGAATTGCCCAAAGAGTCGACACCGACCACGCGCTTGAGATCGCGCCTTGATCCCAAGGTCTTGTACCGCTTGGAACTCAGTTTGGAGCAAGCCGCCCGCGTCCGGACGATCCTCGACCGTTGCTCGAAAGACTCTCCCTTCGCGGAAGCCCAGATTCGCGGACTGCTGACGGAAGAGCAGGACCGTCGGTGGCAGTCGATCGCTCCGTAAAGTGAAAAAGACACTTCTTGACGGCCTAGCGGTACGTCGATCGCAACCCGCTGCGGTTGGAGCTCAGGGCTACTCAGTGTTTCAAACTGTGCCCGACACTAACCCGAAGCGTTAGCGAGGAAAAACGACGTTAGCCATGGGCTCTTCCTCGCTTACGCTTCGGGTTAGTTTCGTCGAACACGATGCAGGTTGAAACACTGAGTA
>JBKJNY010000182.1:0-16206 GCA_046593355.1 Pirellulaceae bacterium | reverse complement strand
TGCCTGTCTGCTTGAGTGAGTACTTCTATGGCTCATTCAAACGCGACTGATGCTAGCGGCAAAAACTCCGGGGAAATGTGGCAAACACTGGTCGTACATAGAAAACGGTAGAGTCAGAAAAGTCCTCGTTCCCACGCTCTGCGTGGGAACGCCCGGCTTTGACGCTCCGCGTCTCTGCGACGGACCGGAAAAGGGGACATTCTAGAATGTCCCCTTTTTCCTTCCCCCCTCAATCGCGCGCCAGAATGGCTCGATAGTCAGCGCGGGCAGCAAAGTACTCGTACAGCGCGTCCACTTCTGTGCTTTGAGCCTCGGCCGCTTGCTGTTCGCGTAGATTGACGGAAAGCAGGTCGCTTTTCCCCAGCTCAAATTTGCGGCGTTCGATCTCCGCCAGACGATCGGCTAACTCGGCGGATTCGTGCGCACGTTCGATCTGTTGGTAAGCGGCCACCAGCGCTGCATAGACGGCCTGCACGTCGGTGGCAATCTTGTCCGCGGTCATGCGTCGTTTGGCGGCTAATTGCCCCAGTTTGCTCTCGACCGCAGTCATCTTGCCTCGTGCCTTGCGACGCTGCACGGGCACTTCCAGAAACAACCCCGCTTCGAGTTCGTACTGCGATTTATCGTGCTTACTGGTCGCCGGAGCACCCACGTCTTGTGACCCTACCACAACGGCCTGAATCTCCGGCAAGAGGTCGTTACGGGCCTCGGCGAAGTCGATTTGCAACTGTTTGCGCAGGAGGTCCAGCGCGAGCAGTTCCGGCCGGTTTGCGATAGCCGCTTCAATGTCCACGGCGAGGGCGTCTTCATCGATCGTCTGTGGGGCGGCGAAATCTGCGAGTTGGCCATCGTCCGCCACCAGCGGTTGGCCTCGATCATCTCGGTAGAACAGCGACAGCTTGATGGCTGCCTGTTGCCGCTTGCGCTGTGCTTCGATCAACTTGGCTTCGCGCGAAACGATCAAACGGCGATTGTCCTGCAATACGGGCGGTTCCGTATCGCCCGTCTCCACCTTGCGGCGAATGGCAACATTGCGGTCTTCCGCGTTTTTCAGCAACGAAGCGGCGATCTGGTGACGGCGGCCGGCGGCGACCCAGTCCCAGTAGGAATAAGAAGCGGCTCGCACAAAGTCGATGAGTTGCAAGCGGATCTCCGGTTCGACTAGTTGCCTGTCCAAGTTTGTGCGCCATAACTGCGCACGGCGGGCGTCGATGTTCACGTTGCGAGCCAGCGGTACGGCCACGCCAACTCGGAACTCACCGCCGTCATCGGTCTGTCTTTCCCCGTACCACGGTTGAAAGTTTCCGCGGCCGACGCGGTAGCCCCCGAACAGCGCGCCGCCCCCGTATGTCGGTTGTTCGACGCCGATGTTCTGGCGATAGGTCTGGTAGAAGCCTAGCGGCCCGTTCTCGGATGCCCCCTTCAATTTCAGGTCGAACGCGCCGTGGGCCGCCAGATGTTCTCCGAACGCCGTGTCGCGGGTTAAAAGAGCCGCTTCCAGCAGTGGAAAGGAGCGATGTACGGACTCGATGACCTGCTCCAACTGCAGAACGTCGTTACGCCGACCAGCCGGAATTTCTTCGGCAGCATCCTCCGGCTGCGAGACGTAGGCGACCGTGACAACTGCGCCGTTGTCAGGTTCGATATCCTGGGACGACGGAGTGACTGGTCCGCTAGCAGCCGGTGGAGGATCAGGAAAAACGGACGGCGGCTCTGTCGACCGGCTGAGGCGACGAACCGGTTCCAGGCTCGCACAGCCAGAAGCCGCTAGCGTCAGCAATGTCAGCAAAAGGGTCAATGAACGCAAGTCCTAGCCCTTCCCTAGTTTAGCCAACACATTCCGCGACCTTCGAGCGCGCAACAGCACACGAGCGCAGTCGCGCTGTCTTTGATTATCGTCAAATTCTGCGCAACCGCTAAAGTCGTTCTGGCTTGCCGTGGCATTTCGCGACTTAAGGCGTCTTGCCAACTTTCGGTGGTTTGCTGGGTTTGTCCTTCGGCGCGTCCTTCTCGAACGATGTGACCGGCGGAAAAGCGTTCATGCGCCGCCACACTTCAAACCACAAGGGAACGCGGTCCAACAAGACCCAGCCGTGGGCCTGCACCCCTTGACGCAAGAATCTCCCTTCCGGCCACTCCGCCCCGGGCCAGTCGGGGTCGCGTTCGTCAGGTTGAATAAGGATACGGTATTGCCCTTTGCCGTTATCGATCGAATCGACGGAGATGACCTTCCCGCCAAACATGCCGACCGCCACAGACGGCCAGCCTGCTAACTGGACGGCAGGCCAACCCTCAAATTGCAGGCGCACATGCCGACCCGGCTCGACCAGTGGGGCGTCATTGCCGTCGAGCCACAGTTGCACGGCACGATCCGTCGTATCGGGAACAATCACACAGAGCATGTCGCCTTCATTGATCACCTGTCCGCCCTGGTTCGGCGAGATCTGCACGATGAAGCCATCGAAGGGGGCCTTGACCGACTGTCTCTTTTGCCGTGACACCTTGACCTCCATCTCCAAAAGATCTTTCTCGGCCCTATTCAAATCCGCTTCGGTCTTGGCCACGTCGCTTTCCGCCTTGGCCACCTCCCCTTCGGACTTGCGGTGCAGGGCCTTTGCGTAATCGATGTCCACCTGCGCTTTTTGGGCCTTGGCGTCCCGATCTTTTTGTTTCGCGGTCAATTCGTCTTTGGCGCCCTGCACGTAGGCTTGGTGCTTGGCGACCTTGGCTTTGCCCTCCTTGTATTTGCGTTCGGCCTCCTGAAACTGGATTTGCGACGCGATTTTCTCTTCGTACAGTGTCTTCTGGCGCTGGAAGTCCGCATCGACCTGGGCGAAGGCCGCCCGTTGCTCGATCAAGTGCTGTTCTTCGGCGATGATTTTCTGCCGCGCGTTTTCGATGAAGGCGTCGGCCGAGGCGATCACGTGCAGCTTGACCTCGGTATAAGCCGTGATGATTTCGGCATTGGACTCGACGACGGTGTGCGTGATTTCCAAGTTTCGATGGTTGGCCGCGACTTGCTTGCGAGCTGCTTCGACCTGCTGTTGAGTGGCGGTCAAACCATCCTGCAAGCGTCCCAGCAGCGACGGATCGAGATCCTGGATTTCGACGATCATCTGCCCTTTCTCGACGCGGGCGTTTTCAAAGATGCCCTCGCCCCAGCCGACAATCAGCCCCTTGATTGTCGCTTCAATCGTCTGTTGCCGTTCCCCTGGCGCGTATGCCACCACGTTGCCGTTGCCGGTAATCGACTGTTGCCAGGGGGCGAACATCACCAGTCCAATCGTGGCGAGCAACAGTGCGAATAGAACCCTGGCGATCCGCCGGGCGAAGCGCGACGAGCGAGCCAACCGCAAAGAAGGCATGAGCAATTCACTGTAGGCGACCGGCGCCAGCATCGTGCGGCGACGCGGTCTTATCGCGTTCGACATTGCATTCCTATTCTCATTGGGCTCACTCATTCCTCACCTCCCGGCTGATCCTCGCCCGCCGACACTTCTGGGCGCAGCCTGTCCTCCCGCAACTCGACCACGCGCTGACAATGTTCATGCAAAGACATGCGACTGGTCACGATCAACAGCGTCCACGGCTGGCGCGGATCGCAAAGCGTGCGCATCAACTCTTCCGCTTCCTCGTCGGGCAACGTGTCCAAGACTCCATCAATCAGCAACAGGCCCGGCCGACCGACAATGGCTCGCGCGAGCATCAGACGCCGCAACTGGTTTTCTGTGAGCGGCGCCCCAGCGCTGCTCAGATCCGTTTCAATTCCTTCCGACAGCGCCAGCACGCCGTCGAGCAGCCCAACTTGTTCCAGCGCATCGCGCACTTTGTTGAACGTGATCTCAGGGCGGGCCAGATGCACGTTGTCGGCCACACTGCCCTGGAACACTTCGATGCCGCGGGCCAGCGCCACACGGCGTCGCAGGAAGTCGGGGCGCAGGTCGCGGGGGTCGATCCCGTCAAGCGACAGATGGCCGTGCGTCGGACTGCGCAGTCCGAATATCAAGTCGAGCAGCACACTCTTCCCCGGCCCCATGAGCGCCACGCGTTCTCCGGAACGAATCTCCAGGCCCACCGATGCCAACACACAAGCCCCACCCGAAAACGAGTAGTCCACGTGATGAACCGTCAGGGATGCCGGCCGCGCTGGAAACTGATGCAGCACGCCCTCCTGCTCCTCGATGGGAAGGTCCAACAACACTCCCAGCTTGTCCACCGACGCCAGTAAATCGTAGAAACTCTCCATGTATCCTCCCAGCTTGGCGAACGATCCGACGATGACTGTCACGATCAGTTCGGCCGCGACAAGCTGCCCGAGCGTCAATTCGCCCGTCATCACCAGCCAACCGCCAATCCCGAGCAAAACCGCGCTCGCCACCGCCTGGATCGACAACGCAAACAGGATCTGCCGCATTAGAACGCGAAAGTGCTTTTTGCGAGCCGACAGGTATTCGGATACGATCTGATCGGTTCGCTCGAGCGCGAATTCGGCGCCGCCGTCGTATTTGAACGTTACCGCACACCGAGCCAGATCCTGCAGCCAAGCCGCCGTCGCGTACTTGTACTTCGATTCCTTAATGC
Source organism: Pirellulaceae bacterium (assembly GCA_046593355.1). Taxonomy (GTDB): domain Bacteria; phylum Planctomycetota; class Planctomycetia; order Pirellulales; family Pirellulaceae; genus SXOA01. Next base: position 11,625 of record JBKJNY010000182.1, on the reverse strand, counting down.
TGGTCGCCACGGCGCCTCGTCCGAGGATGAAAATGAGGAGCGCCAGCATCGCCAGCAGGACTACGTCGAAACCCAACAGCCACGGATGGTAGAGGGCCAGCACGGACATACCGATCACCGTGTTGAGCACCAACGTCAGCCCGTCCAGCAGTAACTTGGCCGTGACCTTTTGCACTGTCACAATGTCAAAGAACCGGTTAACCAACTCGGGCAGGTACTTCCCGTCTTGGCTTTCGGTGCGAACTCGCGGCAGACGATAAGCCAGGTCGGCCGACACGCGGGCGAACAACCGGCACTGGATGATTTCCACGACGTAAGATTCCAGCCCTTGAATCGCGGCCGAGAAGGACAAGAAGGCCAGCAGCAGCAGTGACATGACGACGACCGGCTGCAGGAAACGTCCAAACGCCACGGTATCGATGAGTGACTGAGACGCGATGGGAACGGCCAACGTCAGCAGACCGACGACCAAGGAAAAAACCATGAGCACGAAAATGTCCGAGCGTTCCGGCCGCAGCAATGCCCACAGCCGCGCCAGCGGCGACATTTTTTCGGCGTGGCCAATGTTGGCGCCGTAGGCCACCGCGCGTTCGACGATCACGCATCTCAACACGTCTTGTGTCCCGGGATTGCCGGCAAACTCGTGCAATTGTGCAGCGCCGCACCATGGGGAGGATTGCTCGGCAAAGGCGCGTGCCAGACGGAATTTGCGACCGCGAGCGTCGGTCACGGCGCGCCAGGGGTCGGATCCCGGCACGTATAGAACGAGCCGCGCCCCGTCGCGAGCCAGTTCGCGAAACTCATCCGGTGTGCAATCCACAACCTTGCACTTCAAACCCAAATTGGTCCCCGCTTCTCCGATCCAATGCCACCACAGCAGTGGTGCCGCGCCTGGAAACGCATCCGCCGCTTCGCGGACCACGCGGCGAAGCTGCCCGCGATCAACGGGCTGCCCGGCATCCAAGAGCAATTGCTCCAGAATGCTTGCGGCACCGTCGATCCCGGAAACGTCGATGGGAGTTCTCGTTACTTCTTCATCGGCGGGCAAGGCTGAATTTTCACTAGTCAAGTCGCCTCCGTTTGGTCGAAACACGCCGCTGATCCGACAGAGACTCGTTGCAACTGTTCTGATTATACTCCTCCTCGACTTGCTCGGGCAGCGGCTATGCGATGATCAAATCCAAGGGAAGGCAAAGGTTTTAGGAAACTTATCTCGACACGGCGCGGCGAGGGCGAAATCGCGGCGGAAAGTTTTTTCTGGATGTCTTGCCGGGGACTTGACTAGATGTGTACAACTGGATATAATAGTGGGATCGCTCGGATAGGCGCAGAGCACGTCGTCTCAGCAGAGCGGCGATGAGAACGTGCGAACCGTCGGAATAGGACGGGGCGGAGATTTGAGATTTGCAGGAGGAAAAGGAGGAGGAAAAGGGGACATTCTACTTTTTACCGGCTTTCTACGGCCGACCGCGGGGGCGGAGGGTCGATTCTAGTCCTAATTTGGTCGCCGCGGGGCAGGCCCAAGTTTGGCTGTCGAAAACGGTTCCGGGCAGATTTCAGGAAACCGTCACCGACGCGGCGAGACCAAGGGGTGGTCCGAACGGCGGTGGGAAGAATTGCCGTGCGACCCCCCTTCCGGGGACTTGACGGAGACTTGGTATTGTGTACAATTGTTTCAATTCGGGCCGGCGAGAATCTGGCATGGTCTTTGACAATTTGACTGGAGTGTGTGCGGAAGTGACGAGGATGCTGCGCGCATTTTTCCTGGTGGCGGAAAGAGGATTTGAGATTTGAGAACGAGGGGGGTGTTGTGAAAGGGGGGGTAGTTTCGCAACGCATCCCCCCAATTTTTCCCCGTGGCTAGCGTTGCGAAACTCAGCGAGTTTCGCAACGGTCGGGGGGGTATTCGGAGTACGGCAGGGAACTCTCCTGCCGTCAAGATGGGCCTCACGCAGAGGCGCAGGGAACGCAGAGGGAGGAATGTATCAGGAATCGCGAAATCGCAAGGCGTTGAATCAAAGCGTCATTTCCGAAGGTATTGTGTGACAACAACTTGCGGCGGCGATTTGATTCACATGGGCCGAAAATGGGAGAGTGAGAATTATGAATCAATACACCTCACCCAGGCGGGCAAGTGAATGACCATTGGGCGGCCGGGCTACTTTCCAGGGATCGTGACCTGCTCCACTCCCTCGATCAAGGTTTTGGCAAGCGGCACGTCGCGGCGGCGGATGGAGAGGGTCAAGAGTCCTTGCTTCATGGCGGGGACTTGCTCGACGAGGTCCAGCCGCGAGAGTTGCACTTCCAGGGAGTTGGACAGGCCGAACCAGCGGCGGCGGAGCAGGATGCGGGCGACATCCGCCAGCGGAATCTCCACGCACTTGACGCCGCTCTTGAGGACGTTGACCACGGAGTCCTGGATTTGAAATTCCAGGATCAGGAATTTGCCTTCCTGCTTGAGGAGGCCATGACATTCCCCCAGGCCGCCGTAGACGCTGTTGATCTGAAAGGGGACTGCGTTCATGGGATTCTAGATGTCGACTTCCTGAGAGTGGCGTCGCGGGCCGCTGGTCGTATTCTCGATGGGAATGAACTGGCCGGCCGGCGTATCGAAGGCAAACACTTTACCTGTTTCGAACTCGTAGACCCAGGCGTGCAGGTTGATTTGCTCGCGGGCGAGGGCGGCGGCGACGGCCGGGTGCGTCTTGAGGTTGCTGAGTTGGACCAGGACGTTTTCTTCGACGGCGGCGGTCTGGCGGGCGAGCTCGCCGACCAGGTGCTGGTAGTTCTCGGCGATGATCCGGCGGGTCGCTTCCGCATGGTCCAGCCAGTTGCGAATGGCGGGATAGCCGGCGGTTTTGGAGGGGTCGAGCAGGGCGCTCATCGCGCCGCAGTGGGAATGGCCGCAGACGATGATGTCCTCGACGCCGAGCACGGAGACGGCGTACTCGATGCTCCCTTCTTCACCGCCGCGGGACGCGCCGTAGGGGGGGACTATGTTGCCGGCGTTGCGGAGGATGAACAGCTCGCCCGGCTCGGTCTGCGTAATCAGGTTGGGATTGATGCGGGAGTCCGAGCAGGTGATGAACAGGGCCAGCGGGTTTTGCCCTTCCGCCAGGCGCTCGAACAGATGCCGCTGGGCACTGAAGACATTGGCCTGGAATCGCTGCACGCCGTCGACAAGTCGCTGCATCGCCTGCTTCCTCTTCGTTTTGCTCGAGCCGGGATTGCCCCCTTATTGTAGCCGCCCGCAAGTCGTCAGCGGAGCGACTGCCCGAAAAGAGCGGCTCGGCGAAGCTCGGCCGGAGCATCCGGCAACCGGGAGATTTCCACGAAGCCGTTGGAGCTGGATGACCGAGCGGAGAGGAAGGACGGCGTGTTGAGCTGGGCTCGGACGGTCTCGAACAGGCCGGTGGCATCCGTGGTGGGAATGCCGCGAATCGGGACGACGGCGGCCAGTGTTGCCGCGGAGGTGGAATCGTCGGGGATGCGGATGGGCTCTTCGCGGCTGGCGGGCGCGATGGTGCGCGACGGAGCGGCAAGGCTCGAACGGGAAATGGCGGCGCCACGGCGGTCGGCTAATGGAGCGGTGTCGTTGGATGTGAAACTTGGAGCGCCGGGAGTTGCCGGCGGGGAAGTAGCCGTGATTCCGCGAGACGGGCTGCCGAAGGAGGAGGCCGCGGCCGGATTGGAGGAGCCCGGGTAGTAAGAATTGTCCGCCATCAATGCGCCCGCCGGCTGCGTGCCGGGCGGAGGAATGGTCACTTGCCCAAGCGGTCCGCCCCCAGGGCCGCGGCAACCCGCCAGGGCAAGCGCAAGGCAGAGGGTGGCGAAGGGCGCTCGCATGGATGTGACCGCGGAGGATGCAGGCAGATGAGGGGAGGGAGGATAGTGGCAGCGGCTGATAGCGGCAAGATTGGTTTCGTGGTGATGACTGCTATCACTTGCCAGACAGGTTGTAAGAGCCGTCACGGCCGAGCCGCGAATTGCAAGAGTTGCATGATTTGTAATTTCGTCCACCAATATGCCGGGCTGCTCCTTGTCGGCAACTTTCATCGCAACTGCTATCCAGCCAATGGCTTGCAGCTAAATCTCGGCAATGAAACACGGTTGGCACGCCTTGTGCTTTAGATGGTTTCACTCTTCGGACGCATTCGCGTCTCAGAATTCAAGGAACAAAGGAGTGTGTCATGCTTGTGCTCACCAGAAAACTGCAGGAAAAAATCACCATCGCGGGCAACATCACCGTCACCGTACTGCGAGTGAAAGGGCAAACGGTTCGCATCGGGATTGAAGCTCCCCGCGAGATCCGGGTCGTTCGGGGCGAGCTGCCGATGGAAGCAGCCGCGGAGGATTCGCAGGACGAAGGGGCCGACGCCGCTGCCTCGTCGCCCGCGCTGAAAGGTGCCATGGAAGCCAGCGGTCCAGCGCCTTCACAGCCACAGGCCAGAACGCGCAACGAATCCCGTCTGCCGCAGCGGCGGAAGTTCGACCGCTATTCGCAGCCGCCGCTCCAAGGAGCCGTCACCGCGGCGGTGGCCCTGGCGAAGTAAGAGAGTAAGCATTACGGGAGCGATTGGAAGTCTGGCGAGGACGCGGAATCATCTGTCGCGGGGTATGGTCATGAGTGCTCCAATCGGCCGGGGCAATCCGGTTGCCGGTGGGGCTGCCGCCGGCGGAGGAATCACGGTCGTGGGGGGCAATTTCACGGCAGCGGCCGGCGGCAAGCGAGTGTCCCCTCCATAGCCGGTGCTGAGAATCTGGTAGCCCACGGGCGTAATCGACTGGGGTGCGCCCGCCAACCCCCGCACTTCGTTCATGTGCTCGATGAGGATCCGCCGGACATCGAGCGTCGCCAGGGGATGCCTATGGACGCCGAGATGATCGGCCGTGACCTGCCTTTCCGACGCCATGTCCTCCAGATGGGCGCTCTTGTAGCTGACGATGCCGTCTCCATCCTCGGTCCACTGCTGAAGGAACCCGCTGCGGTTGATGCGGCCGACGATGTTGTGGTACTTGACTCCCGGCCCCTTCTGAGCGGCGATCATGACGGGGAAGATCGGATCGTCCGTCGCGAGCGAATCGATGCTGGTCGTCGTGGTCAGCAACTCGGTGTTCTTGAAGAAGCCGGGGTTGTTCAGCACCAGCTTGTTCGTCAAGTCGGTGAGGAATTCAGGCAGTGTGATCAGCTTGCGGCCGAGCAGCCGCGTGTAGGTGTTGGCAAAATCGCTGCCGTGGTGGGGCGTGCCGATGGTGATGACCCGCTTCACGGCCGGATTGGGATGGAAGTAGACCACGCGGGCGAGCTTCTCCCGGTCCTCGTCGGAGGCCTTCAGCTCGCTGATCGGTTTGTTGCTGAGAATGTTCCAGAAATCATCGCCGCTCTCCAGGGTTTGGAGTTTGGAGACGAGGCCCCCCATGCTGTGGCCGACGAGCACCATCTGGTCCAGGTTTGCATTCTGTTTCCCCGGGTCCAGCTTCTGCCGCACATCCGTCAGGTCGCCGCGCATTTGGGCGGCGCTGACCCAGAATGGCTGGCCGGTGGGGTAGAGGTAAAACCAAAACTGGTAGCGATCCCGGATTTCCGGAAAAGAGCGGAGGTCGTTGAACATCTCCATCCAGGTCGTGGGACTGGACCAGAGACCATGCACCATGACGACCGGGATCTTGCTCGGGTCGTACGGTTCCACCATGTACATGCCTTTGATTTTGGTGGACGTCGGATCGCCGGGAAATCGCAACCCCGAGGTGGAAATGTCCTGGGCCTGAAACGCCGGATTGTCCAGGAAGTACGCGAGCGGCGTGGTGAGATCGGTTTCCAGCGGCACCAGGCGGTCGCCGACGGACAAGGTGGTGGCGCGCAACGGATCGTGCAGCTCCAACACGCAGTGATGGACCCCGCTCGACTCCGGATTGCTGTCCGCCGCCACTCGCAGAAACGCCGTCACCGGGAAGCTGAGTCCTGGGGGATAGAATTTCTCGGCGGCATCTTCGTCCTCGTGCTTGGCGCGGACGGCGATGAGCGGAACGCCCAGGCCGTAAGTGTGGTGCAGGTTGGTCAGGCCGCCGGCGATCTCGTAGTCGCTGACGAACTCCAGACGGTTGAGATCCTCGGGATGCCAGGGACCTTTGACCTTGATGTCCAGTCGGAATTTCTGGCTGGCGGTTTCAATCGTCTGGGCCTGGCCGGGCTTGATCTTCCCTTGTTTGATCGCAATCCGCAGAGCGCCCTCCAGCGAGCTGTTGTAGAGATCGCAGGCCCGGCGGAACTGCGGATCATAGGGATTGCGGAAGCGGTCGAGTCCCGGCTCGAAGAGATAGCCGTACGAATAAGCGACGGCGGCTCCGTAGAGGTCGAGAGCCTCCTTGATTTGGCCGGCGTCCTGCTTGCGCTTGGCGTCGAGATAGGCGAGCTCGGCGACGGCGTAGACCTTGTCGGAATTGGGCTCTTCGGCGGTTTGCTTCCGCAAGCCGGCCAACGCCAACTGCGGATTCTTCTCCTGGACGTCCAGCAGGTCGTACCGCCGCAGGAGCATCTCGGTGCGGTGAGTCGGCTTGGGTCCGCCGCGAGAGAGCAGATTTAGCGGCCCTTCCAGCGGGTTCTTCGGGATTTTGCGGAGGGTGATATAGCGCTGGGCGCAGCCGCTGGAAAGCAGACCGGCGAAGAGCCACAGCGCAAGCAGCAGCCGCGATGCGCGGGATGCTGCGGTGGGAGAGGTCGCCGGATGCATGGGTGGCACGCCCACGGCTCTGCGTGGGCGTGTTCGCAAGATAGGAACGAAAGGTGCGAATCAAGGGCGCAGCGGTGGCACAGGTTGGGGGAGGAATACTACCGGCTGACGATTGGGTCAATGCGAATCCGCGCCGTCCACGCCCACGCAAAGCCGTGGGCATGCCACCCAGAATTATTCTTGGGCAACCTTTCCCAGAAATCTGGACCGTTTGCAAAAACTGCAATTGTGCCCGGCGAGGGCAAGTGATATTACTCCCGACCGTCTGAGGTCAAGCTCCTTGGCCGCCACTCGAACACTCGGAGCTTCATCGTCGGCGGCAAATTTGCGGGAATGTGCCGCCACCCTCCCTCCTGGGTCGAAGCAAACAAATCGGGAAGCGCGGTTTCTGGGTCAATTGCGCTTTCCGGTGCTTCACGGTGAAGCTTAGACTGAGCGCCGGGGCAGCCCTTAAAAGCTGCCCCGGCGCCAGGGATCACGCCGGGGCGCGGCTGCCATGGGGTGGCCGCGCCCTGGGTCGTTTCTTGCCTTCGCTTCGCGGTCCTTCGCTTGCGCTTCAGGCTGGTGTACCCAGACGCTCTCAATCGGACGAAGGACGAACCGGCTGCAGATCACTGTCCGAGGTATTCGTTGCCGAATCAGCGCCGGCGGAAGGAATGCGAATCACGACTCCCAGCGGCAGGATATGCCGGTCCTTAAGAACGCTCCGATTGGCCTCGAAAAGCTCCTCCGCCCGGTCCCTCGAGCCCAGAAATCGTTCCGCCAAATCCTCCAGGGAATCGAGTTTGCGGATCCGGTATTCGCGCGGCGGACCGGCAGGGCCTTCCGCCAGCCTGGCCGGCTGCCACGGGCCCTGCGGGCTTGCGTCCGGCTGCTTCACCTGAAAGCTGACAGGCAATAGCGGCGGCGCGATGGACTTTTCCTTGGGCAGCGAGGCAATTTCTTCGACGGCGGAGGTTGTGGGAGAGCGGAACGGTTCGCCTCGCTCCAGTCGCTGCGAGCCGTCGTCGAGGTACGGGCTGGGCGATCTGGAGGCCTGAGCGGAAACTTGCTCAGGCGACGAAGAAGCCTCGGAGGAAATCGCGGCAACTGGCTGCTCAAGCAGAGGGCTGGCGGCCTGGGGCGCGGATGCGGCCGTTGGATCCGCAGCTACCGGAAGAGTTAGCGGCGACTCTCGCAAAAACGGCAGGGACGCGCAGACACCGCCGGCGATGATCGAGAGGCCCAGGAGGACTCGCTTTTTGGACACGCCCTACGCTCCACTTTTCCAGCCGGCATCTGGTACGCACCGCCTCCCTGGAAATAGTGCCGCACTTCGTTTATCGACCGGCAATCGTGAGCTGGAGCACGCAAACAGAAATACGCGCGGTCGTAGCGTCGAGGAAGGGTTTCAGGGTGGCACGCCCACGGCTTTGCGTGGGCGTGAAGGGATGCCACAGACACGCCCACGCAAAGCCGTGGGCGTGGCACCCCTGATCCTCTATCGCGCCGCTGCCGGCGTAGGCTTGTCGGCGATGACCGGCTTGACCACTTTGCCCCCGGCAGGTCCGGGCCGGTTGTGGATCCACAGCAGGAGCGGAGCTGCGATGAACACGGTGCTGTAGGTGCCAGCGAGGGCCCCGATGATCATGGAAAACGCAAAGGCGTGCATCCCCGACCCGCCGAAGAAGTACAGGACAACCACTACCATCAGCACGGTGCCGGTCGTCAGGATGGTACGGCTCATGGTCTGGTTGACGCTCTCGTTGATCATGTGCCGCGTGATGTCCGGGCTCTTGCCGCGGATTTCGCGGATACGGTCGAAAATGACGATTGTGTCATTGATGGAATAGCCAATCAGTGTCAGAAACGCGGCCACAATAGTGAGGCTGATTTTGAATTCCTCCACCTGCATGAAGCCCAGCACGCCGGCCATCCAGTAGCTCATGGCGATGAAGCCGAGCATGACGAGCGTGTCATGCACCAGGGCCACGACGGCGGCAATGCCCCAGCTCAAGCTTTGAAAGCGGAACCAGACGTAAGCCACGATGCCGAGGAGGCTGATCAGAATGGCGGTGATCGCCTTGAGCTGCGTGTCGACGGTCACCTGGCCCTGGATCGTGTTGGAAGCCTGCCACACGGGAGTCTTATCGAGCGATGTCTTGAGCTCATCCAGCACCGTCTTGGCCTGGGCTTCGGGAATCGGCAACGTGACGGTCCAATCCTCGTGCGCGGTGGTGTCTTTGCCGTCCCAAGGTCTGCCCGTAACGGTATCCTTGCGGGAAACCGCCACGGGATGTTTCTGCGTCAGAGCCCTTTCAACCGCCTTTTCCACGCGGTCCTTGAGCGCCATGCCGCTGATCTTATTGCCGGGGAACTTTAGGTCGACCGACGTTTCAAAAAACTGCCTGGATGCCGGCGGAGTCTCTGGCAGGTCGGACGGAACACTTTCCGATAGCGGTGGCGTGGTCGGCGGAGCCTTGGTCGCAGTTGGCGGTTCCGACTTCGACTTATTGGATTTGGCTTCGTCAGGCGTGGTCTCTTCCGCTTTGGCTGGCTCCTTCGGAGTTTCGGCCTTTGGGGCCTCCTCGGTCTTCTTCGCCTCCTTCGCATCATCCGCCTTCTTCACCTCGTCTGCCCTTTCATCCTGAATGCCGCAAGGCTTTTCATCCGCTGGTTTTTCGGGTGTTTCTTGTTCCTTGGGAGCATCCTTCGGGGCGGCCTTCTCCTCGTCCGTCGCGGGCGTGGATTTTTCCGGCGCGGTCTTGGTGGCCGGTTCGGTTGCAATCGGTGGGGTACTCTCAAACGGGCCTGGGCCGCCCGGCGCCACACCCGTCGAATCTTCGGGCACGTCGCTCGCGCGCGTCACCGGCTTGAGATTTCCCACTTCAAGCTGGTAGGTCAGCAATCCTTCGCTTCCATCGTCGTTGCGGAAAGTCTCCTGGATCGCTTTCTGTAGAGTTTCCACTTTGGGAATATTGCTGAGGACCTGATAGACGGTCTTCTCTTTGCGGCCTTTGAATGTAATCTCATAAACCGTGTAGTCGATGCTTCCTGGGGCACCCGAGTCCTTCAGATTCTTGAACGTTACACCAAGTCTCTGGCGGACCTTTTCGTCATCCAATTGTGTCTTGAGGATCATGGTCGCACTGGTGCCCCCTGCCAGGTCGATATCAAACAGGCTCATTCCCCGCGCGACCGTGGCCACCAGGCCGACCGCAATCAGGATGCACGAGCCAATCGTGGCCACGGGGAACCACTTGCACCAATCGACGTTCGTCCGCGTGAAAAACTTCAACATCGAGAGCGTCTTGAGCTGCTTCAGCCGCTCGCCGGCTTCGAAGATGGTGCGGGCACAGAAGATGGCGGTGAACATGCTCGTCAGGATGCCGAGCGTAAGCGTGATGCCGAAGCCGCGGACCTGGTCGGTGCCGATGGCATAGAGCACGACGGCGGTCAGCAGCGTGGTCAGGTTGGAATCGATAATCGTGGTCATGGCCCGGTCAAAGCCGTTGCGGAGCGCCATGCGGAGGGCTGCTCCTTTCACTAATTCCTCGCGGATCCGCTCGAAGATCAGCACGTTGGAGTCCACCGACATGCCGACCGTGAGCACGATGCCGGCGAGGCCCGGCAGCGTGAATGGGGCTTGCAGCATCACCATGATGGCCAAGGTCAAAACAATATTGAGAATCAGTGCCGCACAAGCGACGAAGCCGGCGAAGCGGTAATAGACTGCCGTGAAAATCAGCACCACGATCAAAGAGATGGCGATGGACCAGCTCCCTCTGTCGATGGTTTCTTGCCCCAGCAACGATCCGATTCTGTTTTCGCTGATGGGTTCGTGCCGCAGGACCACCGGCATGCTGCCGGAGCGGAGGATTTCGACCATGAAGCGAACTTCTTCGACGGCGAAGTTGCCGGTGATTTGGCCGCGGTCCGAAATCTGGCTTTGAATCGCCGGGGCGGAGAGCAAGTCATTGTCGAAAACAATGGCCAGTTTGCGTTTCAGGTTCGAAGAGGTGAGCTGCCCCATCTTGGAAATCCCGTCCCCCTTCATCGAGAAATGAATGGCGGGGCGAAGATGCTCATCCCGCCCTTCGCTGGCGCCGGACAGGTCTTCGCCCTTGAGGTCCAGCTTGGGATCATAGCGCAGCAAAACCTCAATGGTCCGGATACCTCGCTTGGCCAAAACTTGCGGCAATCCATCCTTGGGACTGGACTGGACGATCGATTCCTCGGTGGGATCGAATTTGATAATATCGCCCGTGGCGCGGTCGCGGAGTATCGCGCGGAAAACGTCCTCGTCGCGAAAGGGGCTGAGGTCGTCGTTGTCCCGCTCGCGAGCGACCCCTTTCCAGTAACCGATTACCTCGTCCGCCTCGTTACGCACGCGGTCGTCCGTTTTCAAAGCCAGGGATTTGGATTCGGCTTGGGCGCGGGCCTGAGTGATGACGTTGCGGTCCAGGCTTTCGTCGTCGGCCACAATCAAGAATTGCAGGACGCCCCCGGTGGTGATGATCCGTTTCAGCTCGTCGACTTCATTCTCGTCCACCTCGGGCACCACGACTTCGATTTGATTCTGGCCGGAGACCCGAATCACGATCTCCTTGAGGCCGTCGGGATTGAGGCGTTTTTTGAGGATTCCCGCCACCGCATCCATATTCCACTGATCCTGCTGGTCGGCTGGGAGCAGTTTGTTCGTTTGCTCCTTATTCACTTCGTAGACCAGAATCACGCCTCCTTGCAGATCGACCCCCAGTTTGAACTCACCCAGCGCAATGATGGACACCGCCGCGAGGGCACTCCCCAAGATCAGGCCGAACCGCCAGCCCATTTCCTTCAGACGGAGCCATTTGCCCATGAGCACGCCGAGCACGAAGGCCGCGATGAACAGCAGAATCGGAATGTAAACGAC
>JBKJNY010000141.1:0-72915 GCA_046593355.1 Pirellulaceae bacterium | reverse complement strand
CTCGTGCTTTCAAATCGTTTGGAATCTCGCGCCTCTAGACCACACACGATAGCAATGACGCGACAGCATTGCTTCATCCGTGACGCTCAAGGAGTTACGCTTATCTTAACGCCATTCCGGGTTGCCCCTTTATTCGGGGTTCCGAGGGGTTTTTAGGGCAAAGCCATAATCTCAATACTATCGGGGGGGTGCGAAGGCGGTTATCGAGAAACTGCCTGCCGCCTTCTGCCGACTGCCTGCTTCGGCTCACCATCCCACCGTGTTCCCGTGCCAGGGGAAGTAACTGGGCCTACGTCCGCCGAAGCGATACTCGACGCCGACCATCAGCGAGAAGTTGGCCTGGCTATCGAGCGTGTGGGAGCCGAAGGCAAAATTCTCGACCAGGTCGAAGCGGGTGGTCAGCCAGGGGGAATGAAAGCATTTCAGCCCGACGCCGAGGGGCATGCTGAGCAGGGATTCGTGGATGACGTTGGCCTGATCGTCGGTGAAGCGGAAAGTTGCCTGGCCCAGGCCGAGCGAAAGATAGGGCCGCCAGCGGGAATCGCCCCAGGGGTAATAGAGCAGCTCCACGTCGACGAGGTAGTTCCGCGAGACGCCGATCGGCGTGCCGTCGGGGAGCGTGATGTGCGGGTTGGAATATGCGAATCGCCCTTCGACACCCCAGTAGTGATCGAAGTCGTGCCCCAACCGAATGCCGCCGATGGCCGTATTGTTCTGCATCACATGCCCGGCAATCAGGTCGCCATTAAAGATGCCGCCGCCAAACGCCCCCACGTACCAGGGGCGGTTCCGCCAGCTCGTTCCCACCAGCGGCTCACCCCAACCGATGCTGCGATGCGGGTCGTTGGGGTCGGTATGCACAAACCAGCCGTGCGAGAAGAGGGTGTCCTGCCAGGGATCCTCCGCAGACTTATCGTGGTTGCCGTGCGGCCCCAGTTTGGCCCATTCGTTTTCGCGCAGGGCCTGCTCGGGAGTGAGCGCGGCGGGCTGCCGCAACTCTTCGTTGAAAGTCGCCTGCCGCAGCGGATTGAGGCCGGGCTGAAGGCTCGATATAGCGTCGTCTCCCCAAACGTCGTAGTCGGTGAAGCGGCGGGGGGACGTGACGGTCGGCTTGGCCGGCGTGGCGCGCGGGCTCGGCCTTGCAGGTTCGGGTCGCGCCGCCGGTTCAGGGCTGGCCTGCGAGCGGAGCGGATTCGCGGACGACTGTGCCTGCGCATTGACGGCCAGCGGGAGTGCGCACAGCGTCCCCGCCAAAGCTATCGCCCATCGCCATCGCCCGCCGCGTGCGCGCATTGTGGTCCCCAAAAGATAAGAGGGGCGGATTATGCCGAGGGGGAGGCGCGGCGTCAATCGAAACACTTCGACACCGGAAAGCCGCTAGCACCCGCATTTAGGTTGACCAAGGCTCTCAACTACGGCTACAATACCGATAAGCAATTATGGATGCGTTGCCAAGAATGCATCTTGCCCTCGCCTTACTCGCTCCGTCCCCAGGAGTCCCGCCATGTTTCGCATTGATGCCGGAAAAGTCAGTCCTAAATATTGCGACGGCCAGTCGCGCCGCAGCTTTTTGCAACTGGGCGTGGCGGGAATGGCCGCGGTGGGTTTGCCCCAGCTCCTGAAGGTGCAGGCGGCTTCCGCGGCTGCCGGTGTGCCCAAAAAAGATACGGCCGTGATCTTGCTGTGGCTCGATGGCGGGCCCGGGCACATGGATATGTATGACATGAAGCCGGAAGCTCCGGCGGAATATCGCGGGCTGTGGACGCCGATCAAAACGAACGTGACGGGGATGGAGGTGACGGAACTTTTCCCGTTGCAAGCGAAGATTGCCGACAAGTTTTCCGTCGTCCGCTCGCTCCATCATGACACCGGCGACCACTTCACCGGCGGCCACTGGATGCTGACCGGCCGCGGCGCGGGGGTCAGCGGCGTGAACAACACGGGCAAGTTCCCCTTCTTCGGCTCCATCGCCACAAAAGTCCTGGGCCCCCGGCAGCAGGGAATGCCGGCCCATGTCGCGGTTCCTTATGCGAGCAGCATCGGCATCCGCCCCGGCTATTTCGGCGGCAACTACCTGGGCTCGCAGGACAATCCGTTTGAGACCGAAGGTGATCCCAACGCCGCCAACTTCCAAGTGAGCAACCTGGCCATCGCCAACGCGCTCACCGTGCAACGGCTCGATGACCGCCGCAACCTGCTCACGAGTTTCGACAAGCTCCGCCGCGAAGTGGACAAGAGCGGCAAGCTCGATGCGATGGGCAAGTTCGAGCGGCAGGCCTACGAAATGGTGACCGGCGAAAAGGCACGCAAAGCGTTCGATATCTCCGCCGAGCCGGCCGAAATCCGCGACCGCTACGGCCGCAATTCGTGGGGGCAAAGCACGCTCCTCGCCCGCCGCCTCGTCGAAGCCGGCAGCACCTTCGTCAGCTGCCACTTCGGCGGCTGGGACCATCACTGGGATCTGAAGGCCGGCATGGAGCGCTATCTGCCGCAGATCGATCAGCTTGTGTACGGTCTGTTCACGGACCTGGCGGAGAAGGGGCTGTACGACAAAGTTTGCGTCGTCCTCTGCGGCGAATTCAGCCGCACGCCCCGCATGAACGACGGGGGCAACGGCGGCGCGCCGATGAGCCAGGGGACACCCGGCCGCGACCACTGGGGCAACTCCATGTTCTGCCTGCTCGGTGGTGGCGGCGTGAAGGGTGGCCGCCTGATCGGCAGCACCAATCGGCTGGGGGAAGCTCCGCAGGATAATCCGCTGCGGCCAGGCGACATCCATCACACGATTTATCGCGTGCTTGGCGTCGACCCGAACACCAGCTTTCTCGATCACTCCGGCCGGCCAATTGCCGCCATTGATCATGGCGGCGTGATTGAAGGGCTCCTGTAGCCGAGGTTGGAAGTCAAACCGCGCGCCATTTTGCTTCCGGCAAATTCACCGGGTGAAGTTGCACGTTCGCGCCTTCCTGCTTCACGAGCAGCGCGGAGATGTCCGGCTGCTGCTCGCAGTACGCCTGTGCCCCTTCAATGCCCAGCACATAAAACGCCGTCGAGAGTGCATCCGCCTCGGCTGCGGTAGGGGCGATGACGGTGGCGGAGAGCACCTGCTCCGCGGGCCAACCGGTGCGAGGATCCAGGATGTGGCCATAGCGTTTTCCCTGGTGATGAAAGAACTGGCTGCCGGAGCCGGAGGTTCCCAGGGCTTGATTGCTCAACGTGAACTCCGCCAGTCTCTGTTCGGGACGGAGCGGATGGCGGAGGCCGATGGACCAGGGGATTTCGGATTTGAGATTTGAGATTTGAGATTTGAGACCTTCGGCAGAACTTGCTCCGTCACTTGACTCCTGAATTTTGACTCCTGACCCCTGACCCCTGATTCCCCGCGCTAGGACGCTGCTGTTGCCGCCGTGGATGAGGAAGTCATTGATGCCGCGGCTGGTGAGGAGTTCGGCGCAGCGGTCGAGAGTGTGTCCTTTGCCGATGGCACCGAGGTTGATTTCCAGGCCGGGGACTAGGAACCGCACGCTGTGGCAACTGGCATCGAGTTCCAAATGCTGACTGCCGACTTGGGTCAGCGACTTAGCGACTTCTGTCTCGCTCGGCATGTTTCCCTGTCGGCGGTAGAAGCCCCACACTTTCGTCAGAGCGCCGGAGGCGATGTCCAGCGCTCCACCGGTCGCCCGCCACAATTCCTTGGCCTGCATTAACAGCTCAAACAGCCGCTGCTCAACAACCACCGGCTGCAGCGTGGCCTGCTGATTGAGCCGGCTGACTTCACTGGTGACCCAATAGACGGTGAGCTGGGCTTCGAGCGCCTCGACCAGATCCAAAGCCTCGACGGCCGCTTCCGGCCCGGCCGGATACTGCTTCCCATCGAGCAGCACTTCAAACTCGCAAGCCATCGCCTCGCGCGAAATCTGCGTCAGCCAGTTCTGTCCCGCACCGCCGGGAGCAGGCAGCGACTCCGCCAATGCTCCTTGCGCATCCGCCAATGCCCGCACAGCCGAGCGGCCGGTGAGAAATTCGCGGCGAGAGGAATCGCGGGACATGACATGCCACTATTCGTAGGCCTCACATCGATGAGCAATGACAAGCACGTTCACCTGTTTGGTGGCTTCATCGACGCGGTAGAGAACTCTCCAGTCGCCGACGCGGTAGCGCAGCAAGCCAGCCATTTCACCTTTGAGGCGGCGGATATTACTATGCCGTCGAGGCTCGCGCTCGAGCTGCGCGAAGCAGCGGACCAGCTTTCGCGCGAGTGGTCGTTGCGCGGAGGCGATAAACTCCTCAACCTCCGGCGACAAGACAACCTCAAACATCCTTACTGACTTTCCGCCAGTTCACACCCTTACCCTCGGCAATCGCCTTTTCCGCAGCGGCCAAGCGACGTTTCAGCGATGGCCGAGTTAGAAACTGGATGTAGTCGGCAAGCGAGGCGAGCCGCTCGGGAGCGACTTCATCAACGGCCTTCTTGATTTCGCGGCGAATTTCCGTGGTGGTCATGCCTTCAGCCTAGCAAACGGGTTGAGTTGCTTCAAGCCAAATCCGCTCACTGCCATCTGACTACCGATTGCTCCCATTGCCCCACTCCACCGCCGCCATGATGCAATTGATCCCGCTGCCAATCCCCAAGAGCGCGACCCGCTCACGCGGCTGAAGGAACTGCTGCTCCTGGGCAATGGCCAGCGTGATGGGGAGCGCGACGGCTCCCGTGTTACCGAGCCAGGGATAGGTGCAGAAATCTCGCTCGCCATTGAGCTGCAACGACTCGAGCATTTGCCTGCGGTGGGCGCTGCCGACCTGGTGGCAGATGGTGCGGTCCATGTCTCCGCGCTGCCAGCCGCTTTCCTTGAGAAAATCCGCAAACGTCGCCTGCCCGGTGGCAATTCCTTCCGTCAGCAGCTTCTCGGAATCCGTCTGCATCAGAATCTGTGAGCCGCCGATGGACGGCTCATGTCCGCCTTGGCAGAGCTGGTAGTGATTGGTGTGCGCTCTCACGGAGACCGCCGTGAAGCGATTGCCGGTGGTGGTCAAGTCGCGATGAGTCAGCAGCACCGCGGCGCTGGCCGAGCCGATGGTCAACGAGGCCACCGCCAGCTTGATGGATTCGCGGGTCAGCGTCTCGTCCCGGTTGAGCTGCGCGATGGTGCTCTCCACAAGTTGCCGGCTGTCTTCGGTGCCGACGACAAGTCCGGCCCGAATCTGGCCCAGCTCAATCATCGTCGCCACCTGAATCATCCCGTTGAGCATCCCCAGGCAGGCATTCGAGACGTCGTAGACCATACATTCCTGCGGCAAGCCCAGCTCATAATGCACGCCGCAAGCGGTGGCCGGCTCCAGGTAGTCGCGGCAGACGGAGCCATGAAGGAGCGCGCCGATTTCCCGTCGGTCGATGCTGGTCTTCTCCATCGCCCGGCGGCCACTCTGGATGCTCATCTCGCTCGGCCGCGTCCCATGGGGCCACAACCGCCGCTCCTTGATTCCGCTCATCAGTTCCAGCCGCCCCTCCGGCAGCCGCAATCGCTGGTAAAGGGGCGCAAGGCGGCGCTCGATTTCATCGCTGCTCAGGATTTCCTCCGGCAGCGTGTAACCCAGCGACTCGATGCAGACATTCTGATAACGCATCCTTTCAGCCTATCGGGGGCTTGCGGGGTGGTAAACGGGCGGTGAAACCGGCAGAATATTCTCGGACCGCCCGGCAGGCGGGCTGAAGAATTCTGCGAGACCAATGTCATGTGCTGCGATTTGATCTTTGTCATCTTGCTTTGCAAGCATGTCGGCGAAATGGTGCAGGAGAAGGGACGCAACCCGCTGCTGTACCAGGTGCTGATGGCCGTCGGCTGGATTGGAGGAGAAATCGTGGGGGGGGTTGGTGGCGCGGTGCTGGCGGCGGTGGCAAGTAACGGCGATGAGAATGCGATCGAGTTGGGGATAGGCGTCGGCATCCTTCTGGGACTCATTTGCGGAGCGGGGCCGGCGTACCTGCTGGCCATGAACGTGACCAGGGATCCAAACTACATTCCGCCGCAGCCCGCGCCGGGATCGTCTCCCTATGGACCTTCGCCCTACGGTCCGCCCGCAGCGCAGAATCCCTTTGCCAAACCAACTGTCTCGCCGTCAACTTCCGCCGGCTCACCACCTTCCCCAAGCGCCCCAGCGCCAGGCATTCCGAGTTTCCTGCCAGCCGCGGCATTCGCACCCGCGAACCCAGTGCCGCGGCGGATCCAGTTCTACTGTCCCAGCGGCCACATTCTAGAAGAATGGTCGACCTCCGCGGGAGAGCAGCGCCGCTGCCCGCACTGCGGCGGCGTGGCCACGGTCCCCAGCGGTTGATAGCTGAGCTTCTCCACTTTATCTCGAAGGAGGCTTCCCATGCCCCATTCCCAGCGTTTTCAAGACTTGGCTGCCGACGCCAAAACCCGCATCCGCGAAGTCACGGCTCAGGCCGCGATTGAGCAGCAGAAGAGTGGCTCGCTGCTCATCGATGTCCGCGAGGCCGACGAGTTCGCCAAAGAACATGCCCAGGGCGCAACCCACCTCAGCCGCGGCACCATAGAGATGCACATCGAGAAGCATGCACCGGATATGGCCACGCCCATCGTCTGCTACTGCGGCGGCGGCAATCGCTCGGCCTTCGTGGCGGACAGCCTACAAAAAATGGGCTACACCAACGTCGTCTCGCTGATCGGTGGGTTCAAAGGTTGGAAGGAACAAGGCCTTCCCCTCTCCTCTTAATCCCCAGACCCTAGTCCCCAATCCCCAGCCCCTCTCCCGGAGCCTCTCCATGCACCGCCGCCAATTCATTGCCGCCACGTCCGCTGCTGCCGGTCTTTCCCTCACCGCTGCCGCCCAACAGCGCCTGATTGCCGAGGAAGTCGCCGATCAAAAGCCCAAACGGGTCGGCCTCATCGGCTGCGGCTGGTATGGCAAGAACGATCTCTTCCGTCTGATCCAAGTCGCGCCGACCCAAGTCGTCTCTCTCTGTGATGTCGATAAGAAACAGCTCGATAGAGCGGCCGAGATCGTCGGCCAGCGAAAGCCCAAGGACAAGCCTCGCCTCTACGGCGACTATCGCCAGATGCTCAAGGAAAAGGATCTCGACATCGTCCTCATTGGCACTCCCGACCACTGGCACGCCCTGACGATGATTGCCGCCTGCGAAGCGGGGGCGGACGTCTACTGCCAGAAGCCAATCAGTGTCGACGTGGCCGAGGGGCAGGCGATGCTCGCTGCCGCCCGCAAGCACAAGCGGGTGGTGCAGGTCGGCACGCAGCGCCGCAGCACGCCCCACCTCGTGGAAGCCCGCGAGAAAATCGTGAAGAGCGGCCTGCTCGGCAAAATCGCCTACGCCGAAGTCTGCTGTTACTACCACATGCGGGCCAACGGCAACCCGCCGGTGGAGCGCGTCCCCGAGCACCTCGACTACGAAATGTGGACCGGCCCCGCCCCCTTGCGCCCCTACGACGGCCTGCCGCACAAACGCTGGTGGCGGACCTTCATGGAATATGGCAACGGCATCATGGGGGATATGTGCATCCACATGCTCGACATGATCCGCTGGCAGCTCGACCTCGGCTGGCCGACCCGCATCAGCTCCGCCGGCGGCATCCTGGTGCAGAAGGAAGGGAAATCGAACACCGCCGACACGCAGGCCGCCACGTTCGACTTCGGCGACCTGAAAGTCACCTGGCAGCACCGCACCTGGGGCAACCCCACCGACCCCGCGTTCCCCTGGGCCGGCTTCATCTACGGCGAAAAAGGAACCCTCAAGCTCGACGTCCACCGCTACGACTTCTTCCCCACCGGCAAAAACGAGCCGACCCTCAGCGGCACCGCCGCCTTCGACCCGCCGGAAAAATACCCCGAGGACAAAACCGAAGAAGACATGGAGCTCCACGCCGCCACCGCCAACCGCGCCCACCAGCGCGACTTCCTCAAAGCTATCGCCACCCGCGGCAAGCCCATCGCCGACATCGAGCAAGGGCACATCTCGACGGCTTCGTGTCTCTTGGCAAATATCTCGATGCAGCTTGGGCGGACTTTAGTTTGGGATCATGAAACGCATCAGGTCGTCGGCGATGCTGAGGCTAACAAGCTGCTGAAGCGGCCGTATCGTAAGCCGTGGGTGAGGCCGGAGGTTTAGGGCAATAGGCGGAATTGTTGACGCTCGCGAGGCTTTCCATGATACAGACAATCACATGTCCCAATTGCCGGCACGAAATGACTTCGTCTCCGGAATTTAGCGGTCAACTCGCAGCATGTCCAAACTGTTCGCAACAGTTCACCATACCTCATTCACGCATACTTTCGCGACCGATTATTCTCAATCCATACGAGCCCCCGGTTCAAGCCGAACTGGTTGACGACCCCAAGCCGAAGCGACAACGCCAGCGACCTCCTTATGTTCATTTTATGTTTGCCACCCTAATGTTCCTGATGGGAATACCGTCGCTCCTGTCAGTACTTGCTGGAGGTCCATTTCCGGAGGGTCAACGCCTCATCGCGGCAGTGTTGCCAATGGTGCTAGTTTTCTTTGGCTGTCTTGCCTGTATTACGATTGGACGATGGTTGGTGAACGGTGTCTGGTTCAATCAAGAACAGTCGCGAGTAGGAAGCGTGGGTCTTGTAATCGTTCTAGTAGTCGCCGCCGCATTCATAGGTTGGCTCTTGTTGTTCGGCACGTAGCTCCAGACGAACACTTTAATCGGAGACCGATTCTGTGGACGCGAAAAAGAGTCAGGATAGCTCACTGTTCCGCCTGATCCTTGTGGGGGCCTTCGTGACAGTTCCTTTCGTCGCGGTTGTTATTTTAACACTGACGGTGCGTTGCGTACCCGTCAGCTTCGTTCCCGCTGTAGCAACTATGCTCGCGGTGTTTGTTGCACTGTTTCGCGAGCAACTTGCCGCATGGATTTGGCAGCCGACACTTGAAGTGTCCTATGTTCACGGGCCAGATTACTGCGACACTCCACTACTCTACTGCGTCGTTGGCCAACAAACCGTTCCAGTCGAGTGCTACTATTTCTCTCTCCGCATTTCCAACATAGGAAGCAAGAATGCCGACACTGTCGAAGTATTTGCGAAAGACATTTACAGACAAACGACAAATGGATGGTCTCTAATTCGTCGCTTCGCGCTTGACCTGAAATGGGCGTGGCTGGGATGTGCCAGGCTTCCTACTTTGGCACCGAATATGGACCGGTTCTGCAATATCGGGCACGTCATTTACCCGAGTCTACGAGTCCATTTTGCAAACGAGAATCTGGTGGGGAACAACAGCCTCAAGACCCTCTTCTCGCTTGACCTCGAATCGCAAGCCAATCACGGAATTCATCTACTCGAGCCCGGCACTTACAAACTAACGCTTCAGGTAGTCGCCGCGAACTATAAACCAATTCAACGGTCGCTCGTAATTACACTTTCCGGCAACTGGGTCGCAACAAGCGTCCAGGGCGGCATGCAACAGGTGATCGATATTCGATTGGAATAACTGAGGCAACGTACTAGGCTCGCCCCACCCCGGCAGTGGACGTGTCCTTCGCTGGCGCGTCAGGCTGGTGTCTTCAGCCGCGGCAGCGGCGTTAGAACCCAGCCCACAGCGCAAGCTGTGGGTAAACGGACGCAGCAAACGAAAAAGCCCCGGCAGGGGCGCTAGAATGGTGGAACCGCGGGCGCACGTCGCCATCGCGACCACATCCGCACCGGCGCGATCCCGCGGCCGTGTCCTTTCGCCACGGTTCTTTCGCCGCTACCGCGGCTCTTGATCGGGATGGTGCTTCGTCTTCCCACAGCTTGCGCTGTGGGCTCGGTTCCGGTCGCCGCTGCCGCGGCTGCAATCTTCTCACCGAACGGGTAGGAATTCCCCGTGATTTCGGTCCTGACACCAGCCTGACGCGCCAGCGAAGGAAACCGTCGGAGATGTGAAAAGGCATGATCTCGGAAATGCTCGTCCGCGGGCCGATACGGCCCTCCCCGCGGGTTGGGCGCGGGTCTCCCGACCCCGCCCTCACGCTGGACCGAAGGTCTCCCCGCCCGCTGGAGACCTACGGTCGGGTCTGGCGGCGCGGTCAGAGACCCGCGCCGAACGCGATTGTTTTGCTCGCCTACCCAGGCCGGCGCGCCCCGGTTGGGCGCGGGTCTCCCGACCCCGCCCTCACGCCGGACCGAAGGTCTCCCCGCCCGCTGGAGACCTGCGGTCGGGTCTGGCGGCGGGGTCAGAGACCCGCGCCGAACGCAGCCAGGGCATGGACGTCCGAGAATTTCCGGAATTCTGGCTGCCGTGTACTTGACGATGCCAACCCAGTTGTATACATTTGTTGCAGTTAGCTGCGCGGCAACGCTGGAGTTCCGCCTTCAGGCGGTCTTCAGAGCCGTCTGAAGGCGGGACTCCAACGGAACGCCCATCCGCCGGGAACGGCGGCGAAGTTCTTTGACATCCTGGTTGTGACGAAAAAGTAGTCCGCTCACTCCGTGAGCGCGGTATTGCTGAAACGCGGGCCAGCACACGGCGTGTGCTGGCTACTAAGGGGAGATTGCCATCCCAGCCCTGGGTGTTGCGAAAAGGAGGGGGTTTCGCAACGCATCCCCCCGATTTCTCCCCGTGGGCGCGTTGCGAAACTAGGAGCGTTTCGCAACACGAAGCGAAAGCCTGTCCATTAGGGAAGCTCGCGGTTAAGAATCGGTCCTCCCGTGATTTCGGTACTCATGACACCACCCTGACGCGCCAGCAAAGGAAACCGCCGGGGATGGGGAAAGGCATGATCTCGGAAATGCTCTTCCGCGGGCCGATACGGCGGCGGTGCGGACATAACTCGGCTGGCGGCGCTGTCCTTCGCTGGCGCGTCACTTGGTGTCACGAGCGGATGCGCCGCGTTGCGCGGCCTGCTTTCCTCGTCGTCCGCCGAGCAATACCTCGCCACTCCGTTCTACGGCAGCCGCCGCATGACCGACCACTTCGTTCGCGCCGGCTACTCCATCAATCGCAAACGGATGCAGCGGCTGATGCGGATTATGGGCTTGGAAGGGTTGTTTCCAGGCCGAAAACGACGATTCCGGCACCCGAGCACAAGGTCTATCCGTACCTGCGACGTGGGCTGACGATTGATCGGCCCGACCAGGTGTGGTGCAGCGACATCACGTACGTGCCGCTGCGGCGCGGGGTTCTGTATCTCGTGGCGGTGATGGATTGGTATAGCCGGCATGTGCTCGCCTGGCGACTGTCGAACACGCTGGAGCCGACGTTCTGCATCGGGATGCTCGCGGCGGCGCTGGCTCGCGGCCGTCCCGAGATCTTCAACACCGATCAAGGCTCGCAGTTCACCAGCGAGGCGTTCACATCGTTGCTGATCGGCAACCGCATCGCTGTCAGCATGGACGGCCGCGGCCGGGCCACCGACAATGTGTTCATTGAGCGGTTATGGCGAAGTGTGAAATACGAGGACATCGATCTCAAGGACTACGTTAACGGAGCCGATGTCAACGAAGGGCTGACGCAGTGGTTCGACCTCTACACGCATCGCCGCCCGCACCAAGGCTTGGCCGGCCGCACGCCGTTCGAGGTCGATCACGACCTGTAGCCCGCTGAAGACAGGATCCATTCACACACCCAGGAAACCTTCGTCTCTCGCACCGGCTCTCTTTATCGCCGCCCCGCCGCCTGTCCAGCTTCTGGGGTCCACTTCAAGCAGGGCGGGGTCTTGGAAGCCCTGGGAACACGGACCAATCATTTTTCCGTTCTTGGCCCTAACGAGGCCGATTACGCCGTGTCCCACTCCCTCGTCCTCACTCCGCAAACGTCAGCGAGTGCTGCACTTCGTACGTGCGGCTGGGGCATTCCCCTTTGCCGACGTTGTTGAGGGCGATTTGATAGAGATCCTGGCCGAAGGGAGTGGGGTACTTGCCCGTGATGCAGGCCTGGCAAAGTTGGCTCGGCTCTTTCTTGATGGCGCGGGCGATGGATTCGACCGGCAAATACCGGAGGGAGTTGGCGCCGAGAATGTCGGCCATTTCGGCCTGCACTTCGTCGGTCAGGCCGCGGCCGCGCATGATGCGGGGGGCAAAAAGCTCGTCCACGGTGGACATGTCGATGCCGTAAAAACAGGGGGCGATGATCGGCGGGCAGGCGACGCGGACATGAATTTCCTTCGCTCCGGCTTCGCGGATGCGGCTGAGCAGCACCCGCATGGTGGTGGAGCGGACGATGGAATCTTCCACCAGGAAAATCCGCTTTCCTTCCAGCACCTCGCGCAGCGGTGTGTACTTGGTTTCCGCTTTTTTGCGGCGGCCATCGCCCCCTTCAATGAAAGTGCGGCCCGAGTAGCGGTTGCGGATCAGTCCTTCCCGCGACGGAATTCCGAGCTTGTGGGCCATCGCGTCGGCGGCGGCTTTGCTCGTGTCGGGCACGGGGACGACGATGGTGTCCTCGTCGAGCGGCACGCGGCCCGATTCCGTCTCCAGCCGGGCCAGCTCTTCGCCCAGGGCCGTGCGGGAGAGATAGACGCTGCGGCCGTCGAGCGTGCTGGCGACGTTGGCGAAGTAAATCCATTCAAAGTAGCAGTGGGCGCTGCCGGTGGATTCCGCGAACGGCTCGATCTCCATCTTCCCCTGCGTGATAGTAATGGCGTGCCCCGGCTGCAGGGATTTGATGCTTTCTGGCTTGAACCCCAGGTTGAGCAGCGCCACGCTTTCGCTGGCGGCGGCGAACAGCGTCCCCTCCCTCGCCCAACAGAGCGGCTTGATGCCGAGCGGGTCGCGGGCGATGAGCAAATCCCCCTGGGCGTTGAGCATCACGAGGCTGTACGCTCCGTCAAACTTCTTGCTCACGTTCCGCATCATGTCCACCAGCCGCGGCCGTCGGTCACCGGAAAGCTCGCGGCTGATTTCGTGCAGGATCATCTCCGTGTCATTGTCGCGGGCCAAGTGATAGTCGCTGTCGGCCAGCAGGTTGGCTTTCAAATCTTGATAATTCGCCAGTTGCCCGTTAAAGCCGAACGCGAACCACTTGCGCTTCTCCAGGTGATCTCGCTGAAACGGCTGTGCATAGTTGCGGTCTTCCTCGCCGCAGGTGGCGTAGCGGACATGCCCAATGGCCGCCCGCCCGGCATTCTGCTTCATCAGGTTCTCCGCCTTCCCCTTGTGGGAGAGGCGAAAAACCTCCGTCACCGAGCCGATATCCTTGTGCGTATACAGCAGTTGCTCTCGCCCCGGATTGAACGACGTCATCCCCGCCGCCAACTGCCCGCGGTTCTGAATATCGAGCAGCATCCGGGGCAGAAGACGGGAAACCTCATCCGGCCCCCCCTCGGGGGCCAGCGGGTGCGAATCCCCAGGAAGATGGCAGACCGCGGCAATGCCGCATTCGTGAAAGAGATCGCTCATAGGCGCGGAGAGAGCCTTTCGGCGCGAAGGGAGGGCCAGTCGCGAAAACAAACGGCAGCGAACCAAGAGCAGCATCCAGCTTGCCTTCATTCTAAGGGCGAGGGCCATTTGTCTCAAGGCACTGCTTCGCCGCGCTGGACTTCCGCCTTCAGGCGGCATCTGGGAGCGAACCTTTCCCAGCCGCTCCCTTTCCTATCTGCAACGGCGATGCGGTGTTACGCGCGAGAGTCGCTCTGATTCCACCCTTGCCCGTTTTTTTGGCTTAAACTAAACTTTCACATCTATCTTCCCCTGTAGCTCAGTTGGTAGAGCAGCGGACTGTTAATCCGCGTGTCCCAGGTTCGAGCCCTGGCGGGGGAGTTGTATGTCGGACGGGCCGTTTTTCGTCTATGTGCTTGAGAATTCCGCGGGCCGGTTCTATGTCGGACAAACGGATGACCTGGAGCGACGTCTTAGTCAGCATAACGATCCATCGGCTGATGCGAGCAAATACGCAGTGAAAAACGGACCGTGGAAACTTGTTTGGTCCGAAAGACACGATACCCGCGCCGGCGCAATGTGCCGCGAACGGCAAATCAAGTCGATGAAATCAGCCCGTTGGATACGCGAGAACCTTCTCCGTTGGTAGAGCAGTCCCGGCGCGCCGGGATTAATCCGCGTGTCCCAGGTTCGAGCCCTGGCGGGGGAGCTGACGCGCAAGCGAAGGAAAATACTTATTTCTCGGCGATTCCGAGCCTTCCTTCGCTGGCGCTTCAGGCTGGTGTGAGCAGACTGGCGATCGGCTCGATGTTTAGCGACTTTTGAACTGGACACTTAGTTTAGAAGTGGCCTTTTGTATAATTGGGAATGGGCTTTGCCCAACAAGTCAGACGCATCCAGACAAATCCACAACTCAATGCGATAGCGAGTACCTGCAAGCTTCTACCGGTTGGGGGTGTCCTGACTTGTTGGGCAAAGCCATGGGGAATGCGTCGAGCCAGTGCGCCGCGGGGATGGTCAGGATGATGGAGTCGGGTGCCCCGCTCTTTCGGCGGGGTGTGGAAAGAAAACCCATTTACAGAGAACTGCGCAAGTACTGTTGCGTCAAGGATTTGCGAATGGCCGGGCCGGGATTAATTCAACAAACGCTCTCCAAGCAAGCCTCCCAAGCAAGCCTCCCATGCAAACGCCTTCACGCCACCTGCGCCAGCACGTACGGTCCCTTGGGGATGACGGCAATCCGGGCAGCGGGGCCATATTCCGCCAGCGAAGCGGCCACGGCGGCCTCGACGGTGGTGGCCGGCTCGACGAACAGGCCGGCGAGAATTTCGGGAGCAAGGCCGCCGCTGACCACCAGCACAATTCGCCGGGCGTGCTTGACCACCTTGCCGCCCGCTTTGAGGACGGAGTTCTGGAACCGCTATAAGTCCCAACACCCGCCGCGGGCCGCCTCGCACTCTTCGCGGAGCATCGAGGCCAGGTTGTATGCGGCGAGTGACATGAGAAGTAGCGCTTCATTCTCGTGGAACTTGGGGGACGAGAGGCTGGGCCTGACCGCGGCCCGGAAATATCGGCAACTCGTCGATTTTTTGCCAAATACCCTCCTCGTGCATCCGGTGCTGCAGTCCCCAGCTTCCTGGAAATATTTTGTTATTTACTGAATAAAAGTTCATGTTCGCGCATCGGATACTCCGGCGGCAAACGCGCGCGGAGTTGTCGTCCGCCGAATGGCGTTGAGAACAGGCACATGACGGCAGCCAGGGATAGCCGCTTATAACTTTTTTGGAGAAATTGGAGGCTGTCGAATTGTAAGTCGTGACCAAAACAGGACTTGTGACGCAATTTTTCGCCGCAAGTCGTTTGAAAACCGCAAGTCGTTTGAAAAACAGCTTATAAATGCCCAATCGGAGGCGGGAGCCGACCCTGGATGAAACCGTTATGGGTCTTCACGTTACTTTGGAGGAAAGTCCCTGGCGGCAAACGTTTTATGGGTGATTTGAGTTTTGAGAAATCCCTTATGAATTGCACCAAGGGGTTTCTCACCACGGCTGGCACGGACGACACGGATCAGGCAGGACGAATCCGTGGTTTGAGTGACATCCGTGGTGAAAGTCGTTTTGGTTCTTGTTTCCTCACCGGCACGTCGGGTTCGTGGCGGAGTGTCCCGCTAACTCGATAAAAAACATTGACACTCCAGGGGGTGGTAAATAGACTTGAATTGTGGCCGCTAGAGCTTCCGGCGCGGAAAATCCCGCGCGCGGGGCGGTTTTTTTCTGCCTTCGGGGAATAGCTGGCCGCGTTCATGGCGAAGTAGTTTCGGTCTGTTCACATTCGCCGGCTCCATCGCCGGCGCTACTGGCGTACTGATTTATTCATTGCGCCGCATTCAGGAGTTTTGCAATGGCGTCTCGCGAAGGTCAGGGGATGCAGATCGCGGTCATTCTGTTTGCCATTTTGACCGTGGTTCTGGCAGTTACGACGTACATCTACTACGCGGCGTCCGAAACCAAGGAGAAGGAGAAGGTGGCCGCCAAGGCTGCGGAGACCGTGGCTACGTCCGCGCAGATGAAGGCCAATTACCAGGCCACGGCGCTGAAATTCATGCTCGGGATTGTCAAGAGCAGGAAGGACGTGGACGACGCCAAGACCCGCGCGGGTGGCGGCGAAGATACCGAAGTGAATGCCTGGCTGGCCAAGTATGACCTGGACATGTCCATTTATGGCACGGCCGCGACCGAAGCCAATTCGAATTATATGGATCTTCCCAGTTTCTTGCTCGGTGCCATTAGTCGCAAAAACCAAAGTGTGGGAAGAAGCCAGGCGGAGACGCAGAGTGAAACGGCCGCGAAGGCGGCCGCGGTCCTTGCGGAACAGACGCGAGCCACCACGGCCGAGACGGGTATGAAAGACCAGGCCGCGAGTTACCTTGTGGGACGTACCGGATATGAGGAGGCGCTGAAAACTAACATCAAAACAACGAACGATGCACAGGTGGCGGCCGCTGCTGCCCAGGCCAAAGCCAAGAAGGATCTGGAAAATAAGCAGGCCGAGTTTGATGTGGTTGCGTCCTCCCTCGCCAAGGAATCGGACATCAAACGCAGCTTCGCGGCCAAGGTAGTCGCGCTGCAAACGGTCCAAGGGGTCAACATTGATAACCCCGACGCCCTCATTATCTGGATCAATCAAAAGCAGCGCCTCGTCTGGATCGACCGCGGTTATGACGACGGCTTAGGCCGGCAGATGTCGTTTGCGGTGTACAGTCAGAACCAAGCCAGCCTCTTCAAACAAGTCGAACGGATGCGGAAGGAAGGGACGGGCATGGAGAAGGTCAAGAAGTTGGAGAGCAAGGGACGGATCGAAGTCGTTCGTGTCACGGGGCCGCATCAGGCCGAGTGCCGCATCCTGGAGGACAAAGCATCCAACCCGATCCTGCCTGGCGACTGGATTCACTCTCCCGCCTGGTCGCCCGGACAGCGGCTGCACTTTGCGTTGGTCGGGTTCATGGATATCGATGACGATCAGCACAGCGACCGCGAAACGATCAAGCACATCATCACCATGAACGGCGGCGTCATTGATACCGAGATCAAGGACACCGGCGAGCGGGATGAGGGCAAAATGTCGGTGAATACCCGGTATGTTGTCATGGGGGAATCCGCCGACAAGGGAAATCTGCTCATCAACAATATCACCCAATATCAAACGACCCTTAATGCCTTCCTGAAAGACGTGGACGATTTCTCGGTGGAGAAGATCTCCGTTCAGCAACTGCTCGACATGATGGGCTGGAAGCCCGAAGAGAAGACGACGGGCCTGGGCGGCGTCATGGACGCCGGCTTCACCAAACGCGGTCCGGGTGGGGCCAAGGCTGCTCCCAAAGCTCCTCCTGGAGCGGAGGCGCCCGCCACGGACGTTCCTCCCGCCGAAGGGGCTCCCAAGAAGCCGGCCGAAGCGGATCCCGCTGATCCCTTCGGCGGAAAGTAACCCTTGGACGTTTATTCGGCGTCTTCGCCAAATAGCCGGTCATAGAGCAGGCCCAATGCTCGCTTGCTCCCTCGTAACTGCTCGCACCTTTGTACCTGACGCAAGAGATGCGGCTCCAAAAAGAATCGCCCCGGATGAGGCGTTCCGAGTGCCGCCGCCGCCCTCTTGAGCAGCCGCTCGGCCCGGCGGCTCAGGCCGTGAGCCTGACAAAGCTCGTGCAGTAGATGCCGCGGGTTGTTTTTGGGCCCCGCGGCGCGGCGCATCAGGAATCTGCGCACCAGCCAGGCCAGCACCAGCGCCCCAGCCAGGGTGACAGCGCCGCCGGCGATGCCGAGAAAACTCCAGCCCGATGCCGCGGCGGCTTGCCGCGCCGCGGATTGCGGTTCCACGGCCAGGGCGAGCTGCGCCAGGACAGGCACAATCGCCAAGCTCGTTATCCAGGGGAGTCTCATGGGAATGGGAGTCAAACGGGGGTTGAGGTTTCCAAGGCGCGACTGG
Source organism: Pirellulaceae bacterium (assembly GCA_046593355.1). Classification (GTDB taxonomy): domain Bacteria; phylum Planctomycetota; class Planctomycetia; order Pirellulales; family Pirellulaceae; genus SXOA01. The sequence continues at coordinate 55,077 of JBKJNY010000141.1, read as the reverse complement.
CTTCGAGGTCGGGTGGCCAGGCGTCCGCGCCATCCTCCAGCGGCATGTCCCGCAGCCCGTGCTCGGCGGCTTCCTGCACGAGCGCCCGGCTATCGGTTAGTGCTTCACGCAGCACCTGGCCGGAAACCGCCGTCGGGCAAATCCCCAAGAGCCGCACGGCTTCCAGGCGAACGTACTGGTCTTCGTCGTCGCGGGCCAATGCTGCGATGACGTCCTGAAGCTTCGCGACCAGGCCCATATGCAGAGCCATCTCCAGGCCGCGCCGCCGCCGCGTCCGCGAGTTGGATCTCATTTCGTCGCGCAACAGATCGGCGGATTCCCCGTCGATCCGTTGCACCAGTTGGCCCGACTTCGCGCGCGTTTCTTCGTCCAAGTAGTCATACGACGCCGCATAGCCGGCGAACGTGAACTCTTCGAGCGCCTTCCGCGCCGCGAGCCGCTCCACCTCGTGGGGGCTGTCGAGCATCGCCACCAGCCGGTTCATGGCTCCGGGCGTTCCCCGCGTGCGAATCTGCGCTGCGACGTTGGCCCGCACGGCTGGATCTGAATCCTCCAGGGCGAGTTGGGCGACGGTGTTGGCTTCCGCTCCGCGGAATTCGGCCAAGGCCGAGGAGGCCGCACGCCTCCCTTGCGGTTGGCCGCTCTGGAGGATCTGGCCGAGGGACTCCAGGGCTTCCTGCCGCGCGATGCCGGACAGGGTAATGAATCGCACGGCGCCGGGCTGTTCGGCGTCGTGCAGCGAATCGAGCAGGAACTTGTGGGCCCGCAGCCAAGGAATGCTTTCGATCCGTTTGAGGTTATTGCGGATCACGCCCGCCGGCTCATCGCCAATCCTTTGAAAGAGCTGCCGCAGCCAGGTGATATCGCGGCGGCGGCCGAGCGCGTGCAGAGCGGGCAACGGGGCGAAGGGATCCTCCAAGTAGCTAAGGAGAAGCCGCATGATACAGGGGCGAGGGCTATGCAGGAGCAGCTCCATCAGCGGGGCGTACGCCCGCTCCGTCGGCTCTTGCAGGATCCTGCTGATCACCGCATTGTCGCGGCTGGCCAAAATGAGGAGCGCCTCGATCAGCTCGCGGCGCTGATGCTGGTCGAAAGACTGCACTCCTTTTTCCAGGCTTCCCAGCACGTGCGCCCGCTGCACCTGCGGATCCTTGCGATTGCGAAAGTCGCGGGGGGCAGACAGTATTTCCGCCAGACGCTCGGCCAGTGTGAACAGCGCCCCGGACGCCTGCTCCGAAATTCCATTCTGCCTCTCGCAGACGACCGAAACCAGGATGGGGATGAGCTCGTAGTCCCCGAGCCGTGCCGCGGCAGTGCAAGCCAGCGCGGCCAGGGACGGGTCGTTTCCCAGGAGCGCCCGGCGGATCGCCGGCGAGAGCCAGCCTTCCCTTCCAATCACGAGCTGCTTCCAATGGTCGCTCAGCTCCGGCCAGCGGCGCAGCACCTCATTCTCGGCGTCGGCACTCCGCCGCTGCAGCAGGACTGGCAAAGCTTCATCACGGATGCAAAAGTCGCCGCCATCCAGGGCCGCCAGCAGCACCGGCACGGCCGCTTCATTGCCGCTCGCTGCCAGCACGCGGAGGGTGTCTTCGAGATTGTGATAGTGGGGCTTCATGAAACAGGGGGTCGGGAGTCTTTGGCGTCAGTGCTTACGTTTTATTGAATTGCCTGGGACGCCAAAGACTCCCGACCCCTTTTCGTGGGAGCTGGTTGCTGCCTAAGTCTAGGCCGCGGAACACACACAAGCCTGAAACGCCAGCGAAGGAAAGCACCCTGTTCTCGGCGATGCAACGCTCCCTTTTGCTCGCGCTTCAGGCTCGTCGCAAGCCGCATAATCCCTTCAGGCTGTTACAATGGGCGGCTTTCCCTTTCCACTCCACTGCCAGGAAACCCCATGCTCCTCGGACACATGGTCTACTTCACCCTCAAGGACCGCAGCGCGGCCGCCATTGCCAAAATGGTCGGCGACTGCCAGACCTACCTTTCCGGCCACCCCGGCACCAAATTCTTCGCCGCCGGCACGCTGGTCGCCGACCTGACCCGCCCAGTCAACCAGACCGATTTCGACGTCGCGCTGCACGTCGTCTTCGACAGCCGTGCCGCCCACGACGCCTACCAGTCCCATCCGCGGCATGTGCAGTTCATCGAAGCCAACAAGCCCAACTGGGACCGGGTGCGGGTGTTCGATTCCTATGTGGAATAGGGGCCAGGTATTGGCGTTCGTTGAAAAGCGGCAATCGCATTGACACTTCCAATGGTGCCGTTACAATAAGGAGTAGATGAGACTGAATCTCAGTTAAAAGAATTCCTGATTTCTGCCCCTCCTGCTCGCTCCCACCTGGGCAACTTCCATGACCCACGCTAACGAAACAACCCTCACCTCGCTCCCCGCCGCGGTCGAAAACGAACGCATCCTCGTCGTCCTGGTGCAGTCCGCCGGCGAGGGAAGCCACGTCGAAATGCGGCAGCAGTCGTTTGGCGAGGGAATCGGCTGGTTCACGCAGAGCACCATCCGCATGGAGCCCGGGCAAGTTGCCGCGCTCAAGAGCGCCCTCGGCCGCGCCTCCACCGGCCCCGCGACTTCGCCCCGTCTGCCCCGCGAATTTTCGAAGCTTGCCCCTGCCGCCTGGCAACCGCGACTGGTGCATGCGGACTCGGCATAGGGCTGCGGACTTGGTCTTGGATCGCGCGTCTCAAATGACATAGTCATCGGACGAGAACACGCGTACTCGCCGGGGCGCGACGTAAACCTGCTCTCCCACTTTCAGATCAAGTTCCAAAAATCGTTCGAAGGGCAGATCGACCTGGATGTCGGTCCCTCCCTCGGCCTGCAAGCTGATCTTGGCCAGCGATCCCGCGGGGTTGATCCGCGAGACGAGGGCGGGCATGCTCGGCGAGCCACTTTCGTAGCGTTCGATCTGCAGTTCGTGCGGGCGGACATAAACATTGGCAGGTTTTCCTTCGGCGTGCTTGGGGGCCGGGTGATCGACCGATACGCCCCCCACGAATGTCTGCCCGTTTTCAATCCGCCCGTGGAAAACATTGACGTTGCCGAGGAAATCCATCACGAATTCGCTGGCCGGGTTATGGAACACATCGGTCGGCGTGCCGACTTGCTCAATCCGGGCCTGGTTCATAACAACGATCCGGTCGGCTACTTCCAGGGCTTCTTCCTGGTCGTGCGTCACGAGGATGCTGGTGATATGCAGCTCGTCGTGCAGTCGCCGGAGCCAGGCTCGCAGCCCTTGCCGGACCTTTGCATCTAGCGCGCCAAACGGCTCGTCGAGGAGCAAAACTTTAGGCTCAATGGCGAGAGCCCGGGCCAAAGCCACTCGCTGCCGCTGTCCGCCGGAAAGCTGCGACGGGTAACGATTGCCCATGTTTTCCAGTTGGATGAGCTTAAGCAGCTCTTTGACGCGGTCGCTGATGGTTTGTTTGCTCGGCCGCAGCGCCCGGGGCCGGACTCGCAGGCCGAAGGCGATGTTCTCGAACACGCTCATGTGCTTGAACAGAGCGTAATGCTGAAACACAAAGCCGACCTGCCGCTCACCCACCTGGCGGCGGTTGACGTTCTGGCCGTGAAAAAGGATTTCCCCTTGGCCGTCGGCGTCCGGGATTTCCAAGCCCGCGATGATGCGGAGCAGCGTCGTCTTGCCGCTGCCGGAGGGGCCGAGCAGGGCCACGAGTTCGCCGTCTTGCACGTGCAGGCTGACGTCTTCCAAGGCTCGATACGCGCCGAAGGATTTGGTGATGTGACGGACTTCAATGCTCATTGCGGTATTCCTCTGCCGACGTCGGCTCAAGGGGCCAAAGTCAATTCGTAACGGTTCGGTTTTGAGGGGCGGGATCACGAGGTGGCCTTCAACTCTTGCTGTACTTTCCACTCCAGCCAGGTCTTGGCGGCGAGGGTGACCAGGCCGAGCAAGGCCAGCAGCGAGGCCATCGCAAAGGCGGCTGTGGCGCTGTTGGCCTCGCCGCTGTTCCACAGCAGTTCGATGTGCAGCGGCACGGTGTTCGTCCGCCCTTGGATATGGCCAGAGACGACGCTGACCGCGCCGAATTCTCCCATCGCGCGGGCGTTGCACAGGATCACGCCATAGAGCAGCGCCCACTTCACGTTCGGCAGCGTCACCCACCAGAACGTCTGCCAGCCGCTCGCTCCGAGCGAAAGAGCCGCCTGCTCTTCGTCGTCTCCCTGTTCTTGCATCAGCGGGATCAGTTCGCGGGCGACGAAGGGGAACGTGACGAAAATCGTGGCCAACACGATTCCCGGCACGGCAAAAATGATCTTGATGTCGTGATCTGCCAGCCACGAGCCGAACCATCCCTGCAAGCCGAACACCAGCACATAAATCAGGCCGGAAATGATCGGCGAAACGGCAAACGGCAAGTCAATCAGCGTAATCAGCAGGCTCTTCCCTTTGAAATCAAACTTGGCAATCGCCCACGAAGCCGCCAGGCCGAACACCAGGTTCAGCGGCAGCGAAATTCCTGTGGCAATCAGCGTCAGCTTGATCGCCTGCCAACTGTCGCGGGTCTGAAAGGTCTGCAAGTAAATGCCCAGTCCCTTGCGAAAGGCTTCCAGAAAAACCACCGCCAGCGGCAGCACCAGGAACAGACTCACGAAGCCCACGGAAATGCCAATCAGCAGGTACTTCAGCCATGCTGGATCCTTCGCCGCTGTGTGCGATTTGCCGCTCTGGATTCCTGCCGTAAAAGAGGCCGCGGAATTGGCCATGGAATTAAACTCCTTTGTGTCCTTGAGCGGCCCACCACTGCAGCACGTTGATGAACAGTAGGATGACGAAGGATGCTCCCAGCATCACCACCGCGATCGCCGCGGCTCCTTCGTAGTTGTACTGCTCGAGTTTTTCGATGATGAGCAGCGAGGTGATTTCCGTCTTGTTGCGAATGTTGCCGGAGATAAAAATCACCGAGCCGTATTCCCCCAGCGCCCGAGCGAAGGACAGGGAAAACCCGGTCAACAACGACGGCAGAATAGTCGGCACGATCACTCGCCAGAAGGTCTGCCAGCGACTCGCGCCCAGGCTGGCGGCTGCTTCTTCGCTTTCCGCATCGAGCTCCTCCAGGGCGGGTTGCAGCGTCCGGACGATAAACGGCAGGCCGATGAAGATCAGGGCGATCGTGATTCCAAGTTGCGAATAGGCCGTCTTGATCCCCAGCGGCCACAGAAACTGCCCAATCCAGCCCTTGCCATCGTAAATCGTCGCCAGCGCGATGCCAGAGACCGCGGTCGGCAGGGCAAACGGCAGATCGATCAGCGCATCAATGATCTTTCGCCCTGGGAAGCGATAGCGGACGAGCGACCAGGCCAAAATGAACCCGAACACGGAGTTGACCATCGCCGCGAGCAGCGACGCGCCAAAAGTGACCTTATACGAAGCCACCACTCTCGGCTCGGTCACTACTTTCCAGAACTCCGCCGGCGAAAGTGACGCCGAGCGGAGAAAGAGGGCCGAGAGCGGAATCAGCACAATCAGGGAGAGATACAGCAGCGAAAACCCCAGCGTCAGATTGAAGCCGGGGAGCACGCTGTGACGTTTGAAGGTGAGAGCCATGAGAGCGTGAATCCGCTGGGTGCTACTTGGAGGACTGATAAATCTGGTCGAACACTCCGCCGTCGTCAAAATGCTCGGCCTGAGCCTTGTCCCAGCCGCCAAAGACCTCTTCGATGGTGAAGAGATCGACCTCCGCAAAGCCCTTCCGTTGATCTTCCGAGATGGAACTAATGACTGCTGGCCGGAAGTAGTGCTTGGCGGCAAGCTTCTGTCCTTGCGGTGAATACAGATATTCGAGATAAGCCTTAGCAACCTCCGTCGTTCCCCGCTTCGCGGCGACCTTATCGACAATAGCGACCGGCGGCTCCGCCAGGATGCTGCTGCTGGGGGCGACGATCTCGAATTTGTCTTTGCCCAGTTCGTTCAAGGCCAGGAACGCTTCATTTTCCCAGCCCACCAGAACGTCGCCGATTTCCCGCTGCACAAAGGTGTTGGTGGAACCACGCGCCCCGGAATCGAGCACCGGGACATGCTTGTATAGGTCGGCGACAAAAGCTTTGGCTTTCGCTTGCGCGGCCTCGACACTTTTCGCTTCCTGCGGGTCGCTGAGTTTCTTCAGGTCGCCGAGTTCCTGCTTGAGGGCGTAACCCCAAGCGGCCAGGTAGTTCCATCGCGCCCCGCCGCTCGTTTTCGGATTAGCGACAATCACCTCCACACCCTCTTTCACCAAGTCGTCCCAGTCTTTGATTCCCTTGGGATTTCCCGTGCGGACCAAGAAGACGATTGTGGAAGTGTAGGGGGCGCTGTTGAGCTCAAATTCCTGCTGCCAGCCCTCATCCAACAGCTTCGCTTTGCGGGCGATGACATTCACGTCGTAGGCCAGCGCCAGCGTGACCACGTCGGCCTCCAATCCGTCAATCACCGCGCGGGCCTGCTTCCCCGAGCCGCCGTGGGACTGCTCGATGGTCACCTCCTGATTGTTTTTCTGCTTCCAGTATTCCGCGAAGGACTTATTGAATTCGGTGTAGAACTCGCGCGTCGGGTCATACGACACGTTGAGTAGCGTCAGGGCCGGCTTGGCTGCGGAGTCGCCGGACCCCGAGCCCGTTGCGCCGGACGTGCCCCCGGTGTTGGAAATTCCAGGCGAAGTGCCGCAGCCCATAAACGGGGTGGCGAGGAGCAGTACAGCGAGGGTGGCGACAAGTTGCGTCGTTTTCATGGGAATTGGCCTTCGTCAGTTGGGCGATGGAAACAAGTTGTGACCCGAGACTTGGAGTTCCTTAAGCAACGCCAATGCCAACAGCAGAGTGCCACCCGAGTCTGCGGTTTGGGCGGAGAATCCTTGGGAATGGAGGTCGTGGTTGCTCAATTCCGTTAAATATGCTAGAATTACACCGTTGTATATCACGGGTTACCAGTATATTTAACGGAACACCATGGAGAAGTATCGCGACATCTTGTTCAGCGTTTGGCGCGAAATGTGTCGGCACATCGACATCGCCGATTCCACGCGAACCGTGGCCCCGGTTCTTGCGGAGCGATTGCCGCTAGCAGCCCTCGTCATCCGCCGCATCGACCGCCAGCATTCGTCACTAGAAACCGTGGCGGCAGCGGGGGCTGGCGGCGAACTGGCTCCGCAAATCGGCCGCACTTCCATTTCGCAGGCCCGGCTGAAGCGTCTGATTTCCTGGGCCGGCGCGGGGCAGCTTTTGCATGGCCAGCGGATCAAGCGGAGCGGCGAGTTGGCCCTCATCGTGCCCGAGGAGTTGGAGGGCGAGGTTCTCGTCGGACCGCTGACGAGTGCCGATGGTCCCGCCGGCGTGCTGGCTTTGATCGCGACCCACGCCAGGCCCTTCAAAGAAGAACATCTGCGGATTGCCGAGCACCTGCTCGAACCCTTCTCTGTCGCTCTCGAAAACGACCACCGCCTGCATGAACTGACCACGCTTCGTTCGGCCGCCGAAGCGGACCGGACAACGCTGCTCACGCGCCTGGGAAAACGCGAGATGGGCGAAACCATCGTTGGTTTGGAAGCCGGCCTCCGGCATGTGATGGAAAGGGCGGACCTCGTTTCTCAGTCGGACGTGCCGGTGCTGATCCTGGGAGAAACAGGAACCGGCAAAGAGGTGGTATCGCGTGCCATTCACAATAAATCGGCCCGGCATGACGGCCCCTTCATCCGCGTCAACTGCGGCGCTATCCCGTCCGAGCTCATCGATTCGCAGCTCTTTGGACATGAAAAGGGGAGCTTCACGGGAGCCTCGGAAACTCGGCAAGGCTGGTTCGAACGGGCGGATGGCGGCACTCTTTTCCTTGATGAAATCGGTGAATTGCCTTTGCCGGCGCAAGTGCGGCTGTTGCGCGTGTTGCAGGACGGTTTTATCGAGCGGGTCGGCGGGCAACAGCCGATTCATGTCGATGTCCGGATGATTGCGGCCACGCACCGGGACTTGGCGGCGATGGTGCGGGACCGGAGCTTCCGCGAGGATCTGTGGTATCGCATCTCCGTCTTCCCCATCATGCTTCCGCCGCTCCGAGACCGGCTGGATGACATTCCGGCGCTGGCCCGACATTTCGCCTTTCGGGCGGCAAATCGCTTTGGGCTATCGCTCGTGGAACCATCTCCTACTGACTTACAGGCATTGAGAAAATACCCTTGGCCCGGCAACATCCGCGAACTCGGCGCGGTCATCGACCGGGCGGCCATCTTGGGAGACGGAAAGTCGCTGGAAGTTGCCAAATCCCTGGGGTTCGGAATTACTCCTCCGCAGCCCGCGCCACCCCCGCCAACCTTTTACGAAGTCACGACCGACGATTTGCGTACGCAATCACCGGGAATTGCTACGCTCGATAACGCCATGCGGCAGCATATCGAAAAGGCCCTGACCGCGACTCGGGGTAAGATAGAAGGGCGTGGTGGAGCGGCCGAGATTCTAGGCATCAACCCGCACACCTTGCGGGCGAGGATGAGAAAACTGGGGATTTCCTGGTCAAGATTCCGGCCGAACTCGCTGCCTGATGTGGTGTTCTAGCTTATGTATCTCGCCGCCGGTGTCATCGCTCTCCTCTTGGCTCTCGGCCTACTCTGGCTGATCGCAACCGTCGAGGATTGGAGCCGCGACCTGACAACGAACTACGCTGCAACCTCGGTAAGTGCGAAAAATCCCAGCTTTCACCCCATCACCTCCCAGCGGCCCTCGTCCGACCTCGCGGATCTGGTGGCCACGGCCGTCAAACGGCTTCCTGGCTGGGAGCTTGCGGGCCGCGAGGTAACAGCGGACGAAATCACCTTGCGATTTGTCCGCACCACCCGCCTGCTGCGGTTCAAGGACGATATCACCGTCCACATTCGGCTGGCAAGCGATAACCAGCAGCCCGCGCAGTACGAAATCTTCGCGGAAAGCCAATCCCGCGTCGGCAAAGGAGACTTCGGCCAAAATCCACGAAACCTGGCGGAACTGATGGACACGCTTCGCACTTTGCTGCGATAATTGGCAGCGAATGATTCATTCTCGTTTTCGCGAGTGTTTATGAACGCCCGAGACCGCGTCCTCGGTATCGCTTCCTTCCTGCTGACGCTGCTGCTCGCGCCGGTGGTGGCCTGGCTCATCCTGGGCCCCGTGAACCGGGCCGGCGGAAAACTGAAAGCCCCCACGCGCTTTCACCTCATTGACTTCGTGTGGCTGCTTGTCCAGTTCCAGGTGGGCCTGGGGTTCTGCTTGCAATACATCGGAGTGCAGTACCAACGCTCGTTCCTGATGCTGCTGGCCTTCTTTTCGTTCGCCGTCCTGGCCATGTGGGCCGGGGCGGTGAGCTTTCTATCCCGCGCCGGGGTCCGCAACAGCATCAAGCGCGGCGTCTTTATCGTCGTCCTGCTCCCCGCCACGCTCTTGCTGATGGTCGTTATTCCGCTCTTTCCCGCGATGTGCTTTCTGCTGGAGACCGACCCGCGCATGATGGAGTTGGTCCTGCGCCTCGACTTCAATATCCCGCGCGGCACCGGAATGGTTGCGGCGGCCGTGGGCGCGGTCGCGCTGCCCGCCGCGGGCTTGCTCCTGAACCGCATTTCCGCCTGGATTGTCCGCGGTGTCGGTGGACCTTTGGCAGTCCGCCAACCCGTAACGGCCTAAAGCGAATCGAGGGCGCTGCTTGCGTTCGCCTCCGACCCCCTTATAATGACCAGGCACCATGGATTGCGGCGGTAGCTCAGTGGTAGAGCGCCAACTTCCCAAGCTGGATGTCGCGAGTTCGACCCTCGTCCGCCGCTCTTCTTGACAGCCGTGGGCAGCAATGCCGACGGCTGTTTTCGTACGGCGGCGCAACCACTGGCGATCCTTCTCATACGAGTGGTTCCATGTTCAGCCGCATCGCCGATGAGTATCGAGGCGGCACGACCGTCGTCGTGGGAGCGGGAGGCATCGGCGGAGAAATCGTCCGCCTTTTGATGCCCAGGGTCGGTGCACTGGTCGTTGCCGACCAGCGCGAGGCGGCGCTCGTTCAACTCGCTTCCGAGTGCAATTCGCCCAAACTGCGGACGAAGACACTGGATGTGTGCGACAGCGCGGCGGTCGCCGACTTCGCCAATTTCGTGAGCACCACGGTGGGAGCGCCGCAGTTCTTCTTCTATACCGCGGGAATCTTGACCGTGGAGCCCTTTGTCGAAACGACGGCGAGGGACTGGGAGCGAGCCGTCGCGGTCAACCTCACCGGAGCCTTCCACTGCAGCAAGGAAGTTGCCGACCTGATGATTCCAAAAAAGCGGGGCAGCATTGTCTTGCTCGGGTCGATCGCCGGAACGAAGGCCCGCTCGGGCTCGCGCGTCAATCCGGTCTATAACGTCACGAAAGCCGGCCTGGCGGCATTCGTCAACGCCGCCGCGATGCAGCTTCGCGGCCACGGCATCCGCATCAACTGCATTTCGCCCGGCCCCACGGCCACGCCGATGATGGACGTCCAGCCGGCCCAGGTTCATGAGGCGATCCGCGAAATCACGCTCGACTCGCGGCTGAACCATCCCGCGGAAGTCGCGGAGCTGGCGCTGTTCGTCGCGGCGCACGGCCGTTTCACGGGGGAGGACGTGTGCATGGGCGGGGGCGCTGGGCTGGGCGGATGATGCTCCCTATTGTTCCAGCTTCAGCGTAACGCCCCTCGCCTTCAGCGCCGCTTCGAGTGCGGCTCGATTGGTCTTTTCGGGATTGACGAACGCGGTGACAAGCCCGTCCTTGAAGCTGGCCGTCGCTTGTTCGACGCCGTCGATCTTGTAAACCGATTCGTAGGCCGCGAGGCAGCAAGCCTTGCAATCCAGGCCCGCGACCGGAATCTCGATCCATTTCAATTTGTCCTTCGGGATCAAGCAGAGCGGCCGGATGCCGAAGGTCGATTGCGAGGCGGAACGCAGCAGGTTGTCCAGTCTCTCGGGAATTTCTTCAGGCTTGGGCCGGCTGAGCAGCTTGTCCGCATCGTATAGAAATGTGGCCTCGGAGGTTTTGTAGTCAACGCTGACGAGCTTCACGTCCGGCAGAGTTTTCAGCACCTCGCGCAAGTCGTTCTCGCGGTCGGGCGAGAACAGTCCCGTGACCCGGTGCTGGACCGGCTGCCGCTCAACGACTTTGTCCTCGGCGACGCAGGGGAGCGCGACCAAGCTCAGGGTGAGCACCGCAATGAACGTATGGGTGAACATGGGCTTTTCCTGTTACTTCCTGGAAAACAACTCGCTCGCGACTAACTCATGAAGGAGCGTGCGAATACCGCCGCCACGCTCCTCGGCGCGATTCACAATCCCGGCAATCTCTTCGCGGTCCGAAAACGCGACCGGCCGGCCGGTCCCATAGATTGCCAGTTGATGTGCGAGATTCTTCAGCAGGCTCTTGGAGTCCGCGGCGAGCAGCGTTTGAAACTCGGCGATGTCCTTAAACGGCCGCTCGTCCGGCAGAATACCCGACGGATCCACGCGCGGGCCGAGCTTGAAGCTGACGCCAATGAACGGGTCGATGGAGCCGCGCGGCGCTACTTCCCCCTCTCCAATCGACCGATACCGCTCGCGCCAGCCGCCAATCACGTCGAAGGATTCCAGCGCGAATCCGGGCGGGTCCATTTTTGCATGGCAGGAGGCGCATGTCGCGTCGCTGCGATGCTTGTCGAGTTGCTCGCGGATTGTTTTCGCGCCGCGCACGTCCGGTTCAATCGCGGGAATGTTGGGGGGCGGCGGATCGGGCTCCTGCCCAAGCAACCGGGCCATCACGAACGCGCCGCGCGGGACCGGCGAGGTGGTCGTGCCGTTGGCGGTGATTTTCAGGATCGCCGCCTGGGTCAGGAACGGGCCGCGGGGATGATGGGGGGACAGGGGAACCCGGCGAATCTGCGAGCCGCTCACGTCCGCGATGCCGTAGTGCGTCGCCAGTCTCTCGTTGAGCATCGCAAAGTCGCTGCGGGCCAGGTGACTCGCGCTCAAATCCTTTTCGATCAGCTCGCGGAAGAACGCCCGCGTCTCGGCGACCATCGAATCCTGGAGATAGGGGTTGAACTCGGGATACAGCTTCTTATCCGGGTCCGTCGCCGCGATCTGCCGCAGCTTGAGCCACTGGCCGAGGAAGTCTTCGATAAAACGCTGCGACTTCTTGTCGGTGAGCAAGCGCTCGACCTCCGCTCTCAACACCGCCGGCTCATGGAGCGTGCCGGATGCGGCGAGTTTTGTGAGCGGCTCATCCGGGAGGGAATTCCAGAAGAAGTACGACAGACGGCAAGCGAGGGCATGGTCGGTGACCCGGTCGGCTGGCTCCACGTGATAAAGAAAATCCGGTGAACAGAGCGCTGCGCGATAGGCCCAGCGCATCGCGGTCTCGAAGCAGTCGCCGGCCTTGAGCCGCTGTTCGACCTTCGCCACGTAGGCCTGACGCACCTCGGCATCGACCGGCCGCCGGAAGGCTCGCGGCAGGAACGAAGCGAGCAGGCGGTCGGCAGCGGCCAGCGGCTCCTGGCTCTGCACCGTCCACAGGCCTTGCGGCGGATCGGGGCGGTTCCTGCCGGCTCCAAGTTGCCGGATTTGCAGGCGGTTGGGCGGGCGAATTCCGGGATGCTCGGCAGGCTTGAACTCGGCCAGCGGCAAATCGCCAAACAGCGCGCGATGACCTGGCGGCGGCCAGACCTCGTGCAGCGGCCCTTCGATGTCCAGCCAGTCGCAGGCGACGCCCGGCCCGGTGAATGCCATCGCCCGGCCCTGGCGGTTGTAGTTGGCAACCGGGGCGAGCGACGCGACGTTGAAACCGATGATCTCGTTGTGATTCAGCCAGGTGACCAGCTCGTGCTCTTTGGAATCGATGGACGGCGCGTCGAAATAGCCCAGCACATAGCTCGGATGCTGCCCGCCGCGGCCGTCGCCGGTGAGCTGCACCACGGACAGCCGAGCCGCTTCGGTGCCGCGTGCAGGCAAGACCTCCCCTTTGTGCCACTGGAAACTCCACAGCGAAGAGCGAACGCGGTAGCGGCCAGGATAAATGGTCACGTGCTCGATGAAATACGGACTGAGCGATTCGTCCTCATGCCGGAAAAGTCCGACGCTGGCCCCGTTGCGAAACGAGCCCATTCGCTCATGCGCGCCCTCGTCCAGGTGGTTCTGCTCGGCCGCCGGCGGAAATTCCGGGTCCGGCTTCTTGTTCTTGAGCAGCACGCCATCGCCATTCATGATGACGTGCGCCACAAAGCCGCCGCTGTTGGCCAGGGAAATCCGCCGCTTTTGCACCGTCGGCGCTCGCGGCAGCGTGGCGATGGCCAGGTTCAGGGCGTGATCAGCGGCTTCCACATACTTGGCCATGTTGACGTGCGAGATGTCGAGCGCATCGCTGTTCTTATCAAAACCATGAGCCGACCCGTCCGCCGGCAGGTTTGCCTGCAAGGCAATGCCCGGCATGTCGAACAGGTCGCGGATCGTGTTTTCATACTCGGCCCGCGTCAACCGCCGCAGGCCGGTGCGGGGGCCGGTGCCTAAGCGAGCTTTCTCGGCATCCATGAGGACTTGCTGGAGCGACTTGAGGACGCTTGCTTTCTCCTCCGTCGGCGGCCGCGGCTGCTTCTTGGGCGGCATTTCCCCGGATTCGATGCGGTCGTGAATCTTCACCCAGCGCGCGAAGTTTTCGGGGCTGGACGGATCGAGTTTGAGCGCAGTGAGGTCTAGGTTTCCTTCGTGCGAGTCGCTGTCGTGACACTCGAAGCAAAAGGATCTTAAGAACGGGGCAGGATCAGCGCGAACTTGACTAAACGTCGAGATGATTGCTGCCGTGACAATTGCAATCCAATAGGAATGAATGGGACGCATGCAAACTATTCAGCTTTCTCGGATGGTTTTATTACTGAACCGCGATCACTTCTGCCTTGTAATGTGAACGGCATCAATTCCTCTTCAACGGGGCGAATGTCCCGATAGATTCCCGCCTCATCGATCGCGCGTTGAGCGGCCAAGCGTCGTCGCAATTCTTCGTTCACTTGCTCGTCTGTGAACTGCGGATTGTGCGATCGGATTTCTTGTCGCGCACGTTCACATTCAAGATCAAAGAGTTTCGGCCCAGCAGCAATCCTTTCACCAATGGTCATACGTCTGGCTTCCAGAACCTTCTCGACAAAGTCCGCACCTAACACCCGCTTTCGTATTTCTTCAAGGGGATCCATTTTCTCGCGTCTCCTTCAGTTAATCGATCTTACGCCATCTCCAACCCGCGGAACGTCCCCTTGCCCGTCGAGAATTCCCCGGTTTCAATGCCCAGCCGCTGGAGCATGGAGACAAACAGATTACTGAGCGGATAGTTGTTCTCGTTGTCGAAGGCCAGATGCTGGCCGTGCCTGAAGCCGCCGCCGGCGAGCAGCACGGGGAGATTGGCGTTGGAGTGCGAATTCGCGCTTCCCATGCAAGTGCCGTACAGCACCATGGTCCGGTCCAGCAGCGATTGGCCTTCTTCCTTCGCGCCGGCGAGCGCGGTGAGAAAGCTTCCCAGGGCGTCGAACTGCTTCTCTTCGTGGCCGCGAAGTTCCGCCAGGGCTTCCGGACGGTTGCCGTGGTGAGTGATGTTGTGAATCACGGTCGTGTCGATAAACAGCGAAATAATTCGCGTGGAATCCGTCTCCAGGGCAAGCTTCATCACCTCCAGCATCAGCCGCGTCTTCTTCACGAACTCGCGGGCGTCGTCGATATCCTCCGGCGGCTGAGCTTCGACTTTGGGCTTGGGCTTGTATTCCCATTCTTCCGAGGCGTGCAGCCGCTGCTCCAGCTCTCGGACCGACGAAAAGTACTCATCCATCCGCTTCTGGTCGGCTTTTGGCAAAGTGCGATGGAGACGTTTGGACTGCTCGCTAACGAAGTCGAGCATGCTGCGGCCTTGCTGGAGCGCTTCGACGTTGGCCGCGACCTCTTCCGGCTTCCCTTGCGAGAACAGCGTCTGGAACAGCTTCTGGGGACTGCGCTCGGCTGAAATTGGAGCGCCGCTGCGCGTGAAGCTGAGCGTCCCCCCTTCGCTGCACATTGCCAACGTCAGCGACGGGAACCGCGTCTGGTTGCCGATCCGCTCGGCAGCGAACTGGTCGAGCGACACTCCGTTGCGAAAGCCGCCGCGCTCCGGATGCGGCGTGCCGGTGAGAAAACACCGCTCCGCCGCGTGCCCCCCGGTCACACCCGGCAGGCTGGTTCCCGACATCACGGTGAAGTTCTGCCGATGGGCGGCGAGCCGCTCCAGATAAGGGCTGAGGGCGAATTCCTTGCCGGCCTTTTCGGGAAAGAAGAACTGCGGCAGGATGCCCATGTTCGTCTCGATGGCGACCAGGCGGCGCGGGGTAGCGCCCTTTGTCGCATCCGCGCCAATCGCGGGCCGCATGGCGTCCAGAAGCGGAAGGGCCAGGCAGATCCCCGTGCCTCGCAAAAATGTTCTTCGGCTCAGTGGATGAACCATCGCGTCTTTCTCGAAAGTGATTTCTCGTTCGCTGGATGTGATCCTATTTTAGCCCGTCAGGCCTGACAACTCCTATTCCCTGACAGAGAATCATGACAAGAGACGCTGGGCACTCGGGTATAATGGCCGGGATATGATGAACCGTTACGCCACATTGCCAGCTCAATTGCCCGACGAGGTCGTCCAGACATTGCACTCCACAGAGCATCTGCGAATCGAGCGGATCGTTTCCCAGGGCCATGCCTCGCCGCCTGACTTTTGGTACGACCAGGCGGAGCACGAATGGGTGCTGCTGATTCAGGGAGCGGCCCGTCTGCGATTGGACGACGAAGTGGTCGAGCTGAAACCCGGCGATTTTCTGGACATTCCTGCTCATCGCCGGCACCGCGTCGAGTGGACCTCGCCCGATCAGCAAACGATCTGGCTGGCGATCCATTACGTGTAGTGGGGACACTGCAAAGCCGCAGCTAGCACCCTCCTTTCCTATTCAGGCGGAATCTTCGCCGTCCCCGGTGCGCGCGCCGACGGTCGGATTCAAGCCAGGAGGTCGCTCTGTACGATGCTGCTGGTAGTTCCTATACTCCCACCGATTTCGTCGTGGAACGGAGCAGTGCTCCGTTCTACCACGCCCCGCCCGTTCGATCCCGTTTCCCGCCCCCAGGGCAAGGATGCTGCGATGCTGCGCCGAATGACCCTGGTCCTGTTTGCCCTCGGTACAGTTCTCTCTGCCGGTTGTGCCAATGGACGGTTCTATAATCCGTTCCGGCCGGGCGACGTGCAGGCCCAGAGGATCCGGGCCACGGTACACGATCCGTATCCCGATCAGGACAAGGGTCCGGCTGTCGACGACGCTCGCCCCCGCGACTATCAGGCGCAATCGCCCGAGCCGGTCCGCAACCGGTTCTATTCCGATAGCCCGTGGGGAAGATAGCGGCTCTAGACCACACCGTTCACCACATTCTCCGGCACTTTCCCCGTCAGCCGGGCGACGACCTGCCGGGCGACGCGGTTGCGGAGGTTGGCGAGCGATTCTTCGGAGACGAAGGCGGCGTGGGGAGTGACGAAGACCCGCTGGTCTCGGAAGATCGGCAGTGAAAGATCCGGTGGTTCGGGATCCTGCACGTCGAGCGCCGCCCCGGCGAGCTTGCCAGATTGAAGGGCGGCCAAAAGTGCGTCGTGGTCAATCAGGCCGCCGCGGGCCGTGTTGATGAGATAGGCGCTCGGCTTCATCTTGGCGAATTGCTCCGCTCCGATGCTCCGCTTCGTCTCGGGCGTGAAAGGGGTGTGCAGCGAAACATAGTCGCTCCGAGTTAACAACTCGTCGAGGGTGACGAAGTCGACCCCCGGCAGCGGATTCTTGCCGCTGCGGCTGGTGGCGATCACCTGGAGTCCAATGCCGAGGGCCTTTTCCGCGAGTTTGCGGCCGATGTTTCCCAGCCCGACGATGCCGAGCGTCTGTCCTTCCATCCGCCGGAGCTGGGGGCCGGACTGGAGTTGATAGCGGCCCTCCTTCGTCTCGTGATGATAGAAGGCCACCTTGCGCGAGAGCGAAAGCAGCAAGGCCAGGGCGTGCTCGGCCACTTCGATCAGGCAGTAGTCGGGAATGTTCGTGACCGGAATCTTCTGGCTGGTGCAGTGCGCCACGTCGATGTTATCCAGTCCAATTCCCAGGCGGCAGACGATGCGGCACTTGGGAGCGGCAGCAATGACCTCCTTGGGAACCTTGGCCCAGTTGGTCATGATCGCATCGACGTCTTTGCTCTTCGCCAATTCGGTTAGCGAAGCGGCATCCTGCTTTCCCTTTTCGGCCACTACCAATTCGGCATCAATGCCGGCAAGTATTTCGCGCTCGATCTTGAGGTCGGGCCAGGCGTAGTCGGTCAAAAGTACGTGATAGCGGGGCATGGGGAGGAGTGCAAAGTGCAGAATGTAAAGTGCAGAGTGAAGAAAGAGAAAGACTAAAGCACCGCTCACTCTCAAACAATGGGCTGCTTCCCACTCTGATTCTCTACACTTTGCACTCTGCACTTCCCCTCAGTCCCCGCAGCCGATGTCCGAATCGAACGCATCGTAGATCAGCTCGTTCTCGCGATCTTCGTGGTCGCGAAGGCGGGCGTCAAAATCCAGGAAGCGCGGGCCGACCCACAGGGCGAGAGCGGCGGTTTGGCCGGCGTAAAACATCTTCTCGGCCCGATCGACGATGTCAGAGAATTCGGAGTAGAGATCCGTGTGCTCGCTGCGCAGGCCGTCCGCTTTCTCCGCCAGTTGCGGTGCCACATGCAGCGGCTCGTCGAAATAGCCGTAGGCTTCCTCCAGGGCGAAGTGCAGGGCGAGCTGGTCGCGCAATTCGCTGAGCCAATCGACCAGGTGCCGGCACATCCCCGTGGCAATGGGGTGGGAGCAGCGATGCCGCAGGTCCGCGACGGATTGCCACAGCTCCTGATTGACCTCTTTGATCTCCTGCAGGAACGCCGGATTGACCGTGACAGTCGCCGTGGAAGTAAGAACGGCCATAACAACCTCCTTGCCCGCGGGCGCGGGTGTATGGCGGGTCGGCCCGAGAGAGACAAGATGCGGCGCGACGAGATCGGACCAACTCGCAAACCAATTTCTGCCGGCCGGAAAGATTTCTCCGGCCCAGCGCCCGTCATCCTAGGACGGGTGGAAACGAATGTCAAATTTTTTCTCGGGACGGTCGTGATACCGTTTGGAAAAAGTGCGTAGCCGACGGGCATCTTTAGGGCAGATGGGCGGGAATTGGGCGGTCAGTAGTCGCCAGGGGGCATTGTAGCGGTAGGGCGAAACTCTTTCGATTCCAGGTTTCCTTCCCCGCGGCTACCGCTGGCATCACGTTCCGGTTGTGGACGTTCAATGATTTGCTGGCGTAAGCCGGGCTGGCAAGGTCGGTCCGCGCAGGTCCAAAAAAAGCCCAGGCTCTCCGAGCGAACCGGGGTGCGGACAATTAGGCTGCATCGCGGAACGAACTACTGCGGCACCGTAGCGGACTGATTGTCGTTGCGGTAGCCAAGGCGATGGAACAACAACTCGTTCACGGTGAAGGAAATGAACTTCACGGCGCCGTCCCCCATGACCACCTGAAACCCTTCGGGATGTGATGAGCCGAACCGCAGGTCGCCGGTGCCGCTTAGCCCGTCGGGCAGAGGCCGTCTCGACGCGTTCCGAATCACATCGTGGTCCCAACCTGAGGTGTAACCTTCGTTGTCATCGCTCTGGTACTGGCCAATGACAGCACGATTCAGCCGCTTCTCCCCAAGCAGGATCACGTTGGCGGTTCCATCGCTAAGTCCTTCCAGCCCAATGACCGACAATGCGTTCTTGGCCGGATTTGGTTCGTTTTCGCCGGTGGTGCCATTGATTCGTCTCAGCCGCACGACCGCGCCGCTGCGATCCACTCCGCCCACGACAATCCACGGAGAGCCGGCACCGGTGGGGCGCCCGGCGTTGCCGGCGTCCACAAAGGCGCTGGCATAATCCGTTGCGCCGTGGGGATAAGTGCCCGGCGCGCCTAGCTGTGCGATGTTGGGGTTGATGGGATACCAGGCCGCGATGGCGGGCAGGGGCTTGGGCGGGCGGCGCGTGGGGCAGTAAAAGATGGGAATGGCCGTGCTGATGGCAACGATGCGACGATCCAGGTCGCCATTTCCTCCTCCGCCTGACCTCCCGGTCCCGCTGTGAATCTGCTGCTGTTCAATGTACGGCAAAACCTGGTAGCCCCAGCCGGCCCACTGGAGGTCTCCCGTCGCCCCAGCCCCGTTGATGAACCGGGGGGTGTTTTGCCACTGTCGATGCCGGCATGAGGCAGCGAACGAAGTGCATCTTGGTGCAGATGAAATCCAAGCCCAAGCTGCTTCAGATTGTTGGCGCAAGACATGCGGCGAGCGGCTTCGCGGGCGTACTGAACCGCCGGCAAGAGCAATGCCACCAGCACGCCAATGATGGCAATCACGACGAGCAGCTCTACGAGCGTAAAGCCAAACCTTTTCCTATTCATGCGAAGTCCCCCAACTCGAAAGGAAAATAGAAAACCGACGCAATCTCCGGCAGAACGCCGAAGTGCTACTCCCCCCCCAAGGGATTAACGAACTATACTGCGCACGGCCCAAGGTGACACAATCGATTCGGACGATTGTCCAACGTAAGCCTATACTGGATAACCAGATGCGGATGAACCACGGAATGTGTCATTTTGGGCCGTGCGCAGTATATATTGAATCGGGCCGGGGCTTGCAAGGTTTTTTTCGGAATATTCGCCGATTCTTGTGGCCGTTCACGGTCGCCCACGATGGGCGATATTTCCTAGTCGAGCTTGATATCGCCTAAGTTCTGAGTTCCCCCGACGTTGTTGGCGCTGATCTCGAATTCGAGTGTGGAATTCGCTTCGCCATATTTACCTCCCAGTTGGTCCTGGCCATCTCCCGGATCAGCAATCACGCTCAGCTTGTATTTGCCAGGCTTGACCCCCTGGCCCTCACCAACGATTTCAAAGGTTCCGTCTTCATTGGCCAGCGTCCCAAAGGAGCTGCGGCCGTCGTTGGGGTCCGTGTGGATGGGGTACAACTCAACCTTGACGGTCCCCACTCGCGCGGCCATGTTCGGCACCGTAACAGGTTGCCCACCTTTGGTAAGTTTGCCCTTAACATTTACCCCGGCATCCGGCTTATGCCCACCACATCCGCCCATGAGAGCAAGAAACGCCGCCAACCCCAGAATCACGATGAAGCGACACATATTTTCCCCCCGCCAGAATAAAACCAGGTTCATGAAAAACCTTGCCAGACGCCGCAGTCTTAGCGGATGTCTTCGCTGGCCGCAACTACCCAGCACCACCCGCGCGAGAAAATGTAAGGGGATCTATGCGGGCATCCCTTCGCGCCGCGTGATGACGAAGCCCAGCTCTTCAATCATCTTGTAATCCGCCTCCGGTGCCTGCCCCTTAGTCGTGAGATAGTCGCCGACAAACACACTGTTGGCGGCGTAGAGTCCCAGGGCCTGCATGCTCCCGAGGTGCAGTTCCCGTCCGCCCGCGATGCGGATTTCGCTGGTCGGATTGACCAGCCGGAACATGGCCAGCGCCTTGAGGCAGTAACGGGGCGTGAGGTTCTTGGTTCGCTGCAGCGGCGTGCCGCTGATGTCGATCAGGAAGTTGAGCGGAATGGATTCGACCCGCAGCTCGCGAAGCGCCATGGCCATACGCACCACGTCTTCATCCTGCTCTCCCATGCCGATGATGCCGCCGCTGCAAAGCGCTAGTCCTGCTTGCCGGCAGGCGGCGAGAGTGGCCACGCGGTCCTGATAGGTGTGGGTCGTGCAAATCTGCTCGTAGTACTCCGGGCTGGTATTCAGGTTGTGATTGACTTTGTTCACCCCGCACGCCGCCAGCCGATTGGCCTGTTCGGGGGTCAAGAGGCCCAGACAGGCGCAGATTTCCAGGTCATAGCGGGACTTAATCTCGGGAACGATCTTTTCCACCGCCTGGATTTCCCGTTCGCTCGGTCCGCGGGCGGAAATCACGATGCAGTAGGTCTTCGATTTTCTCTCCGCCGCCAGCCGAGCCCCATCCAACAGCTTGTCGCGGCTGAGGAGGTTGTAGCGGGGGATTTCGGCTTCGCTGACTTTGGACTGCGAGCAGTAATGGCAATCCTCGGGGCAGAGCCCGCTCTTGGCGTTCATCAGAAAATAGAGCTGCACCGTGTTGCCGAAGTACTTGCGGCGTACGCGATAGGCCGCGGACAGGATGTCGAGCAGCTCTTCGTCGGGGGCGCGGAGGATGGCCAGGGCTTCCGCCTCCGAAATCGCTTCGCCGCGGAGGGATCGGCTGGCGAGGTCGTGCCAATCGGCAGAGGCGGGCTTATCGAGGAGCAAAGTCATGGGTGTCTCGGCAATTGGCTTGCCAGGGAGATGAATCCCTGCATGATAGTACGTAGCCTGCACACTCCGTGTGCAGGCCCATAGTTGTGGAATACCGCGCTCACGGAGTGAGCGGACTACTATCTCATTTTAGTAGGAAGCGAGCAGGCGTGTTAGGGCAGCATTTCGTACGGTTCGGCGTACTGGGGCATGTGGGACGCTTCGCCGCGGAGGCAGCGGAGCGGTATCCTCGCGGCACCCGCGTCATCTGCCGCACCCGCCGCGGCCTGGAAGTGGGCGAAGTGCTGTCCCCGCTCGAAGCTGCCCCTCGCGACGAACTCCACGGAACGCTTCTCCGCCGCATGACCATTGAAGACGACCTGCTGCTGGCCCGGCTGGACCGCAATCGGAGCGAAGCGTTTATCGCCTGTTCCAGTCGGCTCAAGGAAAGAGGGATACAAAGCGTGCTGGTGGACGTGGAGCACCTGTTCGACGGCCAGTCGCTGTTCTTCTACTTCCTCGGCGACGAATCCCCGGAGATCGCCGAAGTGACCAGCGAATTGGCCGAAGCCTACGAAGCCAAAGTCCAGTTCCGCAAGTTCACCGATACGCTCGCGCAGGGCTGCGGTCCCGGATGCGGCACCGCGGAGGCGGAGAACGGCTGCGGGACAGGAGCTTGCAGCACGTGCGCCGTTCTGAGTGCGTGCGGAGGAAAGGCTGCCCACGCCCACTAAGGCCGGTTACGATGAAGACATGACCACCTGGCATCCCGCCGCCGCCGAAAGCGAGCTTCCCCCGGGCGCGGCGAAGGAGTGCGTCGTTGGGGATCGGATTATTGCGCTCTTCAACGTGGACGACACCCTCTACGCCCTCGACGGCATCTGCCCGCATCAGGGCGGCCCGCTCGGCAAAGGCACGTTGCAAGGGTGCATCCTCACCTGCCCCTGGCACGGCTGGCAGTTCGATGTGAGCACTGGACAACATCAGGCCAGCAAGTCACTCGTGCATGGCAAGTTCCCGGTGAAAATTGAAGGGGGCCAGATATTCGTAGCGTTGGAGTAACGGGGTCGGGAGGAGTTTTCTCCGCGAAAACCCCTCCCAGCCCCCTTCCGCCGTAACTCGGCTACCGGGCGGGGCCATAGTGTCATAGATTGAAGTTGTGTTCACCCGCCTCTCGCGCCGGCTCCTGCCTTGATTCGCTATCGCCCCTTCCAGAATTGGGATCCCCCGGCACTGGCCGAAATCTGGCGCAGCCAGCCGCCCCTTCGCGGGCGAATGCAGGGGCTCACGCCGCGCCTCTTGGAGGAGCTCGTCTTCGCTCGCCCCTATTTTGACCGGCAGGGGCTGATTCTGGCCGTCGATGGCGAGCGGCCCGTCGGCTTTGTCCACGCCGGCTTTGGGGGCAACGACGACCTGTCGGCCCTGGATAAATCGCTCGGCACCACCTGTCATCTTCTGGTTGCTCCCCATGAGCAGCGGGGCGAAATCCAGGCCGAGCTGCTCCGCGCCAGCGAGGCGTATCTCGTCGCCAGCGGCGTCCGCCAACTCTTCGGCGGCAGCGCGTTCCCCCTCAACTCCTTCTACCTGGGACTCTACGGCGGCAGCCGGCTCCCCGGCGTGCTCACCTCCGACCTGGAGCAAATCGCAATGTTTCAAAGCGCCGGCTATCGCGAGCGCGAGCGGCGAGTGCTCCTCAATCGACCGTTGGCCAACTTTCGTACACCGATCGACCGCCGGCTGATGCAGCTTCGCCGCCGCTGCGAGGTCATCGCCGTCCACGACGTGACGCCGGACAACTGGTGGGAATCCTGCGTCTGGATGCACGCCAGCTGGACCCGCTACGAGCTCCGCTTTCGCGACAGCGCGGATGCCCTGATTTCGGCAACATTCTGGGACATCCTTCCCCTTTCCAAGTCCTGGGGAGTTCAAGCCTCCGGCATGGTGCGGGTGGAAGACACACCCGAAGCCCGCGCCGAAGGAATGACCACCTTCCTGCTGGCAGAGGCATTCCTCGATCTGCAGCGTAATGGGGCGGCGCTCATGGAAACCCAGGCCTTCGCCAAGGATGTTTCTCTGTTGGCTCTGCTCAATGAGTTGGGACTGGCCGCTTACGACGAGGGGCTGCTGTTCGTAAAAGACGGACTGCCGCACTGACGCCTCTTGGTCCTCATCCCCATCATAATCCTCATCCTCGTCCACTTCTGCTCAGTGCTTGGCGAAGAGTTAATCGTCCGGGACAAAATGGCCAAGAAAGTGATTTGGCCCGCCACTGGGGTCCGTTATACTCGTGCTGTGCCGCCGCTGTCGGCGGACGGGCTGATCGAGAGTGTCCCGTCGGTTTCGCAGCGGTTCGACGCCATGCATTTAACTTGCCCCCACTGCCAGAATCCCATCGAGATTGTCGACGACACGGACGCGGAAGTCGTCTGCGGGTCTTGCGGTTCCAGCATTCAAATCGATCCCAGCCGGGTTAAGACCGGCCCCTTGCTCTCTTCCCAGACGCCGCGGCGACTGGGAAAGTTTGAATTGTTCGAGCAGCTCGGAGTCGGCGGCTTTGGGACCGTTTACAAGGCCCGAGATACCGAGCTCGACCGCATCGTCGCGCTCAAAATTCTCCGCGCGGGCAACCTGGCAAATAAGGAGAATGTCGAGCGGTTCCTCCGCGAGGCCAGGTCCGCGGCGCAACTAAAGCATCCGAATATCGTCTCGGTACACGATGCCGGGGAGCATGACGGCGCTTGCTATATCGTCAGCGAGCTGATTACCGGGGCGACGCTGGCCGACCGCCTGGCCACAAAGCGGCTGACGTTTGCTGCTGCGGCGGGGCTGATCGTCCAGGTCGCCGAAGCGCTGGAATACGCTCACCGGGAGGGAGTGATCCATCGCGACCTGAAGCCCTCAAACATCATGCTGGACATGCAGGACCAGCCGCACCTGATGGACTTTGGCCTGGCCAAACGGGAGGCGGGCGAGATCACCATCACGCTGGATGGGCAGGTGCTGGGCACCCCCGCCTACATGTCACCCGAGCAGGCGCGGGGCGACTCCCACGACGTGGATGAACGGAGCGACATCTATAGCCTGGGTGTCATCCTCTATGAGCTATTGACCGGCGCGCTGCCGTTCCTCGGCAACAAGCGGATGCTGATCGTGCAGGTTCTGCGGGATGAACCCCGTGCGCCCCGGCGATTGAATGACAAGATCCCCCGTGATCTGGAAACGATTACCGTGAAGGCGATGAGCAAGGAGCCGGCCCGCCGCTATCAGACAGCGGCGGACTTTGCGGCCGACCTCCAGCGCTATCTGAACAACGAGCCTGTGCTCGCCAGACCGCCAGGCATGGCGTACCGGGTGCGAAAATGGGTCCAGCGACAACCCTATCTGGCTGCCATCATCGCGATTGGCTTTGTGGTTCCACTGACCATCGCCGCGCTGCTCGGGTGGCATGCCGCCGATCTGACGGCCAAGAACGTCGAGATCGAGAATAAGAGCCGCGAAGTCGCGGCGGAGCGCAACACCGCCCAGACGGCGCGGGACGAAGAAAAGAAGCTGCGGATCAGTCTCGAAGAGCTGAAAGTCGAAGCGGAACGCCCTGTGTACCACGCGATGATGGGGCGGTCCGGCCGCGCCTGGCAGATGGGGCGTCTGCGCCAGGTAAAGGAATCGCTCGACGCGACGCGACCCGAGAAAACGAGGGGCGTCGATCTGCGAGGCTGGGAATGGTTTCATCTGTTTCATGAAACCAGGTCTGAGTTCGTCGGCTATGGCGGGCACGGGGGACCGGTCTCCGCGGCCGTCTTCAGTCCCGATGGGCGACAGGCCGCGTCCGCGGGAGACGATGGCACGATTCACCTTTGGGAGGCATCGACCGGGACACGGCAGCGTTCCTGGAAGCTCCCTGCCGCGGGTTCCCTGTCGCTTGCTTTCAGCCCAGACGGCAGTCGCCTGGCCGCTGGGGGTAGCGATTCCAGGGTTTACATCCTCGACGTTGCGGCGAATCTGCCGCTGCACACGCTGCATGGCCATGTCCTAGCCATCAACTCCTTGGCGTACAGTGCGGACGGCAAGTTCTTGGCGACTGCCGGGGCGGACAACACCATCAAGATTTGGAATGCGGATTCCGGCCAGGAACAGGCAACTCTTGTCGGGCATACTGGTGAGGTCCGCCGGCTGTGGTTTCATCACGAGAAACAACGTCTGGCCTCCTTGGGGGATGATCGCACCTTGCGATTTTGGGATCTCGCCACCGGTCAAGAGGAGCGCGAGGCAGTCAAGAAACCCATCCCTTCTATTTGCGCTGTGAGTCCGGATTTAGACCGGTTGGCGATCTGGAGCGCGAGGGAAGGAAAATTGGTTGTGCTGGGCATTGCCGATAACAAACTCCTTGGGCAGTTTCCGGGCTACGCGAACCGGGTGCTGGATGTGAATTTTAGCGACAGTGGAATGTTGCTGGTTGTCGCCGACGCGGACGGCGATGCGACGGTGCTTGATTGGGCACAAGAGAAGCTCCTGACGCACTATCGTGGCAGTCCGACGAGCGTGGCTTTCTCCGCAGCGGGGGACCGCATCATCGCCGCTTGCGAGGATGACCGCGTTCGGGTCTGGCCAGTCAGCTCGTCCAAGTCAAAGGCTTTTGTCGGCCATGACGGCGGCACAAGGAGCGTGGCCTTTCACCCCCATGAGCCGATTGTCGCTACCGGGGACAGTATGGGAAGCATTCGCCTCTGGGACTCGCGCGCGGGAAAAATGATTCGGACTCTCGGCGTTCATATCGCCGAGAGAGGTCCCCCACCCCCCCCGGGGACTCCGAAAAGTAAGGCGCTCGCCGCGATGTCGAACCGGCCTATCAAGTCGGTCATTCACTTTGTGCCGGGAACCGGAAATGTTTATGGTCCAGATACGCTCCGCGAAGCCCATATCTTTGAGGGGCACACGGGCGAAATCGTCATGCTGGCCTTTTCGCCCAACGGCCGAACGCTCGCATCCGCCGCGGGGGACCGGGAAATCCGCCTGTGGGATGTGGCGACGGGCAAGGAGAAGAAAGTTCTCAGGCATCCGCAACGGACGTCCAGCCTTGCCTTCAGTCCCGACGGTAAACGCCTCGTTACCGGCTGCTGGGACGACATCGTGCGCGTATGGAACGTCGAGGACGGGACCGAACAATTGACCTTGCGAGGGCACCAGGACAATGTCGAGGCCGTCATCTTTCATCCCAGTGGCAAGCGAGTGGCCTCGGCGGGAGCGGATCGACTCATTCATATCTGGGACACGGTTACCGGGAAAGAACTTGCCCCGCTGCGAGGACATGTGGACTCGATTCACGCGCTGGCGGCATCCGCCAACGGCAAGCTCCTCGCATCCGGATCGAGCGATCAGGCTATCCGCATTTGGGATTTCGATACCGGCGAACTTCGCTTCATTTTGCTCGGTCATACCGAGCGGATCAGCAGCCTGGCATTCCATCCCACGGAGGATCGTCTCGTATCCGCTTCGAGCCATGGGGCGGACCGAAATGCCCGGTTCTGGGATCTGAAGCTGGGGCGCGAGATTATCGCTCTCCCGGCTCCTGGCGGCCGCATTCATGGCCTGGCGTTTGACCCTACCGGTAAACAACTGGCGTTGACATCCGGCCGTGAAATCGACTTGTGGGAAGCGGCCGGACGTGACCGAACAGGTGCCGATCCAGTACCGCCGGACGTTAGGGCCGCGGAGCCGCCAGCGCCAAGCCCTGCCGAAATGCATACTAAAGTGCTGGGGTTCCAGCGGCTGGGCAAACTGCCGAAAATTCATGACCAGAAGAACGACCCACTTCAGCCGACAAAGCCCGGTAATGAATTCCTGGTTATGGTCGTGTCACTCCCCCACTCCTCCCTTTATCCGACGACGGCCCAGCACCAAGCCCTCCAGGAAAAGTCGCGCCAGGATCCTGAGGAGGATCTCGCCGGACCGTTGACGTCGTACGCCCTGTATGACCCGCAACGGTTCAAGTTGGTCCTGCCTGGGGGAAATCGGCCAGGCTTTGCCATCGGGCCGCTGCCATCCGCCCTCGGAGAGTCTGGCGGCGGTTTTAATACCCGCATCACGGTGGAGGCCAGCACTTCGACACTGTATCCAAAAGACCGTGCGCTGCTGGCAATCGCTTGGGAACTCGCCCCGGCCGACTTTGCCGGTCCTTTCCGAGTGCAATTAGATTCCCAGGACGCCATTGCCGTGCCCAACCTGAAGCTCGAGGGCTACAGCGGCAATCACAGCGGCCCCCGCCGCGCCCGCGGCTCGCAGGATTCGGACGTGCTGGTGGAGACGCGGACCTATTCGATCTTCTAAAACCAGGAAATCTCATGGCCGATCCTGCCCGTTCCGACGATCAACGCACGACGCTGGCCGAGCTCCGCAACCTGGTCCGAGAATTTGTCGAAGAAAGGGACTGGCGGCAGTTCCATTCGCCCAAAAATCTCAGCATGTCGCTGGCCATTGAAGCCGCCGAGCTGATGGAGCATTTTCAATGGATCGACGTGCCGGAATCGCGGGAGGCGGCGCTGGATCCGGCTCGGCGCGGCCCGATGGGCGAAGAGTTGGCGGACGTGCTGTGCTATGCACTGGCCCTGGCGAATGAGCTCGGCCTCGATATTACCGCCATTGTGAAGGACAAAATGGCGAAGAACGCACTCAAGTACCCTGTGGCGGAGTTTCGCGGCAGATACGGCAGCGGGGACCGGAAGCGGAAAAATACGGGAGATGAAAAATCATGAGATCCGCGTGTCCATTCTTAGCGGCTTTGGTCGGTGTCTGCATTTCAATTTTCGCCACATGCAGTTTTGCCGCGGCGAAAGACGCGGCGGCATACCGCTCGCACCCTCCGATGCGGCCGTTGCCGACGCCGGCAATGCGCGATCTGTCCGTCGGCCCCCAGCGGTTCGTCGACGCGGCACGCGGGGATGATGGGGCGGCAGGAACGCAGCAAGCACCGTGGAAGTCGCTGCGGCATTCCCTGCGGCAACTGAAGCCCGGCGATACTCTTTATCTCCGTGGCGGGACCCATTACGAAAAGAGCTTTGTCAGCCAATCCGGCAGCGAGGGTGCGCCCATCACCATCAGTTCGTATCCTGGTGAACTGGCCATCATTGATGGCGGCCTGCGGGAATTCGCGGAAAGCCCCGCCACCAGTTGGCAACCGCTGGAAAACGGCGCCGCTGGCGAATTCGTCTCCACCAAAACCTACTTCGCGGCTGACGACCATCAGGTGCCGCGGCAATTCCTGCCGGGTGCCTGGGAGCCGATGTGGGGGATCGAAGGGGAACGGCCGTTGGCTCTGGGTAACTTCGCGGATTCGCTGGTTCCGCTCCATAGCTACCGCCTGGCCGTTGACCTGCGTTCCCAGAACGAGCTCTGGATCGGGGGCAAGAATGAAATGCGGGAAGGCGGCCTCTACTGCGGCCCCGGCTTGTGGTTCAACCGCGAAACCGGCCGGATTCACATCCGCCTGGCCCACCATCGGCTAGCGGGGCTGGGAGAGCGGGCGTATCGCGGCGAGTTGGATCCCCGCAAGCTGCCGCTCGTCATCGCAGCCGGTTTTGGCGAGTCCGTGCTGCGGCTCTCCGGCGTACAGCATGTGAAAATCCAGAACCTGGTGCTACGGGGCGCAACTGGCAGCCCCCTGATCGAAGTCTACGGCTCGCAAAACGTCGAGTTGGATCATGTCACGGTATACGGCGGCTTTCCGGCACTCTTAGTGAACGCCTCGAAAAACATCCGCGTTACGAACTCGGCCTTTCGCGGCAATGCCGCTCCGTGGACCGGCCGCGCCCACATG
This sequence comes from Pirellulaceae bacterium, assembly GCA_046593355.1. Lineage (GTDB taxonomy): Bacteria > Planctomycetota > Planctomycetia > Pirellulales > Pirellulaceae > SXOA01. The sequence continues at coordinate 25,948 of JBKJNY010000141.1, read as the reverse complement.
AAGTACCGGGGCACGGCGTCCTATCAAATCATCCTGCAAAGCAACCAGCCGATGAACGAGAACATCGAGCTGGCTAACTGCGAATTCACCGATGACCACGATTTTGCCTATCTGCGTCACGCCAAGAACCTGCGATTTCATCACAACTTCGTCGATAATTTCAACGACGACGGCCTGGAATGCGGCCCCAAGCTGCGGGCTCACACGCTGTTCATCTCGCAAAACCGGATCGGGCCATGCCTGATTCCGCTGACGCTGCACGAGATTGACAAGGATGACTCGCCCATCGATCACGACCCGGCCGCCGGCGTGTTCGTGTTTCGCAATGTGATTGACCTGCGGGGAGGTGTCTACGGCGCGCCGCCCAGCGAGCCCGACCCCAGTGGCGCGTTTCTGCATCAGGAAGGGCACTTGGCAAGCGACCACGGCAGCCCGACCTGGCCGGTGATGCACGTCTATCACAACACGCTGCTGCGAGAAACACCCGTCTTCCGGGACGGCTATCTATTCGGTCTGGGCTCGGCGGGTCTGGCCCGAACGGAGCGGGACGTTTTCAACAACATCTTTGTGCAGATGGATCGCGTTCCCGGCATCGGCTTTGTCGGGATGCAGCAGGCAGAAAACGTCCGGGAAGGGGGCAACCTGATTTGGGGACTGAAAGAAGGACCGCAGCTTAAACTGGATCCCTTCGCCAAATTCCGCGCGTCCAAGCTCTTCGAAAGCAGCCGCCAGCGGTACGAGGCAGGCTGGACGACGCACGACAAGGTGGCCGATCCCAAATTCGTGCAGCTCTCCAGCGACGGCGCGTCTCCCGCCGATTTGCGACTGGGAGCGGGCAGCCCCGCGATCAACCAGGGTCAGCCGATCCCCGCCGCGTGGCCCGATCCGCTCCGCGAAATCGACAAGAACCAGCCCGACAGCGGCGCGCTGCCGAGCGGGTCGGAACCTTGGACGGTGGGCGTGGATGGGCGGATACCGCTATTTGGGCGCTAACGAAACAGCCTCGTGACATGGCTAGCTGCTGACAACGGCCAATTCGTAGCGCACGACGAACTCAAGGCGCGGGTCGCCACATGGACTTTGGGCAACCGGCATGAGCCGGTTCTTTTACCCGCTGAAGCGGGTTACGACGAACAGGGCTCGAGCGTCAGAGAAAAGTCCGTCCCCTGCACGTGCGAGTTGGCGGCCAGCCTGCCGCGGCCGTCGTGTAGTTTCCCGTCGATTTCGATGGATTCCATCGCGCGGCAGAAGATTTTTTCTTCCTGCCGGAACAGCACAACGTCCCCCTTCCATTCGCGACAGACGACGTGATTCTGCCATTTGGGGCCGAGGACGCAGGATTCGGCCATCAGCAGGATGCCGTCCACGTGCGGCTGGGTGCGATGGCGGCTGACCATCTCCAGGCGGGCGGAGGCGGAGAGGACGTGCGGCTTGCGGAAGCGGAGGCGGACCCCTTCGCCCAGCTCCAGCTCGTCGCCGTCGGAGAGGAGCATCGGGGAGGATACCGGCTTGCCGTCAACTTTGACCTTCTCCTGCAGCGGGTCGAGGACGTAGCCTTCCCCTTCGCGGCGAATCTTCACGTGCCGGCGGGAAATGTCCGCTTGAATGGCCACGTCCGCCTTGGAGCCGGGGAACGACTGGCCGATGATGACCTCGTCGCTGAGGCAAACCAGATAGCCGCCGACTCCGTCGATCCAGAGAATGAACCGTGGACCGCGAGGGCGCTCGGCTAATTCGTCGCCGCCATCCGCGTTCTTCTTGGGGTTGCTCCCGGGCCAGTGCTGTGTTTCGGTAACGGAACGACCACCGGCGGCTCGTGAATCGGCGAACTTCGCGCCCACTTCATTCCAGGCCCGCATGCGGGCGTCGCGGGCGACGGGGTTTTCCGGCGCGATCTCCAGGATCGAATCCGCGCTCGCGACTGCTGCCGTCCAGTCGCTGACGGCTAAAGCACGGTGCAGTTGCTCGGACAGCAGCCGGTAGCGCTCCCCCCGCTCGCGACAAAGTTGCTTTTGATCGCCGATGAAAGCCAGGCTCGGCTGCAAGGCGGCGGCGGCATGGAGCTGCGCTTCGGCATCGGCGAACTTGCCGCGGAGGCTCAGCTTGCGGGCGGAATCCAGCCGGCGGGCGACTTCCCGCAGGGCTGCCAGCGAACCGCCGGCGGGCTTGCGTTTGGCGAGCTTGTCAAGCTGGGCGATAGCGCCGTCAAAGTCATTGCCCCGAAGATGATTGATGACGGCATCAAGTGCGCAATCCATGACAGATTTATGAGCGGCCAGCCAGTCGGCGGTCTCGCCGGAGAGGTTGCGGGCCGCATCCAGGTCTCGCCAGGCCGTTTCGAATTCGCCGCCCCGCGCCCGGAGCGCGGCACGCACCCCGATCTTCGCGGACACCTGTGCGAGCATTTGCTGGGCGGGCAGATAAGTCGGCAAGTCTCCTTCCCGCAGCAGCCGCGCGGCATCCTCCAGACGCCCTTGTTCCAAGGCGACTTCCGCTTCCTTCAGTTTGAATCGCCAGGGCTGGAACATGCTCGATATCTAAGCTGCCAACTTGACCGCAACTTAAGTTATTCGCTCGCGAGACCCTAATATAGCGGCAGGCGAGTTATAAACCGCGGAGGACGCGGAGAAACGCAGAGGAGGAGCAAAGGAGCGGAATTTGAGATTTGGAATTTGAGAACCAGGCCGACGCTAAATGTTGTTTCCCCATCCCGATTCCAAGTCTCAAATCTCAAATCCAAAATCTCAAATCCCCTTCTCCTCCGCGCCTCTCCCCGTCCTCCGCGGTTCAACCCGCCGTTCTTAGCGCAGCAAAAAGCCGCAGGTCTCCGGGGAGAAGACCTGCGGCAAGGATTTCGGCGCTCTTCATGGCCGAGAGACGCCGAATGTGGAGTTCTGATAGTACTCATCACGCTCCGCGTGATGACCCCTCTCGCGGAGCGAGAGGAGTACTTTAGTTAGTCGAGCTTCACCACGTTCTGCTCGGCTTCCTTTTCACCAGTCTGCTTGAAGTACTCGGTGATCTGCTCAGCGATGTTGTTCGCGGTCGGCTCTTCCAAGTTGATCTGGCCGGGGGTGACGGTCTCGGCATTGACGAGCTTCTCAGCCACGTCGATCCGGGTGCCGATGTCCTTGACCAGTTCCTTGGTGCGGCTGAGGCGGCTGTCGTCGAAGTTGAAATTGCTGGACGACTGGGCAACCTTCACCATTTCCAGACGGGCGTCGTGGTTTGCAACATCAAGTTCAAGCTGGGTCTTGGCCAATTCCATCACCTTGAGCTTCTCGCGGCCGGCGACCAGGCCAGCTTCACGGGCAGCCAGGATCTGGCGGAGCTTCGCCACGGTGGCGTCCTTCACCTTGAACTGCTCAAAGCGGTTCGTCAGATCGGCTTCGACCTGCTTGGAGGTGTAGTTCTTGCCGCAGTAGACGAAGTGGCTGTCACCCTTCTTGAGGTCGGTCGACAGGCGTTCGATGTCGGCCTTGTTTTTGGCGATTTGCTTTTCGCCGGCGGCCAGGTTGTCACGCAGACCCTGGACCTCGACTTCTTCCGTCGCAATCACATGCATGTTGTGGCGGATTTCGGGGGTCAGCCCCTTGATCATGTCGCGCGCCCGGGTGAGTTCAAACTCGACCGGAACCGCGTCCTTCACCGACTGGCGAATCCAGCCGAGCGACGTTCTGCTGTAGCTGATGGCGTCTCGACCAAAGAACAGGCCGAGCAACAGCACGATGACCCCTCCCACGACTAAACTTTTCTTAACCATACGGCCCTCCTGAGGTGAGCGATTCTGCCGGACAACGCTTCCGGATAATGACTCCGCTGAAATTCCAACGTCCAACGGCGAAACCACAAGGTTCGCTATGCGCCGGACATAGGGAGTTTTTCGCCTGCGGGGGAAGAGTATTGGGCCGGCTGGGGAAATTTTTTCAAGTTTCCGTTCAAGTTGGCACAAGGGCCCATCGAATTGCCACCTGCGGACCGTTCTATTCTGAGACGCAAGGTGTCGTCAAAGCGGGACGGTGCTGGCCAAAAAAGAGGCGGAAAAACTGACCGTTAGAGGACCGTATCGGCGATAAAGCGTTACGGGACAATGGCTTGCATAGAATCGACGTCTGCGGAAGCGATGCTGGCATAACGATTGCTTCATACCGAACCATCCGCCGGGGCCTGCCGGGCGGACCCTCAAAAAGGGGAAACAGCCATGAAGAGCCACCAAACGCCAAAATCCGGTTCGGTAACAGAAATTATCCTGGTCGTTCGTGGACCAGAGCCCATCAACGAGCTGGAGCGCTTCGCAACCGCCTACGTCCGTTTTGACGCCTTGATGACCGCCCAACTGCGGGAGCTCGAGTTTCGCTTCCGCGAGTATTTAACACCGCAGGCGAAGAAAAAGGAAATCGTGGGTAGGCGCACACAAGCCTGAAGCGCAAGCGAAGGAAAGCTTCCTATCCGCCGTCCGCGCTTTCCTTCGCTTGCGCTTCAGGCTGGTGTCGAGTAGGCTCTCCATAATCTCTTCCCCCCCGCGCGCCGATGAGCAGCGCGGCCAGCCCCAGGACCATGAGTCCCATCGAGGCAAAGTAGGGGCTCGTATGGGAGACGTTCGTAAACAGCGGCACTGCTACCAGTGGGCCGATAATTCGGGCGAGCGCACTCACTCCCTGGCTGACTCCTAGAATGCCACCCTGCTTCGCCGGGTCGCTCCGCCGGCTAATGAGGGACTGCAGCGAGGGGGTCATGAAGGCGAAGCCGGTGACTTCGATGGCAGAGGCTGTCATCAGAAAGGTGGTGTCCCATGTTGTTGGCCACGCAACCTCGTACCAGCCCCCAAACACCGGCGTCATCAATAGCGCTGTGAGTTGCCGCGACGGCCGGGCCTGCGACAGCATGACGAAGCCCACGATGGTGAGTAGTGCGCCAATCGTCGCCATTCCACTCTCGGGAATTCGCCCCGACAGACGCCGCACGATTCCTCCTTGTACCAGGCTCAGCACGACTCCGATGAAGGCAAAGAAGAGCGTGACCTGAATCAGCGAGAACGAAAACCCGTGCCGTTTGTCGGCCAGCAGCAAAGCAATGGTCGTTTCATAGCCGCCAAAGGAAACAACGCCGATGAACGAAGTGACTAGCAGTGCACCAATGGTGGGAGTGGAAAGAGAGTCGGAAAGCGCCTGGGGGTTGAAGATTCCCAGTTGCATCTTGGCATGCCCCGGTTTTAGCGATTCCGGCAGCCGAAAGATGGCCAGCAGAAGGGCGACGGCCGATAGTCCCGACGCGACGAAACCCGGCCAGGGACTGTTGCTGACATTCGTTCCCGAGCTGAGTATCGCCGCAGCAGCGAGCAGCGGTCCGAAGGTGAAGCCCAGTCCAAATGCCGCTCCGATGAGCGCCATGCCACGAGCCCGAGTCTGCGGTGTAGTCGTGTCCGCGATGTACGCCTGCGCGGTGGAAATGGTTGCTCCCGCGATTCCTGCTCCGATGCGGGCGACAAACAGCAGCAGCAGGCTCTTCTGAATCGAGGCGACTCCGAACAGAGCGTAGAAAACGACTGAGCCGAGGAGCCCCACAATCAAAACCGGCCGCCGGCCAATGCGATCCGAGAGCCGCCCCCAGAGCGGCGCGAACAGGAACTGCATCAAGGAAAACGAGGCCATCAAGGCCCCAATTTGCCAGCCATGCTCCGCCAGGCCGAAATCACTGGCATAAATGGGGAGTAGCGGCAGCACCATCCCAAAGCCGAGCAGATCGATGAAGACCGTCAGAAAGATGACCAGCAGCGATCCGCGGGTCTGGGGATCAGCGGGGTCTGGAGAAGCCGGGTCGGAACTTGCCATAAATGAAGAACAAAGGGTGGCACGCCCACTGCTCGGAGTGGGCGTGGCTCTGAGGCGGTTCTCACGCCCACGCAAAGCCGTGGGCGTGCCACCCATCAGCAGTGAGGATGGGGATTGGCGGAGGTTCTATCCTGCCTGCCTGGATGATCTTTCACAAGAGGCGTACCATGCTCATTCATGCCCACCATCCACGTCCTCGACTATCTCGCCGCCCCCCAGGGCCATGTGCCAACGGGGATTTGCGTGTTGTTTGGCGACGAGCAATTCCTGAAGCGCCTGGCCCTGGGCGAACTTCGCAAACAGGCTCTTGGCGACAAGAGCGAAGAGCCGCCGACGGTGCATGACTGCGAAGAGCGGATGCCGGATTGGCGGGACGTGGCGGACGAGCTCTCCACGCAGTCCCTCTTCGGCGGCGGCGGGCCGCGAATGGTGCTGCTGGAAGGGGCCGATGCCTTCGTCACCGCCCAGCGTGATCGGCTCGAAGACTATATCGCCAAGAAGAAGCACTCCGGCTTGCTGGTGCTGGAAGTCAGCGACTGGGCCGCCAACACGCGGCTCTACAAAGCGGTGGACCAGTCGGCGATGCAAATTGAATGCAAGCCGCCGATGTTTTCGCGCGGCAAGAATAAGGAAATCGACGAGAACGCCGTCGCGGCCTGGGTGACTAAATGGGGAGCCAGCGAACACAAGGTGCAAATTCCGCGGGACGCCGCGCAGCTCCTGGTCGGGCTCTCCGGGCCGAACTTCGGCGTACTCGATATGGACCTGGCGAAGCTGGCGCTATTTGTTCCCGCCGGCAAGAAGGCCACCGCGGAGCTCGTGCAGGAAGTCATTGGCGGCTGGAAGACGAAGAGCACCTGGGACCTGGTCGATTCCGCAGCCAGCGGCAACGCAGCCGACGCCCTCGCGCAGCTCGACCGGCTGCTGCAATCGGGCGAGCATCCCCTGGCCCTGTTCGGCTCCATCTCCTGGTCCCTCCGCCGCTACGCCTCCGCGACGCGGGCCTTTCAGCAGGCGGAGCGCCGCGGCGAACGCATCGCCATCAAGGAAGCCCTCACCCGTGTCGGCGTGCGGGATTGGCCCACCGGTACGCTCAAGAAAGCCGAGGACGCGCTCATCCAGCTCGGCCGCGTGCGGGCGGGTAACATCTACCGCTGGCTGATGGAAATCGACCTCGCGCTCAAAGGCTCCCACTCCCACGCCGACCGCGCTCGCTTCGTCCTCGAACAGCTCTTTCTGCGGATGTCCAAAGAAGCCGCGCCACCGATTCCAAAAGCAGCGGCCCGACGATAACGACTGTACCGGGACAACTGCTACAATTCTGGGTGGCATGGCCACTGCTTTGAGTGGCCATGTGGACCCCGGAAATCACGCCCACGCAAAGCCGTGGGCGTGCCACCCACAAAACGGGATGGTTGGCGGTCGTTCGGCCAGTTACCCCTTCCCCGCCGACTTGACCGGCAGGTCACCGTTGGCGGGCGGTTTGGGTGTGGCGGCAGCGACCGAGCTCGATTCAGCCCCCGCCAGCCGGACCAGCGAGGTGGGGAGATCGATTCCGCCGATGTCTTTCATCACCTGCAACATGGGGGGCATGCACTTGGCCATGCCGCTCAGGAAGTCGGCCGTGCTGCTGCGGCCGTTCTGACCGCCGCCTTCCCAGACCACAATCTTGTCAAACTTGATGTTCGAGATGGCCTTGGCCGAGGCATCGGCCAGATTGTCGAGGTGCTCCAGCATGAGCATCTGGAACGCCTGGTTCGCGCCGCCGCAGGATTCCACAATCTGCTTGAGGCCCTCACCCTTCTTCGCCAGGATTTCGTACTGACCGCGAGCTTCCGCTTCCAACTTGAGATAGATGGCGTCCGCTTCGGCTCTGGCTTCGATCCGCCGTTTGTCGGCAGCGGCTTCGGCGTCGACGATCATGCGGGCCTTCTGGGCCTTGGCGGGGGCTTCCAGCTTGGCACGCTGCTCGGCTTCCACGCGTTCGGCTTCCGCGATCGCGGCCTTGGCCATTGCCCGGTTCTGAATTTCCAAAACGGCGGCCTCGGCCTGCTTGCGGCGGCCTTCGCCCCGCTCGTAGGCTTCGGCTTTCTTGATGGCCAACTCCGCCGCGGAAGTTGCCACGCGGGCCGCGGCCGTGTTCTCGCCGTCGATGGCGGAGGCGTCGGCTTCGGCCACCTGGATACGCATTTGCCGCTCGGAGTCCTTCACCTGGGCCTCGCGCTCGAACTGGGCGGACTTCTCGCCGACCATCTGCTCTTTCTCGAGCGTGGCGATGCGGACCGCTTGTTCCCGCTCGGCCTCGCGGGTGCCAATGGACTGTTCCTTGCGGGCGCTGGCCACTTGAATCGACTTGTCGCGCTCCGCGCCGGCGACCCGGGTCTCGCCCATTTTCTCGTTGTCCGCGACGTCGCCGCGGGCCTGCTGAATCGCCAGGGAAGCCGCCTTCTGGCCGATGGCATCGATATAGCCGGATTCGTCGGTGATGTCCGTGATGTTGACGTTGATCAGCGTCAAGCCGATCTTGGCGAGCTCCGGTTCGAGCGAATGCTGCACGTGCTTGAGGAACGTATCGCGGTCCCGGTTGATCTCCTCGATTCCCATCGACGCGATCACCTGCCTGAGCTGGCCAAAGATCATTTCCTCGGCCTGCTTGCGAACCTCTGCCGTCGTTAGGCCCAGCAAACGAATCGCGGCGTTTTGCATCACCTCGGGCTTGGTGTCGATGGCGACGGTGAAGACGCTGGGCACGTTGACGCGGATATTTTCGGAAGAGAGAGCTCCCCGCAGCGGCACTTCGATCTGGATCGGCTCCAGGCTGAGATAGGCGTAGTCCTGAATCAGCGGGATCACGAAAGCCGCCCCGCCGTGAATGGTGCGGCTGGACTGTCCCTTCCCCGTGCGGCCAAAAATGACCAGCACGCGGTTGCTGGGGCACCGCTTATAGAAGCGGATCAGGATCATCAGCATCGTCACGCCGGCCAGCGCGATAAGTATGCCCGCGATGGCGACATAGATGAGCCAACTGGGGAACGGTTGATCGCCAGGGGCAGCAAGGAGCGGGGAGAAATACATAGTCGTCTCCAGTTGGAAAACAGTTTTCTAACGTCTCTTTAGGAGCCTATTCGCTGCCCGCCGAGCAATCTGGCGGGAAATCGCCGGCCGATTCTTGGGCCCCTCTAAAGCATATCCTAGCCTAGACTTGCGCAGCGCGTGCGCGGTCCGGAGCCGGGGAAGTGTAGGTTATAGAATGAGCGCGTCAAAGTCGTGGCGTTTTTTTGACGCGAGTCATTGGCTCGTGAGGGGTTCCGCCGGTTTCCAAGTCTCGGCCAGGGGAGGTAGAATATCATCACCGGGAGAAAAGGTATGCTCACGCTCAAGCAACAAGTCCTGAACGTCGTCAATTCCTTGCCGGACGATTGCACGATGGAGGACATCCGCTATCACCTCTATCTGCGCCGCAAAGTCGAAGAGGGGATTCGTGCTGCGGATGCCGGGGAAGTATTCACCACGCAGCAAGCCATTGACGAGGTCCGCAAGTGGCGAAAATCGTCTGGACAAAACCCGCCCTTGACGACTGTAAAGAGCATCTTCGAATAAGAGACTCTCAAAAGTGTCCACAACGCATAGGGAAGCCCACCCAGGCGGCTCCATCTCGTGCGGTCGCGCGTCCAAGAGTCAAGCCTGTCAGGGAGTTAGGTCAACAGCCGCCTGACTGCGGTTGATTGACACTCTCGCCGTTCGCCCCTTAGAATCGCATCCAGACCGAGACATTCCAACCACTGCCGTAAAATGAAGGCAGTGGAGGAATTGTCCAACTTCAGAAACTGACCGCGGAGACACGAATCATGGCCGGAGCGAATGTCGTCGAATTCACCGACACGAATTTCAAGAGTGAAGTGCTGGAAGCCACGGGGCCGGTGCTGGTGGATTTTTGGGCTCCCTGGTGCGGCCCCTGCCGCCGCATTGCCCCCATGATTGAGGAGCTGGCGTCGGAGAACGTCGGGGCCGCCAAGGTTGGCAAGGTGAACATCGACGAGAATGCCGGCTCCGCGGAAGAGTACGGCGTGACGAGCATCCCCACACTGATCGTCTTCAAGGGAGGCCAGCCCGTGCAGCGGTGGGTCGGCATGCCCCCCAAGACGCAGCTTCAATCCGTGCTGGACTCGTCACGGTAGCCCTAGACAAGCCTGAAGCGCCAGCGAAGGAAAACTCAGCCGACGGGTTCGGGAATTAATGCGACACACGCAAGCAGCGTTTTCGTTCGCTGGCGCTTCAGACTTGTGTCATTCCCCCTTCCGCTTCAATTTTCCGCTATTGGCGGCGATGAACGACTTGATTTCATCGGCGAAGGTTAGCAGCCGGTCCCATTGCTCCATGTAAAGCGTGATCGGGAAACGGCCGAGGCCGTAGACGGAAACGCCCCCCTTCTCGCTGACCTTGCAGTATATTTGGCCGCGCTTGGTCTCCAGGGCGGCGAGTTGCTTCGAGGCTTCCTCCACCGACAATTCGCCCGATTGCAACTTGGACAGAATCTCTTCCTTGGTCACGGCATGCTCCTCTTTCCTGATGAGAAATGGTTCCTGCTGGAAACCGCCGGAGAGAGTTCTCCGCCGGGATCGGTTTCGTACCGCGAATATAGCGAATCGGCGAAGATCAGGGGAGTTCCAGCTTCATTCCCCAGCCCCGCAGACTCCTCAGGCCCCATCCAGGAGACTGATATGGAGGATCGACGTCAAGGGAATGAACGTCTGCCCTTTGGGCAATTCCAAGAGAATGCCCGACTCATCCACTTCCACGAGCTTCCCTTGAAGGGGCGTGGGCATCGTTGTTCGCAACGTCACGTACACGTTCGTGCCGACCCATTTGCTGATTGGGTGAATCATGGAGCGTCTCGCTGGATTGGTGGATTTTCGCCGCAGTATAGCGTAATCATTGGGCCGGTCCATTAGCCGTTCCGGCCCGCGATTGTCCGCAGATTTCGCCGATGAACGCAGATGAAAATCCTGATCTTGCCTGCAATCTGCGTCCATCCGCGAAATCTGCGGACTACTTGGCAACCGGTGCGATAATCCGCGAAGCGTGCTCCTTGTTCAAATACACGGTGTTCTTCGCCACCACGGTGTTCTTCGCCGTCAGCGGGTCCACGTCCAGCGGCTCGCCGGTGTTGGGGTTGGGTTCGAAGAAGGGAGCGCCGGTGCTGGCGATGGTGACGCGGATGCGGTGCCCTTTGTTGAAGATCTGGCTGAGGGAGCCGACGTCGAAGGCGACTTTGTAGACCTTGTCCGGCTCCATAAAGACTTCCTTTTCAAAGCCGTCCCGATAGCGGGCGCGGCGGACGTAATCGACGATTAGGATGCTGCGGCCGTCGGGATAAACGTCAGTGACTCGCGCAATGAAATCGGTGTCCTTCGCGCTGGAAGAGACATAGAGTTCGGCCTGCACCTTGCCGGTCCACTCGACGGGCTCCGCGAGGACTTCCGTGGTGAAGGTGCGAACCTGGTCCTGGGCCTCGAACTTCCGGGCGTCGGCTGCGCCGGGGAAGCCGGTTCCGGGGATGGAGTCGGGATGGAGTGGATCGGCCAGGAAGGTGACGCCGGCGTCTGCCGAACTCGGTGGCGCGGTTGTCAGCGACTTATCGGCGTGCAAGTAATAAGGCGTTGCGGTCGTCTTGAGCGGCCAGTCCTCGGCAGTCCGCCATTCATTGCCGGGTGCGCCAGGTTCGCCGAGCGCTCCCATCACGTAGTAACGGACGGTCGGCTCCTTTTCCACGCCGTTATCGATCCCTTTCAGGTAATGGTCGAACCAGCGGATAGCGTGGGCCTCCATTGGGAATTTCGCGTTCTCGGGATAGAGCATCTCGCTGGTCTTGTTGATTTCCTTTTGACGGCCGTGCAGCCACGGGCCGAGCAGAAGCTGCTGCTTGCCGCGAGAGTTTTCGCCGCCGCGGTGCTGGCGGCCGACATAGCTGTCAATGGAGCCGACGGACATGAAGTCGTACCAACTGCCGATGGTGAAGCAGGGGACGTTCATTTTGTCGAAGAAGCGAGTGCAGTCCTCTTCGGCCCAGTAGGCGTCGTACGCCGGGTGGGCGAACCAGTCGCGGAGTTGGGCCTGGTTGTGTTCCGGCACGCGGCAGACTTTGTCCATCGTTTTGAACCGCTCGGGCCGCGTGGTGCCGCCGATGCGGTAGCCTTCGTGGTACAGCGAAAGGCCGGTATCGATCATGTACTGGGCCTTGAGATGCGGCGGCTGCGTAACGGCCAGAAAATTCTGGGCGAAGCCCGCTTGCGAGCTGCCGAGCGTGCCGACCGGGCCGCTGGACCACGTCTGCGTGCCGAGCCACTCCACCAGGTCATATCCGTCCTTAAGCTCTCCCCAACCAAGCGCCCGGTAACCAACCCAGATCCCTTCCGAAAGTTGCGAGCCGCGGAAGTTAGCCAGGCACGTGACATATCCTCCGCTCGCCAGCTTGGCGAACGACTGCCGCGTGCCCGGGTCGCGGCCGTTGGCATACCGCTGCTCTAGGATGACGGGCCAGGGGCCGACGCCGGGCGGAAAGTACAAATAGGCGGAAAGCTTCGTGCCGTCTCGCATGGGAATCATCACATGCTTTTCCAGCACCCCGCCAAGATCCACCGGCGGCTCATCGGAGAGCTTTGCTGGAGCAAGCTGGGCGAGGACGACGGGCAAGATGGCGTCAGTAAGCGCCCGATGGCCGAGCGGATTGGGATGGCATTCATCCGTCATCCATTTGCTGATGTCATGGCCGGCCGCTTCGCACCGGGTCCAAGTGCCGAAGTTGTCGACCAGTGGCACTCCGGCTTCCTTGGCGACTTCGCGGCAGGCGGCGACATACTCTTGCAGCAGCTCATTCGGGTTCGCCCCCGCGCCGTTTCTGGCACTCTTGCCCCACCGCGGTTCCGTCATCACGACAGGAATTGCCCCGGCACCTTTAATCCGCTTCACAAGCTCCGCCAGGTTCGCCCGGTACTGCTCCACGGTCAGCCGCGGCTGGTCCTTCCCCTTATCGACGTAGCTATCGTTCGTGCCATACATCACCGTTACCAACCGCGGCTTCTTCGCCAGCACATCTTTTTCCAGCCGGGCGAGCGCTCCATCGGTCCGCTCGCCGCCAACGCCGACGTTGGTTACGCGGGCATCTATCCCGCGGCTCTTCAATTCCTCCTGCAAGAGCGCGGCAAAGGTCTCTTCCGGCTTAACCCCGGTGCGAACCCCTTTGGTAATGGAATCGCCGAGGGTGATGATTTCCAAGGGCTCGGCGGACGCAAGCTGCGCAGCAGTAAGGCTGATGCCGAGAAACGCCGCTAGTGGGCAAAAGAAGAGTTTGAATCGCATCTGTGGAACTCCAGCGGTGAATCTCGCACGTATTGTCTTCGCCTATGTTAACATCTCGCCAACCATACTACCCCTCGCTCGGCGCGGTCATCAGCAGCAGCAGGTAGAAGCCGGGGAAGAAGTTGGCGGCGTTGCACTGCTCGGTCATGATGGCTTTGCTGTTTCCCTTGACGAAGAGATAGAAGACGCCCTCGTTCAGGTTGCAGCCGCCGTAAGCGTCGTAGGGAAGAAAGTGGGGCTCTTTGCGGCCCAGACCCAACATGCCGGCGGGGCGGTACTGAATTCCTTCGCGTTGAAAGACCAGGTTCGCCGTCCACGGCACCGGCTGACCGGTCGAGAGCTGCTCCGCCATGCGGTCCGCCAGTTGGCGGCTGATGAAGTCGCGCAACTCCTCCAGGTCGTCGTCTGCTACTTGCACGGTCGCTCCGTAGGAAATCGCCAGCGCGCCTGAGCCGGCGATCGGCTCGAACTTCATGGCGAGCTGCGTTCCCACGTACGCGCCGTTGTGGTAGTGCTTGGTCGCACTGTAGGTGAATGACGCCACGCTGGCGTAGGGCAGGAGCTTTTCGCCGACCAGGCTTGCTTTGAACACTCCCCGCTCATGGCAGCGGAAAACCATGTATCGCTGGACAACCGCTCCGAGGGCAAACAGCACGCTCACCACCAAGGCAATTCCCCAAAAGAGGATTCCTTCCACCTTCGGCCAGTTGACCGCCAGCAGAATGAAGCCGGCCACGAATGCCACGATGCCGAAAATCACGCACAGCCCGATGCCCACGGCCCCCGGCTTCCGCTCGAACAGGATCCGCCCCAGGCCGGTCGATGAAGGCGCTTCCCGGCGCTCGTCCGCACTTGGCATTCGCGGCTCGAGCAAAAGCGGAAGCAGATGGGCGTTGCGCGAGCCAAGCGGCGCTTTGAAGATGGCTGCGTCCTGGCCCCGCCGCCAGATACACATCTTCTGCTCAAAGATTTCGACGGCCACCAGCTCCGCGAGAGGGACGGCTTGCTCCTGCGACGGCCCCAGCAGCAAATGACTCTTGTCCAGCCGCCAGCCGTCACCGGCCGCATTGCCGCCGCGTTCGATGTCGTCGCTCATTCGGCCCGCCAGCGTCCCCACCAGCCGGTCGATCAAATTCGCGAGCGGGTCGGGGTAGCCGGTGCGGATGGAGTTGGTCATCACGACCGGCGTTGGCGTGCCATCGAGCCAGAGCTTGAAGATGCGGGTGATTCCTTTGACCTCCCCCTGCGTATGCTGCTTCTTGGTTTCCAGCGCCAGCGCGATGATCTGCTCATCGGGATGCTGCCGCACGCCCTGGCGGTCCCGCACAACGAGGCCGTTTCCCAGATCCTCCACCCAGGTTCGCCGCTGCCATAGCGCGAGCGCCGCGCTGCCGACCGAAAGCGCAAGCACCATCCCTGCCGCCCCTACAAACCATCCCGCCGGCAGTTGCAGCAGGAGCAGGGCAGCTCCGACGACGACGGCCAGCACGCCGACCGCTACACCGATGGCGTGCCAAACGCTCAGCTCTCCCTTCACCAGAACGCCAGTGTTACTCGTGGACATGTTCGCCGCCTTGAATCTTCTTCGTTCCTGAAGATACCGTTGCTCTCCACTCCGCGCGTTATAATCTAGGGGTTCGCACACGGGCTGGCAGCAGGGGAAGGCCCATTCTCGCGGAGAAACTCGATGGCACGCACCTTTGTTGGGACTTTCGCAACCGCTCTCGCCTTAACATTCCTGGGCGGTTCGTTCTCATCCCCTGCGGCCGCTCAAACGCGCACCCAGTTCGAGCAGGCCCGCAAACGGATGGTGGAAGAGGTCGTCATCGGCTCGGGGGTGAAGGATCAGCGGGTCATCAAAGCGATGCTCGCCACTCCTCGGCATGAGTTCGTGGAACTCAGATACCGCCGCGAGGCCTATTTCGACAAAGCCATCCCCATCGGCGACAAGCAGACCATCTCGTCCCCTTTCATCGTCGCCTACATGACGCAGTCGATCGACCCGCGGCCCACCGACAAGGTCCTGGAAATCGGCACCGGCAGCGGCTACCAGGCGGCGGTGCTCAGTCCGCTCGTCAAGCACGTCTACAGCATCGAGATCGTGGAGTCGCTCGGCAAGAATGCCGCCAGGGTGCTGAAGCGATTGGGGTACGACAACGTCACGACGAAAGTGGGCGACGGCTACCTCGGCTGGGAAGAGCACGCCCCCTTCGACAAGATTATCGTCACCTGCTCCCCCGAGAAAGCCCCGCAGCCGCTCATCGACCAGCTCAAGGAAGGGGGGCTGATGGTGGTCCCCGTCGGCGAGCGGTACGAGCAAACGCTCTACCTCTTCCGCAAGAAGGACGGCAAGCTGGAATCCGAGGCCCTGCTCCCCACGCTGTTCGTGCCGATGACCGGCAAGGCGGAGGAAGCCCGCAAGGTGAAGCCCGACCCGCTCAATCCCAGCCTCGCCAACAGCAGCTTTGAGGAACAGGCCTTCCCCAGCGGGGCCCAGCCCGGCTGGTACTACGAAAAACACGTCAAGTGGGAGACCGATCCCAAGGCCCCCGACGGCGAGCACTTCGTCAGCTTCACCAACCAGGAGCCGGGCGTCTCCGCCCACCTGTTGCAAGGGTTTGGCGTCGACGGCCGCAAGGTGAAGCAGCTCAAGGTCACGGCCCAGCTCAAGACCAAGGACGTGGCCCGCGGCGAGGAAGAGGGCGAGTCGTGCTATATCATGTTCACCCTCTACGACGACCAGCGGCGCGACCTGGGGATGCAGGTCATGGGCCCCTTCCTCGGCACCAGCGACTGGCACGAGGAAACCAAAACCTTCGACATCCCCCTCGCCGCCCGCGAAGGCATCTTCCGCATCGGCCTCTTCGGCGCCACCGGCTCCGCCTCATTCGACAAGATCAGCCTGAAGAAGGTGGAGGGAAAGAAGTAGGGACAGGAGACAGGGAACAGGAGACAAGGAGCGTTACGAGTCGGTGCGGTACTGCGTACTGAGTACTCAGTACACTCAGCGCCTCCTCACTACCGCCCGCGCACGAAAGCCCCTTTTCATGGCCTGCATCCGCTAGAAACTGGCACGCGAGGGCGGGTACAATAATGCTCGATTGGCAAGAGATTTCCGTTTTCAGTATTCTCGCCTTGGGGGACTCCTATGCGAACTTTGACGCTGCTGTCTGTTTTCGCCTTTAGCCTTGTGCTGGCGGATTCACTCCGTGCCCAGGACCGGGAGACAAAGGTCCGCAACGACCGCAAGAATGTCGAGGAGGCGGGGCGGTGGATTTATAACGACCTGCCTCAGGGAATCGCGGAGGCCAAGAAGACGGGCAAGCCGCTGCTAGTGATTTTCCGCTGCATTCCGTGCGAAGCCTGTGCACAGCTTGATTCGCAGGTGGTAGCGAAGGATGGGGCGGTGCAAAAGCTGCTCGATGAGTTTGTGCGGGTCCGAGTCGTCCATGCCAATGGGATGGATTTGTCCTTGTTTCAGTTCGATTACGACCAATCGATGGCGGCGTTTTTCCTGAATGCCGACCAGACCATTTACGGTCGTTTTGGCACGCGGTCGGACCAGACCGAGTCAGACGCCGATGTCTCGGTGGAAGGATTCGGGGCAGCCCTCGAGGGAGCGCTCGCGCTCCACAAGGGCTATCCGGCCAACAAGTCGCTGTTTGCCGCCAAGCGCGGCCCCGCCGTGGCGATCAAGGTTCCCGAGGAGTTCCCCCGTCTCAAGGGGAAATTCAACTCCAAGCTCGACTATAAGGCAAAAAACGTCGTCCAGAGCTGCATCCATTGCCACCAGGTCGGAGAGGCGATGCGGCTGGTCAACCGACAGCCGGGCAAGCCGATGGCGGAGGAGGTGCTGTATCCCTATCCGCATCCGAAAATTCTCGGGCTCATTCTCGACCCGCAGGAAAAAGCCCGCGTGAGCGAGGTGACGGTCGGTTCCTCCGCGCAGAACGACGGCTTCCAGGCGGGGGATGAGATTCTGTCGCTCGAAGGCCAGCCGTTGCTGTCCATAGGCGACATTCAGTGGGTTTTGCACAACGCGGGAAAAACGGACAAGCTGTCGGCCGAAGTGCTGCGAGGTGACAAGAAAATCACGCTCCCCCTCACGCTGGCGGCCGGCTGGCGGGAGAAGGGAGACATCTCCTGGCGGGCAACCTCCTGGGATCTCCGCCGCATGACCACCGGGGGGCTGCTCCTCGACTCGTTAACGGCAGAGGAACTCAAATCCGCCAAGCTGGAGGAAGATGTCCTAGCCCTCCGCATCAAACATGCCGGCGAGTACGGCGATCATGCCGCGGCCAAGAACGCCGGCTTCCGGAAAGGGGACATTCTCGTCGAGCTCGACGGCTCCGCCGCGCCGCTCACGGAATCGGAGCTGATGGTCGCCATGATGAACGGCAAGCGCCCCGGTGACAAAGTCCCAGCGGTCGTGCTGCGCGAAGGGAAGCGAATGGAGCTGAAGTTGCCGATTCAGTAACCATCATCCTGATTCTCGCTTCATGAACGACGATCAAGAAGATCAACGACTCAATCCGTACGCCTCCCCTCAGCCGGCGGAGGCGCTCGATCAAACGGCAGGGCCGCCATTCTCCTTCACGAGCATCGTCGCAACTGGTTTTCATCTTTATCGTCGCAATTTCCTAGCGGTCGCCGTGGTGACACTCTTCGTTTGGTGTCCGATTGAAGTCATTGAAAGTTATTGCGAATACTTTGTATTCGAAGCGGACGACATCGGTGCGGTCTTTCGCCTTAATTCCTTGATGGAAGGCCTGTTTGGAATCATCGCGTACGCCAGCGTCATGGCGATTGGCATGAGCGATCTTCGCGGCCAGCCGATATCAACGCTGGCAGCGTTACGCCAAGGAATTGCCGCCTGGCCCCGCCTGTTTTGGACCGGGATTGTGAGCCAGTTTGCCGTGGGGATTGGTCTCTTGCTCTTGGTAGTTCCCGGCGTGTTTTTGGCCGTTCGCTTTTCGCTCTACTACTGCGTGGCCGTGAACGAGGGGCTGAATGGAGTTGCTTGCTTGAAACGCAGCATGGCGTTAACAAAAGGCACTTTCTGGGGTTTCCTGATCCTGGGAATAGCCACCCTCACCGTCCTCATCCTGCTGGGCGCAATCGCCGTGATTCCGCTGATTGTCTTTCCGCAAATCGACAACTGGATTACGTCCGCTATTTCCAACCTGTTCATTGATCTTCTCACCCCGTTGCTGACGCTGATCTACGTCGCGGCGTATTGGTCAAGGGCCGTCGCCTTAGATGGCGAAGTCCCGGCTTGGTCGCCGCCACAACGGACGACCAAGGTTGTCATCAGCACGGCAACGCCAGCCTCCAAATGGTGGGAAAACTAGCGAACCCGGATCGCTACTGTTTCCCCATCGGCAATATCATCAACCCCCTTACGCCCAAATCAATCCGGAACAGCCCACCCTCACCGGCTTCCTTGCCGATTCCGCCGGTGATGAAGAGCTGGTCGTGCTTCGGGCCGCCGAAGGCGACGTTGCTGGTGGTGGTGTTGCCGCCGTCGTATTGGCGGATGAGCTTGCCGGCGGGGCTGAGGACTTCCACTTTCTTCATGCCGTAGTGGGCGACGTAGAGGTTGCCGGCTGCGTCGAGGCACATGCCGTCGGGCTGGGCCTGCATGAAGTCGCCGCTCTCGTGCTTGGGAAGGTCGGCAAAGAGCTTGCGCTCGCCCACCATGCCGGGGCCTGTCACTTCGTAGACGAGAACCCGATTGAGCTGGCTTTCGGCCAGGTAGAGTTTCTTGCCGTCGGGCGTGAGGACGATGCCGTTGGGATAGGCCAGCCCTTTGTCGACGAGATGCACCTTGCCGGCCTTGTCGACGTAGTGGGCTCGACCGATGAGGTTGTCCCGGCCGCTGCCTCCTGGATCGCTAAAATAGAAGCCGCCGCTGGCCGTATCGAGCGTCAAGTCGTTGGGACCGAGCAATGGTTTGTCGTCGAATTCCTTGGCGGCATGTTCCAGCATCTTGCCGTCGGCGGAGAGATGCAGCACCGCATGATGGCTGGCGTCGCAGACGAGGTGCGTGCCGTCGGCCAGGATCTTGTGACCATTGGGTGCGCCGGTCTCGGCCCAGACGGAGTTTTTCCCATCGAGCGAAAACTTGGTGATGCTCTTGTTCCAGGAGACATAGCCGTTGCCCGCATGGTCGAAGACCACCCCTTCACAGTAGGCGGGGACGCGGAAGACTTCGACCGTCTTGGCTTTGTCCGCGGCTGGCAGTTCATCGGCAGCCGGGGAGGAAGCAGGAATCGAGGTCAAGGCGACAAGCAGCAGGCTCAAGGCAAGTGTGTTTCGCATGGCGGCGGCTCCGGGAGAGTGGGATGGGCTCACTGGCTGCAAGTTTAGCGGACGAATTGCCGGGCGTCACTCTGGCGGACTATCATAAGGAGGCGTTGCTCCCGCTCGCTTCCCATCCGTGTTCCCCGTGTTTTCCGTGTCCCACTCCCGTCTGCTTCCCATTCTGGCTTTGCTACTTTCCTCGCCCCTCCGCGCCCAGGAGCTTGACGACGCCACGCAACCGGAACCGGCACAGGTCTTGACGGAGGTAGAGCGGCTGGTGGACGACCTCGGCGGCGAGTCCTATGACGCCCGCGAGGCGGCGGGGCGGAGGCTGCTCAACATTGGGGAAGCGGCTTGGGACCAGGTGGCTGAGGCCTCGCAATCGGCCAGCGATTTGGAGCTGCGTTACCGGGCGGCGGAGTTGCTCAAGACTCTGGAGAAAAAGAAGTACAGCCCGATCCGCATCTGGGAGGAGCATAAGGACATTGTCTGGGCGGTCGCGTTCTCCCCAGACGGCCGCTTCCTCGCCAGCGGCGGCGGCGGGCAGGAGCTGAATGGCAACTGGACTGAGGGCTCCGACTTCTCGATCCGCATCTGGAACATGAAGGACGGTTCGCTTCACAAGCAGTTCGACGGCCACAAGAACGCCATCACCGCCATCGCCTGGTTCGCCGATAGCAGCCGCCTGGTTTCCTCCAGCAGCGACAACACGGCCAAAATTTGGGAAGTCGAATCGGGAAAAGAAACGGCCACGCTCCTGGGGCATACCGACCGCGTCTCAGCCGTGGCGGTTTCGGACGACGGCACGCTGATCCTCACCGGCAGTTGGGACAAAACTTGCATCCTCTACGACGCCCGCAATGGCAAAGCGGTCAAGCAGCTCGATCCGCCGCATCTCGGCCGCATCTGGAGCGTGGCCCTTTCTCCCGACAGCAAGACAGTCGCGGTCGCCGGCGACCATCCCCATATCCGGCTGTGGGATCTGGAAAAACTTGCGGTCAAGAAGGAGTTGCAGGGGCATTCGCAGGCTGCGGTAGCCCTCGCCTTCTCGACGAAAGGGGACCGCTTGCTCTCCGGCGGCTGGGACAATTCGGCCATCGTGTGGGATCTGGAAAAGGGGACGCCGGCAAAAGTGCTGTCCGGTCACACCGGGCGGGTGGAAGGGGTCGCTTATTCCGCCGACGGCAAGCGGGCCCTCACCGGCTCGCTCGATCAGAAAGTCCGGCTCTGGAACGTGGAAACGGGCGAGCTGCTCCAGATTTACGAGGGACACACCGGCGCGATCGGCAAAGTCGCGCTTTCCAAGAACGGAAAATACGCCGCCTCGGGCAGTTGGGACCACTCGGTCCGACTGTGGCCGTTGCCGAAGTGAATGTCGCCTTTCGCTCCGCGAAAGAAGCGTCCTTTCGCGGAGCGAAAGGCGACTATCTTACCGCTCCCGCCTTGGCGGGATTTCTGGCTGCTTCATCTTCTTCGTCGTAAACGGTCCAGATGGTGGTGGCTTCCTTCAGGGACTCCAGCACCTCTTTGATTTTCGCTTCGCGGCGTTCTTTTTTGATCGTTTCCTTGATCTCTTTCTGGGCCTCTTCAAAGGGAATCTGCCGCGCTTCCGACCGTTCCAGGACCCGCACGATGTGATAGCCCCGTTCATCTTCCAAAACCATACTGAGTCGGTTCAGCGGCAAGGAGAAGGCGGCGGCATCAATCACTTCAGAGGCCAGGCTCCCCTTGCTGATCCAGTCATACTGACCGCCCGCGGAGGCGTTGGCTTCGTGCGAAAACTTCTTGGCCACTTCGGCGAACGGACTGCCGAGAAAGACGGCGTTTCCCATCTCGCGGAGTTGGTCGTTGGCGGCGGACTTTCTCTCCGCCTCGGTTCGGCCCTCGGATCGGCTGAAGTAGATGCTGAGCAATTCGAACCGGGCCTTGGCGGGGACGGCGAATTTGTCGGGAT
Organism: Pirellulaceae bacterium; assembly: GCA_046593355.1. Lineage (GTDB taxonomy): Bacteria > Planctomycetota > Planctomycetia > Pirellulales > Pirellulaceae > SXOA01. The sequence continues at coordinate 4,501 of JBKJNY010000141.1, read as the reverse complement.
TCTTGCGGTAATACTCAAGCAGGTCCGCGTGCGTCACTTCCGGCTGCTTCTTGATTTTCTCGATGACCGCCGACTGTCCCAGGTTATGCTCGCGAAACATGGCGAGCTGCTTGTCGAGCGACGAGCCAAAGGTCCGCAGCGTTTCGTCGAGCTGGGCATGCGTCTCGAGGCTGTTCTCCTTCATGAGGAGAGCCAGGCGGGGAAGGACGATATCCCCACGCATCAGCTCTTCGATCTGCTTGCGGGTGGTGGCCTTGTCGAGCTTGTCGCGCATCTCGACCAGCCCGTTGTCGAAGGCGTTCTTCACGTTCTTGTTGATGTCCTTCTCGGCTTCGACCGCCTTGTCCTTGGCCTTGAGGGCAATCGTGCGGCGGAATTCCACGTATTGCAGCTTCTTCTCCGCCAGTTGCCGGGTGAGGCTCTTGATGGAGGCATCGCGGCGGGCGTTGAACTCCGCGAGCTGGTACTTGTTGGTGATGCGGGCCCGATCCGCGTTCATGCCTTGATCGACGAGCGAGGCGACATCGCCGTAGAGCACGATCTGATCGCCGATCCGGGCCATGATCTCGCCAGGACGGAAGCGGTCTCCCAACTCGCCCGGCGGGTCGTCGGTTTGGGCGCTGGCCTGGCCAATTCCCTGGCTGCCCACTGCCGCGCCTGGTTGTCGGAGGACCGGTTGTCGGAATTCCGGCTGCGGAGTTTCTACTACCTCTTCGGTGAGAGACCCGAGCTTGGGAAGAGGCGTCGGCTGATTGACGATGGGATAGCGCTGCGGCTGATTCGTTCTGGGAAAGTAGGGATCTTCTCGTCCGCTGAATGGTCCGGGGGGTGGCTGCTGCTGGCCCAGTACCGCCGGCGGGCCGAGGGGTGCGAGAAGGATGAGGGACGCTATTATTAGTAAGCGGTGCGGCACGAAATCCCTCGCAAGAATGTAGCCCACACACTCCGTGTGCGGGCCCGCATCAACGAGAAGCCGCGCTCACGGAGTGAGCGGACTACAATGGGGCGGGATTGTAGCCGCGTTATTTCACCGGCCGCAAGACCGATTTCACCAGCCGCAGGATTTCATCGGACTTCGCAAGTCCTTTGGGAATCGGCAGATAGGCGCTTTTATCGTCCACGACTCGCAGGATTCCCTTGTGCATCCGGGCGAGCTGTTCGATCCGGCGGCGGTCGCTGAAGCGGAAGACGACATACTGCTGCTCAATGAAAATGGCGGTAATGACCCAGGTGACCGCCTCCATTTTCAACTCCGCTAGCTCCAGTAGGCGGACGGTCTGCGGTGGAGGTTCGCCGAACCGGTCGACAAGCTCGCTGCGGAAATCAGCCAGTTCGTCGAAGGTGCTGACGCGAGTCAGCCGGCGGTAGAGATCAATTTTCAGCCGCATGTCGTCCACGTATTCCGCTGGCAGGAAGGCATCGCCGGGAAGATTGATATCCACATCCAGCGACATCTTCGGCGGCATCTTTTGCAGGGTGCGAACGGCATTTTCCAGAAGCTGGCAATAGAGCTCGTAGCCAACGGTGGCGATGTGGCCGCTCTGCTGCGTGCCGAGCAGGTTTCCCGCGCCGCGGATTTCCAAGTCCCGCATCGAGATGGCAAAGCCGGAGCCCATTTCGCTGAATTCCTCAATCGCTTTGAGACGGCGGGCGGCATTCGGAGTGATGTGCTTGTGCGGATCGATTAAGAGGTAGCAATAAGCCCGGTTCTTATAGCGGCCGACCCGCCCGCGAAGCTGGTGCAAATCGGCGAGTCCGTAGCGGTCTGCTTCGTCGATGAAGATGGTGTTGGCGTTGGGGATGTCGAGGCCGCTTTCGATAATCGTCGTCGCCAGCAGCAGATCGAACTTGTGGGCCACGAAATCGATCATCACCTGTTCGAGCTCATCGTCAGCCATCTGCGCGTGGCCGACACGGATGCGGGCCTCGGGAACATTCGTCCGCAGTTTGTTTGCCAACAGCTCGATGTCGTGTACCCGATTGTGGACGAAATAAATCTGCCCGCCGCGACTCAACTCGCGGAGAATGCTGTGCCGCACCAGGTCGTTGTTCCAGCGGGTGACTTTGGTCTCGACGGCCAGGCGATCTGCCGGCGGCGTCTCCAGGTTCGAGATGTCTCGCACGCCGACCAGCGACATATGCAGCGTGCGGGGAATCGGCGTGGCGGAAAGCGTGAGCACATCCACCGTGGCCCTGAGCATTTTGAGCCGCTCTTTCACGTCGACGCCGAACCGCTGCTCTTCATCGATAACAACGAGGCCGAGGTTGGCAAACTTCACGTCCTGCGAAGCGAGGCGGTGCGTGCCGATGACGATGTCGATCCGCCCCGATTTGAGGCCGGCGATCGTCGCCCGCTCTTCATGCGGCTGACAGAAGCGGCTGAGCTTGGAGATATCGAAAGGAAATTCCGCCATCCGTTCGCGGAAGCTGTGAAAGTGTTGCTCGGCGAGGATGGTTGTGGGCACGAGGACGGCGACCTGATGGCCGTTATCCACCGCTTTGAAAGCCGCCCGCATGGCGACCTCCGTTTTGCCGAAGCCCACGTCACCGCACAGCAGCCGGTCCATCGGTCGCGGGCGATGCATGTCCTGTTTGATGGCGGAAATCGCGGTCAATTGATCGGGCGTTTCGGTGTAGGGAAAGCTGCTGTCGAATTCGCGCTGCCAGTCGGTGTCGGGACCGAAGGTGATACCCGGCCGGGAGGCTCGGATGGCCTGCATATCGAGCATCTCGACCGCCAGATCGCGGACGGCGACTTCCGCCGCCATTTTCTGCTTGAGCCAGGACTTGCCGCCGATCTTGGCGAGCGACGGACGGGTTTTCGAGCCGCCGACGTACTTTTGCACGAGGTCGATTTTCACCGCCGGGACATAAATCTTCGTCCCGCCGTCGAACTCGATTTCCAGATGCTCTTCCGCCTGCCCCTGCTTCTCAATCAGCCGCAGGCCGCGATACCGGCCGATGCCGTGAGCGAGATGGACAACCAAATCTCCTTCGCGGAGGTCCAGAAAGCTATCAATCGCCTTCCCCAGCCGTCGCCGCGGCAAACGGCGAAGTTCGCCGCGATGAAAGAGCTCGCCGCCGGTGATGATGACAATTCCCAGGTGGGGTAGGCTTCCTGCCTGCCCTTCATTGTCAACCTCGAACTCCGTTCCCCGAATCCGAAACCCCTCCCGCAGGCTCCCCAGCGGAAAGTGCAACTTGCCCGTCGCGGCCAGACGAGTCGTCATCAGAATCTCTTTCAGCCGCTCGATCTCCGCTTCGGTCTGCGCGACGACGAAGACTTCCTGCCCCTCCCCCAGCCGATCAAGCTCGTCCTTCACCTTGCCAATGTCGCCGCTGAATCGCTCGACCGATTCCACCGGCAGATGGCAGGTGACGCCGGCGGTCCCTTCCAGGATGGAGCCCGCGGTGGCGACTGCGAAGCGGCTGCACTGGGAAAGGACGCCGGCGACGGAGTGGAACTGCTCGTGCTTCTCCACGCGCTGCAAATAGTTTCGCCCTTCCTCCTGAATGCGACTGGGCTCGATCAGCAGGAACCAGGAATTTTGCGGCAGATAGTCGGCGAGATGGCCGCGGTCGGTCGTGGCGGCAGCGAGGACAGTGACATTCGCTTCCGTCAGCTTCTCGAGGCTCCGCTGCGACGAAACCTCAAACCGGCGGATGGATTCGATCTCGTCGTCGAACAGTTCGATGCGGATCGGCTGAAACCAGTCCGGCGCGAAGATATCCAAGATGCCGCCGCGATGGCAGAATTCGCCCGGCAGTTCCACCGCCGTCGTGTGATGAAAGCCCCGCTCCGTCAGCCAGCGCAGGAGCGGCTCGATTTCAATCTGCTCGCCGACAGCCAGCTTGCGAGTGGCGGCTTCGAGCGTAGACCGCTGGGTGGAGGGTTGAAGCAGGGCCTGTATGGAAGTGACGAGAAGCTGTGTCCCTTGGCCATTTCCACACTCTGCCAGCAGCCGCTTGATCGTCCGCAGCCGCTCGCCAAAGCTCTCTTCCTGCACAACCTGTTCATCCGGGTCGCGTTCCCAGGCTGGATAAAGCAGGGGCCGCTCAGGGGTGAAAAGCTCCAGATCGGCGGTGAATTCATCCGCCTCTCGCTGAGTCGGAAGCACCGCGACGATGAAATCCGCTCCGCGGCCGGACGTCAGGGCGGCCGCCAGCAGCGCGCAGCTCGAGCCCCAGGCTCCGTCGAATGTGGCGGGGCGCCCCGCGGCCAATTCCGCCACCGCTTCGCCAAAGCCTTCACTTTCCCACAGCGATCTCTCCAGGTGCCGCATCCTCTCGGCCGCAGCGACCTCCGACAATGCTGCCGTCGTCATGGGGGAATTCTACGGCGAAAGAGGCCGTGGAGAGAAGAGCATCGCAGCGAACCAGTCTGGTTAGGGGCTGTGCATTTTTTACTTCCGAGAGTGGGGGGTGATGGTGTAATTCCATTGGGGGCAGATGTTGTGGCGTTGAAGCTGGATGCTTTGAAACTCGGCGTTGGTGACTTTGA
>JBKJNY010000138.1:0-19632 GCA_046593355.1 Pirellulaceae bacterium | reverse complement strand
TATTACAGTGCCTTCGCCGGCCGGCTGGCGGAGCGGGGGTTCATCACGTTCTCGCCGCAGAACCTGTACATCGGCAAGGACCGTTTTCGCACCTTGCAGCGGAAGGCCAACCCGCTGGGCAAAACGCTATTCTCGGTCATCGTGCCGCAGCACCAGCAAATCTGCAACTGGCTAAGCGCGCTCCCGATGGTGGACAAGGACCGGATCGCCTTCTACGGCCTGTCCTATGGGGGCAAAAGCGCGATGCGGATTCCGCCGCTGGTGAAAAACTATTGCCTCAGCATCTGCTCCGCGGACTTCAACGAGTGGGTCAGCAAAAACGCCTCCACCCGCCTGCCATTCAGTTACGTCTGGACCGGCGAGTACGAAATTTTTGAGTTCGACCTCGGCAGCACGTTCAACTACGCCGAAATGGCCGCACTCATCTGTCCCCGACCCTTCATGGTCGAGCGGGGCCACACCGACGGAGTGTCAGAAGACTGGTGGGTCAGCTACGAGTACGCCAAAGTCTTCTACAACTACAGCCATCGCCTCAAGCTGGCCGACCGCTGCGAGCTGGAAGTTTTCGACGGACCGCACAAGATCAATGGAGTGAAGACCTACGAGTTTTTGCATAAGCATTTGAAATGGCCGGTGCCCAAGTGACTCCTCGCTTGGACCCCACCGGGCTTGCCCCGGTCGGTGAAATGATTTTGCACTAGCAGAAGCGATTTCGAATTCCTGCCCCCACCGGCCTCGTGCCGGTGGAGCAAATGACTGCGGCCCGGGGAATCATGCGTTCCACCGGCACGAGGCCGGTGGGGACGTGTCGGAGGGCCTACTCCTGTTAGTGCAAAATCATTGGCTCCACCGAGACAAGCTCGGTGGTGGCCGGATCGGAAGACGTTGTCGAGACACACTCTCGCGCGCGCCTGTCCCCTCGCGAGGCTATTTTCCTGCTTACTTCGTGAATTGCTCGGCAACCGTTTCCGCGAGCTGCTGTTTTTGCATGGCTGCTTGCTGTTTCTCGGGGCTTCCTTCGCGGTAGGCCTGGGCAAAGAGCTCCCAGGCTTCCTGCCACCGCAGCATGTATTCCAAGACGAGCTCCACCCGCCGCCGCTGAGAGGCTGGGACGCGCTCCACGGCGTTGAGGCGTTCTCGGGCGGCGCGCCATTCCGGCAGCACGTCGCGCTCCAGCAAGGCGGCAAATGCCTTGTCGCTCAATTCTTGCCGCTGCGACTTGCCGAGGGCCGCATTGAAGGCCTCAATGGATTTTTTCTTAACCTCTCCAAACTGCTCGAGTTCCCGCTCGACCTTCACGAGACCCGCGTGCCAAGTCGAGACCCCTAAGAATCCGCCCGCCACGAGGCAGCTTCCCAAACCGGCGAGAAGCAGATTTCTCGGCAGGCGCTCCGATCGCGTGGACGCCGTATAGGGCTGACTGAGGACGAGGCCGCAGAGAAAGCCCCCGGCCAATCCGCCGAGATGGGCCGCCATGTCGATGTTCGGCATCATCATCCCGAAAATCAAGTTATAGAACAAAAACCCCAGTCCGCTCGACCGCAACTGCGTCAGAATCTCCGGTGGAATGGAGCCCCGTCCTCGCACTACCATCCCCAGCAGGCAACCATAGATGCCGAAGATGGCTCCCGACGCCCCCGCGCTAACGATCACGGGGTTCCAGGCCAGACTCGCCAGTCCGCCGCACAGCCCAGCCACCAGATACATGAGCAGGAACCCAGAATTCCCCAGCATGCGTTCCACCAGCGGCCCCGCGGCATACAAGACCCACATATTGAGGCCGATGTGAATGATGCCGATGTGGAGGAACATGCTCGTGAGCAGGCGCCACCACTCGCCATCCAGAGTCTGAGGACCGAAGTCAGCCCCCCAGCGAAGCAGGTCCGCCATCGCGGGGGAGAACGGGCTGACGCCGAAAACTGTCATGAGCGCAAAGACGACGACATTCACTCCGATGAGCACGGGCGTGACAAAGATGCGCGGAGTCAGCTCGAACAGCAGCCGCTGGAAGTCCGCGACCCGGCGCATTGGAGCACCCGAATATTCTCGAGGCGCTGCGTCACCGTAGGGCGTCTCTGGCGGCTGATCGTTCTGGGAGTAAATCCGCATTACGGCGAGTCCCAACCGGTGCTCGTGGTCTTGCCATTCTTGGCGGTGCCGGCCATTTCCGCTTCGACGGCGCGGTGAGCTTCCAGGACGTGGGTGATAATCGACTGCATCCGAACCTCGTCGACGTAGGGCGAGAGGACATAGGACTTGAGCGCGACGATCGGCTCGCCGTACTCGCTCTGGCGGTAGTTTTCCGTGAAGCCGATGGCCACGCCGCGGCCGGCGAGGGCTTCGTGATGGACCCGTTCGTAGATGCGGCGGTTGAAATCGTTGTGCGCCCGCAACTGGCTGACGAACGCCGGGTCGCTTCGTTCACGTTCTTTGACGCGAAAGGTATCGACGCCGGTTGGGTACGCGCGGAAGAGCGTGACGGGGCCGAAATTCTCCTCGTTGAGGATGGTCAGCTCGGGACGGGAGATAATCAGCTCGCGGAGGATTTCCTCCATCTCGACGGCATGGCCGATGAGCGTTTGAAAGCCTTCCTTTCCCAGCAGCAGCAGGTTGGCCAGGGCCGCCATCACTCCCCCGGCTCCGCGGCTGGTTTCCAGCGAGAACATGCCGGGGTGGTATTGGCCCGAGTGATATAGGTAGGGCATCGTCTCCTTCTGCCGCGCGACCAGCCGCAACTCGTCCCGGTTTTTCAACAGAAAAAGGGACGAGATATAGGGAGCGAAGCCCGTTTTGTGGAAGTCGGCTCCGAAGGAGTCAGCCAGGCTCAGGTGGCGGATGCGATTGGTGGCGGCAGCGAGGGCGCGCACAGTTCGTCCCCGGAAGCCAAGCGGGTTGGCGGCGAAATCGTAGTCGTCGAAAACGGACCAGGCCCAGCCGATCACCGCGTCGGCATGGATGTGCGGCGCATAGTTAAGCGAGAATTCCCGGACCAGGCGCTCGCGGACTTCATGGATGGCTGCCAGGTCGTCGATCCCGAAGGCGTCGGTGGTTCCCAGCGTGGCGATAATGGCGGCGATCCGCTTGCCTTGGCCGATGGCTTCGCGTGCCGTTTGTTCGAAGGCCGCGACGTCCATCGAGTTGTCCTCGTGCGTCCGGACTTTGAGCACGTTCTTCTGGCCCATCCCCAGCCAGCCGGCGACGCTGAGGCAGGCGTAATGGCTTTGCTCCGAAGCGATGAGGACCGCGGAAGGATCGACGCCGTTTTGCAGCGTGTCGGGAAAGGCTTTTTCCAGCCCGATCTTCACGCCGTAGAGCAGCGTGCCGGTGCCGCCGAAGGTGAACAGTCCGCCGGAGTGCTGCGGGTCGTATCCCACGAGCTGCGCGATCATCGAGGCGACGCGGACTTCCGCCTCGGAGAATCCGCGGCCGCTTTCATCGGTGCAGAGGTTGGGGTTGTAGATGGAAGGGAGGACGACGCCAATAATGCTGGCGATGGACGGGTGGGCGACGACGTTCACCTGGCTGCGGGGATGGCCAAAAATCAGCAGGCCATCCAGGCAATGCACCAGCTCCGGGATGACCTCCTCCAGCGAGCGGCCGGTGTGCCGCAGGCGGGCTTCGGCCGCAGCCGCGTAGTCCGGCTCGCGGGGAGTGCCGAGGATGGGAGCCTGGGACTTGAGCGCGTCGACGCGATCCAGGGCTTTAACAAGCGAGAACACGACGTAGCCATCATGCACCGGATCGGAGACCGGCGCGGGAAACGCCTGACGAAGCGTCGCAAGCAGATCGTGGTAGCGTGACATGTCTGCCGCCTTGGCCGGCTGCTATCTGCCGCGCCCTCGTCCCCGGCCGCCATGATCCCGTCCGCGTCCGCCATGGTCCCGGTCGCGGGATCTGGAGGACATGTTGGTTTCGATCAACATGCCCACGGTCTCCTGCCAGGTCGGAATTTTGGAATGGCCGTGCTCGTCGTCACGATCCTCGTCATGTTCGTCCACGTCCGTCGCCTCGTCGTCGTTTTCTTCCAGCCGTTGCCGGGCGCGGGCGGCAATCTGGTCCTCTTCGTCCTCGTCGACATCGGGAAGGGAAGGCGCGGAGCTCGCTGGACGTTCCTTGCCCGAGGTCCGCTCTGGGCGGCCACGACCGCGGCCGCGGCGACGGCGGCGACGGCCTGAATCCCGCTCCTCGCCTCCCGCGTCTTCCGCGCCGCGGGCCCGCGCGGGACGATCGGAGACTTCGCTGGTGGGGGCTTCCTCCACGTCAATCTCGTCAATCCGCGGCAGGATATCATCCTGCTCCAAATCGGCATCCAAGTCCAAATCGAGATCAAATTCGCTCTGGCGAGGCTCTTCACGGCGAACCTCATCGCGACGAGGCTCTTCTCGACGCGGCGGGCGGTCGTCGCGCCGCGGAGCCGGTGGCCGCTCGTCCCGACGCGCAGCCGGCGGGCGTTCGTCGCGGCGCGGGGCAGGCGGCCGGTCGTCTCGCCGCGGTGCCGGCGGGCGTTCGTCTCGGCGCGCAGCCGGCGGGCGTTCGTCGCGGCGGCGAACATCTTCACGTCGGGGCTCCTCGCGCCTGGGCGGCTCTTCCCGAGTCTCCTCGCGGCGGGGAGGTTCGTCACGGCGGACTTCAGGCCGGCGGCTTTGCTCGCCGCGCTGGTTTCCGCGTCCTCCGCGCTGGCCGCGGTCACTTCCGCGGTCCCGTTCACGCTCGTCGTCGCGCTGGCGAGGCCGTTCGTCCCTCCGCGATTCGCTGCTGGGCTCGGGCGTCTGCTCCTTTTCAAATTCTTCCTTGTCGAGGTCCAACTCTTCTTCGAGGTCGGGCTCGATCACCTCGGAATGTTCTTCAAAATCGTCGTCTAGCGAAAGGCTCGCATCGTCCTCGAAGCTCCGGGGCTGCTGGCGCTTGGGCTCCAGGGGCATGCGCGGTTTGAATTCGTCGAGCGGATTGGGAAGGCGCGACGGCGTCTCCGCGACCGGCCTTTCGGGCAGCGGTTTTTCGGGAAGCGGCTTGACTGCAGCCGGCCTTGCAAACGCCCGCTCAGGAACGGGACGAGGCGGTGGAGCAATGGGCTTGCGGGCTGGCGGCGGAGGCTCCTCGGCTTTGGGAGCGGGTGGTGCTGGGGCGGGTGGTGGGGGCGACGGCACTTCCGGCGCTGCGAGCCCGAGGATGGAGAGGACGCTCGACCACTGGCTCTTGGGCTTGGCGGCCGGAGAAGGCGCTTTCGCTTGCTGCTTGGCGCGAGGCGGCGGAGCCGGTTTGGGAGCGGGCGGAATTGACGGCTCCGAGATGCTATCGCTTGTCGCCCCCTCAGAGGCGGGCGCGGGAGGTGCTTCGCTCGCGGGGATTCCAATCTGGTCGAGCAGCGAATTCCAGTGTGTGGACTTGGACGGATCGGGCATGGTGGGAGGGAAGAACGTGGGGTCGTGTCAGACGAAAAGACGAGCCAAACCTCGAATTGTAGCGGATTGCCTGCTGGATGGGAAGTTGTGCTGCCGAAAGGGTTTCCGCGAATTGTTCACGTAGACCCGCCCGGCAAGATTTTAGGGCAGGGCTGGAAGCCTACCCCCCCTTCTCGTCCGGTTCTGCCCAATCGTCCTAGGTTGACGCGACACTGCCGATTGCAGCAGTTCTCTTGCGGCTCTCTGGCCGCGCCTACCGATAGAAGCGGGAGAGGGCGCTCGCCCTAACAGCGAAGAATGGTAGATCTCTTTACGGGCGTGTACGCATGATGCGAAAAAGCCGCCGCCAGTTTCTTGCGAGTGCCGCCGGTACGCTGGCGGCTGGATTGCTATGGCCAAGGCTAACAACGGCCCGTGCCGATCTGGTGGCCAAAGTGGCGGCGTTCAACTGGCCGTCGCGGACCATTCAACTCGCCGCCGATCCGGACCAGAGCACTCCGCCCGTCGTCACCGCGGTGCGGGTGCATCGGAATGGCGAGTGGCTGGCGACTGCCGGCGACGACCATATTGTGCGAGTCTTCAGCCTAGCGGACGGGAAGCAAATCCAGCGCCTCGACAAGCATACGGACTGGGTGCGCACGGTGGATTTTTCGCCCAACGGCAAGCAGCTCGCTTCCGCCGGGAACGACCGTCTCATACATCTCTGGGACGCGGAATCCGGGAGGTGGGAAGCGGCGTTGGACGGACACGAGCAGGCGATTGCCCAGGTGAGGTACAGCCACAGCGGCAAACTCCTGGCCACGACGGGCTTTCAGAAGCATGTGCATCTCTACGACATCGAGAGCCGCAAGCTCTTGCATGAGCTGGCAGCGCCGTGTTCGGACATGCGGTCGACGGCCTTCGCTCCCAATGACGAACAATTCGCCGTCGGGGGGCGGTGTGGAACCATTCGGATTTACGACGCCGCCAGCGGTCAGAAAGTGCGGGATATCGCCGCTCATAAGCAGCGAATCCGGGCGCTGGCGTTCTCGCGGGATGGCCATTACCTGGCTTCCGCCGGCGAGGATCGGACCATCCACATCACACCGCTCGAGGCCGAATCCAAACCCTATGCTCTCGACATCCGCCCGGTGAAGTTCATGGCGCTCGTGTTCTACGGGCCGCATCACCTGGCCGTCAGCGGCAGCGACAACATCGTCCGCCTGTGGGACGTGCAAGAGCGGCAAGAGTTGGGAGTGCTCATGGGGCACACCGGCACGGTCGCCGCGCTCGACTGCCTGGGAAAGATGCTCGTCTCCGCGGGCTATGACACCACGGTTCGGATTTGGACGGTGACGGATCACATCGCGGGAAAGCGTGAGCCCGCGAAGCGATTGGGAACACGAACGGAACCGGGGATTCGGAAGAAGTGATCAGAGTGCAGAGTGCAGAGTGCAGAGTGCAGAGTGCAGAGTGCAGAGTGCAGAGTGATCAATAGAAAGAACTGATTTCGTTCTTCACTCTGCACTTTACACTTTACACTCTGCACTCCCAAGGAGGTGCCTCGTGGGATTGTGGAGCCTGCTGTTTGGATGGCCGAAACGCGAGGACGCCGCGCATGCGCCGGTGCCCGCGCCGAAAATGGCTCGCCGCCGCCGCAAGACGGCCAAGGCGGTCGAGAGCGGCGTCTCCCGCCAATGCCGCTTTGAGCGGATGGAAGAGCGGCAGATGCTGGACGCCGATCCGCTCAAGCTGGGCGTGGTCTATATCGAAGAGGATGGCGGCTCGGATCTTCACGGCGATACATTTGAGGTGCAATTCCAAGGGGGAGCGCCGGGCACCGAATTAACGCGGGTGGTCATCGATGGCGATCACGGGCCGCAAGGCTTGAGCTTCGGGGACATGATCTTTGACACGTCACTGGGAGGGCTGGGGGCGGATCAATCCTTCGCGTTCCAGCTTGTTTCCATCTCTGGGGGCGGCAGCGTGGCGGCCAGCGTTGTCGATGGCTCCAGCCGCCTGGTCCTCGACTTCTCGGGATTTCATGCCGGCGACAAATTGCGGTTCTCCATTGACGTCGATGAAATCCAGCAGTTCGACTCCGCGGTGACGAACCTGGACGAGATCAACTCCGGCGTGGACCCCATCGCATCGGGTGTCGAGTTTCAAGACTCGCTCCTGACCGGCACGTTCAAGGAGGCGCATCACTACGACGTGAGCGGCACCGTCAAATTCAAAAACGTGTACGACCCGCACTTTGCCGGCACCAACCTGCTGATCTCCTCCGGCAATCCCAACGGCTTGCCCAACGACGACTTTCAAGGCAAGCGCGACCGCAGCACCGGCGCGCTCCTGCCGCTGCAACAACAGCCGCTGCCGATCAGCATCTCGGGCTACGTTTACCAGGAACACAACCTCGATTTGCACCGCGATCCCGCCGAGCCGCCGATTGCGGGGGTATCGCTGGCCCTCTGGAAGAAGCAAGGAGCCGACTTCGTCTTCACTGGCAAGACAACCACGACGGACTCACAAGGCTTCTACAGATTCGGCACGGACCTCAATCTCACGCCCGGCGTTTATCAGGTGCGGGAAACGCAGCCGAGCGGTTACTTTAGCGCGGGAGCCATTCCGGGAACCGTTTCCGGCACGGCGACGGGAAGCATCGTCATCGGCAACCCGGACGTGCTGACCGAAATCAACATCCCGCTGGGGAACCAGCACGGCATTCGCTACGACTTTGCCGAGTACCTGCCGTCCTCCATCCGCGGGCATGTGCATCTGACGGACAAGTACGGCAACTGCGATGAGTCGGGAGGCACCGCCATTCCGCTGGCCGGAGTGCAACTGATCCTCAAAAATGCGGCCGGGCAGACCATCGTCACGACCCAGACGAATGCGTCTGGAGAGTACGAGTTCACTAACCTGCTGCCGGGGACGTATACGGTGGTGGAGATTACGCCGCCCGGATTGATCGATGGCGATGAGCATGTCGGCACGATCAACGGCGTTCACGTCGGCGTCGCCACCAACGACAACTTGGGGAGCATCGTGCTGACCGGAGGCCAGAACGGCATTCACTACGACTTCTGCGAGCATCGGCCGGCGGAGCTGTCCGGCTACGTTTATCACGATGCCGACAACGACAGCGTGTACGATTCCAGCGAAACTCCGATCCCAGGCACGACGGTTATCCTGGTCGATGCCGGCGGCACGCAGATCGGCCAGCAGACGACCAATGTAGACGGCTTCTATAAGTTCAGCGGCCTCACGGCCGGCAAGTACACCGTTGTCGAAGTGCAGCCCGCGGACTGGCTGGATGGCAAAGACGCGGCTGGAAAGATCGGTGGCATCACGGTGGGCCAGGCCGACAATCCGGGAGACAAGATTCGCAATGTCGATCTACTGTGGGGGGACGTCGGCGTGCATTATGACTTTGGCGAGCTCAAGCCCGCCAGCATCGCCGGCCGCGTGTTCGTGGACCCGAACGAGGATTGTTTCTTCAACGATAACGACCGGCCGCTCGCGGGCGTGACGGTGCAGCTCCTCAACGAGCAAGGGACGGTCATCCAGTCGACGCTGACCGATGCCGATGGCCGTTACCGCTTCGACAACCTGCTGCCGGGGACGTATGCCGTACGCGAGCTGCAGCCGCCAGGTTATCTGCAAGGGGGTACGGTGCAGGGCTCGGGCGGCGGCGATGCCAGCGTGCAGGATCTAATCACTGCCATCGACATTCCGTCCGGGGCTCAGCTCATCGAGTACAACTTCTGCGAGATCGAGCCGGTGAGCATCGCCGGGCGCGTGTTCGTGGACCTCAACAACAACTGCATCTTCGACGGCGTGGAGCAGCCGCTCTCGGGCGTGAAGATCGAGCTACTGGATGGCAACGGAATCGTGGTCGAGACGACTTTCACCAACGCCGAGGGCAAGTACAAATTCGACAATCTGCCGCCGAATAGTTACAGCGTGCGTGAGTTCCAGCCGAGCGGCTATTTCCAAGGCGGGCAGGTTGCCGGCTCGCACGGCGGTGATGACACGACGGTCGACCTGATTGGGGACGTGGGTCTCTTCAGCGGCGATCAGGCCGTCAACTATGACTTCTGCGAGCAGCCGGCGGGGAGCATCAGCGGCTATGTCTTCCGCGATGGGGCGCCGATCTTGACCACCGATGGCAAAGTGCCGGCCAATCTGTATGACCTCCGCGACGGTCTGCTCACCCCGGATGACCAGCGGCTCGCCGGCGTGCTGTTGGAGCTGCGGTTCAGCGACACCGCGGAGCCGGTGACGGCGGCGGACGTGCTGCCGGGAATCTATGCCCCTGGCCCCCTTCGCATTCGGACGGACGCCAACGGTTTCTATGAGTTCCGCGGCTTGTCGCGGGGCAACTACACCATCGTGGAAGTGTTGCAGCCGCAGGGCTACCTCGACAGCCGCGATACGCCGGGCTCGACGAGCGGCCTGGCCCTCAATCTGAACACCGCGCTCATCCCGGGGCTGATTGATCCCTTCCTGCTGGCCGGCGTGCCGCTCCGCAACGATGCCATTCTTCAAGTGGCGCTAGCTGCCGGGCAACATTCGGTCTTCAACAATTTCAGCGAAGTGCAGGTGACGACGTTCATCCTCCCGCCGGAGCCGCCGAAAGAGCCCCCCCCTCCGCCGCCGGAACCGCCGCTGTTCTTCCTGGTGCCTCCGCCACTGCCGCCGCAGGTCATCATCCCTCCAGTTCCGCCGCCGGAGTACTTCGGCGGAGCGGGCGGAGTTTACTCATGGCATCTCTCCGTCATCGACGCGGGTTTGCCTCGCGTCTCTAGCCGCAGCACGAAGATCGACGGTCTGGCTTGGCGACCGGTTCTGTTCGTCGACGGCACGCAGTGGCGGAGCGATCGACTGGCCGGCGGAACGTGGACGATCAACACGCTTTCACCCGGCATCGATCGGCCGATTGCCTTCGGCATCAAGGGAGCCATTCCCGTCGCCGGCGACTGGAACGGCGACGGCACCACGGAGATTGGCATCTTCTACAAGGGGGAATGGCTGCTGGACTTGAATGGGAATGGCAAGTGGGACGCCGACGACCTCTGGGCCAAGCTCGGCGACGAAGCCGACCTGCCGGTCGTGGGCGACTGGGACGGAGACGGCAAGGACGATATCGGCATCTTCGGCCCCGAATGGGCGGGGGATCCGCGGCACAACGAGTTTGAGCCGGGCCTGCCCGATCCGCACAACCTCTTGAAGAAGCGGCCGAAGAACGTGCCGCCGAAGCCCGAGCAGGCCACGGAAGGGGATCGCCTTCTCAAGTTGACCGCCAGCGGCCGGGAGCGGGCCGACCTGATCGACCATGTCTTCTACTTTGGCGCGGAAAGCGACATTCCAATTGCCGGCGACTGGAACGGCGACGGCATCAGCAGCATTGGCATCTTCCGGGATGGCCAGTGGCACTTCGATATGGATGGCGACGGTCGCTGGTCGGACGGTGACAAGGTCGCCGAGTTTGGTCAGGACGGCGATCTTCCCGTCGTCGGCGATTTCAACGGCGACGGCGTCGACGAAATCGGCATCTACCGCGCCGGCAAATGGATCATCGATACCAACGGCAACCGGCGAATTGATCCCGCCGATAAGGTGGTCGAACTCGGCACCGCCAGCGACCTGCCGGTGGTTGGCGACTTCGACGGCGACGGCAGCGATGAGCCGGCCCTGTACCGCGAAAAGTAGTCCGCTCACTCCGTGAGCAACCACAGGGTGGCACACCCACGACTTTGCGTGGGCGTGTGGCAATCAAACTGTTGGTCGCGTGGAATTCCGCGTGCGCTAAGACACCTGCGCATCAATCACGCCCACGCAAAGCCGTGGGCGTGCCACCCAGTACACCGGCTACCTTTTAGCTATCCACTTCCGTCGCCGCCGCGGGTTCCGCGGCGATGGCGGTATGCAGGCCGCTGGCGAGGATCTTTTCGCGGATCTCGGCGGTGACCTGCGGATTCTCGAGCAGGTAGGCGCGGGCCTTTTCCTTCCCTTGGCCCAGGTAGACCTCGCCGTATTTGAACCACGAGCCGCTGCGAGTCAAAATCTTCTCGTTGACCCCCAAATCGATGATGTCCCCTTCGTAGCTGATGCCGCAGGTGTGCATCATGTCGAATTCGGCGACGCGGAAGGGAGGAGCGACCTTGTTCTTGACCACCTTCGCCCGCACCCGCTGGCCCACCACAACTTCCCCTTCCTTGAGCTGGCTGATGCGGCGGATATCGATGCGGCACGAGCTGTAGAACTTGAGAGCCCGACCGCCGGGAGTCGTTTCCGGGCTGCCGTAAGAGACGCCAATCTTGTCGCGAAGCTGGTTGATGAAAATCACGCAGGTTTTGCTCTTGGAAATTGCCGCGGTCAGTTTCCGCATGGACTGGCTCATCAGGCGGGCTTGCAAGCCGACGTGCGTATCGCCAATTTCACCGTCCAGCTCGTGCTTGGGAACGAGGGCGGCCACGGAGTCGATGACGATCACATCGACGGCATTGGACTTGATGAGCATTTCGGTAATTTGCATCGCTTCTTCGCCGTGACCAGGCTGGCTGACGAGCAGCGTATCGAGCTGCACGCCGAGCTTTTTGCCCCAACTGGGGTCAAAGGCATGCTCGGCGTCAATGAAAGCGGCCACGCCGTCGAGCTTTTGAGCCTGGGCGATCACGTGCAGGGCGAGAGTCGTCTTGCCGCTCGATTCGGGGCCAAAGATCTCGATAATTCGCCCGCGGGGAATGCCTTGCCCCCCCAAGGCCACGTCGAGCGACAGGCTCCCGGTGGGAATGCCCTCAATTTTCATGTTCACGTCTCCCCCCAGCGGCATGATCGAGCCTTCGCCGAACTGCTTTTCGATTTGCTGGAGAGCCAGTTTGAGGTTCGGGTTCTGCTCCACCAGGGCGTCCATCCGGGAGACGGACTCCGCCTTGGGAGTTTTTTCTTTCTTGGCCATACGTCCGTTCGCCTTTTCGAGTTTTTCTGCGGTCGCCACCATGGAAGGCTCCTTTATGGGAAAGATTGCCCGGCAATGCAAGCCGCGGCATGTACAAGGGCTACTTATCGTCAACTGGATAGTAGTGTACATAGGCTATGATCGGCAGTCAAGAGGGGAAACGGAAAAAATTGTTCGCCAGCACCTCCGGAAAAAAGCTGTTGTGAAACCAGGGCCAGGTGAAAATCATAACTACCGTCTGGAATACGAGTTGCGATGATTCAACAGGCGAGTTTCGCAACAGACCCCCCCGAAAGAGTAGTCCATCGGAAACCCAAAATCTCACTCCGCCAAGCTCGCATGTCCTATCGGCTCGTGGGCCGGACCTTGCCTTCCCAGAAAACTGGCGAAGGTGACCACTTCTTCCACGACGGTCAAATCACCGTCAAAATTCGCGTTTTCCTGGAGGAGCCGGGAAAGCTCCTCGCGTGCCGGGTCGGCCTCCTTCCGCAGCCGGCCGAGCGTGAGATGCGGATGGAACTTGCGATGCTCTTTGCCAAAGCCCATCTCTTTCTGCAGCGCCGATTCTATTGCGGCGTGCAGTTCCGTCAGTTCTTCCTGGCCTTGATCAATGCCCAGCCAGATCGTCCGCGGCTCACTGACGCGCGGAAACGCCCCGAGGCCTTTGAAGACAATCTCAAACGGCTCGATTCTCGCTGCCGCCTCCGCCACCACGCGGCAGACATCGGGCGTTTCCACCTCCGGCACATTCCCCAGAAACTTCAGCGTCAGATGCATTTGCGGCCTCGCGACCCAACTCACCTCCGCCCCGCTCGTGGTCAGCAGCTTGATCGCCGCCAGCGCTCGCGCAATGACAGTGCCGGAAAGTTCGACGGCGATGAAGGCGCGGATGGGACGCATGGATTCTCTCAAGTGGCATTCGGTATGGGATTTACCGCGGAGGTCGCAGAGGGACGCGGAGATAAAGGCGGAAAACTCAGAATGAACATTTCGATGCAAACATTTTTTCAAATTGTTCCCCTCTGCGTTTCTCCGCGGTTCCAATTCTCCTGCTGGCAGCGGCTAGAAACTCAGCATCTTCTTATATCTCTCCATCCTTAAATCCAGTTCCCCGCGGTCGATCCCCTTCAGGCGGTCGAGGCTGAAATCTTCCACGTTGAAGCTGGCGATGACGATGCCCTGCGCCATGGCTTCTTTCAGGGACTGGCTGCCCATGTCATTCTTGGCGGCCAGGTAGCCCATCATGCCGCCCGCGAAGCTGTCGCCGGCTCCGGTGGGGTCGACGAGGCGGGCGGTGGGGTAGGCGGGGAGGACGTACATCTCGTGCTCGGCGAAGAACATCGCCCCGTGCTCCCCCTTCTTGATGACCACGAATTTCGGCCCCATTTGGCGGACCTTGTGGCCGGCGGCGACGAGGTTTTCGTCCCCTGTCAGCAGCTTCGCCTCGCTGTCGTTGAGGACCAGGCCGTCCAGCCGGCGAAAGAGCTGCATTAGCTCATCGTGCTGCTCGGTGATCCAGAGGTCCATCGTGTCGGCGACGACCAGCTTGGGGCCGATCATCTGTTCCAGCGTCTTGAGCTGCGTGACCGGCGAGGCGTTGGCGAGGAAGACGTAATCGCTGCGGCGGAAGTCGTCGGAGAGCGTCGGTTTGAAGTCGCCGAAGACGTTGAGCTGGACCTCCAGCGTGTCGCGGTCGTTCATGTTGGAATGGTATTTTCCCTTCCAGTAGAACGTCTTGCCCCCCTTCACCACGTGCAGGCCGCTCGTATCAATCTTGCGGCCATTGAGCAGCTCGGTATGCTCTGGCGGCCAATCCTCGCCGACGACCCCCACCAGCCGCACCGGGCCGAAGAAGCTGGCCGCATACGAGAAATGCACCGCCGAGCCACCGAGAACGCGATCGCGCGTGGCGTCAGGTGTTTCAATGCTATCGAGCGCGACGGAACCGACGACCAGCAGGGACATGCGGCAGCCTTTCTTGGACGGAGGAGCAAAAGAGCAGTATCCGCCAAGTGCCGCGCCAAGCAAAGTGCCGATGGCACGTCGTCGTGGTCAAACTACCGTGGCCTGCCCGCAGCCACGCCCACCAGGTCGTACTCCTGCGACGCCACAATCTGCGTCGGCACGATCTGCCCGCTCTTGAGCTTGAAGCGGTCGCCGGTGACGAACACCAGGCCGTCCACGTCCGGGGCATCGGCCTGGGAGCGGCCGACGAAGACGTTGTTTTCCCCTTCGACGGGCTGGTCGAGGATAACGTCCATCGTTTTGCCGATTTGGGCCTCGTTCCAGGCGAAGGAGATTTCCTGTTGCACCTGCATCAGCTCGTCGCGGCGGGATTCCTTCACGTCCTCGGGCAAATGGTCGTCGAGATTGACGGCCGGCGTTCCCGGTTCATAGGAATAGGTGAAAACCCCCATCCGCTCGAATTTCTGTTCGCGGACAAAGTGGGCCATCTCCTGGAACTGCTCGTCGGTCTCGCCGGGGAAGCCGGTGATGAAGGTGGTCCGCATGGTCAGGCTGGGAATCCGCGAGCGGAGCTTGCCGATGAGGTTCTCCGTCTCGTTGCGGGTCACGCGGCGGGCCATGCGGCGGAGCATCGTGTCGTTGATGTGTTGCAGCGGCATGTCGATGTACGGGACGATCCGCTTGCTGGCGGCAATCGTCTCGGCCAGCTCGTCCGTGATGTACATCGGGTAGAAGTACATCAGCCGCAGCCAGTCGATGCCCCGAACCTCTTCCAGCTTGCGAAGCAGCTCCGTCAGCCGCGGCTCGCCGTAAAGGTCCATGCCGTAGTAGGTGGTGTCCTGGGCGACGATGATGATTTCCCGCGCGCCGTCGGCCACGAGCTGCTCCGCTTCGTGGACGATGGCCTCGATCGGCTTGCTGGCGTGCTTGCCGCGCATCTTGGGAATCGCACAGAACGTGCAGAGACGGTCGCAGCCCTCCGAGATTTTGAGATAGGCGAAGTGCCGCGGCGTGATCCGCAGGCGGTCGGTATCCGGCAGGGCGCGAATCGGCGCGGGCTGGAAGACGGTCCGCTGTTCTTCCAGGTTCCCCACCAGCCGATCGGCGACGCGCGTGATTTCCTCGCGGCCGAAAACCCCGACGAGAAAGTCGATGCCGGGCCGCTCAATCAGCAAATCTTCCTTCTGCCGCTCCGCCAGGCAGCCGGAGACGATGACCCCCTTGGTCCCGCCCGCCTTTTTCAGGGCCAGCATCTCGTCGATGGCCGAAAACGACTCCGCGCGTGCCCGCTCAATGAAGCCGCAGGTGTTGACCACGACGAAGTCGGCCCCCTCCGGCTGGCTCACCAGCGTGTAGCCGTCAATCTTAAGCAGACCGAGCATCCGCTCGCTATCGACGAGGTTCTTCGGGCACCCCAGGCTGACGAAGGCGTAGGTCCCTTTCGAGTCGGTCTTGCTGGGTTGTTCGAGGTACGTACGAGGCAAAGGACGGCTCCAGGGCAGGGCGGAGGTGAATCCTTCAGTTTACGGGAGCTTGCCGATGCTGGGGAGGGGCAAAAAGACAATTCCGAATGGCGAATGAAAGAACAGTTCATTCGCCATTCGCCATTTGGATTTCGTCATGCGCCTTCCGCGCCACCTCGTCGGACGGATCGAACGCCAGCAGCCGTTTGAATTCGATGATGGCCTCCTCTTTCCTCTCCAAGTGAGCCAGCGCCAGGGCCTTGGCCCGAACCACGTCGGGCGAAAAGCCGCACCGCCGCTCGTAGGCGTCGGCGGCGGCGATGGCCAGTTCGCCTTGCCCCAATGGCTGGTAACAGAGGGCGCGGATGACGTAGACTCCCGGCACTTCGTCCGACTCACCGCTGGTTTGGAGGCAATCGATCGCGAGCTGATACTGGCGGCAGCGAAGATAAAGCCACGCCACATGCAACTTCGATTCCTTGTGCAGGTAATCGGGCACGGATCGCTGATCGGCACTTTGCACGAAGCTGATCGCCCCGGAAATGTCCCCCTGTCGATAGCGATCCTCCGCCTTCGCTAAGTCGTCGAGGAATTCACGATGTCCCGTCGAATCGATGTAGTCCTGCGAGGCTCGCCAGGCTCCAGCCCAATCCGCCGCCTGGGATCTCCCCATCTGGATGAATTCCCAATCGACCACCGACCAGGAACGCTCGCGCTGCTGGAGCCAAATCCGGCATGGCTCGGAAGTCCCCTTCACCTGCTTAAAAATGACATCCGCCACTCCCAGGCCCTCTGGCGACAGGCGTTTGAAGCCCATCAAACGAATGTCTAAGACGTCCTCTGGCAACTGCAATCGCTGATTGAGTTGGACGACCAGCGCCTTGCGCGCCGTAGTGTCCAGCCAGGGCATGTCAGGATGGTCCTCCATCCGCTGCAAGAACGCGTTAACATCCACCAGGCGGGCCAGGCCTCCCACGTCATTGGTGGTTGCCGCGGTGACGTACTTCGCCAGCAGCTTTTCCACCTGCAGCACGTCGGCGCTTTGCGAAACGTCGACCGGCACCTTGAAGGACGCGCGATACTCCGCCTGCTTGTCCGCCGTTGATTGCCAGGTGTCGCTCCCCGCTGCGCCGGCAAACGTCCCCGGCCGGTCCAGCGACTCGACCAACTTAACCAGTCCCCAAATGCCGATCACCACTGCCAGGAGGCACGAGCCAACCAGGATGCTCCCCATAATGAACGGCACCCACGACTTCCGCGGCCTGGCGTCGGGGAGAATCGCGGCTTCCAAAGGGGGGGAATTGCGCTGTGACATGGGCGAACTGCCTAGTAGAGAGTTGGCCCCCCTCGCGGGAGGCAGCTTGCATTATGCGAGGCGGGAAGGCCGTCAACAACTGCCGGTGAAGTAGGACGGAGCAGTGCTCCGTCCTACTCCGTCCCGCCCTCACTTAACAGCTCCGCGAGCATCTTCTCCGTCCTGGTCAAGAACGCCCGTGTCACTTTGTAGTGCTCCGTGTCCTCGTAGGCGATGGGGACGATTCCCTCCGTCGTGAAGTGATAGATGATGGAATTGGGATAGGCCATGATGATCGGCGAATGCGTGGCGATGATCAGTTGCGAGCCGGCATTGACCAGGTCATGCAGGCCGACCAGGAACGTCAATTGCCGCTGCGGAGAAAGCGCCGCCTCCGGCTCGTCAAACAGGTACAGGCCGTTCCCGCCCAGCCGCGTGGTGAGCAGCGTGAGAAACGCCTCACCGTGCGACTGTTGATGGAGCGGGACAGGGCCATAGCCGACATGTCCCATGTCATCGACGTAGCTACTCAGGTTGTAAAAGCTCTCCGCTCGCAAGAAGAAGCTGTCGCTGCGAGCCAGCGTTCGTCCCGGCCGGGCGAGCTGCAATTTGCGGGCAAGATCGTCCGAGTGAGTATCGCGCGTCTTGAACATGGCATGGCGGGAACCCCCCTCGGCATTGAACCCCTCCGCCACGGCCATCGCCTCCAGCAGCGTCGATTTGCCGGTCCCGTTCTCGCCGACGAAAAACGTCACATTCTTGTGCAATTCCAACGTCTGCAGGTTCTTGATGGCCGGAATGGAATACGGGTAAACGTCAAACGACGGCACGAACTGGCGGTTGAGCGAAACGCTGCGGATGAACGGATCGTCGGCGGGTGTACGCATGTTTGTAGAATACCGCGGATGGCTCGTCATCCAAACACTGTCAAGCGGGAAAAATCTGGTGTACCGTGATAGCGTCTCCCTCACCCTCCCCCAGGAACCTTCCCATGCCCTCCCTTCCCCGCCGCGAATTCCTCCAATCTTCTGCCGCCACACTCGCCGCAGCCGGTGCGTTCGGCGTGATGAGCGAACAGGCCGTCGCCCAGAGCAAAGCCGCCAGCGACAAGCTGACCGCTGTCGTCATGGGTGTGAACGGCCGCGGCGGTGGGCTCTGCTCCTCGTTCCTCGGCCAGCCGAACGTCGAGATTGCCTATATCGCGGACGTCGATACGAACGCCCGCGATCGGGCGATCAAATCAGTTTCGGACCGCCAGGGGAAAGCGCCGCAGGGCGTAATCGATTTCCAGAAGGCCCTCGACGACAAGTCGGTGGACATCCTCATCTGTGCCGCACCCAACCACTGGCACGCCCCGGCCACCATCCTCGGCTGCTCGGCGGGGAAGCACGTCTATGTCGAGAAGCCGTGCAGCCACAATCCGCAGGAAGGGGAATGGGCCGTGCAAGCGGCGCGCAAGAACAAGCGGGTGGTGCAGATGGGCTCGCAGCGGCGGAGCTATCCGGCCATTCGGGAAGGCATCGCCAAGCTGCACGCCGGCGAACTGGGCCGCGTCCTCTATGCCCGCACCTGGTACGCCAATCGCCGTCCGGAAATCGGCCACGGCAAAGAAGCCCCGGTCCCGAGCTGGCTCAACTGGACCCTCTGGCAAGGCCCCGCCCCCGAGAAGCCGTACCTGGACAACATCGTCCATTACAAATGGCACTGGAAATGGCACTGGGGGAACGGCGAGCTGGGCAACAACGGCATCCACGCCCTGGACGTGGCCCGCTGGGGGCTCGGCGTCGATTACGCCACGCGAGTCACCTCCGGCGGCGGCAAATACCGCTGGGACGACGACCAGGAGACGCTCGACACGCACCTGGCGACCTTCGATTTCGGCGGCAAGTCCATTCTCTGGGAAGGTCTGAGCTGGTCCGACTACGGCCCCGGCGGCTCCACCTTCGGCGTTAGCTTCCACGGCGAGAAGGGGTCGATGGTCATGGGGGACAACGGCTACACCCTCTACGACGAGAAAAACAAGGAAATCGCCAAAGACCCCGGCCAAGGAGACGGCATGGCCGCCCACGTCGCCAACTTCCTCGCCTGCATCCGCGGCGGCAGCGATGAGCGCCCCAACGCCGACATCGAAGAAGGCCACAAAAGCACCCTCCTCTGCCACCTCGGCAACATCGCCACGCGGACGAGCAGCGTCCTCACCTGCGACCCGAAGACTGGGCACATTTTGGACAACGAAAGGGCGGCGTCGATGTGGAAGCGGGAGTATCGGCCAGGGTGGGAGCCGAAGGTGTAGGCCATGTCAAAATCCCCTACCTTAGACCGCGAACCCTATGTCCTGGCGATGATCCTTGCGGACGCAGTTCATCAAGACCCAGGCACGGGCAAGTTTACGATTCTGGGAACATTTCATGCGGTTCATGTCGGGGAATTTCCGACGCCCCTGCAATTCGGGCAGGGTTCTCGAAAGTAGGTGGAAAATGTGGTCTGCTGGAAGCGCGTCGGCAAAAGGGGGGTAGATTCCCACGGTCCAGCAAGGAGGGTATTGCGATGTCGCGTCAGCAGAAT
>JBKJNY010000071.1:0-25726 GCA_046593355.1 Pirellulaceae bacterium | reverse complement strand
GCTCCGCGGCATGGAACACGGCGGCGTTCAGCGGCACCTGCCAAATATATCCGCTGTCATCGAACGGGCGCTCGAGCTGCATGAACACGACCTGCCGCAATCCGAACGGAAGAACTCGCGCCCGCAGCTCAACCTGCTGGGCCAATTCCTCAGCACCGCGCTGGGGAGCATCTGCCGCAAGGCTTCCGTCGCGGCCAGCCTGGTGGGGACGGCCCAGGACGTGCGGGATCTGATTGCCTACCGGCTGGGCCTCGGTGGATTTGAAGAAGGAGAGCTCCCCGCTCTCGCGACAGGCTGGCGGGCCGAAGTCGTCGGCCAGGTCATCGACCATCTGCTGGCGGGGGACGTCTCCATCCGCATTGCCGATCCGCTAGCCGACGAGCCGCTGGCGTTTGAGAAGGTTGAGAAATAAGCGCGCCCCGCATGCTAGCGGCAGTTCGCCTTGCCCTGAATCCGCCGGGCGGCTATACCCAGGGCGATTGCGCCATATTGGGTAATCTGCGATAACCAGGCAATTCACCGTGTGGCAGTTCTGGCTGGGGTGTTACTCAGCCGAGTTGCCGGTAGGTACAAGGAGGATTGCCATGAGTATTGTAGCGGCTCGGATTCAGGATCACTTCCAAAATCTGTCGGACCCAGAAGGCGGAAGGTGTTGTATCCGCTGATCAACATCGTGACCATCGCCTTGTGCGCGGTGATTTCGGGAGCGGACGATTTCGTTTCAATCGCCCAATTCGGTCGGACGAAACGCAAGTGGTTGGAGCAGTTCCTGGACTTGAGCGAGGGGATTCCCTCGCATGATCGCTTCAATGCCATCCTCAGGGCGATCAAGCCCGCCGAGTTCGAGCAATGTTTGCTCAGTTTCGTCACGGCTCTGCACGCGATCAGCGGGGGACAACTGGTGGCCATCGACGGCAAGACGTTGCGCCGCAGCTTCGACAAGGCCAGCGGCAAAACGGCCATTCACATGATCAGCGCTTGGGCCACCGCCAACCAGATCAGTTTGGGACAAGTGGTCACGGACGCCAAGAGCAACGAGATCACGGCCCTCCCGAAATTGCTGGAAATGCTCGAGCTTTCCGGCTGTTTGGTGACGATCGACGCGATGGGTTGTCAGACCGCGATCACCGCGAAGATCGTGCAGCGCGAGGCCGATTATGTGCTCGCGGTGAAGGGCAACCAGCCCACTCTCGAACAGGGGAGCGCCGACTACTTCGTCGACCACCTGGAAGACGACTTCGCCCGCGTGCCGGTCAGCCGCCATGAAACGGAGGAGACCGGGCACGGGCGGCGCGAGACCCGCACCTACTATGTGTGCCCCGTGCCCTCAGATTTGCCCGACCGCCACCGCTGGAAAAAGTTGAAAGCGATTGGCATCGCCGTCAACCTGACCTGTCGCGACGGAAAAGAAACCAGCGAGGTGCGTCACTATATCTTGAGCAAGAAGCTCACGGGCCAGAAGTTCGCCGCCGCGGCGCGCGGACACTGGTCGATTGAAAACCGCCTGCACTGGCAACTCGACGTGACCTTCGGCGAAGACCAGTGCCGCCTGCGCAAAGATCACGCCGACGCCAACTTTAGTCTCCTCCGCCGCACCACTCTCAGCCTGCTCGCCAACAACCGCACCCGCAAGATCGGAGTCAAGAACAAACGCCTTGCCGCTGGCTGGAACGACAGCTACCTCGCTCAAGTCCTGTTCGGTACGTAAGTTATGGTGCAATCGCCCTGCACGAAAGGACGAAACACCTTCAAGGTGGTGCTCGGTTCCGGCGTCCGATTCCAGCGGTGGCCTGATGGGTGGGATTGTAAAATCGTCGGCGAAAGGAAAGACGAAGTTGGTCGAGAACTACTCGAAAAGAAGGGCTGGCTGTTTGAGGCCATTCGGCTCGACCAAGACCTCACTCGCTTTGAACAGCTTATAAACCATTCACAGTCACCAAGCCCCGAGGAGGTCGCCGCCGTGAAGCAATTTGCGGCCCAGATTCTTTCGGGGCAGTAACAAGCCCGGCGTCCCGTGAACTCAAGAAACAACAAGAAATAACAAGAAACAACCAGTGCTGATGAGGCTCGACTGGGACGAATCTACCTCGCCGGGCTCTTTCCACGAGTTTCCCAAAAATGCGGCTTTGTACGTGAGAATCAGAATGAGCCGTTAAGGCCGAAAGGCGAAAGGCATCAGAAAATCCGAGGCAAACTGGGTTTTGGTTTGATCAGTTCGAACGCACCAAAAGTTGTGGCAAAAAGAGGCTTCTGGGGCACAGCCCGGCCCGCGGGTCATCATATCTGTTGAATAACCCCCCTGGTTTTTCAACATCCCCCTGGTTTCAAATCCCAAATTCAAAATCCCAAATCCCCATGCGCACTCTCCTGCGTGCGCGCTCCTTCCGCAACCCGTATGATGCGAGAAACAATTCTTTTGTTCACTTGAACAAAAGAATATTTTCCACTTGGCGCGCGGTCCCCAAACGTCCGCCGACGGAACGGATGCCAGCGGCGACGCGGGCTAGCGCCCCTGCACCACCGCCTCCGGCGGCAGTCCCGTGGCGGCGGTAAGCGCCGCGGCGGCTTGGGCGAGCTCGTTGAGGATGTCGAGCTGGGCCTGGCGAGCGGCGAGCAGGCTGGTGCGGGCGGTGACGATGCGGAGCACGTCGATTTCACCCGCTTTGAACTGGGCCTCCAGCTTGGAGAGCTCCTGCGGCAATTCCAGAGTGCTGCCGCTCCCCGCGACGAGCCGCCGGGCCCGCTCGTAGCGATCGATGGCGGCCTGGGCATCCAGCGCTGCCCGCTGGTGGAGCTGCTCCCAGACGGTTTGCCGCTGGTTGATTTCCGCCATCCGCTGCCGGACGAGCGGCTGGCCGGTATTCAAGACGGGCAAATCGGCTTGCGCGCGGAAGCCCCACAGCGTGGCTCCACCGTCGGTCTTCTGATAGTACGGGCCGATTTGCAGGTCTGGCATCTTATTGGCGCGGGCCAGGTTCATGTTGGCTCGCGCCGCATCCAAATCGGACTGCGCCGCCAACACGTCCGGTCGAGCAGCCGCCAATTGCCAGGCGATTTCCCAGACGTGGGACGGAGCACTGCTCCGTCCTACTTCCTCGTGGTCCGATGTTGGCGATTCCCACTCGGCGGCATCCTTGCCCAGCGCCGCGGAGGCTGCGGGGTTGAACTGAAAGTCCGTCAGATTTCCGCTCAAAGAGAGCGGCATCGAAAGGGGCAGGTTGAGTTGCCGCCGTAGGTCAAGCAGTGCCGTCTGGTAGTTGGTCTGTGCCAGCGCCGCTCTCCGCCGAGCAGCCGATTCATCGAGCCGCACAATCGCCACGTCGGCCGCCGAGAGTTGTCCGCCGCGAAGCTGCTTTTCGGAGATATCGAGAAGTTCGCGGCTCAGGTCGGCGTTGGCGCGGGATATGTCCGCCATACCACGCTGGTAGAGAGCGGCAAAATAGAGTCGCTCCGTCTGAGCGACCGCCAGCAACTCCGCCTGCACGATGTTCCACCGCGTGCCGTTAAGTACCGACAGAGCCGCCGCCTCTCGATGCTGCCGTTGATGGGCGAGCTGCAGGGTCTGCGTCAGCAGCACATAGTGCGCGCTGGTGCCGGTGCTGCCATCCGCCAGGCGGGGATCCGGCGTGACCTGGATTTGCACCCAGGGGTTGAATGGATATGTCTGCGCGACTCCCAGCGCCCCCAGACTCACCCCTTCCGCCTGTCGAGCCGCTATCAGGTCAGGATTCTGAGCCAGTGCGAGCGAAGCCGCGTCCCAAAGCGACAGCGGCTGCGAAACGGAAGCGACTGGTGGGGGCAAGACTTCAGGCGGAGTGTCCCGCGGAGGCAGTTCATCCGGCGGAACATCTGCCGGGTCCAAGTACGCGACCTGTTTCACCGTCGGCACCGAGGAAGGGCTGGTCGCGCGCGGCGCAACCAGCGACTGACATCCTGTCAGCGATGTTAGCACTACCAAGTAAAAGAGCGCCGGCGACTTCATGCAGCAGCCTTGCCGCGGAAGGAGAAGCGCGCGAAGCTTCGGACTACGAAGACTTTGCCGCTTAATCCTCTTCGGCAAGACGGGCTGAGTTTAATCAGCCATTGATGTCGCTAGCACTCGCTTGTGGACGGCCGGCTAGGCTAGGCTTGCTTCGCGGAGCGTGGCCTTCTCGCAGGACTCAAATGGGACAGAAGCAAGCTTATCCAACAGTTGCTGCTGAAGGAGCTGGGCCATTTGAGCGCGGTATTGCTTCTCGCTGCGAGACCAATTCTCTCGTACCGCAGCCGTCGTGCAGCGGATTTCTCGCAAGGAAGGCCCGGAGTCTTCACTCTTGAATTCGTTGCGACGGGTCGTGCGATTGTCCCACTGGGCGATGGCTGGCATGGTTCCTACTCCTTTGCATAATTCGCTTCGCGCTCCACTAAATTGTCTTCTAGCGGCGAAGTGCATCGCAGTGATGCGGTTTCGGAGGTAGAGCAACCGCCGTGCCGGAGGTTTGAATTCAATACCAAGCTGCGAAAAGCGGTGCCCACGGAATCAGGTTAAGCCCTCTTAACGGCCAAAATGACTGTTTGAGTTGGCCCATCACGGTCCGAGTGGTCGTCTGGAAGTCACCGCTCGGTGAGCAATTTCGCTGTAGCGGTGGAATTCGACTAACCGAAGCGCAAGCGAGGTACTGAGGCAAATTCCCTCGCTTGCGCTTCGGGTTAGTGCCGGCTTTCGCGGCCCGAACCTTCACCGCTTTTCTCGCGTAATCAGGGGTACGAGCGGGTTCGTTTTCTTCGGTCGGCCTCGTTGAGTGCTGGCCAGAAACCTTTATACTGCTAAAGCTTGCGCGAGCCGGAGGAAATGCCGGCTTGTTTTATTGGCAAGCGCCCTCCCCCCTGGCAAAGCGCCCTGGCATCCATTGCCGGAAGTTGACCTCCATGACTGAAAAGAAGCCCTCCCCCTCTTCCAGCGTCCCCATGATTGAGGCCATTGGCCTCTCCAAGTTCTACGGCATTTTCGCCGCCGTCAAGAACGTCAGCTTTACGGTGAATCAGGGCGAATTGGTGGCGTTCCTCGGCCCCAACGGCGCCGGCAAGAGCACTACCATGAAGCTGCTCACCGGCTATCTGGCTCCCTCCGAGGGGACGGCCAAGATCGCCGGGCACGATATGGGTGCCGACCGTCTGGCGGGCTCCGCGCGGCTCGGGTATCTGCCGGAGAATGGGCCGCTGTACCCGGACATGACTCCCCACAGCCTGCTGCAGTTCTTCGCCGACGCTCGCGGCATGAAGGCTAACACGAAGCGTGACCGGATCGATGCCGTCATCGACCTCTGCGCCATCCAAAGCGTGGTCCACAAGCCCATTGGCAAATTGTCCAAGGGGTTCCGGCAGCGCGTCGGCATGGCCCAGGCCCTGCTCCACGAGCCCGATGTCATCATCATGGACGAGCCGACTGCCGGCCTCGACCCCAACCAGATTGCCGAGGTTCGCACTGCCCTCCGCAAAATTGCCCAGGAAAAGACCATCCTGCTCTCCACCCACATTTTGCAAGAAGTGCAGGCCATGGCCAGCCGCGTCATCCTGGTGAACGAAGGCCGGCTGGTTTACGACGGCCCGGTGGCGGGGCTGGACCCGCAAGGGCGCGGGCTCGAAGCGGCGTTTCATTCGCTGACCGCCGCCCCCGTTTAGTGTGACTCTCCCGATATTTTCCTTGTCAATGATGACTTAGTGACCCCTATGTACAACGCGATTGCTTCCCTGGGCATCCTGCTGCTCTACAACCTGGGCTTTATCGCCATCCTGCTGTTGGCGCTGGTGCCGCTGGCCATCTACCGCCCCGCGGCATACGCCATCATCCGGCGGAACCTGGTGGGGTACTTCAGCAACCCCACCGGCTACGTGTTCTTGTGCGTGTTCCTGGCAGCTACTTCGATCGCGCTCTTCTGGGGAGCCGATTTCTTCGCCAACAATCTGGCCAATCTGGATCAGCTCAACCTGGCCTTTCCGACGATCATGCTGTTCTTCATTCCGTCCATCACCATGAGCTTGTGGGCCGAGGAACGCCGCCAAGGAACGGACGAACTGCTGCTTACGCTGCCCGCCGAAGACCTGGACATTGTCCTGGGGAAGTA
The DNA here is from genome assembly GCA_046593355.1 of Pirellulaceae bacterium. Taxonomy (GTDB): domain Bacteria; phylum Planctomycetota; class Planctomycetia; order Pirellulales; family Pirellulaceae; genus SXOA01. The sequence continues at coordinate 19,622 of JBKJNY010000071.1, read as the reverse complement.
CGTCGCGGCCGCGGGCACGCTCACCGTGTCGCTGCTCGTCTCGGAGATCGCCACGTTTTCCTTTCTCAGCCTGCTGGCGGACGGCAATGTCGATACGGGCCAATTCTTCGTCACGTATCTCGGCTACTGGCTGATGGGCCTGGCGATGCTGTCCTTGGGAATGATCGCCTCGTTCCTGACGACCAACCTGACCGTGGCGTTCATTTTTGGGGCCATTCTCAATGCCGTCCTGGTTTACCTGGTGAAGGTGAACTTGATTCTCCCCCCGCAGTACCAGCCGCACTGGTTTTCCCGCTGGAGCTTCAGCGAGCGGTTTGACGACCTGGGGCGCGGCGTGATCAGCCTCTCGTCGCTCAGCTACTTCGTGCTGATTGTCGCCCTGGGGATTTACCTGAGCGTGATTCTCATTGGCCGCCGCCACTGGCTTGGCGGACGGGATGGCCAATCGATGGCGGGGCACTACCTGGTGCGGGCGTTATCGCTGCTGCTGATTTTGATTGGCGCGAATGTCCTGTTTTCCAATCACGACTTGATTCGCAAGGACTTCACTTCCGAGCAGGTCAGCTCGCTGTCGCCGGATACGCGCAAAATCCTGGCCACGATGGAAAACAAGCATCCAGTTCGGATTGAGGCCTTCGTCAGCGCCCGCGTGCCGGACGAATTTGTGAAGGTCAAATACAACCTGGTCTCCATGCTCAAGGAGCTGGAGCGCAATTCCGGCGGCAACGTCGTGCTGCAGCTCAACGACAACCTGGAGGAGTTCAGCAAGGAAGCCGCGCTGGCCGAAGACCGCTACGGCATCCGCCGCATGTCCGTGACAACCACGTCGCGCGGTGAGTCCCGCCAGCAAGAATTCATTCTGGGCGCTGCGTTCACTTGCGGCGTGGAAAAGGTGGTCGTGCCGTTCTTCAGCAAGGGAATGCCCGTGGAGTACGAGTTGGTTCGCTCCATCGCCACCGTGGCCCAGCCCAAACGCAAAAAGCTCGCCGTCGTCACGACCGAAGTGAACCTGAGCGGCGGTTTCTCCTTCGCCGGCGGCCAGGTTCAGCAGTTGCCCAAGCAAGCCATTCTGGAGGAGTTGGAACGGGAGTTTGCCGTGGAGAACGTGGACATCACCACTCCCATGACCGTCTATGACGACGACGGCAACTTAAAGTTCGACGCGATGATCGTGGTGCAACCTTCCACCCTCTCGCCGCCGCAGCTCAATAACCTGGTCGAAGCCATGCAGGCCGGTCAGCCGACGGTGATCCTGGAAGACCCGTTCCCGCTGATGTTTGGGCAGGTCGTGGGGACCAGCGAGGACAAGCCGGCTCAGGGGGGCATGATGGGGATGGGGGGCCCGCCGCAGCCCAAGGGGGACAGCTTCGGCATGATCTGGCGGGCTTTGGGCATCGAGCCGCTGGCCGAGGTGCAGGTCGGGCAACAGCTTCCCGGCTTGATCGTCGCCCAAGGCTACATGCCGTACAAGCGATTTGGCGACATTCCCCCCTGGGGTCCGTTCGTTTTTATCCGGCCGGGAGACGCTGGTGTGTTCAACCAGAAAGAAGCGGCGGTCAGGAATTTCGAGGAAGTCTTCTTCCCCGTGACCGGCGGCATTCGGGAGGCCGCTAACATCAAGGATCTGAAGCTCACGTTCACCTCGCTGGTGGAGACCGCCGACAATCGCAAGGACACGGGCCTCGTCAAAATCGAACATGCCCGGCAGTATTTCCGCACGCAGGACATGCAGCCGATCCTGCAAAATATGGAAGGCACGCCCAAGCGGGCCCATACCCTGGCCGCCTGGATTCGCGGCGAAGTGGCTGGGACGACCGTGGACGACGGTAAGAAAGACGTTAAGAAAGACGACAAGAAGGATGCCGCCAAGAAGGACGACGCGAAAAAAGAGGACACCGCGGACAAGAAGGCCAAAAAGTCGCTCGTCAAAAAGCCGCTCAGCGTGATCTATGTGGCCGACATCGACCTGATCAGCAACCAGTTGCTCGGGATGCGGACGGAAGGGGTCGAGCAGTTCCGCTGGGATAACGGGCCGTTTGTGCTCAACCTGGTCGACGCTGTCGCCGGAGAGGATCGCTATCTGCACATCCGCCAGCGGAAGGCCCGCTACGCCACGCTCCGCCGCATTGAGGCGGAAGCCCAGGTGGCCTACGACAAGGAAGAAGTCGCCCAGAAGGCAGCCCAAAAGGAATACGACGAGGCGGTGACCAAGGAAGACGAGGCCATCAAGAAGATTGAAAAGGAGGCGGCCGACCTGGAGGCCGACTACAAGAAACGGCAGGACGCCGGGGAACAAATTGATCTTAACGAAAAGCGGAGCAAGGATCAGCTCTTGCAGTTCCGCCTGTTGACGGCGATGGCGGCGTCGCAGGAAACCAAACAAAACCTCAAGCTGAATCTGGAGAAGGCCAATAACCAGATTCGCCGCGAGCGGCTGCAATCCGTGTCCCGCATTCAAAATCTGTACAAATTGTTGAGCCTCCTCATTCCGCCCCTGATTCCCCTGTGCGTCGGCGGCGTGGTTTGGGTGCGGCGCTATATTCGGGAGCGGGAAGGAATTTCCAAGACCCGCATGAAGACATAAAACAGAATTTGGCCATCAGTTCGCAAGTAGGGTGCATGAGTTCCACGAAATGCACGCGGGAGAAAGCTCGCTAATTAAAATGTTGCCACACTTCCCGGGAAGGGGAATTCGCGTGCATGGCGCGTCGCTTATGCACCCTACGCAAGTCAAGTCGGAATACCTATGAACGAAAACATCAAAACATTGATCTTCGGCGGAGTGGGTCTGGTGCTGGCGGGCCTGGCGTACGCCACGCTCCCCGCTCCCAGCACGAATGTCGTGATCAATCGCACCGGGCAGGTGCTCTTCGAAAACTTCTCCGACCCCACCAAGGCGGCCAGTTTGGAAATCGTCCGCTACGACACGGACAAGAATAAGACGGAGTCCCTGAAGGTCGAGAAGACGGGGGGCATTTGGTCCCTTCCCTCGCACGGCAATTACCCGGCTGATGCCCAGGACCAACTCAAAGATGCCGCCGGCAGCTTGCTGGGAGTGAAGGCTTTGGGCCTGGCCACCGAGGTCTCCGAGCAGCACCATCTGTTCGGCGTGCTCGACCCTTCGCAGAAAATTGACGATTCCAAAAAGAAGGACGTCGGCATGTTGGTGGTCATTCGCGACGGCAAAGGGGACGAGCTGGTGCGCCTGATTATCGGCAAGCCCGTCAAGGACGCTCCCGGCCAGCGGTTCGTCCGCGTGGCCGAGGGCTCCACCTTCACCGACGACGTGTACGTCGCCAAGGTCGATATCGAGAAGCTCCCCACCGACTTCAACAAATGGATTGAACGCGACCTCCTCAAGCTCAACCCGATGGACGTCCAGCGGTTGATGCTCAAGGATTACTCGGTCCTCAAATCCGATGGAGGCTACGCCGCCCAGCTTCGCATGGAAGCAGCCGTCTCGTGGGATACAATTTCGTTAGTCTGGAACCTCGACAACTTCCAAATCTTCACGCAGAACCGGCCGCACGACGCCGCCTTGGGCGATGGCGAAGAGCTGAACAAGCAGAAGCTCGACGAGATGAAAACCGCCCTGGACGACCTCAAGATCGAGGACGTGAAGCGCACGCCCGCCGGCGTGGGGGACGCCCTCAGTCCCCAATCCAAGCTCTACTCGGACCCCAAACTGCAAGCGTCCCTGGTGAAGATGGGCTTCATTCCCGCCAAGAATCAGCTTTATTGCACCAACGGCGAAGTGCATGTGGACCTCAAGGACGGCGTCCGCTATGTCCTGCGGTTTGGCGACATCGCCGGCGTGCAGGCCGGCAGCGAGGGTCAAAAACTCAACCGTTACCTGCTCGTCAGCACCGAGCTCACCGAGGATCTGCTGAAGCCCCCGGTGCTCGAACCCGAGCCCGCCGGCCCGGCTGCTCCCGAGACGACGCCCCCGACGACGCCCCCGACGACGCCTCCGGCTGCCGAAACTCCCAAGACCAATGGCGGAGCTTGTCAGGAGGAACCCGCGGAGAAAGCCAAGAAAGAGCCCAAGGCGACCAAGAGCGAACCCTCCAAGTCCAAAGCCAAAGCCGGCGCGGAACCCCCCGCCAAACCCGTGGTGAAAGCTCCCGTGAAGCCGGACGCCGCTCAACTCGAGCGCGACCGCATCAAGAAGGCCAATCAGCGGAAAATGGACGAATACAACTTGAAGAAGAAGAAGGCGGAGGCAAAGGTTGCCGAGCTCAATACCCGCTTCCGCGACTGGTACTACATCATCTCCGAGGATACCTACAAGAAAATCCACCTCGGGCGGACCGACATCATCCGCGAAGGGGCCTCCGCCAAGGAAACCGGCTTCGGGGTCGATGCCTTTCGCCTGCTCGAGCAACAGGGTATCAAACCACCGCCGCCATCGCCTCCCGCCGGCGGACGTGGCCCTGGAGGACCGGGCGGATTCCCCGGTGGCGGATTCCCACCAGGGTTCCCGATGTAAGATAGTAGCCTGCACACTCCGTGTGCAGGCATTGTCCGCTCACGGAGTGAGCGGACTACTATTTGCCGGCTACCATGAATGCACATTCCAGGAGACCCACCTCATGCGGACCCCGCTCGTGTCGCTCGCCCTCCTCGCCGTCCTGTGCAGTCCTCTCGCCGCAGCTGAACCCGCCGTGGATAGCGCCGCCATCGCGGAAGGAAAGAAACTCTTCGTGCGGGAGTGGGAAGCCGGTAAGCCGGCGAGCCCCGGCGGGGACGGCTTGGGACCAATGTTCAATGCCCGCTCCTGCGCCGCCTGCCACAAGCTCGGCGGCATCGGCGGAGCCGGCCCGAACGAGGATAGCAACGTGCGGCTCTTGACGGTGGTGCCCAGCAGCCCGCACCCCAGCGAGCTCGCCGACCACAAGGACGCGCTTTCCAAGGTCCATCCCAGCTTTGTTCTCGGCGGCAAACGCCTGCAGACGGCTTTCATCCTGCACCGCTTCGGCACCGATAGGGCCTACGCATCCTTCGAGAAAAAGTGTTTGGAAGTATATGCCACAGGCGCGCCGGAAGATTGGGCCATCCGCGTCTCGCAGCGGAACACGCCGCCCGTCTTCGGCGCGGGGTTGATAGACGCCATCACCCCGGAAATGCTCCGCGAGCAGGTTTTGACCCAGCAAAAGGACGGCCGCGTCACCGGCCGTGTTGGTCCGGGACCGAAAGGCCCCAGCGGCCCGGTCCTCGGCCATTTCGGCTGGCGGGGACAGACGATGTCGCTCAAGGAATTCGTGCTCGGGGCGTGCGCCAACGAGCTGGGCTTGGAAGTGCCCGGCCATCATCAGGCCGCCGACCCGCTCCATCCCGATGCCAAAGCCTCCGGACTCGACATGAGCCAGGAACAAGCCGAGCAACTGATCGCGTTCGTCGCCGCGCTTCCCGCCCCTCGCCGCGAAGTCCCCGCCGACCCGGAAAAAGCCAAAGCAGCCGAGCGGGGTTATGCCGCTTTCAAGGCCATCGGCTGTGCGGATTGCCATGTGCAGGACGTCGGCGCTGCCCAAGGCATCTACAGCGACCTGCTGCTGCACGACATGGGCCCCGGCCTGGCCGATGCCGTCTCCGCGGTTTCCGCCAAGCAGTATCTGCTGCGGCGGGAAGGGGAAATCGACACCTATATCAACGCCGGCTCCGCCCTCAAGGTCTTGCAGCAAGAATGGCGCACCCCGCCGCTGTGGGGCGCGCGGGATTCCGGACCTTATCTGCACGACGGCCGGGCTAAGAGTCTGAAAGAAGCCATTCTGGCTCATGCCGGCGAATCCATCCTCTCCGCCGAGAAGTTCGCCGCCTTCACGCCTAGTGAGCAGGACGATTTGATTGCGTTCTTGAATACGCTCGTCGCGCCGTAGACGCACGGGGATCTCCAATGGCCGCTGACAGTCCTTCGGTAGCAGCCTGGAAGAATAACGGCTGCGGTTTGGTCTTCCTGACGGTGTGGCTGGGACTGTGGACGCTGTTCACGCTCGCGTTCGACGGTTTCGTGGCTTACTCCGCGGCCCGCCAGTGCTGGACGTTCACCTACGCCAGCACGCAGGGCCTGGTTACCAGCACCAAAATCGAATCGAGCACCGACGAAGATGGCACCACTTACACGCCCGAGGTCCACTATGACTATACGGCGGATGGTCAGAACCACCAGGCAGACCGCATCAGTTATTTCTTCGTCAGCAGTTCGCACAAGGCGGCTCAAGAAGTCGTTAGCCGCTTTCCTGCCGGACAACCGGTCGCCGTTTATTACAATCGGAACAATCCGAGCGACTCCGTGCTGATTCGCGGTATCGATGGGATGGGCCTATTCATGGGAATGTTTCTGATTCCGTTTAACGTCGTGATGGTCGGCGTGTGGTACGGATTCTTCTCGCATCTTGGTCCCGGAAAACTCGTGAGGCGGTGGCTGCACTTCCGCCCGCGTGATGACGGTCTAAAGGCCCGCCTGACCATCTACACGACGCCTCCCTTGCTCGCGTTCGGCGTCGCCGCGGGGGCGGCGGCGTTCGTCATGACGTTTGTCGTTGGGTTCGGAATGAGCGTGCTGCCGGTGTTTTGGCTGGCTCCCTTGGGCTGGGTTGTCGTGCTGGCGGCGGGGGTGTTCGCCTGGCGAATGGCCTTTCGCTGGTCCCGCCGGATGGAAATTGACCGGCTCACGGGCAAGATCGGGTTTCAATCCGCCGGCGAAGCGAGGGATTTCTCGTCTGCCGACGTGAGCGAGGTCCTGGTGGACGAATCCTCCACGAAAGACGCCGACGGCGATGTGAAGAGACGCTTCGCCACTTGCCTCGTCTGCCAGGGGGACGGCGAGGAAGAACGTGTCGAGCTGTGCACCTGGTCCGCCGAAGACCTGGCCGAGTGGGTCCGGGATTGGGTGAGCGAGAAGCTGCGGAAAGGGCCGTAGGGTTATTCCTTCCAGGCAATCCGCTCAAAAATACGGCGCAGCTTGGCGCCATGCGCGGGATGGACCATTTCGACAAATGCGATGCGGCCCCCCAGGTGAGCGCGAAAATCAGCCACTCCGCCGCGGTTCTGGCCGGCCGGGCCAAACTGCGCCGCGTTGTGCAAGGTCGCCTTCAGGTTGTCGAACTCGCCGCGCGGGACATTGGCATGCGCGTTGATGACCAGGCCGGCCGCTCGTTGCCGCACCGACTGCCCTTGGATCCGCGTCTTGTGAAAGTTGACCGCGAAACCTTCTTCCAGCACAATCGCGGCCGCATGCATATAGAAGCGCTTCACCGAACGGGCAAAGGCTTCCTCGCCGGAAAACAGCAGGTCGTCGGCATAGCGCGTGTAGCTCGCTCCCGCCACTCGCGCCAGCCCAGAGAGCCGCGCGTCGAGTTTGTAAGCACACAGGTTTGCCAGCGCGGGCGAGGTCGGAGTTCCTTGCGGCAAGTGGGGTCTTCCATAGAGCGATTCAAGCTGCCAGGCTCGCTGGCGGTCGCAGTCGGGAAGTGTCGCCAGCACGCGCCGCGGAGCCAGGTTGCTGCATAGGCCGGCGAGCAGTCGGGCCACGGCTTCGGGATATCCCGCGCAGAGAAACAGGCCCATCACCCGCCACCGCGTGATCGACGGAAAAAAGTCCTGCAAATCTAGTTTCAAAATCACGCGCCGGCCGGCGTGCGGCTGCACGAAGGAGCAAATCGACCTGCCGCGGCGAAAGCCATGAGCGGCTTCGTGGGGCGGAATCTTGTCGATCAGCTCATGCAGAACTTTCCGCTGCAATGCCTTGAGCCGGGCCTTGGGAGACTCCACCAGTCGATAGGAGCCTCCGCGTTTGCGAATCCAGCGATAACCATAATGGGAGAGCGGACCCTCCGGGGCCGACTGCTGAAGCGAATTCAAGTCGGCAAACCAATCGAGCTCACTCGGAGACAGGCCCAACCAATCGGCAAGTTGCTCGGGCGTGTTCAGGGGCGGGACCAGCCAAGGAGCTGCTCGGTTGTCGTGCATCATGCGCGGCGGAAAGTGGCGCAGGCCCGCGAGCGTGAGATCCTGGTTCTCCTCGCACGTCTTCTGAAAACCCGCGTTAGCCAGGATGAACCGGTCTAGAGTCCTCCGCGAAAGCTGCTTTCCCTCGCCAAACTCCTGGACAAGCTGCTCGACCAGGCGTGCCAGCCACTTGCGGCGTTTTCCCAGCACTTTGGTGCCGCGCTTCAAAAGCTCTTTTTGCTCGAATGGGCCTGCCAGGAAGGCGGCTGTCAGGCCGGCAGCAATGCGATGGGAAAAAGATTTGGCCACAGGTGCACATCAAAAAAACGACGCGGCGGCTTGTCGCCAACGTGACTCGCCTGGCGTGAGGCAGCGTACGCCCGGCGTACTATTCCTCACGCGGCGTCATTGCCGTGTGATACGCTCTCCCAGGGTAACCCTGGAAAGACAAAGCAGCCGCCCGAAAGCGAACTGTTCATCCAGCTTGGTGATTCACCGCCGCGTCTGGCTCAAACGTAAAGTCCAGCGGGGAGGAGGTCAAGGATTCCAAAGGTGAATCAGCCATGACCCGGTGTGTCGGCGGCTCGCAGAACTTGCCTGGACACACGCTACGGCTACGCCAAGATCGGCTGCAAGCTCGGTCCGACGTGCTCGGTGACGACGGCACCGAACAGCGTGTGTGGCGCGAGGTCGTAGATGGCGAGGGGTATAATCCGCCCGGTCAGACGCGCATTGCCGTCGAAGACGACAATCCGGTCACAGCGGGTGCGGCCGGTTAGCTGCACGAGATCCCCTTGATCCTCGCCGTGCCGCTTGGCTCGTTCGCTGGGGCCTTCCACCAGCACTTCCACGCGCTGGCCAAGGAGTGGCTGGTTTTCCTGCTCGCTGATGCGGTTCTGCAATTCCAAGAGGTCGTTGTTGCGGCGGTTCTTGACTTCAAACGGCACATCGTCGGGATACAGTTCGGCCCCCTTCGTGCCGGGGCGCTCGCTGTATTTGAAGATGAAGCTGTTCTTGAAGCGGCACTCGGCGACGAGGTCGTAGGACTTCTGAAAATCCTCGTCCGTCTCGCCGCAGAAGCCGACGATGAAATCGCTGGTGACGGCGGCGTGCGGCAGGCGGGCGCGGATGCGGCCCATCGTTTCGCGGTACTCCTCCACGGTGTAGCCTCGCTTCATCCGGGCCAGCACTTCGTTGCTGCCGCTTTGCACCGGCACGTGCAAGTAGGGAGAGCATTTCCGCAGCGTGGCGACCGCATCGAGCAGATCGTCCGTCATGTCCTTGGGATAGTTCGTGACGAACTTGAGCCGCTCGATGCCGTCAATTTCATGCAGTGAATAGAGCAGGTCGGAGAGCCGCGTGGTCTGGCCGCCGCTTCGATGCTTGTAGCTGTTGACCGTTTGGCCGATGAGGGTGATTTCCTTGCAGCCTTGATCGGCCAGGATGCGGGCTTCGGCCAGAATCTGCTCGGGATTGCGGCCTTGCTCGGGGCCGCGGGTCATGGGGACGATGCAGTAGGTGCAGAACTTGTCGCAGCCAATCTGGATGCGGAGATACGCCTGGAAGGGGGTGGGACGCATGGCCGGATCGCGCAGCGGATCGAACGTCTCGTGGCTCCGCTTGATTTCGTCGACCGTACCGTCCTTGCGGCCCAGACCCACCGCCATCTGCGGACCTTTGCCAGCCGCTACGTCCGTCAGCAAGTCTGGAATGCGGCTGAGCTGGCCGGGGCCGACTACGAGGTCCACGTAGGGGGCCCGCTCGAAGACCAGCTTCTGGTCCTTCTGGGCCATGCAGCCGATCACGCCGATGATTTTCTCGGGGTGTTGTTTTTTGAACGACCGCAGCCGGCCGAGAGCGCTGTAGGTCTTGTTCTCCGCCTGCTCGCGGACGCTGCACGTATTGAACAGGATCACGTCCGCCGCCGCGAGCTCGCTTTCCAGCTCGAAACCCTGCTTGCGCAGGCTGGCCACCACCATCTCGCTATCGAGAACGTTCATCTGGCAGCCGACGGTTTCGATATACAGGCGTTTCATAACTTGGTGGGGTAGGCTTCCAGCCTGCCCAGAATGCTTGTTCCAAGGGCAGGCTGGAAGCCTACCCCACCTGCAAACTACGCCGCCTTTCGTTTCGCCTCCTGCAACTGCTTCAATCGCAGGGCTTCGCGTTCACGCTTGCGGAGCTGCTTCTCTTCCTTCTTCTTTCGCTGCTGCTCGTCGGCGACCTGGCGAGTGAGCTCGACCAACAGTGTTTCGCGCTGGTTCTGCATCAGCCGAGCCAGAGTGACGATCGCCACGTAGACCCCCGCCCCGAGCAAGACCCATTCCCACCAATGCAGGTTCAGCATGGCCGACTCCCTCCGGCATCCTGGTCGCTCGGGCAAATCCGCCCGAATTCAGCCAGCTCCGCATCTTACCACGGAGGGCCGATTGGGGGCGAGAGGGAAATAGTCGCCTTTTGCTCCGCAAAAGAGGCGTACTTTCGCGGAGCGAAAGGCGACATCAACGCGGCCGGGCGATCATCGTCAACAGTCCGCCATGCCCGCAGGCGTTATCCACGGCATTGAGGAGGCCCACCGACATCCCCACGAATGCCGATCGCAGGCGGCTTCCCCCGCCCTCGGCGTATGCCACGCGATCCAGCGCTTCGGCCGGGTGGCCGATGGACGTACGCTGCCAATCGAGGATTTCAAACCCGCTTTGTTGCAGCACCAGTGAGAGTGCCTGGCGGGTGAAGTAAAACTGGTGCGGAAAATCAAACCCCTCCAGCCAAAGCCGGCGGAGGGCAAAGGAAATCCGCCCGCCCGAGAGGCGATACATCCCCTCCGCCACGCGAAACAGCCAGCAGGCCTGATCGGGAACCTGGATGACCGCCACGCCGCCGGGGCTCAAACGCTCGCGCGTGGCCTCGAGCGCTTTGCCGGGGTTTTCGAAGTGTTCCAGCACGTCCATGAAGCTGATGACGTTGAATAGCTCGCCGACTTTCAGTGCCGCTGGAAACAACCCGGTCCGCACGCGAAGATTCTGCTGCTCGGCGCGGCTGGCGGCCGCGGCGGAAGGCTCAATGCCTTCGCCGACGTAACCTTGCTCAGCGACATATTGAAGCAGCCAGCCATACGAGCAGCCGACATCCAGCCATTTGCCGCCCGGCACCTGGCTCTTCACGCGATCGAGCAAAGCGGAATACGAGCGGAGCCTCGTCGCCATGACACTGCGGAAGTACTTCTCTTCATCAATGCCGCCGAAGTGATCCTCATCGGCTGGCGAGGCGGACTTCCGGGAATGGCTGGCGAAGGCGACGCCACACGCGCGGCAACGGAAGATCAATGGACCCTGGACCGCCTTCGGCAGTTGCCAGGCCGCGATCTCCCCGCAGAGTCGGCACGCGGCGAGCCCTTCGCTGGAGACGATGGAACCGTCAAGGGAGAGTGAGGTGGACACAAAGTTCCAGACTAATTCCCGCGATCGTCTCGTCAAAGGACGGCGGGTGGCACAATCCGTAGAAGCGGCAGAGGCGGAACTCTATCGCCGACCTTACTCCCCCCGCTGCCGTTTTCTTCGCAACAAATGGTGGTAATGCTGCGCGAAGCGGTGGGCTTCGTCCCGGACGTATTGGAGCAGGCGGAGGGCGAAGGAGTGGCGTGATAGACGCAGCGGCTCGGACTGGCCAGGGAGGTAGATTTCCTCTTCCTGCTTGGCGAGCGAGAGCAGAGTCGGCGGCGTGATTTCCTGGTCCCGGAACGCGGCCAGTGCGGCGCTGAGTTGGCCTTTGCCGCCGTCGATGAGCAGGATGTCGGGGAAGACTTCGTCCTCATCGGACATGCGGCGGTAGCGGCGGGCGATGACTTCGTGAATGCTGCGGAAGTCGTCGACGCCTTGCACGCCGCCGATTTTGTAGCGGCGGTAGCCGGGTTTGAACGGCAAGCCGTCGAGGAACTGGACGACGCTGGCAACCGTATCGCCGCCGCCGAGATGGGCGATGTCCACCCCTTCAATCGTCCGCGGCTGCTCGGCGAGGCCCAGGACTTTCTTCAGGCCGGCGAGACCCTTTTTGGGGTCGATGTAGAAGACTTCCGGTTGGGCGTGCGTATCGATGTCGCCGCGGCGGTCGAGCGTCTCCAGCATTTTGATCTCGTCCCGCAGGCGGCCCGCTTTCTCGAATTCCAGCAGCCTGGCCGCTTCCGCCATCTCCTCCTTCATCTGCTTGAGGAGCTTCGTCTTCCCACCTTCCAGAAACGTGATGAGCCGCTGGATGTCGTGCTTGTATTCCTCCTTGCTGATGCGGAGGTTGCAGGGGGCGGTGCATTGCTTGATGCTGGCCAGCAGGCACGGCCGGAACCACTTCCACCGCTCGTCGCCATCGTCGATATCGAGACTGCAAGTGCGGAATTTGAAGATCCGTTGCAGAACCTGCACAGCCCCGCGAAGTGCTCCGGCACTGGCGAACGGCCCAAACAACCTTGCCCCTTTTTCCGGCGGCTGGCGGGTAACTTCGACGCGGGGAAAGTCCTCGCGGACCGAAATCATCAGGTAGGGGAAGGTCTTGTCGTCCTTGAGCTCCAGGTTGTACTTGGGCTGGATATCCTTGATGAGGCGGGACTCGGTGAGCAGCGCGTCCACGTCGCTGTCGCACTCGATGTAGTCGGCATCGGCGATCTCATGCACCCACTCGCGAGTGCGGAACTCCACTTTCGCACCGGCGAGAAAGTAACTCCCCGCCCGGCTGCGGAGGCTCTTCGCTTTGCCGATGTAGATGACCGTGCCGGCGGCATTTTTCATCAAATACACGCCCGGCAGTCGGGGAAACTCCCGCACCTTGGCCGCTGTACGGCGGAACGCAAAGTCCCAAGCGGCTTCGTCGGTGTTTCCTTCGGCCGCGGCGTCCAGGGCGGCGTCGACGATGGCGGAGTCGGGCTCAGGCTCAATTGGGTCCGGCGGCGCGGAGTCGCCCTCGACATCGAGGAATGGCTCTTCGAATTCGTCGGCAAGTGGCATCCTGTACCTTTACCTACCGCTCGATGCCACCAATAATTCGAACCTCCAAAAGTCCCCTTCGTAGCTGCGCCGTTGCAAAGAAAAGCGGCGTTCAAACAATGGAGAGTTGCTCCAGCCGCCCATTCGAGGCTGCACTACGAAACCCTTCCTGCCACGGACCAGAATTTGAAAGTCCGCTTGATGCGTTTTGCGCGCGTCCACAATCCAGTACTCCGTTACTCCCGCGCGAAAGTATTTTTGTCGCAATAAGACCGTGTCTTTCTGCACGGAAGACTGCGAGACAATTTCCAGCACCCAATCCGGCGAACCCTCAAGTGCGGAACAGTCATCGCCAAACTCATCCGGCACTCGCTTGATTCTTCCATCACGAATGGATTCTCGGCTAATCAAAGATGCGTCTGGCATATTAGAAAGCTCGGCACCTTCGTGAACGATGAGTAGCCCATCGGGAAAAAACAAACCCATGTCCAGCTCATCAATCAATTGGCCCATGGTCCTGTAGATTGCCTGCTTGACACTGACATGCGAGTCTGCTTTTTCAGGGTTCATGTCGACGATGATCTCCTTTCCAATCAGGCAGATCTTGGTTTTTTCAGGAAATGCATCCGAGCAGGCCCATTGGCAAAAACCACGAAACGTAAGTGCGCTTTGCGGGATAGTAACGGCAGGCAGCTCGATGGCGCACAGCTTGGAAACGCTTCGAGTGGCTTCAGCAATCACGATTAGGGCACCGTATTTTGGGTGAGTATCGAATCTGTCCCATTATACCGCGAAAGTCATTCGAGTCTTCAGGTTTTCACGTCCTTTCCGCATACGCCTTCAAATCCCCCTCCAACTTCGCCAGCCGCTCCTTCATCGCCTGCTTCGTCTGCTCCAGGTTCGCAAGCTGCTCGGCGGGGACGTAGGTGAACATGTAGAACTTGACCTTGGGCTCCGTGCCGCTGGGGCGGACGGCGATGTAGTTGCCGCTTTCGGCCAGGTCCAGGATGACCATATCTCCTTTGGAGGCGTCAAGCTTGCCCGGCGGCTGCGGCGTGCCGCCGACGAGCTTCGTGATCGTGAGGCTGGCATAGTCCCGCACCTGCGTGACGGCCAGGCCGCCGAGCATGACGGGTGGGGCGGAGCGGAAGCTCTGCATCAGCGTTTGCATCCGGGCCATTCCCGCCGAGCCGGACATGGTGACGTTCAGGAGCTGCTCCCCGTGATAACCGTGCTGCCAGTAGAGGGAATCGAGCTTCTCGTGCAATGTTTTGCCGGTGGCTTTCACCTGAGCGGCGAGTTCCGCCATCAACATGCAGGCGACGGCGGCATCCTTATCCCGCACGTGAGTGCCGACGAGAAAGCCGTGCGACTCTTCGGTGCCGTAGAGGAATTTCTCCGGCCCGGCGGCATCGATCTGCTGGGCAATCCACTTGAAGCCGACGTGCAGATTGTCGAACGTCGTGACGCTGTAGGAATCGCCGATGCGGCGGACCATTTTCGTGGTGACGAGCGTTGTCACCAGGTAATGCTCCTTGGTGAGGCTTCCCGCCTTCTTTCGCTGTTCGCAAACGTAGTCGGCGAGGAGTGCCCCGAGCTGGTTGCCGGTGAAGGTGGCCCAAGGGCCCTTGCGATCCTTGGTGACCGGCGCGGCGCAGCCCATCCGGTCGCAATCGGGATCCGTCGCAAGAATGACGTCCGCTGACGTTTCTTGCGCCCGTTGGATGGGTGCGTCAAAGACCGCTGGGTTTTCGGGGTTGGAGACATGCCCCGGCACATTGGGAAAGTCGCCGCTGAGCTCGCGGTGCGGGCCGAAGACTTCGACCTCTTGAAAGCCGTCCGCGGCCAAAGCGGGGCAGACGGCGGATTCACCCACGCCGTGCAGCGGCGAGAAGATGATTTTGAGATCCCGCGCTCCGGCGAAGGCCTGGCTGGCGACAGCTTTGGTGAAGGCAGCATCGATTTCCTCCTTGCAGAAGATGATCTGGCCTGCTTTGACGGCGGTCTTGAAGTCCGCCTTCTTGATCTCCGCCGTGCTCATCACCCGATCCACGATGGCCTTGTCATGCGGCGGCACGATTTGGGCGCCGCTGGACCAGTAAACTTTCACGGCGTTGTCGCTCGGTGGATTGTGGCTGGCCGTGACCATGATCCCGCAGGCACAGCTTTTGAAGCGGACCAGGAACGACAGTTCCGGCGTGCTGCGGTAGTCGTCCAGGAAATAGACCTTAAAACCATTCTCCACCATGATGGAGGCGCACAATTCCGCGAAGTGCCGCGAGTTATGCCGCGTGTCGTAGGCAATGCCGCAGGAGAGAGCCTCCGGCGGCAGATTCTGCTCGAGCACATAGGTCGCCAGCCCCTGGGCGCTTTCCCCAATCGTCCGGTCATTGATCACATTGCAGCCGATCGGGTACATCTTGCCCCGCCGGCCGCCGGTGCCGAAGGGGATGATGGTCCAGAAGGCGTCGTCGAGCTCCTTCCACTTGCCGGCAGTGATATGGTCCGCCACCTGGGCGGCGTACTCGCTGTACCGCGGCTCGGTCAGCCAGGTCTTGATGTTCGCCGCGGCGACTGGAGTCAGCCTTTTGGCAGCAGCGGCGAGGTCCAGTTGCAGCAACGAGGTGGCGGAATCGAAGTGGCTGGGCATGGGCAGGCTCACTCGGCGATGTCTTCCGGCTTGGGTTCCGGCAGGAAAAAGCTCCCCAAGAACGCCAGGACCAGAATAATGATAGCGGAGGTTCCCGCCGCCAAAGCCATCGCGCTGGGAGGCTTGATGCCGGTGACGGACGCCAGGAACATCGGTAAGAAGACGAGCGTGGTCAGCGAGTTGGCCGCGGTCCCCACCATCCGCCCGCCGACGTTGGCGGCAAAGCCTTCGCCGGTGCCGCGGAGATGCACGGGGTACACCAGTGGCAGGTAATTTCCCCAGAAGCTGAACTGGGCCACGATCAAAAATCCCGTGACGAAGATGCCGATCTTCAGCAGCATGATGTTATCGGTGTGAAGCGCCGAAAGCAGCCCCTCGGGCGTCTTTCCAGCAGCGGGAAAAAAGAAGACCAGCGGCACGATGAGCAAGGCAGGAACCTGGAAAATCCGCAGGAGATTTCGCCGGCTGAGAATGTACATGGCCAGTCCCGCCAGGGCAAAACGACCGGCCAGCCCGCCGAACTCCTGCCAAAGTTGCACGTCCTTCACCACGGTCTGCCGCTTCTTGTCGAGATCCTTGAGCTTGGTGGAGAGTGCTACGGCAGCCGGGGCTTCTTTCCCCTTTTCCTTGACGAGCGTCTCATAGTCCTTTCGCATCTTGGGAATCGGGCCGAGTTCCTTGACCAGCCCGGGCACGATCTGCGGCAAGAGTTGAATGGCTCCGAAGGCCACGCCGTAACTGCAAGCAAACAAAAATGCCGTCACGATCGTGGCCCGGATGTAGGCGGGCCGGAAGAGCTCGGCGATATTCGGCCGCCGGAGCGTCCCCTTCAGCGCCTTCTCTTGCCAGACGGGGGATTCCGGCAGGAAGGGGCGGATAATGATCAGCGGCAGGGCGGGGATGACGCCGGAGATGAGTGTGTAACGCCAGACCAACGACTGTTTGGCTGGATCGAAAGGGCCAAAGATCGCCGGCAGACTTTCGCGGTTCTCGTTGATGATCCAGAACGCCAGAGTGACCAGCAGGCCCCCCACGGACGAAAATGCCTGCGTAAAGCCCAGCACGGCTTCCCGCTGCTTGGGGTTGGGAAAGAGCTCGGCCAGCCAGGCGACGGCGGCAACGAACTCCACACAGACGCCGATAAACGTCGTGCAGCGGAAAAACAGCAGCATCATGGGGCTGGTGCTGAAGCCGGCGGCCAGCGCGGAGAACGCATAGAGCAGAATGCTCCACGTTAGCACGCGGCGGCGGCCGAAGCGGTCGGTCAGGTATCCCCCCAAGAGACCGAAAGTGCCGCCGCACAGGGCACTGGCCCACATGATGTAGGTGTTCCAGTTGGCAATCGCCTTGAACCCGCTGTCCGTATAGGGATCGACATGCAACAGCTCCGCCAAAGCCGGGGGAGCAATCAGCGGCATCATCAAAAGCTCGTAGATATCGAACGCGAACCCGATGGCGGCAATGACGCAGATCAGCCACTGGGTGCCGGTAAGGCGGGGGGCGGGCTGTGTAGTATCGAATTTACTCATGGGGTCTAAGCGATTAGCGAAATCGTTTGGCGGGAGATTCAGGCGGGAGCCTTGCCGACCCATCGTCCGCCAAGGCCACGGCATTGTAGCCGCCGACGCGCACAGCCACCAGCAAGCGCGCGCGGGAAATGTGGCGGGCGAAGGCCGTCTTTGTCGCGTAGAATGGGCGTTTCACCGGGAACTTTCGTTTTGCAGAAAGTGTAAACGAGCTAACGATGCGCTACCTCCTACATGCGATGGTTTATGCCGCTACCCTACTGCTGATTTCGCCATCAACATCTCCCGGGGAAGAGCCGCCAAATCGGCTATCTTTCATCGAAGTCGCCAAGGACAATTCCGGTTTCGTCCTCCAGGACAGCGACAGGAAATTCGTCCCCTGGGGCTTCAACTACGACCACGACGAGGACGGCCGGCTGATTGAGGATTATTGGGAGCAAGAGTGGCCGAAGGTGGAGGCGGATTTCGGCGAGATGAAGGAGTTGGGGGCAAATGTCGTGCGGATTCACATCCAGTTTGGCAAGTTCATGGAGGCCGCGGATAAGCCGAATGCGCAATCGCTGGCCCAGTTGAAGAAGCTCCTCGTGGTGGCGGAAAAGACCGGTATTTACGTCGATTTGACCGGCCTCGGCTGTTACCACAAGCAAGACGTTCCCGCCTGGTACGACGACCTCGATGAAGCCGGCCGTTGGAAGGCGCAGGCCGCATTCTGGCGAGCTGTCGCCAAGACCTGCGCCGAGAGCCCCGCCATCTTTTGTTACGACCTGATGAATGAGCCGGTGGTTCCCGGCGGCAAGCGGAAAGAGAAGGACTGGCTCGGCCCGCCGTTCGGCGGCAAGCACTTTGTGCAGTTCATCACGCTGGACCAGGCAGGCCGGCTGCGGCCGGAAGTCGCCCAGGCCTGGACGAAGCAACTCGTTTCCGCCATCCGCGAAGTTGACCAGCGGCACCTCGTCACCATCGGCCTCGTCGACTGGAGCCTCGACCGCCCCGGCCTCACCAGCGGCTTCGTGCCGGAGAAAATCGCCCCGGAGCTCGACTTTCTCTGCATCCATCTCTATCCCAAGAAGGGAAAGCTAGCCGAGGACCTCGAAACGCTCAAAGGCTTTGCCAAGGTCGGCAAGCCGGTCATCATCGAAGAAACCTTCCTCCTGCACGCTCCGCTCGACGAATTCGAGCAGTTCCTCTTCGCCTCCCGCGACCACGCCGACGGCTGGATCGGCTTCTACTGGGGGAAGACGCCCGCGGAGCTGCGGCAAGGCAAAACCTTCAGCGACGCCCTCGTGCTGTCGTGGCTGGAGTGGTTTGAGAAGAATGGGAAAAAGATGCGCGGGGAGTGACCCATAGTACTCTTCACGCTCCGCGTGAAGAGTCCTCTCGCGGAGCGAGATGAGTACTATTCTTGCCGGCCCAAAAAAATCTTCGGCCGCTCTTGACTCGCGATAGAACTGTTTGTAAGCTTAGAACACTAAGCGTAAGACTCTAGGCGATTGTGAGGATGGCATGGCGGACAAGGTAAATCCGACGGAGCGGGAGTTGGAAATCCTCAAGGTTCTGTGGGACCGCGGGGAGGCCACGGTACGCGACGTTTACGAGGTGCTGCGGCAGCGGCTGCCGATTGTGCAGAACACCGTGCAAGCCTTCCTCCGCACGATGGAAGACAAGGGGCTGGTGTCGCATCGGCTGGAGGGGCGGACCTTCATCTACCAGCCGACGTACCAGCGGCAGCAGACCACACAGCGCCTGACCGAGCAGCTTCTTACCCGGGCGTTCGACGGCGCGATGGACCAGCTCGTGCAAAGCGTCCTCTCCCTCCGCCAACCGACGAAGGATGAGCTCGCCCGACTGGAGGAATTACTGGCGGAGGCGAAGGCGAACAAAGGCAAGACTTCCCGCAAGAAGGAGTCCGCACCATGAATGATTTGCTATTTCTGCTGGCTCAGAACGCACTGCTCCTCGTGGCGGGAACCACCTTGTTGTTATCCCTGGGCTGCGGAGCGGTCCTGCTCTGCAAGTCTCCCGTCCACCGCCAGAGAATCTCCGAATTGACGATTGCGGGGGTGCTCGCGTGGACGGTGCTGGCGTTATACCCATTGCCACGAATGCTACCGCTTGCGGTTTCGCGCGAAAGTCGTGCGATAGTGACGGTGAAACCCGAGGTGCCGGTTGCAATAGAAGCGGCGGGACCGAAAGAGGTTCTGACCGTCGCGCCCTTGTTGGTGCCTGAGACGACAGAATGGGTGCAGGTCGGAACCAGCGTTGACGGTTCGGATGCGACGGAGGGTCCGGTGAGCCCACCCCACCTTGCCTCACCCTCGGAAGAATTGTCTCGCCAGTCGGCGGCATCAACCACTCCAACTCCCCCCGCCTGGAGCTTCGACCGCACCCAGCTCGCCGGACTATTCACCGGCGCTTATCTGGCCGGCGCTGCCCTCTGCCTTCTTTGGATCATTACGGGGCATGTGCTGCTGCTTCGCATTCGCCAGACCGGGGAAGCGCCACCGGAGTGGCTGGCGAAGCAGTATC
>JBKJNY010000080.1:0-61450 GCA_046593355.1 Pirellulaceae bacterium | reverse complement strand
CAGAACTCTGCCGCGGCGAGATCGCAAGATCGCGGAGGCTTTGAGCGAAGGGCGGACCACTACCGAAGTCGCTCGCAGATTCGGGTTGACCTTGGGAAGGGTCTCTCAGCTCCGCCGGGAGTTTGAGAGATCCTGGTTGGAGTTCCAAGGCGAAGCGGAGAAGATCGCGCTGCTGGCGGCGGCTTAACGTTTGAGTGGTACCTCGCCACCTCTGCGGACTCTGCTGGCCGCCGTGGGGCGGTCGGCGGGTCCGCTTTTCTTTAGGATTCGAAGGAGTCCTGAGCATGTGCTGTAGGATATTGCGAGTCAGCAACATCCCTGCCAAGCCGAGCACCTGTTCCGTCCCCCCTCCCTCCCCCACCGATTTCCAGCCGCCTTCGCGCGCCACCAGTCTCCCTCCGTATTAGTGGTTCCGCTGAGACTTGTCCCGCCAAACAATACGCACACCTGGTTCGTTGCTAGTAAAACACGACAAGAGTCGCGATTTGTCACGCTGTCGCTCATGTCAACCGAAGCATTTAAGACTTCGCTTCCCATTCCGCCGCTCGTAGCAACAATGCCGAACCGAGGGCGCCGATGACCGTTATGGCTGCAAGCGATGCCGCGGCGCACTTCCACCAAGTGGCGTTTACACTTCCAGACGCTGAGTCTTGGAATCGACGATAGTCCTCGTCAAAATAGGCAAAGGACCGCAGCATCAAATCGCCGTATCGGGAAACAGTGAAATAGGACCCGGCAATGCATAGCTGTCTGGTTGGCGAACCTTCATCGCCTGCAGCTGCCAGTTCTGTTTTTCCAGCCCGCCTCCACATGAAACTCGAATAGGCCGGCTGAAGATCCCGGTCCCCCTCTCCAGCCACCTGCACCGATAAGACCATCTGGCACATCATCACCAGCGGGAACACGAAATGAGCCACCTCGACACTACGCGCCCACTTGGCAGCTGCCGAGATGACGAGGCCCAGCGATACTGCGGCCAAGCTGACGAACAAGAAACTAATCCATCCCCAGGGGAACATCCCGTGGAGGATTGCCTCCCGCTCAAACAAGCTGCGCAAACCATGCAAAATCCCAATGAACACGGTTGTCTGCGTAGCGGCCAGAAGCCAGAGGACCAACGCCTTGGACGTCACGTACGGGAGAAAATTCAGAAACAGTATCCGTTCGTGGTCCACCACGTCGCGCTCGCCGACGATGCTGGTCAAGCTGAGACTGCCCCCCATCCAAATGCAGGACAAGATGGCAAGAAATCCCAGAATATGCTGGTCGGTGGGAGGCGTCGCAACGTGCAGGGCCATGGCAAACACCAGCGGCATCATGACGAGAGGAACAAACAACCGGCTCTGCCAGGTGCCGAGCAGGCGATGCATTTCCCGTTGCGCCAGTCTGGCAAGCTGTTTGACATTCCTCGCTATTGGCCGGGAATCTTGAGGGCGGCGACCAGCCTTTTTCGTAGCAACAGAATCCGGCAAAGTTCTTGATTCCGTGGGCCGTTTGTTGGAGCTCAAAACCCCGGTCAAATCCCCATTGGGAGCGATAACTCGCAGTTCGACCGGCGGGCCATCAAAGACGATGCTTCCACGGTGGATGGCGAGTACGCGGTCCACGCAGTCGATCTGGTCCAGGCCATGGGTGATGATGACAACCGTGCAGCCCTGAATGCTCAGGCCGCGCAGCAACTGCATCATTTCTCGTTCCCGTTGAGGGTCCAATCCGCTGGTGGGCTCGTCTAGCAGGAGACATTTCGGCCGCGCCGCGAGTTCGGCGGCGACCTGCACCCGTTTGAGCTCGCCGCCACTAAGCGAGCCGACCCGCTGGTTCCGACATCGCTTGGGGATATCCAACCGGCGAAGCAGTTGTCGCAGCTGCTCTAGTGACACGTTCGTATCGCGCAGCTTCCCTGCAAACTGTAGAGCTTCCATCACCGACAACTCTTCGTGCAGCACATACTTTTGGGATACGTATCCCAATTGTCTTCTGTAGACGCTCCGGTCACTGCGACAATCGACGCCGCCAATGGCAACGCCCCCCTGGTCACGATGACCTGGGACATTGAGGATCGCCTTGAGCAGCGTCGATTTACCCGCTCCGCTCGCCCCGACGATTGCCACGAATTCTCCCGGATCTACCGCAAAATTGGTCGGGTTTAGGCGTCCTCTGATGGCAAGGTCCCGCACGACAATTTCCGATCCGGCGATTGGTTCCAGCGGGACGAGAAAACGGTCCTCGGCATTGAAGATCCAGGCATAGTTGCCCAGCTGCACAACATCACCTGGCGAGAGCCGAGCGGACAGAACACTTTGGCCGTTGAGGAATGTCCCGGTTTCGCTGCCCAAGTCTACCATCCAGAAGGAGTCCGAACACTCTTTAACAATCAAGCAATGCTGGAGAGCAATCTGCGGATCGTGCACGCTCAAAAAATCCACGTCGTCCGCGTTGGTTGCTCGGCCAATGAGAAATCTGCCGGTGGACTCGAGTCGAAGGTCTCCCGCAAGAAACCGGCTGATCGGCGGAGGAGTGGCTGAACCCTCGGTCTCCAATAGCAGTCTGGCCGAGAGTGTGACCCCGTCGATCCTACAGTCCCGATTGGGCATCGCGAGCGCTGACTGTCGGGCAGCGTGCTCAATCTGAAGTAGCTCCGAACCCATGCCGGCCGTCATTTTCCAAATCTCACCGTGACTGTCCGTGAGGGTGAGTTCAGCCGGTAGTTCTTTTCGAACGGTGACTGTTTCCGCACCTTGCTGAAGGACAACTTCCAAGGTGCCCCGGCGTCTTTCGGCCTGCCGAAGCGCCGCGTCAAACTCGGGCCAGTGCGAAAGCCAAACCAAACCCTGGCTGCACCATGGACAAACCGTTGTCGAGCTCGGTGAGAGCGAATGGCATCGCGGGCAACCCCGGAATGAAGAACCCATTGTGATGTGGTGTCCGAAGGGCGGGGTTTGCACAAAGCGGGTGAGTAGCGGAATCACTGAGCTGCTTTGTTGGAAGTCGGCCCCCCCTTTCCCCTCTTTTTCGTTTCCTTCGCCTTATAGTCGGTCTTGAATTCCATTTGTCGCATGCTCTTCGTGCCGAATAGCAAGTGTGTCAGGGGAAATGTTTTGTCGCCCTTGATGTCCCATTCAATGTGCGATTGACGCACAAGTTTGTCCTTAATCGAGAATTTGACAGTGGACTTTTTCGGCTTGATGAAGGATTCTGTGACGCCGCTCTCATCCCGAACGGTCAACTTCACTTCACCCCCGACAACTCTCAAATTAGCGAGCTGTTCTCCCTCTGTGTCATCCTTGTCTCGCTGAACGTCGATCTTGCCCGCTGCCTCCGTGGAGAAACTGTCAGCAAAGAGTCCGGCGACTTCCGCAGCGTCGACGACCCATTTGCTTCCCACTTTCTGCTCGGCGGCAGGGAAGAGGTAATAGTCCAGCAGCAAACTACTGTTATGCGCCAACGAGGCTAAGGTTTCCTTGGGCAACCCCTTCCCTGCCAGGTCATCGATTTTCTGAATCCCCTCGTCACGGTCGTATTCAATGCGAAGTTTCTGTCCAGACAGCTCCATGACCTGCCGGGCAAACTCGACCTCGTCGTCTCCTTTAACAGGTCGACCGCCGAGATTCAGGGCCTGCGCGAAGGCAGTCAATGAGCGCTCGAGGCCAGGGTCAACTGCATTAGTCCACAGAGCCGGCCGACGGAAAATCCGATAACCGGGAATGTCTTGCATCCAGTCATCAATGATCGGCACCACAATGCCCACCACGGAGTCTTCAGGGATTCTTAAGCTCAACGAATCGAGCTGCGTAACCGCCCGAATTTGCTCCACGGTTCCAAACTTCATCTCGAAGACGGCGGACTCACCACGATTCTCCACGACAGTTGTTCTGGCCTGCAGCTTGTACTGATAGACGAAACTGACCTCCGACTGGATAAACCATTGGAGGTTTGTGCCCTTGCCGGAGATTGTGACCTCGGCATTGCTATCTACGGTACGACCGGGTTGGTAGTAATCCAGAAAGTGCATCGGCGGGATAGCCTTGGCCTTGTCCGGCGCTCCTTTGGTGTCCCCTTTGGGGCGTTCCCACGTTGTCTCTAGCGGCTGCAGATGCGCGGCAGCAACCTGTCGATTGAGGGCGACTTCCTGTCTTTGCTGGGGGCAAAGGTCTGTGCGAGCGGCAAGCGCATCCCACTCCTTCTTGGCAGCGTCCCACTCCTTCTTGGTCTGGAACTCATGCGCCTTCAGGACCAAGTTATCTATTTCGGGGAGGCAGTCGGGTAACGGAATCGGACCGGGCGGGCTTCCGGGTTTTGCAATCGATAGGTAGATCACCAACCCCAGGAGTAGCGTGACGACGCCAGCCACATACCAGATTACCTTACTCTGCGGTTTTGTCGCCTGCATGAAGAAGTCCTTAATTGGTGGAAAGCTATGTGGGGCAATCGTCGCTAGGTGCCTACGCTACTCATTGCCTTTTTGAAACCACTCGTCGGAGGTCCTGGGAATCCCTCTTTGGGGTCGACTTCAAACTGCAACTTCAATTCATCCTCGTTCTTATCGATGCCCCCCTCGTCATGGAGTCTCCAGGGTGCAAAGGGGCCGTTGATCGTGTGGTCGATGATGTTTCCGCCAAGTCCGCCGTAAATGCGCTGACTACCGGACCGCAGTACCAGATGCAGGGGATGGCCTGGCTTCCAGCAGAAATCCAGCTTTTCAGGAGCCGGTTCCTTTTTTGGATTGGTCTGGTATTGAAAATCCTTGGGGTCGTCGCCCGTCCATTCGTGCCAGCTCCCCATGTACCACCCATAGCCAGCATCGATCGAAAGCCGCCGGGATCTTCCCCAGTCGGATTTGCATTTCCCGGAGACCAGCACCACGGTCCACCACTGTTTCGAACGCAGCTTGTCCCACCAATCTTTGAGTAGCTTCTGCTCTCGTGAATTACTGACAAGGAGAATTCGATTTTCGACTGCCTTTTCGTCGAGGCTCTCGTCCTGCGCCCACTCATTCCATCGTCGCTCCGCCGCTCGGCGCGCCAAAGCCTCCACAGCCTTCTCGGTCTTGGCCATGTCCCAAGGAGTCTCGAGCGCTGGTGCCACGACCCGATTTTGATCTATAAGGTCGAGCCTACGCTCGCTGGTAAAGTTATCCGGCAGGATTTCCCTAGCCGCGGCTCGATACTCGTTCAATTCTTTGCGAATGGCGTCGTCGAGCGTCGTGGATTTCAGAAAATTATCAACTTGTTGCAAGCCCTTCAACCAGTCAGCGGGATCCTTTGTGGACTTGGATTTGTATTTATTCCAGATCGCTTTGGCCGTTATCGTCGGGACAGACGGGGTCGAGACCGGGAGAGTCTTGGTTCCGGCCAGGGACGATACCCTTTCAATTCTCGCGATGATGCCCCTCTCCGATGTATCGAATCGGTCGCCTAGTTTTGCAATGTCGGCGCGAAGCCTTCGAGCCTCCTCTAAGTCGTTCTGCAGATCATTGTGCTTCTCATTGGCTAGTGCTAGTCGCTTGTCAGCATCGACCAATTTGTCATTGACGCTGGACAGGTCGCTCCGATAGCCCAGCCACAAACAAACCAAAGTGACAACAATTCCCACCAATAGGCTGCCGGCCGCCCCCAAGCCCAGTTGAAAGCGTGACTGCCAAGTTTTGCATCCCTCAAATAGCACTACAGCCGCAACGGCATCGGGGGGACGGTCGGCCTCGTCGGCCAGGAGCTTCTTTAGGAGCTGCCTTAACGGCCGCGAAGCACCTGCTTCCTTCAACCTGGGAGCGAAATTCTTCCAGATCGTTTGCTCGCGGTCCGGGTGGTCATTTCGCCCGGGAATCGCCTCTCGCCCTAAGATCATTTCCGTGAGAGAAAGCCCGACAGCGTATACATCAGCCATTGGGCAGGGTTCCCGGTTCCTGTTGCCTTGTTCCGGCGGCAAATATAGATGAGCCTCTGGATCCCGAAACTGGCCCCCGCTCCAATAAGTCAATGGCCCGATCGCGGCATCAACAATCCACAGTTGTGTCGAGCGAGTCCGGGGGTTGGTATCGAGGAACAGATTGCGTGGTCGAATGTCGCCATGTGAAATGCCGCGGCTATGAAGCTCCGCCAAGCCAGTCAGCAACTGGTCAGCCAGAAGATCGAAACGCTTGGCGTCTCCTCCGAGACCGCGCTCGGCACCCAGCATGGCGTCCACATTCTGCTGGTGCTGGACCTCAAGCAGCAGCAGCCTCCCGTCCGACAAGGTATGCGCTTCGAGCGGCAATGAAACGCTGAGGAACGAACGGCCGATGAGTCGCTTTAGTCGATCCGAAAAAGCCTCAAGCCAAGTGTCGCAGTCCGATGCAGGCGAAAGTATCCGGCCAATCCGCTCAGTTTCCAATCCGGCAAAACGCTTATCAACGACGACACGAACGTCGCCGAAGGCTCCTGCTCCGAAAAGCCTTTCACGCGGCTCGATGCCGGCGATAAGCATCTGGTCGTTGGGGGTTTGAGCTTCCATAGTCTGACTCTGGTTTGCGTTGTGCACCTCGACATGATTCGAGCGCAACAAAAAAAGGACGTCGAACCACGGCCGCTCCGCGAACCCCGACCAAGGGGCGTACAGAACAGCAATGGCCGACGCCCCTCGCGGGGCGTGGCACAAGTGCTGCTTCTGTACTTCAAGGACCCGAAGGTCCAGGTTGGTCGTTTTCGCGGAAACAGTAAACTTGACGCTACGCGTCGTACGGATTGTCAGTCAGCGTCGCCCTGAGGCTCGCTGGCCGTTGAATTGTTCGTTCGTATCCTTTCGCAGAAATGTGAAACTTCAAACTCACCCGTGAGTCTAACCCCTCGTTTTGGGGCATTCCAGAGGCGGGTGATTCTGCGGTGGTTCTGGGCCGTTTCAGTTGCCAGAGCCCCGGCTTTCGGCACCACGCCTACATTAGCTTGAATTGCGGCCGCCATTTAGGTTCACTGGATCCCTATGCGTCGCCCCGAACTAACCGTCGAGCAGATCCTGGCGTGGGCAGACGCGTTTCACGAGCGCACCGGCAAATGGCCAGAAAGAAAGTGCGGCCGAGTTTGGGAACCGGCGGACGAATCCTGGCAGAACATCGACCAGGCCTTACGCAAGGGACTGCGGAGTTTGCACCGGGGACAGTCCTTGGCCCGGCTGCTGGCGAAGCATCGCGGGAAGCGAAACCGCAAGCAACTTCCCAAGTACACAATTAGCGAGATTCTCCAGTGGGCTGACGCTCACCACGCTCGAACGGGTCGCTGGCCGAGGGTTAAGGACGGTGGTATTGCCGCTGCCCCCGGCGAGACCTGGAGCGCCGTCGAGGAAGCCCTCAGGGCAGGCCAGCGAGGATTGCCGGGCGGCTCTTCGCTGATCCAGCTACTTTCCGTCAAACGCAAGGTTTGCAATCCCGCGGCCAGGCCTCGTTTGAAAGTCACGGAGATTATTCGCTGGGCTGACGAACATTTTCGACGAACGGGAAACTGGCCGTCGGTTAGAAGCGGGCTCATTCCAGAGTCAGAAGGAGATACCTGGGTGGCCATCGACCTCGCGCTCCGCAGGGCAAAGCGAGGATTACGCCCGTCGTCGCTGTTTCGCCTGTTGGCCAAGCAGCGGGGAGTCGTATTCATCGGCGTCGCCCCGCTTTGACTGTCCAGCACGTTCTGGATTGGTGTGACGAACATCACGCACGCACGGGGCGGTGGCCGAAAATGACCTCGGGCCCCATCGCTGGAGTTCAAGGCGAATCGTGGCTTGGTGTGCATCGTTCGCTCGTGCTTGGAAAACGGGGCCTTCCAGCTGGGACAAGCCTTGCGAGGTTCCTGGCCAAATATCGCGGGGTACGAAGTCGCATCGGCAATCTCGTACTTTCTGAGCCGCTCATCCTCTGCTGGGCCAGAGCCTTCAAACGCCGGCACGGTCAATGGCCTCACCGTAAATCGGGTCCAATACCTAACACAGGAGGCGAAACTTGGGGAAGTGTCCATATGGCCCTGCAACGGGGGGGACGAGGCTTGAAGCGACGGACGACCCTGGCGCAACTGATACGTGCCCATTGTTAGGCTGCTAGGCAAGAGGACGCCCCGGAACTATTGACTGACAGCGGTTATCTCTTCACCGCACGAGCGCAGTGGGCTGGCAGAATGAAATTCAGTCGTGTTTGCCCTCCTGCAGAATGCCAGCCCGTAGGCACAAACTTCCTATAGACCGTTTATAGGAAGTTCGCGGACTTTTGTTCCGCGAGGCCTGGGCAACAGCGCGGGCTCTGGAAGCCGTCCACAAAGCTCGCTGGGCGGCCCGAGCGTCACGTGGCCTCCAAGAGGGCACGGCAGTCTGGAGCCCCCAGAGGGGCTCCTGGGGCGTCTGGCAGGCTATCAGAAGGCCTGGATGGCCGCGGCGGACGAAATTACTACCGGAACGGGGCGAGCGGCAACCCAGCGAGTAAAGCTGGGCAAGCTGGGAAGCGCCCTGCAGCCGCCAGGCCGGATCCATTCGGCATCGACCGCTAGCATTGCTTCGGCGTCAATTTATCAATTGCTCGGATTTACCCCATGGCCGTCGTGCCGGTTCCTGGCTGCCAACCGCAGGGCATCTTCAGAGGAATGACTTTGCTAACGACCGGCTGGAGGGCCCCGTAGTATTGCCGCTCAATAATCCTTGCCCCGACCGGCATCGTCTACCACGACCGGGCCACGCTCGCACCAGGCATGTTCGATCCGCCGGCCGACCCGCTCGCTCAGGACTGTGCCGTGGACAACTCTCCAAGCGAAGTCCTTTGCCACGGTGATCCATCGCATCGTCGCCGTGTAGCAGAGGCCACCAAAATCCTGCTCTAGTAGTTCTTCTTCGCTGTCGGTCCATTCCGGGACGCACGACTCGACACATGCCCTCAGCATCGCTACCAGAGGCGCTGGGTCGGCCAGTCGGTGGTCGGCCCCGACCTCGACCAACGCTATAGCGGGCAGTCCGCTGTTCCTGACCAACTCCTCGCTGTCGACAAACGGAACCACGTCGTCGGCCCGGCTGTGCAGGATCGTGGTGTTCGCCTTTGTCGTCTTCGCTGAGCCGTACTTCTTCCAGGCCGGGCAGAGCAGGACGAGCCGCGCATCGCCGCTCTCCATGTTCATGGCGACAGCCCCGCCGCGGCTCGACCCGACGATAATCTGGGGCTGGTGCTGATCAAATTCCGCCTGGGCGATGCGGACTGCCGCCGCGAAGTCTTCGTCAGGCAAGGCCGGATTGATGACCGTATGGCCGTGCTCTTTGAGGTAGGTCGGCTTCACGCCCCCGGGGACGGATTGCCAGCCGTGAAGGAATAGGATGGTAGCCATAGAGCAATTTCTAACTGCGGCTGGCGTCCTTCTTTGCAAAGCCAAAAGAAAAGCGCCGGGTGCGTATAGCGGCCGTCGAGTAGGTACGCCGCTGTCGAGCACGGACCAGAAATTCCGAGGGTGGTCGGGCGGGCCGCCCGTTTTACTACATTACGCGTACCAGCAGTCCCTCCTCAATCAGCCTGTCGAAGAACGACGTCACCTGCAGCGCCAGCTCTGGGTTGCAAGCCAGCAGTCCCAATTCGATGTTCCGTTTCTGAGCCGCCTCGGTAAAGTTTGCCGAGGAGATAAAAGTGTTTAGATGGTCGATGACAACGCACTTGGCGTGCAACGAAGCCCGCACGCCCTGCGAGTCATCCAAGGACCTGCTGTCGAAGAAGACCTGGGGCAAACGGGCACCCGCGGGCCAATCCTCCCGTCGAAAGCGGTCGGTAAATTGTCTGATTAGCTCCGAGCTGGCAGAGGTGTCTTTGTACCGACGCTCGATGTTGAAAAACAGTCGGACGTGCAGATCCGGAATCGCCGCCATGCGTTCGCCCAGCGGCCCAAAAATCTTCTCCCCGTCTACAACAGCATAACCGGCCACGAGGACAGACTTTTCGGCTTGAGTGAACAGGTCATGCACGACGACGCTGGTTTCTCGGTGCACAAGTCCACGGACTTCAGGGCCGGTGGCGACCAGCTCCAAGCTGTCTCGTCGTGGCATCCTAAGCCGTCGATCACTCAAAATCCCCTCGCCGAAGAATGCCAGCTGTTTTCCCGTCAAACCGCCCACGACTGCAGCAGAATTAAGCGCCGCGGCAACTGAAATGGCTTGTGGTACTGGCAAGACACGTTCGATACCTGGCGCAGTGTAGGGCGGCGACAGGCGTTCGCTGCGGAGGGCCTCGCAGAGAGACTGCAATTGGGAGTCGGATAGGGCCAGGAGTGCGTCCATCACTGCAGCTCACCGGAGAAGAATTCTACGCCCAGGTCCCGAACGGTCTTCACGACGAGCGCCCGGTCCAGATAATCGTTGTGCTGCTCGCAGGAGGTTTCCGCGATCAAGAGGCACCCGTGACAGGCAGCTCCATGCAGGAATCTCCGCTCATGCTCATTCACCGGGTCATGCTCGGCACAAACCGGGTCATTCGAGCAGAGGTCGCCAATCTCTAGAGCCGAACGGACATGCTCGTGAATTCGCCGCCCTACTTCCACCAGTCCGCCCAGCGTCCCCTCCGCATCTGTTGTTCCGGTGTAAAGGAGGATGCCGTAGCCGATGTCCGGCAGCGCGTAAATCCGCTCCCGAATAGAGCTAGCGGGATACCCACACTCCAGAGACACGGCGGTGAGCAGCAAGTGCGAGAAAGAATGCAGCAGAATATACGGAAGGCCGAAGAACTCACGCTTGCTCCGCGAGCTGTGTTCCGCTTTCCAACTTTCAAAGCCGGCCAGCAAGCGTTTGCCGCGGGCTTGAACATCGTCCCGGCGTTCCCAAGCTTCAATTTCATCTTTTCGGAACTGCAGAAAGAAGCCTTCGCCACGATTCTCGATGGCAGGCAGCCACGTTGCTTCCTTCGCCAGAGCCGCCCGCTTCACATCCATCTCCAACTCACCCTGAATGTCAGCGGCAGCGGCGTCAAACCGGGTGAAGCCGACTTGCGCCACCACCTCCCGCAAGCGGTGCACCAGGACGACGCGTTCAAGGTGCTTCATCCAGGGCCGGTCCCACCGTTCCTTGGGCCAGCACCGGGCCAGAAACGTGGAGTTCGGCTTGTCCTCGCCAATTTCATCCTGGCTGGCCACCAGCGTCTCCAGTTCCGCCTGTTTCACTCCTTTCCCTGCGACCTCCAAACCGCCACGGCGAGATTGGACCTCGGCCAGCACTTCTTCATCGGCATAGCCTTCGAGGGCCATCTTCACCTTGGACTTCTTCCGCTCGCGAACCAGATCCTCCAAGTTCTCGACCGTTTCCAAAAAGTCCCACGCTCGGTCCACTGTCGCCTTCAAAGCGTCACTGCGGTCCGGCAGTGAAATGACACTCAGCGTCTGCGAAAAATAGGCGTTGCTCGCCGTCCGGATCAACAGACGATTCAGCTCCGTGCAATCCGTCTCGCGGCTGTAGGGGCCTAGCCAGGGGCGGTCACCGTTGCAATGTCCCAGCGCGCCGCTGCCGTGCACGGTCGCATCATTCAGCAGCCGCTGCTTGCGGCATTCGCAGCGGATGACGATGTCGCGGATGTCGCCGCTGGTGCCCCGCTCGTCGATCCAGAGTTGCCGGCGGCAGTCGGAATTACTGCCGTGGACGAACTCGTACCAGTTGATGTCGCTGATGTGCCCCTTGCGGCAGGCCCGCACAAAGCGGACAGGAACCACATTCTTCCCCTTTCGGTTTCGGTCCACGAACTTCCCTTTGGACAGGGCGTCGCTGTGGACGATCATTCGCGAACGCACTCCCGGCTGGAACATATCGGGCTCGACATCCTGCACGATGAACCACTGCGGGAACTTCCAAACTCGCACACCCGTCTGGGGGCCATCGACGTCGTCCTGCTCAGGTGGCGGAGCAAACAGTTGCACTTCATTCCAGCCCAGCAGCTTGCAAATCTTGTCGGCCAGCCGCTTTTCGGTGATCGCGTCCCCATGACGGGTCCAGAAATCCAGCCCCGCGACCAGCACCGAGTGGTTGGGCAGGTCGATCATCGAGCCGGGGCCAAAGCTCGTCACCATCTGGCTCTGCCGCAACTGGCCGTGCGGACGTTTTTCCTGTTTGCGGCTCATGCCTGGTCTTCCTCCACTTCCTTGCCATCCATGGTGTGCAGCCACAGGTTCACGCTTGGCTCCACATCTCGCATGCTGCGGTTGGCTTTGAACTTGTGCCGCGATTCCGGCAGCATTTTGAGCTCGGGGTTGAGGAACTCATACAGCAGCCGGGCCTGGTTTCCGCCGACCTCCTTTTGATATTGCAGGGGAATTCCCTTATCCCGCAGTTCCTGGGCGATCTTCGCCCACGTATCCAGCAGCCCGGCGGCATGGCTCTGCAGCCGTTGGCGGATGCGGTCAATCTCGGCTTGGGTCCGCTTCCCGTAGGCGGCAAAGACGTCGGCCCGCCGCAGCAGACAATCAATCGCGTAGTCCAACTTCGGCCGCAGGTTCACAATCTCGCCGGCTCCAAGAGGTGGGGTCATCAGCGGCTCATTCTGGCGAATCAAAGCCACTAGCGTCCCCGCCAGGCCGCGGTCTAGTGCCCGAGGCGAGAATGGCGTCACGCTCGTCGCCTCCACGCTGCGGTAAAACGTGTCGTGATACGCCGCAAACCGCTCATAGTGAGAGCGGTCCCGCGGCTTGTGGACGTTCAGGATCGTGACGACCAGACCCGGCTTGCTAACTTCCCGGCCGACGCGGCTCGTCGCCTGGATGTACTCGGCGCTCGTCTTGGGTTGGCCGTAAACCACCATCAGCCCCAGCCGGCTAATATCCAGCCCCACGGAAATCATGTTGGTGGCGATGGCGACGTCCACCCGGTCCTTTTTCGTGAAATCCTGCGCCAATCGAGCCTTCGCCTCGGAAACCTTGTCCGTCGGCACCCGCGACGTCAGCTCGACCACGTCATAGGCAATTTTCCGATCGGCAAACGATCCTTCCGCTTCTCCCACTCGCTTTCTCAGGGCAACAGCCGCGACCCGGCTGCCGACCTCGTCCTCTACAATCCGCCGGGCTCCGCCTAACTCTCGCAAGCTGTTGAAATACCCCAGCAGCGTCATGTACGGGTCCGCCGGATTCTCCTCACCCGGTTTCCTGTCCTTTTCGCATCGCTCCCAGGCCCGTTGCGCTGCGGCGAGCAGAATGACATAGGTTTGCAGCATCAGCACCTTGGGGCTCCGGCCCTGAGCGGCAATCCCCACGTACAGCCGGGCGGGGCTTTCCTCCGGGCTCTCGGTCCTGGCGAAGAACGAGTCCTTGCGGTCCGGGCCAGGCGGCGGAAATACGTCCACTTGGCTGCGGGCAAAAAGCCCGCGAATCTGCGCGTCGGCTCTCCGCACCGTTGCCGTGGAGGCGACAATCTTGGGCCGAATCACTTTGTTGTCGAACTTGGTAGAGCAAAGCTCTTCCAGGGCCGATTCATATAGCCCTACCATCGTCCCCAGCGGCCCGGAAATCAGGTGCAGCTCGTCTTGAATAATCAAATCCGGCGGCGGCAGCCGCTCTTGCGGCAGCGGGCGTCCCACACCGGGGGTGCAAGGGCCATAAAACCCGTGACGGTCATACCGCTGCACCCGTCCGAAGAATCCCCCGACTTCACCTGTCCAGGGCATCGCCGCGAACTTATCGACCGTGGCAATCATAAAGCACGGCAGCCGGCGGTAGATCGGCTCATCAATCGCCAGGATCGGCAGGCCGCGAAACGAGGAATCCCCCGGGTTCTGGGCGGGGCCAAAGGCGCAATGCTTCGTGATGCACATCACCCGCAGGTCGGTCGGGTGATCCTGGTTGGGTAGTAGCTGAAACGAATGTGGTCCAAACTTCTGTCCGCACCACGGGCAGTTTTCCAACGGAATGGGCGAGGCACTGCTCGTTCCTCGTTTGAAAGCAATCGTCCGCTGCCGGGCGGTACCTTCCTTATTATCTCCCTTTTGCCCCATGTAATTCGGCGTGGCGGCCTTCCCCACCCACAGGCCGATTTCAAAAGGCCATTCGCCCAGTTTCGTCACATCTTTCTGCCGCTCCAGTTCCAGGGCGCAAATCAGCGTTGAAGCTCGGCTGAGCTGGTCGAGTGTCAGCAGGCGGAGAGTGTACCGCATCAGCACCGACAGGCCGCTGGAACCAATGCTGGGATCCCTCAACCTCCGCAGCAGCAGCGTGAATGCCGCCAGCCCCAGGTAGGCTTCGGTTTTGCCGCCGCCAGTGGGGAAGAACAGCAGGTCCACCACCTCCCGGTCTACGTGTTCTCCACTTGCCAGTCCCGGCAGATTCATCAGGATGAAAGCGAGCTGAAACGGCCGCCACGCCGGGGGTCGCACCTTCTCCGGCGAGCTTTTTTCGATAACTGCAGTCCTTTGCCGGGCTGCGGCTGCCATCGCTTTGTTGGCCAGGCGAAAGGCTTCCAGAATCTGCGGGTCAGCCAGCGAGGCAATCCCCGTTTCCATCCTCCGAGCGGCCATCTCGGCTAGTTTCAAAAGCTCCAGCCCCACTTCGTGCCGCTGCTGGGGACGGTCGGGGACTTTGTGCTTCCGTTGTCCTTGAATCCAGGTCCGATACTCGCTCACCAGATTTCCCATGCTGGCTTTTGCTGCTTCCGCATCAGCCAGCGCGGCGAGCACTTCCATCCCTAGCTCGACCCCCTTGATCAGTGCCGCGTTCACCCGCTCGACCTCGGCCTCGGGAATCCATGCGGTCAGCACCCGGCGGCAGTGGCAGTCGGGGTCGAGCACCGCTGTGGTGGAGATCGCGTGTCCCACCGCGAATTCGCAGGCGTCCGCATACTGCAAATCGGCGACCTTTTCATCCCAATCCCCATCCTTGAGATTCCGCACGTTCGGCCGGGGGACGAAGGACGCCTCCGCCGTCACCTCCAGCTCCGCTTGAAAGATCCAGGACTCGTCACGCTTCAGGTCAGGTTCCGGAATCCGGCGATTGACCAGAAAGATCGAAACGCTTCGCGTCCCCGGCGGAAGCTCTCCGTCTCCGCCGTCCGACTTGACGCCGCGAACCGTCAGTACCAGCGCCAGCCCGCCCGACTTCGGTACCGACTCCTCTTTGGCCTGCCTCGTCTGCGGTGGTAGTGCGAGCGGCACCGTTTCCGTCCGTGCCCGCCTCCTCCACAGCCGCTTTTGATGGGATGCTCCTGCGTCCAGGAATTTCTGAGGAGGCCGAGCGCCTTCAGCACCTGGCAAAAACTGTTGCGGAGGCTCAAAGCTTCCTCCTGACTCCTGGCCCCTGGCTCCTGACTCCTGATTTCCGCCTTCCCCGACATACTCCCCCCACCGCACCGTCACCGTGAGCTCCTTTGCCCCTTCCTTCACCAGCAAGCTCACACCCAGGGAAGACGGCAGCGGGGCGCGCCGGGCAGCAGGCAGGTCGGGCTGGCTGTTCTCGTCGGCAGCGGCGTTTTGGGGCGCGGTGTCGACTTCCTCGCCGCAGGAGGGGTCGTTCTTCTGGTCCTCATCCGCCTCAATGGGGACCAGGAACCCGGTCCGGTAGAAAACGGAAGGGGATTCATCGAGCACTTCCTCCGGGTCTCCGAGCCCCAACGTCGGCCCCACGAGATCCAGGCGGAGTGCATCGACAAGTTCGCGGCGAACGTCGGCAGAAGACATGGTCTATGGGCCTTGGGATTCAGAGCTCAGGAATGGGTGAGAGTTTAAGCCACCCGCGCATGTGGGTCAAAATAAATCTTTCCCCTTGGCTGTCGGACGCTTCTTCCCCGCCCCCCTTCCTTTCGGTCCTGATTCCGGACCCATGCCTCCTGACCCCTTCCCCACAAGTTGCTCCTGCTCATGCCGCTCCTGGTTCAGGGCGAGCAGCCGGGCCAAGACTTCGTCCCGGAATTCGTCGGGCCAGCGGTAGCGCCAGGGTTTCTTTCTCCCTCTCCCCTTGGCTGCACTTTAGGAACCTAGGCGGCCAGGGAGGCGAGAGTTTTGAGTAGTTTTTGAATTGGTTCGCTGATGTGATGCGAGAGCTGAAGTATCGACAATTCGTTTTGCAAGCACTGTCGGGACAAGGCTTTGCGCCGGTCGGCATGCGACGGGCGTCGCTCCGGGCAGTCCCAAGGGCACTCCCTGCGGTCCCGAATTTCGCCCGCGGATTTGTTCCAAGCCCAGAGTTCGACCAGCGTATGCATCCACAAGTTCAAATGGAAGCAGGCGACGTTGGTGAACAGGTTGCGGACCTGCTGCTGGCCGGCACCCCAGACTTCCTTGATGTCGTGAAACACCTGCTCGATCGCCGAGCGGTCGGCGAAGCATTCCAGGATTTGGGTGACGGTGGCGTTCGGATCGGAGCAGAAGAAGGCTTCCCACTTTTTCTGCTCGCGCACGATCACCACGCGGAGCGTGCCACCGATGGGCTGCCAGGTGGCGAGGAAGGTCTTGTAGGTCTTGGTGACTTTCTCGCCGCCATAGAGCACGGCCTCCAGCGTTTGCCAGCCCTGA
The DNA here is from genome assembly GCA_046593355.1 of Pirellulaceae bacterium. Lineage (GTDB taxonomy): Bacteria > Planctomycetota > Planctomycetia > Pirellulales > Pirellulaceae > SXOA01. Next base: position 45,003 of record JBKJNY010000080.1, on the reverse strand, counting down.
CGATGCGCCGCGCGTTTGGCCAGCGAAATCTTTTTCCGGCCATACTTGCGCCGTCCCCCACGCTCGCCGGGTCGCCGCGGCTGGGGCAACGAACGCAGTCCCGCATCCTTGCGCAGGCGGCTGACGATGGTCGCGCCCAGCGGCAAGGCCACTTTGAACATCGACCGATAGGCATACGCGCCATCCATGACCAGCCACAACGCTTTGCCCAGCGGACGCAGCAGTTTTTCGGCCCATTTCACCATTTCGCCCGCCATTTCGAGCTTGGTGCGAAACTCCCAGTGGCAGCGCCGCGCGATCTTCGGCATGTCCTTTTTCCTGACGTACATCAACGCCCGCAGCGGCAGGCCGATGGCGTGCCACAGCGGATGACGCAACACCAGCGCCATCGTCACCCAGACGTGCCCATACAGGAACTTGTGGTCGTCGGGACCCGAGGTTGGGTTGTGGTGCAGGCCGGCTCCTTCGACCTTCGGTCCATAGCGGGGCGTCGGCGAATCGTCGATTGCCAGCAGCACGCGGTCCCCCACCGGCAGTTGGGCCAGCAGCAACTGAAACAAACCTGTGGCCACAGGTTCGATCTTGCGTCCCAGGCTGGCCAGGAAGTAAAAATAGTCGTCGTAGTCGGCGGCAATGCCTTGGGCTCGCAGCCACGAGGTCACCGTGCGTCGTCCCCGCGCAAACAGCAACCCCAGCAACACGACCGGCAATCGCCAGCGGGTGCGGCTGTTCAGCGCTGGCGTCAACCACGCGACCCATTCCTGCCAATCCTCGGGAGTAGACGTTTCCGAAAATCGAAATTCGCTGGCCATCCTTGGCTCTCCGGCTCACGGGCAGTACGCCAATACGAAACCGTGTCTGGAGAGCCATTTTCATTTCCACTTTGACAATTCAACAACCCCAATCTCCACAGCTCACTTTTCCTAAAGTGCAGCCCCTGGGAGAGGGTCAGGGTGAGGGTTCCTCGTCTTCCTCCTCCTCATAGTCCAGCAGAAACTCGCAGGTCGCCCGCTCCGCCAAATCCTGCCAGCCGTAGGCGAGGAGGACGGCGCGGTCCATGTCGGCGTGGAGCTGGCGGAGCTGGAGGATATCGGGGCTGCGTTCGTCGGGGTCGTGGAAGCGGTTATAGGTCTTGGTCAGCCCCTCGTCATTCTTCACCATCAGCGCGGCCCGGAACTCGTAATACTCCTTCCCTACCGCTTCCAGCTTTGAGTCGGTTTCGAAGTCTTTGGGGAAGGGATAAGTTTGGAAGCAGTCCGACGCGGCATATTGCATATCATCCTTTAGTGTCGCGTTGAGGAACCTCGCCCATGATTCATGGACCCGCGATTGAAGAACCGTGAATGACGCATCGGACTCGAGCGCAAATAGAACCACTTTTTCGCTGAAGACCTGACGCGGGTCGAGAAAGGAAAACGCGCAGGTTTGGCTAACTCTCGCGATCGCCAGAACTCGTCGCATTACGGACAACCGCTCGTAAAGCTCCGGGCGATGAGCTTGATACGCCCACCATCGACGTTTTAGCGGTGTGTTGTTTGGGTTGTTGCCGAGCTTTTCTCTGACTGGCTTTACATAAGTGCGGGCCAATTCTGCCAGTGCGGGCCACTCCTGAAGATCACCTTCGTCCTTGATATCGCTCAAATTATATGCGTAACGGCTTGCAGACTGGAGTGGAGTGGCATTTAGCTCGGCCCCGCCTAAATAGGGCAAAATTCGCTGCGAATACCGGTTATCTGAGGCCAGTATTTGCCTCATTGTGGTAACCGGGAGTGCCGCGTCGTCGCTGTCGTCAAAGACGAATCCCATGCCCGCAATATTACATCCGGCGGAGAAGTATGGATTTTCTGCGAGTCTCTCGGGCGCGCCATCGCCGCCGGCGTGAAATAAGTATGCGGTTATCTGGTCAACTTCTCGGCCATCAAGAGTCTTGCGGAGGTGTTTGTTAGATCCTGATTTTGTTATGCATAGTATCGTTGCGATTACAGACGCGACACCGGGCCATACGAATCGGCGTATCGCAAAGTAGATCTCACCTCCTGAACGCCGTATCGCCTCCAAGCCGCCTTGGCGAGTGTCACCTTGGGCGATTGTTTTGGTAGTGATGCACCCAAGGGTTCCGTCTTTAAGCAACAGTTGGTGCATACGCCTCATAAAGTACGCAGCCATGTCGCACATATGTCCCGCTGGGGGATAGGCATTTACCAGATATCCAAAATACGCCATCCCCAACAATTCGGAGATTCGTAGTCCACCGAGATACGGTGGATTGCCGACAATCGCATCAAACCCGCCATTCTCACGCCAGAAGACTTCCGGGAACTCAATCTCCCAGTGGAAGGGCGCGATTGGGTACGAGCCGGTCCGGAGGGAGCGGGCGGCGGAGGTCAGGGATTGCAGCATTTCGCTGGGGCCGCCGCTCCGCCAGGCGTTGTAGAGAGCCGACAGCTCGTCGCACCGCTGATTGCGGGCCTTCTCCTTGTCCGCGGAAAAGAAGGCGCTGATCACCAGGTTCCCAATCAGGCGGACCTGGTCCAGGGCCTCGTCCGCCAGCGCCAGCTTGGCCTGCTGCAAATCGTGCGGGGCGTCGTCGGGGGCGGAGAGGATTTCCAGGCGGTCCTGGATCGCTCGCTTCACCCGCTTCTCGATCAAGTCCCGCTCAAAATCCTTCTGCTGCTTGGGTGCCCAGTGGAAGGCGGCTATCTGCTCGCGGGTGAGCCCCACCAGCGAATCGCCGCTCCGAAAGGCATGGTCCAAAAACGTGAAGGGATGGTCCTTGGCCAGCGTCGCCAGCCACAGCGAGAGCTTCGCCAGATCGACCGCCATCGGGTTCTTATCCACCCCATACAAGCACCGCTGCGCCACCAGCCTGCGGGCATGCAGCACCTCATCCTCATCCGGCGGCAATTTTGGCACCTCCCCATGCACATGCCATGCTTTCACCAGTTCATCCCCCAGTTGCCGGCACGCCTCGACCAGGAAAGCGCCGGAGCCCATGGCGGGATCGCAGATCTTCAAAGAAAGGATGTCTGTGGGCGTAAGAGACGAGGAGTTCAAAGTTCCAGGTTCCAGGTTCAAAGTTGAAGACCTGCCGCTTACTTCTTCCAACTTTGAACTTTGAACTTTGAACCTTGAACTTAGTTTTAGAATCGGCTCCAGCGTCTTTCGGACAATCGGCTCCGTTAGCGAGCGGGGCGTGTAATGAGACCCGCTGCGGCGGCGTTCGTCGGAGGGTTGCAGGACCATGGCCCCCTGAGGGACCAGGTTGGGAGTTACTTCGCGGGCGATCTTCTTTTCCAGGGCGGCCAGCAGGTCGTCCGTTGTCTTGGCTCCTTTCAGCTCTTCCAGCGGTTTGCCCGTCAGCTCCTGGTCGGAATGTTCCTTGAGCCATTTGACCCGGTCCGCCGATTTGACGGCGAGCAGCTCTTCCAGGTTGATGGTGGCCGGCGCGCCGTGCGACTTCTTGGCCTTGATGGCGATCGACTTCCCCGTGGCGACCTCCAGCGAAAAGCCCATGATCGCCTCGTACACGCTCCCAATCTGCTCCACATCCAGCGCCCGGTAACTGAGCCGCTCCCCGTCGAGCATGAGCAGGTTATTGAGGACGCGGTAGATGACGCCGTCGGAGACGTGGGGGAGGGAGGGGATTGACGAATTCTGAATGTCGAATGACGAATGAGAAGACAGCTCGGGGCCGGCCTTCTTGCTTTCCCCGCCCTCTGCCCTCTGCCCTCTGCCCTCTAAGAATCGGTATCGCTCCGGGTCAAATAGGTAGCCGTGCCTTGGCGGGATGCGGAGCGCCCCGTGGCTGCCGCCGTCGTAGATCAGGCGGAAGAGGGTGAGGAGCTGGGGCCACGCGCCGAACCGCTGGTCCATGGTGTCGTGGAAGCGGCCGGCGTCCTGCCGCAGGCGGTCGAAGAGGCCGGTGAGGGAATAGTAGTTGGCGAAGACCGGGTCGGAGGAGAGCAGGTTGCGGTCCTCGGCATACAGAATGAACACCAGCCGCATCAGCACGGTGAGCAGGCCGTGGTAGACATGGTTGGGGTTTTCCGCCAGCACTTTTTCCAGCAGCTTGCCGTGGGCCTGGCTGTCTGCCGCCTGAAAGCCCCGGACCAGTTCGAACAGGGCCTGCAGCACCTGGCCGGCGAGGCGGGTGGAAACGACATTCTGGTACTTGCGGCTGGCCTCCAGAATGGCGGGGAGACGCTGCTTTTCCGGCAGTGTGAAGAGCCGCTCCGCCGAGAGGAGCATGTGCAGAGCGGCAAAGATCGGCCGGCCGGCAGTTTCGGCCAACTCCTTCACGCGGAACGTCATGTAGCCGCTGGTTTCCCCGCGAGGAGCATAAACGAGGCGGAAAGCCGTGTGGTTGTAGAGTAGGCCGGCGGGGACGCGCGTTTCCCGCAGTAGGCGCTCGAACTTGGCCTGCGGCGTCGCCTGCCAGCGGCGCTCGTCGATGTCCGGGATTGCATCGAAATCCTGCCCCTTGGGAAGGGCCTGGAGGAGCAGCACCCACTGCGGCGGCGCGTCCGCGAGGGCCGACTTGGGGACAAACTGCTTCACAGCGTGCGTGGGAGCAAGCGTTTCGCCGTACTCGGGAAGCTGCACTTCCAGGGCAAGACGGTCCTGCTCGTTGGCGGCCACGTCGAGCAGGTCCCCCGTTTCCCAGCCGAGGACTCGCTGAGTGAACTGGGCCAGGTCGCGGATGGCGAGAGGCTCCTCCTCGGTCAGGCAGGCGAGAAACTCCTGATGCTCGCGGCCGATGTTGCGGGTGACGTGGGCCTGGGCGGCGAGCAGGGCTGGCGGCGAGACGACGAGGCCGACCGGCTGCACGTAGCCGAGCCATTCTTGATGCGGATAGTGTTCGCGGTCTTTCGCCATGGCTATCCCGTCACCGGCCAGAGATAAACGAGGCCGACCGGCTCGATGCGGGTGGCCTTGATGTCGTAGGTCAGCCGAATCCGCTCGGGTTCCGATTTGATTTCGTCTTCGAGCGTGAGCAGGCGTTTGTTCCAGTACCGCTTGTTGGCTTCGAGCTGGCGGAGCTCGTCTTCCTGCTCGTAGACCAGCTTGAGCTGACGGGGGTCGTCCTTGGAGTGTTTGGCGATGGTGGCGGCGATGTGCCTTTTCTGGGTCTGCAGGATTTCCAGCATCGCCTTGGCTTCGGCACCGGCCCGCGCGGCGAGCCGGCCCCGGGCGTCCGCGGCAAACTGCTCGCCACGGGCCGTGAGGTGAGGCAAAAGTTGCTGAACGTCGGCCGGGGCGAAGGCTTGCAAGCGGCGCTGGGTGGTCTCGCCGACCCCGCGTCCCGGCTGGACGAGAGCGTCCCCCAGCAGGTCCAGCGTTTTGAGCTCGGCTTCGCGGCTGTAGGGGACGAGGGGTTCCTTGCGAGTGGCGGGCTCCAACCAACGGGCCGTGACGGAAATCAGCTCCTCATGCAGCCGGGCCGCGCCGGGGCCATAGATGGCGAGGCGGCCAAGCAGGATGACGCGGGGGATGGAATCCTTGGTCTGAGCGAGGCAAGCGCGGGAGAGATCAAAATGCACAAACCCCTGCGACGTGAACCAGCTGAGCAGCCGCTGCACGACCCGGTGCTCCAGGTGCAAATGGACCACGCTGCTGTCGAGCGTCCCCATATCCTCAAACACGATCGGCCGGATCGGCGACTCTTGCCGCCACTCCCAGTGTTTCTGGTCCCGCTGGCGGGGCTGGCGGAGGGAATCGAGCGTATCGGCCCAGGTGGAATCGGCACCTGTTTGTTGGTCAATCGCTGGGAAAACGAACCGCGGTGGCCCGGCGGCCTGGTCCTGCTTGGCTTGCAGCGGCTGGGCCCCCAACAGTTGCAAGGCAGAGGAGATGGCGGAGCGAAAATCTTCTTCGGTGAGGCCGATGCGTTCCTGGGAATTTTGCTTGAGCGTTTGCAGCGTTTGAATCTGCTCCAAGAGCGCGGTCTGCCGCAAGCGGGCGGATTCCAGCTCCTCGTCCACCGTCGCCCGGGATTCGGCATCGAGATTGGCGGAGGTGATGCCGGCTTCCAGAGAATCGAGATCGGCCCGGCGGATACCGAACTTGAGGCTGGAAGCGAGGCGGGAATCGATGACCTGCGCCAGGCTGCCGAGCTCGCGGCGAATGGTGTCAGTCTTGCGGACGAGGGCCTTGAGGATGCGGTCCTCTGGCCGCTGGCGATAGACGAAGTAATGACAGAAGACTTCGGGCTGCGGCTGGAGCTTGCGGTCGATGCGGCCGTTCCGCTGCTCCATGCGGCTGGGGTTCCAGGGGACGTCGAAATGGAACAGGTTCCAGCAGTGAGCCTGGAGGTTGAGACCTTCGCGGGCGGCATCGGTGGCGATGAGGATGCGGAGAGCGTTTTCGCTGGGAGGAGCATTGAAGGCCCGTTTGATGTCCTCGCGGTCCGCCGGTGAGGTGGGACCGTGAAACACGGCGATCCGCTCGGAAGCCTGGTTGGTTCCTTCGGTTGCTGCCGACAGTTGCTGCACGAGGTATCGCTTGGTGTCGTCGTACTCGGTGAAAATGATGATGCGGAGGTCAGTCCAGTTGGCGCTCTGACGCTTTTCCTGCGGCTGGCCGAGGGCGGGGCACATTCTTTCCCGCATCCACTCCAGGAGGAGGCGAACGCGGGCATCCGGGTGGCCGCGGCCTTCATCCGCGAGCTCAGACATCTCGGCGAGCAGCTTTTGTTCGCGGCGAAAGAGTTGCTGGGCGGAGGCGTCTTCCATCGGGCCGGCAGTGAGAGCGGAGGCAGCCGAAATCTGCGCCTCCTCTTCCTCCTGTAAATCCTCTTCGGAAAGGTCCGCGCGGTCATCATCCGAGCCGACACCGCTGCCGAGAAGATCGAGCTGGGCGGTGGGTGCAGGAGCGGCCTTCTGGCCGGCCTGAAATTCTTCCCACTGTCGTTCCACGGTGCGTCTGTGAACCCTGAGCGTGCGGGCGAAGGCTTCGACGGAGGAGAGCAATCGCTGCTGTAAGCCGGAAATGAGGAGGCCGGCAGCCGCCTGCTTGCGTTTGCTTTCTGAGGAGAGCCGCTTTTCCCGCAGCTCGCGGTAATCGTCGAGCAGCTTGGCCAGAAGCAGCTCGGGGGCGTCGGCGGGAAGGCCGTCGATATCAAGCTGAACGACGTTGCGTTTGGGAATGCCGTCCACGATTTCCCGCAAATCATCCTTGAGGCGGCGGACCATGACGTCGTCGAGCATCTTTTGCTTGACCGGCACGCCAGCACAGAACCTTTGGGGATCGAGGATCTCCAGCAAGGCCGAAAAGCTATTGGAATGGCCGTTGTGCGGCGTGGCTGAGAGGAAGAGGCGATGCTCGAAACGGCGAGCCAGTTCGCGGACGGCGCGGGTAATTTGGGAGTCGATGGCGTACTTCTGGCCGCTGGCCGGAGCTGCGTGATGGGCTTCGTCCAGGATAAACAGTGTGCCGGGGCGGAAATCGCCGAGCCAGTCGAGCAGCGGCGCGGTGTAGGCCTCGTCAATCAGCAGCCGGTGCGAAATCAGGAAGCGAGTATGCGTTCCCCAGGGGTTGATGCCGAAGCCCCGCTGGCGGCGGACCTGGCTGACGTATTTCTTGTCGAGGATTTCGAAGGACAGACCGAACCGTTGGGCCAGCTCGTCCTGCCACTGAAGCAGCATGGAAGGGGGACAGGAGACGATGATCTCATTGACTTTCTTGCGAAGCAGAAGCTCCCGGGCGATGAGACCGGCTTCGATCGTTTTTCCCAGGCCGACGTCATCGGCGATGAAGAGATTGACGCGGGGCAGCAGCAGGGCTTTCCGGAGCGGTTCCAGCTGATAGGCGTCGATCCGGATACCGGCGCGGAACGGGGATTGAAAGAGCTTGGGATCGGTAGCCGTTACGCAGTTCCACTTGAGCGTGTTGAGGTACGCGGCGAAGAGCCTGGGCTGGTCAAAGCCGCGCTGGGCGATGGCTTCCCAGGCTTCGCTCGTTTGGACCTCGGGACCAATTTCCTTTTCCCAAAGGACCTCCAGCGGCTGTCCCTGAGCGTCGTCATCCACGCACGAGAGCTTGACTAGCGTCGCATCCCCGGGCCGCGGCGGAGGGATCACCTGCTCCACCAAATACAGCCGCTGGCGAAGGCGGGCTATTTGGCCGGGAAGTGGCAGGCGGTTTTCCTGCTCTGCCGCATCCACCAGCGTACCTGCCATATAGATAGTCAGCTTTCAGATTCGCGACTGCCCGATTGTGCCGGGGAGCCAATGCCCGCTAACGCCCCGAAATTACTCCCACATCAGGTAAGCTGGGACCAGTGTAGGTGCAGGAGGTGGCAGCTGCAATTAGCGAGGTGTAATGCCATAGAATGTTGGCGCGGAGACGAGAATTACCGGGTTCGGCCCAAGCTCAACCGGACCGTCCTCCGGCGGGCGACGCCGATGCTCGGGCACTTATTGCCGGCGGTGTTGCTTGTCATCATCGACCGAGGGGCTGATACCCACTCGGGGCCACTGTGTTACCCACCGATGGACTCAGGCCGCGCCATTCAGAACGGAAAAGCAGGCCGGCCGACGCAGCCACGGTAAGATATACCCATGTACGACCTGATCGGCGACATTCATGATCCTTGCCGATGAGCTGGTGAACCTGCTCGAAACCAACCAAGAGGCGGCTACGCAAGGAAGCAGAAGACTGAGCGATAACACCTTTGCCCCCGGCCCAACCCCAAACACCTTCCGAACCGCCGATGGCCAAGTCCTGACCGTCCCGGTGGGCTGGGTCTTACTTCCGCCCGGCGATGCTGGCCTCACTCGGCGAGTGAAGGCCGCCGGCGACCACTGGGTCGTGCAGGAGAAGAAGGGTCGAAAAGTCTTCTCCAGGGGCGTATGGGCACCGGCGGCGACGATTGACCGCATCCGTGCCGAGCTCGAAGCCGAGCGATCCACCGCAGGATTCGTCAAGAAGGCGGAAGCCGACGCCCGCCGCCGGGAGAAGGTCCAGGCCGTTTATGTCGAAGACTTCTTCGGCGCGGTCGTATCGCTCCTTAGATTTCATCCCGCGCACGCCAAACTTGCCCACCAGATGGCCAAGGCCGTCACCGACCACACCACGCCGGTCGGCAGCGGCACGGTGGCCCGAACCAAGCGGATTCCGGTAGAGCAGCGGGCTGAAGCCGCGGTGATCGCCTGGATGCGTCACCAGACCACCAGCTACGACGGAATGACTATTCCCAAGGTCAAAGGCAAGCGGCGGGAGGTTCGACGAATGCTCGCCCGCAGGTCCCACGAGCTTTTGGAACGGTATCGCCGAGGAGAGTCGGCGCCGGAGGGGTGTCCGCTCCTGCAAGCCCTGACTCCCCAGATACATTAAACCGTTTATAGAATGTTGCGAAGCGCCGCCTCGACGACGCATTGACAGCATGTAAATGCTGTCAGCACTGCCGCTTCTTGGAGGCCCGTAGAGGGCCTCGAATCCGAACCCGCCTCCGAGATCGCATTGGGAACTCTGGGCCGCCAGAAAAGCTCCTAGAGCGTTTGGCTGGCATCGGGTGAGTCGCGCCGTGTAGGCGATGGGAGCTTGGGAGGGCGGCCGTTTGCGAACACACTCAAACAGTAGCAAAGACTCTCGTTCCTGCAGAGCCGCAGGTTTATGACGGAGGCTCGACGACGGCCCCCGCCCCGCCGAGCCCTACCTGCGGCAGCTCCCTAAGCGACTCCAATCGCACCGGCCACTTGGAGGATCACAAAGACCCACGCGACCGACGCAGCCAACGCGAGAACGTGCCGACCGCGCTGTGCTTCGCGACTTCTGTCGCCTTGATGAGGCGATCCAGTTCGTCAGGCGGTAGCACACGTCACCCGTTAAGTTCCTTTGCCGGGAAACAGGGTTTCCATTAGTTCCGAGTCAAGCACTTCCAGGGCCTCCACGGCTGCTTCGATGAAGCCCATGATGAAGGCCGGCTTTTGCCACTCGGCATTTCCCCCAAGACGCTGCCACGCCGGACTCGATGGAGATGTCAGCCAGGGCCAGCAACAGAGCGTACTTGTACGTAGCGACGAAATGCCCCTCCGCGAGGAAACGCTGCAGGTTCATCAGAAATTTGACTTGATCCTCGGCGGTGGGTGGGGTGATGGCTGGCACTCCGGACTCGGGCATGGCGTCATTTTAACTTGGCCGGCAGCAGTTAGAATGGGTGGTTGATTCAAGAGCCGTGTTGCTTCGTCGTCGTTCCCTCTCGTTCGAATTCGCATCTACAGGACTAACGCACGCCGCCCCCCCGAAGAGATGGCGTTCCAATCTTAGTCGTCAACGGCACAGGCCAGCGACTGGAGCGATTGCCGTTGCAGGACCAAAGAGCCAGCATGATCACGAAATTCGCCTATTTGCGTAACGACAGGCCGGGAGAGTGAATGGCGTGAAGTACAAAATGGTGACGACGGCGAGGAAATGTCGTAATAACTGCATCGGTTACCGGCATGGGACTGATGCGCGTATCACCGATCGCAAGACGACAACAAGAAACGAGAGACTTAACGGATGATGACCAAATCATCGAAAGCATATTGGACGCACCCTTCCATTACGGCGCTGGCACCAGAAGGCGACCCTGTTGCGGAAATTGCAGAGCGCGCTCGTGCGATCGTGTACGACGCTATAGAGGCGGGTTGGGATGGTCCGCCGTTTGATCCGTTCCTCCTCGCGGACTACATGGATATTCCGCTCGTCGCGCGCGAGGACATCAAAGATGCCCGCACTGTTCCAATCCCTGGTTCTCGCGTTCAGATCGAGTACAACCCCAATCGCCCGCGAGCCCGCGTTCGGTTTTCCGTTGCGCACGAACTGGCACACACGCTGTTCCCGGACTGTCGTGACCGTGTCCGCAATCGTGTTTCGCGCGAGCATATGCAGGAGGATGACTGGCAGCTTGAGATGCTCTGCAACATCGCCGCGGGCGAATTCCTGATGCCGATCGGGAGCTTCCCCGAGCTGAAGGAAGAAGTGCTGTCGGTTGATAATCTGTTGCGGATTCGCGATGAGTATGATGTGTCGTCCGAAGCAGTACTGCTCCGTTTCTCAAGGATCACGTCCCAACCTTCAGTTGTCTTCGCCGCGTCCCGCCGGGAAGCGGACGAATCCACCGGTCCCTACAGCATCGATTACGCGATTCACGCCACTGAATGGGACAGCGGCCTCCGGAGCGGCACAGTGCTTCCGGATGATTCCGTTGTCGGCGAGTGCACTGCCATCGGATTTACTGCAAAAGGGGTTGAAGCGTGGCCACCAGTTGGCGAGACGCTTCACGTTGAATGTGTCGGCGTGTCGCCGTACCCGACGCGCAGCTACCCGCGCGTGGTTGGAATTGCACTTCCCAAGACTGGAAAACGCCCGGCACCGTGCCAGATCACTTATCTCAAAGGCGATGCGACGCAACCACGGGGGAGCGGGAATCGGATCATCGCCCACATCGTGAATGACAAGGCGTCGACCTGGGGTGCGGGCTTTGCTCGCGCCGTGCGAACCAAATCACCCGCCGTCCAGGATGATTTCACACATTGGGCCAGTGTGCACAAACATCTCTTCAGGCTAGGCAATGCACATCTGTCGAAAGTGACGGAGAGTCTGTTCGTCTTCAGCATGATTTGTCAGCACGGCTACGGCGAGGCCGCGAAGCCTCGCGTCCGGTACAACGCTCTGCAGTCCTGCCTACACGAACTGGCGAATATCGCGAGGGAACAAGATGCTACCGTCCACATGCCACGCATCGGTTGCGGCCAGGCTGGAGGACGCTGGGAAATCGTCAGCGAGCTTATCCATGACGCACTTTGCCGCCACGGGATCGCCGTCACGGTCTATGATCTTCCGTCCGAGAATTGGCCCGAGAAGCCGAATCAGCGGTCGCTTTTTTAATGTCGAATGCCCGGAGTGTGAAACATGGCCAGGATGATCGTTCTCTTGTCCGGACCGGTCTCGTCTGGAAAGAGCACCCTGGCCGCGGCCCTCGTGGAGCAGGCGGGCTTTGAGCTGATTAAGACGTGGGAAATGCTTACGGAGCGGGCGCCGCATGTGGCTCGCGAGCGGGCTGCTCTCCAACAGCTAGGCGAGCAACTCGATGTCGATACGAAAGGGGACTGGGTTGCCGTCGACCTGAGCCGAAAGGCCCGCTCCCTTCCTGAGCAGGCGTTGATTGCCGTTGACGCGGTCCGCATTCCCGGTCAGGTGGAGGCGGTGCGCCGCTCATTTGGACCGCGAGTCATTCACGTGCATCTCACGGCACCGGAAGACATCCTTGAACGGCGCTACAAGCATCGAAAACGCGGTGACATTAAAGAACTCACTTCGTACTCCGAAGTTCAGCACAGTAAAACGGAACGTGAAGTCGATCAGCTCGCCGAGATTGCCGACGTTGTCATCGATACAAATCGCTGCACGAAAGAAGACGTATTCGTCCGAGCGGCTTCCCATCTCGGGCTCTTCGGTCGAGGATATCACCGACTCGTCGATGTTCTGGTCGGTGGTGAATTCGGCAGTGAGGGAAAAGGTCAGGTGGCTGCGTACCTCTCGCGCGAGTATGACCTCTTAATCCGCGTCGGAGGGCCGAATGCGGGACACAAAGTGTATGAAGAGCCGGACCCGTATACCTTTCATATTCTCCCGTCAGGCAGCCGTGCCAGCACGGCCCAATTGGTTCTCGGTCCTGGCGCGGTCATTTATGTTCCGACGCTCCTGAAAGAAATCGCCCAATGCGAAATCAGCGCGGACAGATTGTCGATCGATCCTCAGGCCATGCTCATAAGTGAGGATGATCGGAAGAACGAAGCGGCCTTGGTGAAGGCGATTGGCTCGACCGGTCAGGGCGTTGGTCATGCCACCGCCCGGCGGATTCTGGATCGTGGCGTCAATCCGGTTGCGCTCGCTCGCGACGCCAGTGAGTTGTGGCCGTTCATCCGCGAGACTTGGCGAGTCATTGAGGAGCGGTGCCGTGATCAATGCAGAATCCTGTTGGAAGGCACACAAGGCACGGGGCTGAGTCTGTACCACGGCTTCTATCCGCATGTTACATCCCGTGACACCACTGTTGCTGGTTGTCTCGCTGAGGCGGGACTGTCTCCCAGTCGTGTCCGCAAGGTCATCATGGTGTGCCGCACCTATCCCATCCGAGTGCAGGATCCGGAGGCGGATGGGAAGACATCTGGGCCCATGTCTCAGGAGATCACGTTGACGGAGATTGCCAGGCGTTCGGGGCTGTCACTGGCTGAGCTGCAAAAGACTGAACGGACATCGACAACAAACCGTGCCCGGCGAATCTGCGAGTTTGACTGGACACTTCTGAAGAAGGCTGCTTTTCTAAATGCCCCGACGGATATTGCACTGACGTTCGTCGACTACCTGCATAAGGACAACCGTAATGCCCGCCGCTTTGAACAGCTGACGCTTGAAACGCTCCGCTTTATTCAGGAAGTGGAGCGGATCTCCGAAGCACCCGTATCACTCATTTCCACGCGATTCCATTCAAAAAGCATCATTGATCGACGGGCGTGGTAGCCAATACGAAAGTGGAGTTCATACCTTGCCATTCACGCTGCAAAAGTTTCAGTCACTTCGCCCGTATCTCTTTCACCTGACGGATCAACGGAATGTTGAGAGAATCCGCCGGACGGGCCGACTTTTTAGCGCAACGCATCTTCTCCGGAAAGCAAAGGAGCATTCCGTCATATCCGCCAGGAGACCGGAATGCATCGCTGTCACCGTCGACGGCGATGAAGTCTGGATTCGCGATCAAAGACCTCTTCATGCCGGCAATGTGGGACTCCAAGATGGCTGGACATTTGAGGATCTGGTCAAGGCGCTCAATGACAAGGTGTTCTTTTGGCCGGGATCTGACGTCGGTCCCATTTCCTACGGTATCCGGCATTATGAGCGATATGCATCGGACGCTCCTGCCCTTCTTCGACTCAGCAGCAGCGAGATACTCGGCGCCAACCCAAACGTTGAGCCGCTGTTCTGCAGGTACAATTCCGGTTCGCCACGGTGGTCAAATGGAATCGCGAGTCCTCGCGGGCCGGCTACTTTTGTGCCGTGTGCCGTTGCGGACTTCTCGGCTGCCGTCGTCGTCGAATGTGTGATATCGGAACAAGTGGTCCTTCCTCGCTGTGCTGTAGCGGCCTCGTCATTCGCTGGTCCTTGGATCCCGCTGTTTCCGTAGGCGGACGTCGCTCTATCTTTCGAGGTGCACATTTTCGATTAAGGCTCAGCGCCTTGAGCCGAGTGATCGACCAGGCAAGTTGCCAGTTCGGTTACGGATTCGTCCAAGAGGGCCGGCACGACCATTCCTCGCGGCTCCGGCTGCGGCGGCTGGCATAAACGTGGCGACGCATCGCCGTCACCAGCTGATCCCAAGCGAACTGCCGCAGCCAGGGATAGAACGGGATGGGTTGCTCCTTCAGATACTCATCCAGCCGGCGGTCAGCCAGGATCAGCGTTTCCTGAATGATGTCCGAGGGGTCAATCCGCTGTAGTAGCCGACGGTCGAGCCGGACCGCCAACATGCGGCGGAGGCGAGCCCGATGTAACTCTAACAGTTTAGTGCGAGCGGACTGGTCCCCCGCGGCGGCTCCGGCCAGCCAGACTTCACTTTGCGCGTGGTCATCAGGCATGAGGTCTCCTCTAAGACTGACCCTGCAAATGGACCGTGTTTGGTCACCGGTGCTTTGGGGTATGCCGCGATGAGCCAAATGGGTCTTTGGGGTTCTTGGATTCGTCCTAGCTCTCACCCTATGGTCAGCGGAGCGAGCATTTCCAGGTTGTAGACGGTAACGTCGACCAACTCCACGGACCTGTTTTCTCCGCGCTGGTGGTGGAACCGACCATGCCAGAAAACATGTGCGGCGTGGGGCCGGTCAATCCAACTTCAAGCTCTGTCGGGCCCTTGAAAGCCCAATACAGTACCTGAGCGGAACGTTCAAACCTCGTAGCGCCAAACGATTCCAAACCTTGAAACGGCATTTTGGGCGAAAATCACGTTCTCATGCTATCGCCCGAGGCCGGGGTCGGCTCCCACGCCTCCAGGACCCCACCTCTAAGGCCTGCCTGGCCCCCCTACCTCGACCAGCACCTTCGCCTGCATCTCCCATCCCCGGCTGAGCCATACCCCGGACCCCAGGCTGGCCTGGACCTTGGCACCTGGCCATGGCCAGGGCTCGGGGACCTCGGCGGGGTGCGAGCTCGGAATAGCTAGCAGAGTAGAGCGACCTCGACCCCCAGCTCCGGCCGAGGAGCCCAGCGCCTCGCCGGTCCAGGGGCCCAGACAGCCTGCCTGGGAGCCCATCACGGAACTGCCTCGCTGTCTCCGGCTGACAGCAGTGGTTTCACTCCCTCAATGTCAGCATCAACGGCTGCGGGGTCATACTGTTCTTCTGGCGGGCGACCGAGCTGAAGCTCTCGGGAAACACGTTCGATGTCCGGCAGCTTCTCGCGTACGAAAATGAGCAACCTCATCGCGGACGTAAATCGTTGCCACGCAGCTTTTTCAAGCGGGCGTGAGAGGTCCTGGTAAGGTACGTTTCGCTCGACCTGGGCCGCGAGGTCGACCTGATGGAGCTCCATCCAAGCAAGGACTACACCGTCGATGGCCATGCTCTCGACGACGGTTGGTTCGGAGCTCGCCAGGCCTTTCCGGAACTTCTCAACCCGCAGGCGGATCGACTCGGCAAGGGAAGTATTGTCTCTGGCGATTCGGCGGATCCGGGCCTCCATGGCCCGCGAGGTCAGGTCACTGGTCTGTTGCCACACTCGCGGGTGTTCACGGAGGTATTTCCGCATCGCGGCAACGGCCTCGGGGTCTCCGGCATTAGCTCTGCGGATCAGTTCTTTCACGTCCGTGAAGGTAGGCTGCACGACTGGATAATCCTCAGGCACTCTGTACCTCCGGCGGCGCCACGGGCCGCGATTATGCCGGTAAAAGCCGGCGACGGTCAGGGTTACTCGAACGAGCAGGTCAATCTCACCACTGGTTTGTTCCCCAAACTCCCGCAAGCGGGCGATGTCAGCTTTGGCTCCCCGCCGGGCTACGCGGGCTTGCTTTCGCTGCTCTAACTTGAGGGCCTCTCGTTTGGCGACTGCTCCATTGCCCAGATACGTTGTTCGGACCTCGTCATAGAACCGGCACGAGAGGTAAAAGTACTTGTGGCCGCTGACTGTTCGCCATCCCATTTGTTCGACGTCCCTCGCTGTGCGCCAGTGAAGAAATACCATACGGACGAATGCTGCGCCACTTCTGCCACTTCGATCGATTCGAACCTATGCGATGGAGACGACGCAAGGTCAGTCTGTACCTGGACTCAGCCGGCAACGTGAACCGAATCCGAGTCGCCGGGCTCTGAGCAACTTCCAGAGGCAATCGAGAAGACCCCCATGGCGTCGGTCACCAAGGCGTCTGCGGTAGTTTGCGAGTCCTCCGTACTCAGGCCCGGTTGCTCCAGGGCTGATATGCAGAACGACTGGAGCGAGGCGATGGAAACCTTCACGGAGAATCCTTGGTTGGCAGCAGTGTAGCGAGGCATGTCTGAGTGTACTCGCCGGCTCCTCGGTGACTCAATCGAGTCGCTAGTCACTGGTCCGGCAGTCTTCCCCACCGGATGCCCGGCGGAGTCCTGGCTGAACGGGACGCAGCCTGCGTGATTTCCCAGTCTTGCGGACACAGTTCCTTTAAACGGTTTATAGGAATGAGCTACCGCACCAGCTGGAGAATGCCAGCGGCACGAGGTCCAGCAGCGTCCCCCACCGTCGTTAATGCGCGCCAGCATGAATGCTGGCAGCTTCACGATCGCGAGGGAGGCCCGCAGCGGGCTTGGCGGCAGGATTGGCACCATGGGGGCTCGACGGTAAACGGAGCCCAGGAAAACGATCCTGGAGCGTCTGAAGGGCATTCGGCGGCCCGACGACTTCCGCCGAGCGGGCGGCTGGCCGGTTATTTCCAATCCGTAGCAACGGCACGCAATCCTTGTCGTAGGGCCCGCCCACCAGCGGCAAGTGATTCACTGTGCCACGGGTTCCCCACCAACACCCAGCGACAGCAGCAGGAGGAAGCGCAGCCTCCAGCAGGTCCACCCGCGCCAGCAGGTTCATGAACTTCACCTCGCCCACCGGGTCGGACATCATCTCCGTCGGTACCGGCAGGGCTAGTAGCTGATGCGCGCCCAGCAGGAGCGTGAGCTCCAGCAGCAGCACCGGCAGCGTCAATGGCTCCCCACCAGCGCGCATCTCACGGTGACTAAATCTTCAGCTCCCGCAGGGACATTATCTTCAGTTTCAGCTCCCACCGGCGCCTTCCCTGCAGGTGACCCAGATTCATTTTGGACCGTTCCTTGGTTACTAGCAGTCCTCAGGGGGACCGTCTTGGCTATGGCCAGCGTGCGAGGCCCAGGGCGAGCGCAGCGAGCTCCTGGGCCGAAGCAGTACTGGCCGGCAGGAGATCATGCTTTGTTCCTGCCCCTTCTTCTGTATTCCTAAAAAAAAGAAACTAGCAATTCCTCCGTCGGCTGCTTTGAGCCGGCGGAGGTGTTGCTACACTTTTTTTCTGTGAAAGGCTCTTCCAAGGGAATCTGTGTTGGAGTCTCTGTATTAGAAACGGGTGTTACACCATTTGGGTCTGGTGTATCACCCATACCGAAATGGTGTATCACACGAATCGAAATGGGTGATACACCACTCAATCGAGCTTAACGTATTGTCCTGCCATAACTTAAGTCGGTTTTTCATGCAAAACATCGGTTTTTGCCCGAAAATCAGCGTCCCGACAGTACAAGCGCCCTGCCCGAGTTCTTATAAACGGTTTATAGGAACTATGATGGCGAGCCCATGTCTGGCTGCTCCGACGGCGAGCTCAGCTCTTGCATCGTTTGCGCCGATCTCGGGTAATCGCCGGTCTGGCCTCCCATTCTCGGTGGCTTCGGCGGGCTGCACGCCTGAGCGCCGTGCGGGCCGGCTACTGGCAGAGAGAAAGGTCCAGCGGGAAGCTGGGGTTGGAGCCGTGAGGAGGTGCCCCAGCCACCCCTCCAGGACTGGAACCAGTGCAATCCCTATTCCTCTTGTCCAGCTTCCGCCGCTAGTTGCAGGAGTCGCTCACGTTCCTCGGCTGCTGGGGTCGACGCCTCCGTTTCGGTCTCCCTGCGGCGCTGTTCGGCCAGTTCACCGAGTTTCGCCAGGATGACTTTCAATTGTGGCGTCAGGTTGTTGCTCCGTTTGCCGCTAAACACTGTACCCTCCTGCTTGATGAGCCCCTTCTGCACCAACCGGCCGCAGGCAGTGCGGACCTGGTCGTAGGTTAGCCCTGTCTCTTGGGCCAGTTCCCCGTATTGTTTGCAAAGGCCGTTACGACCGACTCGCGTCTCGGTCAGGCTGTCCCCTCTCAGGTCGTGCCAGTACAGCAGCTGCGACAGGACGATCCCGGCTGCCGGACTAGGAGCAATCTGCATGATTGCTCGAAACACCATGACCCCGACGTCATCTCGGCACCGCAGTACAGCCATGAGTCTGGGAATGGTCGTCAGCTCTTCTACCCCAACCTTGGTGAGGGTCTCCTTGCGAGACTGTTGCTCATCGCGTGACCCTCCTCGACGCAGCAATTCCTTCCAGTCGTTTTCCTTATCCTTCTTCGCATCGCGGATCAACATCCCGACATAGAGCTCGTGCTCACCGAGCTTCTTGAGGTATTCGGCCGTATTCCTCCGAGTCAGCACGGCGACAGCATTCGACCGAACCATCTCCACTGACGCGGGTATCAGAGGAGTTGTCAGCTTCAGTTTCGTGGCCAACTTCTTGAGCTGCTCACACGAGTAGCCCTCCAAGAGTTCGTCCGCCTGCTGCTGGTGATACTTGTTGAGTCGCTGCTCGATCTCATTGGTCGACAAAAACACCAACTCATCGTGTGTGGTGTTCAGCTTCACTAACAAGTCTTCGAGGAGCGAATCACCCTGGAGCTCAAGGCCCTGGAGGGCAACCCGGCGGATTCTCGCTTCCGCGGCTACTTTGGCGGCGGCTTTGGCTTTGGCAGCCCCACGAAGCGGGGCGGCAGCGGGCGGCTTAAGGGGGCGAAGTTTAGCTCTTTGTTCAGGAGTGAGCTTGACTCGCACCTTTTTGATGTCACTCATTCTGGGCTCCAGACTTTGCGGAGTTGGGCGACAAACTGCCCCAGCGGTTCGGCGTACAGCCAAACCCGGCCACTCTGCCAGACGAGACGTGTCCCGTCCCCATGGGTCAACGTTCCATGCTGGTGCAGCAGCAGCCCGTGGGGGACGAACGGCCACTTGACGATCAATCCGAGCGGACGGTCATCCGTTTCCCGGGCCTCTACCTGCCGGGCGAGCCACTTGCGGGCCAGGATCTTGTCGAATTTCCCCAGCACGAAATGGAGCCGGTCGCTGTCCGAGATTTTTGCTGCGAGAGACTGCAGATGCAGGGGAAAGTTCCCGTAATGGCGGCAAAACCTTTCCAGGGTCAGCTTCCGCTCCCCGGTCTCCTGGTACGATTCCCCCAGCAAATCCCATTTGCCGGATTCGAGCTTGAAAGCGTCAAGGAGGTACTTGACGCACTTCTCTTCGTAGACCACCTCCGCCCTTAGGTCGTAGCCATTGAAGAACTCACGCACTCCATCGTCGTTTACCCGATTGATCCCCTTACTTTGTTTTTTCCCTGCGGTCCCCACCGCCGAGAAGACCTTCTCGACGTCATTGGGTTCCAAGATGAGCAAGACCTCGTTTTCGCCGAGGCCGCCTTCTTCCAGGTCCGCCTTCGCTTGGAGGGCGTCACCGTGGCTGCTGTACCGGATGCAGTCCAGGAGAGTTGCACTGACCAAGTCACACCGGAGCAAGACCCAGCCCTTCTTCAACCTTACACCAGTCTCCATATAACAATCTCCTCAAGAGGGAAATGCCGTTGCCGGCAACGTGCCGACGGCGGCCTTGTTTCCGATCTGTCTCGTCTTGCTCCCTCGCCACGCCTCGTCGATCAGCACGGACGGGAGGTGGCAAGAGAGCAAAGATGCCACCGCACGGTCAACTGGGGCCATGGACATCGTTGGCCGGCCCGGCAGGAGCATCCCTGCCGGACCTTTCGTTCGCTACGGAGTAGTCTTAGTCGCTGACGGCTAGGGACTTGCGGCTGAGCTCCTCAAACTGGTAGACGACTTTAGCGTCCTCTCCTGGCCGCATCCGCTTCCGTTCCTTGATCAGGCGGAAGGTGACCACCTCGTCCTCGGTGGTCGTCGTCAGCGTTTCGTTCTCGTGGCTGCTGAGCGTCTTCCCAAGCCCCGTCAGGCGACGTTCGTGGCCTTCCCGGTGCCCGTGGGGAATCAGCTCCGTAGCGACCGCGTGCTGCTCGGCAATGTCTAGTAACTCCGACGGCCGCAGCCAGTCACTGCCGGCCATCAGCCCGAGGAAGGCCAGCTTCTCCTTAGTCGGATTATGCGCCGACGACTGGAGCATGTGGTTTTCGAGGAATTCCCTATATCCAGCCAGCTCGAGCATGCCGCCGACTTCCGCCGCCCACTGCTTGAAACAGTGCTTTTTCATCGCGGTCAAATCGAGCGGCCGTCCTGCTTGACTCCATCGGCACACAATTCCCAAAAGTTCGGCGTGTATGGTATTTCGATTAGCAGGCAGGTATTCCCATCTGGGGTCCCCAATCCGCGAGACCCGGGCAGCCATGTCGCCCTTGGCAGTCAGCATCATGGTCAGCGAGCGGTTCAGGAAGTCCACCGAGAAGATTCCCTCGTTCGAACTCGCCGCAACAACGAAACTATTTGGTACCGGAACTGGATTCCCGGTCCCCGTCGTGTACAGAGTTACGTAGTTGCTGGTCAGGAACCGCTCAAAAAACGCAGAGGAGATTTCCCGTTTGCGCCCGTCGATGCGAATGTTTTCGAGACGAATCACCCCACTTTCTGGATTGCGGTCAAGAATAGCGGCGACGTTTTTTTCCATCGGCCAGTCTTTGTCGGGCTGAAACGTCAAGGCAAAGGACGGTGTCAAACCGCACGTAAAGTCCAGCAATGTCTCCTTGCCAGATTGGGATTTTGTCGCCCGTGCGAGGACCATTGCCTTCCCACCAGGCCAGCAGCGCCGCAGCAGGATCGTCAGCGCTCCCGCGACGGCCGCAGTCCTGTCGGCCTCCGTGGCGAAGGGCATCACGTCCAAGAACTTGTCGATGGTGTCCGTCCTCGTGGCTGGCTGGATGACGGAGCCCGTGTAGTAGATCCGGTGACCGGCGGGACCCGGGTTGTAGCCGGGCTTGAGGAGGCCAAACTCCGAGTCAAAACCCGGCACGGCCGTGACTGTGTCGACTGGCCGGAAGCAATCCAGGAATGTCTCCGTCGCCAGCATGAGGTCGAGGTACGGGCTGGGAATTACGCAACCTTTACGCTTGTCTTCGTTGAGCACAACGACGTCCAGGTGGTCTGCGATGTACGGAGCGAGCTGCTTGGCCGAGCCGAACTCCTGGCAGCGACCTTCGTGTTCAACCAGGAGGCCGCCCCTGTACGCCGGGTTGCGGTACACCAGCCCGGACTGGGCAAGGGCTGGCCCCAGCACCTGGCAGTTGGTGTGGGGCTGTTGGTCGAGGTGGATATACACCTTCAACCGCTTTTCCGCGGTGTTAAAGGCGGCTCCACCACCACCACCACCGACGTCGACGACATCGTCGTCGTCATCACGCCGGAGGATTAGCTCTCCACTTTGTTTTCCATTTGACAACATCAATTGTTCCCCTCTATAGGACCCACCACGGCCCGCACGCCCTACACAGGCAGCACGATCGACGCGTGGTGCTTGTGATTGATTACTTCACGCCGTCGATCAGGCCGTTGGCACGCAGGCCGGCGTTGACTACGACGTCCTCCGTGGGCGTGGCCGCTCTCGCTGACGGCTTCGCCGCCGTCACGTCACGGAAAAAGCGGTCGAGCGCCTGCACGGAGGTCATCCGAATCCCCCCGACCATCACCGTCTCCAGGATGTACCCGCGGAGCCCTTTTGTGCCCCAGCGGAAGACAGTGGAGACGTTCGTGGGTTTCCCCATCCGGCGACAAGGCTGCTTTTTTGCGGCCTCCTTGAGATTCAGCAATTGTTCCTTGAGAATATCAATCATCTCTGCGTGCCTCGGTATTGGTTTGCGTGCTTTCACACCGGCAAACCGACTCTAAGCGGCAGGCCAAACGCCGTCGTTTACTCGGCCTTACAGCGCTTCTGACAATTGTCAGATTTGAGATGTGACCGAGGTCTTCCTCGGGCATGCAGAAAAAGCTCGCCGAGGTCTCAATCCACCATTTGACCCGGCGACCTCGCCTGTTGCCCGACGGCGGGCTGGCGCAGTAACACCTTTGCTGCGAGCGAGCTTAAGACGGCCAGATTTCCACTCGCGAACTCATTTGCGGCGCTTCTTCATAGGCTTCGCGGCCTTCCGCTGATTTTTGCCACGCGTCGAAACTTCATCCAACCGATAGCCCTCACCTGAGGCGGTCATGGTGAGCCCGACTCGAAGCAACACGGCCTTCTTGAATCTGTTGACTGCGGTGTAGATCGCGGGATTGGCGGAGTTGTCTTCCCTCGAATTCGGCGTATACAGCTCCTCTTTGGAGCAGCTGTTCCCTTTCGATGCAATGAGCAATCTTGCCATTGTGATCCAGTGGGAGTTTGTGAAGTCAACGGTTTTGTTCTTGTGTTTGAGAGTTGCCCTGCAACCCGCAACACTAAGGACTTCGCCGTAAATGCCGTGAATGGGCTCGACAGGTCCCATTGGTCTTGTCGGTCTCGGTGGAACCGGTTGCTTATAATAAGTTGAGTAGAGCCATTGATGAATGGCGTCGACACACCGCTCAACGTCTATTGACGAAAGAGATCGGGCGCCAAGTCTCTTTGAAAGCTCCTTCAGAGATGCTTCGAGATCTTCGGGGACACCTCCCAGCCGAGACAAGTCCGCCTGGAGCTGTGCAGGCCAGCTCGACTCGGGATAGAGCTCGCACGGTTCTCGACTCTCGGAAGCAACTAACCACTGGCCGATTCGGTCCAACCGCTTGGTGTCACGGTATTCAACGCCATTCAGATATTGCGATCTGGAACGAGGGCTCAGGCGACAATGGACGTCCGAGGGGCACAACAACTTTTCAATGTCTTGTCCGAGAATAAAAAGGTGTTGCTGCTCGTCGTTCAGCCACCCTTTCAGGTCATCGGCCGCCCTGGTGAGTTCCTTGGCGACATACCGCTCAACGAGCTTGTCGCAATAGGATTGTCGCCTTGAGGAATCGGAAGCTGTGTCGGAATGGTCACAACCTGATTCCGTGCGTAGGTAAAGGCAATTCCGCTGGTAGTCCTGGTTAAATCCATTTGCGACTTCAGCGATCTCCTCAAAGTTCCTCATGGATACAAGAGGTGCAAGCAGCCTCCCTCCATGCCGAGCAAGAGCCAGTCCTTCTTCAACCGGCCACTGCTTGAAAAGGCTGACCAGGCCCACCACCACTTGTTTTGCTGAGTCACGGTGCCGACAAAAGTCTACCCCCATCCTCTGCGACAATATTTGCAGGTCTTCGCCTAGGTCAGCATTAGGCTTCTTGAGCGTTAGAAGTTCATACAGTGCGCCATCGGGGAACCACACCGCTGGATCGGCACCCAGCAGCGTTGCAATTTTGAGATGCCATTCGAGCCTGGTAATGAGGCGGCCTGCAGCATAGACCGACAGGTTCCCAAGGTAGAGGCCGACATCGAGTTGCTCATGGTTGAAGGGCGCTTGCATCGTTCTGAGTTCCTGCTCCCTAACCCTTTTTGCAATCAAATTGGCCGGCTTACCCATGCACCCGCATGAAGTCCGCCGCTTTGGTGAAGTCCACTTCGGCGTAATTTTCCGTGATTCTGGGGTCGGAGTGGCCCAAAACGCACCGAGCAGCGTCAATGTCGGCCGTCTTGCTGACTTCCGAGGCCCTTGCATGCCGCAGCTGGTTCGGCCGCCACGGCTCGATTTTGGCGAGTTCGCATGCTCTTGCAATAGCCCGGCGGTAACTGCCGGTGCTGTACTTGACCCCCGGCTGCCGTTTGGGGTTCCGCTTCTTGTTGGTGCCCTGACGGTTTCCCTGGCCGATCGGCGTTTGCCGCTTTTCCTGTTTCAGCCGCCGGAGAGCCTCGACGGATTCCTTCGGCGAAAAGCAATAGCTCTGCGGGTCCCGCTCCAGCCAGGGCCTCAGTATTTCCTGCGACCGAGGACCAAAATAGATCCTTCGCTCGCATCCATGGTGCTCAGTTTTGTGAGAGTGCGGCACGTAGCACCAACAGTCATCGCTGAGATCGACATCGCAGGGCCTAAGCTGGGTGATTTCGGATGGGCGGCAGCCGATGATTCGTTGCAACTCCACCATCGCCCGCACGGGAGCCGGCATGAAGGGCAAGGCGGCCAACACCGCCTCGTCCTTCACCGGCTTCACCTTCTTAGGCTCCGGAGCGGCGGAGCGACCCTTCTTCAGCCCCTTGACGGTGGCGATGGCCTGGTAGGTCGTCACGGGGATCAGCTCATTTTCGACCGCCCAAGAGAACATTCGTTTGATTCGAGCGATGTTGTTATTCACGGTGGTCCGAATCTGGCCATCCCGGACAAACTCATCGCGCACCAGCTTGAGGCCCTTAGGGCTGAAATTGGCGGCGGACTGGTCGGCGAACAATTTGAGGATCCGCCTTAGGGCGTATTTCAGGCAGACGACCTCGCCCGTGGGTTTGCCATCCTTGACGTACTCCCCTTGCGCGAACTCGTAGTAGTTCAGGCAGAGCTTTTTTATGGAGATCGGATGTGGAGCAGGCGGTGGGCCTTCGGAGTCCACATTCATTCGCTCAGCAGGAGCGAGAAACTCGGTGATCAGGCGATAGTACTCTCGCCAGCTACTGGGGGAGTCGTACTTGCCGAGGTAGATGTCCCTGCCGCGGAGCCTCACGACGGCGAGGTCTTTGGGCTTGTAGTGACGATACGCGGGCGGGCGGTTTTGGGTGGGCATAGTGGGTCAAAATTCCTGAAAGTAGTACCAGGTACTACCGTTCGGAAGAGTTTTGAGCCGCACTGCCGACCACCGGCAGGTATCTAAATCACGATTCGGCAAGGAGTTAGTATACAGTCGGGGTGACAGGATTTGAACCTGCGACCTCTTGGTCCCAAACCAAGCGCTCTAGCCAGGCTGAGCTACGCCCCGGGGATGCACGAGTATTGTAGTATACCCGCAGTACGCGGGTGCCGACAAGGTTGTAAAATGATGCGGACATCAGGAGACGACGCAAATGCCGAAGATAACCGTGCAAATTCCGCATCAACTGAGTGCGGCGGAGGCGTTTGGGCGGATGAGGCCGGCGCTGGAGAAGACGGCGAAGGATTTTCAAGGGCACGATTTGCAGATGGACCCCCAGGAAACGACCGCGACGTTTTCGTTCAAGAGCATGGCGTTTACGATCAAAGGAACGGCGGAGGCGACGGCTGCGGAGGTGGTCGTGACTGTCGATTTGCCGTTTGCGGCAATGATGTTCAAGAACCAGGCCGAGCGGGCGGTTGCCAAGAACGTCAAACGGGCGCTGGAGCCATCCTCGGCGATGCCGGACGCACCGCCGCCGCAAGCTTGAATGCGCGTGGTCTTTTCAACGGGTAACTATTTCCGCATGGCATCTCGCTTGCTTGTTTTGGGGACTCGCAACCGCAAAAAAGTGGAAGAGCTTCTTCCGCTGCTGGAGCCGCATGGGTTTGAGCTCAAGTCGCTGGCCGAGTTTCCTAATTCCGCCCTAGTGGATGAGACGGGAGATTCCTTCGCGGCCAATGCGGCGCTCAAAGCGACGATACAAGCGCGGCAACTGAATGCGTGGGTTCTGGGGGAAGACAGCGGGCTGGCGGTGGACGCCTTGAAAGGCGCGCCGGGAATCTATTCGGCGCGGTTCAGCGGCGCGGGGGCTACGGATGCCGGTAATAATGCCTGTCTGCTGGCTAAGCTTGCCGGGGTGCCGTTGGAAAGGCGGACGGCTCATTATGTCTGCCACGCCACGCTGAGTGATCCGGAGGGAAATGTCCGGGCCGAAACGGAAGACTTTTGCCGCGGGCGGATTCTCTATTCGGAATCGGGAAAGGGCGGGTTTGGATATGACCCGCTGTTTGAGATTCCCGAGTACCACAAGACTTTCGGCGAGCTGGGCGCCGCGGTGAAGGCGGTGCTCAGTCATCGCTCGCGGGCAATCCGGGCGCTCGTGCCACAAATTATTCAGCTCTGCCGAGAAGGGGGTTGGCCGTCGTGAGGATCCTGGAATCACGCCCACGCAAAGCCGTGGGCGTGCCACCCAGAGTTGGAGCTAGGGCCCGCTGATTTTCTCGCGCTTGACGAGGTTGAATTTCTCGCCGGCTTTCACGGCAATGTAATCCGGGGCGTCCGCCAGGGGAACATCGCGGCTGCCGCCGGAGTTTGCGGCGGTTGCGGCGTGGCTGCGGTAGTCGTAGAAATGGGCGCTGCCGCGACCCATGATTTGGGCGGAATCCCCCTGAACGACGACGGCAGTTGCTTCGTCGATTCCGATGCCGAGCAGTTGGGGGTGGCGCTTTATCACCGTGGTCATGTCGGCGAATCGCTTGCGCTGGCTGAAATGCTGGTCAATCGCGCTGCCGGGAAGGTACGCCAGGCCTCGCTCATAACCCTCGGCCATCATCTCTTCATTGCCCAGCACACTGCCGCGAACCAGGAAATCCCCCTGAATCGTCGCTCCCGCGCTGGAGCCGCCGATGACGCCGCCGCGAGCGAGGACATCGTGAATGAGCTTCTCGGCTTTGGTGCCGGCGTAGCAATCGATGAACCGCCACTGCCGGCCCCCGCCGAACCAGACTCCTTTGGCATTCTTGAGCGCCTCTTCGAACTCCGGCGATTCAACCTCTTCCCGCGTCCGCTGCGGCAGGATGGTGACGTGTTTCGCTCCCGCCCGTTCGAAGAACGACCCTTCGCGGCGTTCTGACTTGCCCTCATCGGCCACTGGAGGATTGGCCGTGGGAAAGACGACGATGGGAGCTTCCGGCCCGCCGGCCAGCTCGATAAATTTCGCCGTGATTTCGCTCGGCATGCCGCCGCCTCCGACAATTACCAAAGAGCCGTTTTCCAGCTTGCACGGCGGAAGCTCCTCGGGCGGGAATGCAGGCTGCGCGCGGGCCAGCGCCGCCCGGCGGAGCATCGTGTAATCATGGATCGAGCCGCTCTTGAGGACGATTTCGCGCACCGGCCGGTTCTGCGGCTCCGCGGCAGCGAGGATGACTGTAACGGCCGATTTCCCCAGAACCTCCAGCTTCCGGCCAGTGACAATGAGTGCGGTCCCTTCGTCAACCCCCAAACCAACCAGACCAGGATTCTTGGAAATCGCTGTAATCAGCCGCGGTTTCCGGCCGCGGGTCAGAAAATGCTGGTCCACAATGCTGCCGGGCAGCACATCCAATCCGATGGCAACTCGGGGTTCGGGATTTCCCCCGGCGATCATCACGCGGGAAAGAATGGCGGCCCCGGCACTGGTTCCGCCGATGACGCCCCCCCGGTCGGACAAAGCGTACAGCTCGCGTTCCACTTCGGTACCGAGATACACTTCGGCCAGGCGCGTTTGCTGTCCCCCGGCGAACCAGACGCCGGTGGCCTTGCGGAGAGGCGCGACGAACTCGGCGGTGTTGGCCTTGTCGCGGGAGCGGGTATGCAGAACGTGAACGCCGGCCACTCCGAGCTTGGCCCAGGGTTCCAACAGCTTTGCCTTTTCCCCGTCCCGACGGAGCTGCTTGTCGGCTTGCTCGCTCGCGGTGGGGATAATGACGAGCAGCGCCTTCTCGCCACCGGCCAGTTTGACGAACCGCTGGAGAATCTCCGGCGGCAATTCACCGCCGCCGGCAATGACGAGCGGTCCCTTGTTGCCGGCGGGGTCAAGCCAGGCGGTATCTTCCGCATGAAGCGGCAGACCAAGCAAACAGCCAACGACGATGGCAGCAAGGATATGAGAACGACGGAGCATGTGGTGGACCCAAAAAGTCATCCGGAAAATCGGTCAGTGGGGTGGTAAGGATATGCACGCGTGCATTTCGCTGTCGCTCATGCACCCTACGGCACGCTGCTCTACAGCACCTATTCAATCACAAGCAGCTTGGGAGTAAAGCAGATTATGGGAATAATCAGCGAGGCGTGGCCCAGCAGACAGCGGAACCAGCCGATGGGAACCTTATCGTCGCTGGTCGGCGGATGGTCGGTGCCAATGAGCATGACCAGAACGGCCATCAGGGCACCGGCTGGTTGGCTGGCGAAAACGATGTAGGCGAAGACGAAGACCATGAAGGCCCGGGCCACCCAGTGGGCTCCTTTGCCCCACAGTGTGTAGGTGATGTGGCCGCCATCGAGCTGGCTGACCGGCATCATGTTGAGGGCGGTCATGATGAGCCCAAACCAGCCGGCGATGAAATAGGGATTGGCCTGGCTGAGCCAGACATGGTTGGTCTGGCCGAGCTTGCCTGGATGAACCTGGTCGACCAGCCAGCGGAGAGCCAGCGGCAGATCGAGGGCCAGGCCGCCACCGGCGGGTGCATCCAAATTCAGATCCCGTACCCCCCACCACAGGATGGGGACGGCGAAACAAAGCCCGGCAATCGGTCCGGCAATGCCGATATCGAAGATCTGGCGGCGGTTGGCCTTGTTTCCCTCCATGGCAATCACCGCCCCCATCGTTCCAAAGGCCATTGGAAACGGAATGAAGAAGGGGAGGGTGCAACGGACGCGGTAATAAACTGCATAGAAAAAATGCCCCAACTCGTGGGAGAGCAAGATAAGCTGGGCGCAGATCATGTAAACCAAGCCCTCCAACCAGCGGGCGTAAATCACCTGGCGAATTTCCATGAAGTCGAACTGAAAGGTTGGACTCCAGATCAAGTTCCCACTCAAGTTGAATGGTTCCCAACCAATACTCTCCCACAGATAGACGTGGGGCATCCACCGCGTGGCTCCGGCGAACCAGATGCTCAGCGAGGTCAGCAAAAACAGCACGAGCGGAAGTTGCACTCGCCGGCGGACAAGAAGGGGACGACGCGGCTGGGAATCGAGGACTTGCGGCAGCACTTCCTGGGACTCCAGACCTTCCGCCGTCACCAGCACATCCAGGCCGATGTCCAGCGGCGCTCGTTCCGGGCTGGCCTCGGGCGAAGCTGCCGGAGAACTGGCGAGCGGCGCAGCGGACCGCGCTTCGCTGGAACGAGTTGGCAAGTCGCCCGCGGAAGAAGTGGAGTTCATGCGCACTCAGGAAGGACCGCGGGCATATTGCCGCGGGGCGGGCGGGGGGTCATCGGCGTTGAGGGAAAGGTGTTTCACGATTGTATTCTACGCCGCCAGCCCTGTTTTGGGGCACTGGACAGTGTCGCCTTTCGCTCCGCGAAAGTTCGTGCTTTGGCGGAGCGAAAGGCGACTATTGCGGTGCCACCTTGCCTAAATCGGAGAGGGCCGGCATTCTGGGAAGACGCGAACTAAACTATCTTCGACAAAACCAGGATACATGCCGTGCAACTCTGTTTGTGCCAGGATAAGCAGGATCTCGGCCGCGAAGCCGCCGCGGATGGAGCGGAGGCGATTGGCCGGGCGATTGCCGCTCGCGGCCAGGCGAACGTGACGGTGGCCACCGGGGCATCGCAATTCGAGATGCTGGCGGAGCTGGTGAAAACGCCGGACATGGACTGGGGAAAAGTGGTCTTCTTTCACCTCGACGAGTACCCCGGAATGCCCGAAACCCATGGGGCCTCCTTCAAAAAGTACCTCCTCGAGCGGCTGGTGCGGAAGCTGCCCGCGGCGCCCAAGGCGTTCCATTTTCTGAATAGCCTCGCCGACCCTGCTGCCGAGTGCCGCCGCGTGGGAGACATCCTGCGGCAACACCCCATCGACGTCGCGTTCATCGGCATTGGGGAGAACGGGCACCTGGCGTTCAACGACCCGCCGGCAGACTTCGAAACCGAAGAGCCGTTCATTCTCGTGACGCTCGACGACGAATGCCGCCAGCAGCAGTTCGGCGAAGGCTGGTTCGCTTCGCTCGAAGATGTGCCGCGGCAGGCTATCTCCATGTCCATCCGCCAGATCATGAAGGCCGCGACCTTGATTTGCAGCGTCCCCGACGCCCGTAAAGCCAAAGCGGTCAAGGCCGCCCTCGAAGGCCCCGTCACGCCGCAAGTGCCGGCGAGCATCGTGCAGCAGCATGAACGGGCGACGGTGTATTTGGACGGGGATTCGTCGGCGCTGCTGAAGCGGTAGGGGACGGGAATGGCACCTTTGAAAAGGCATCCGCCGGCATGACTTCCGACACCTCCAAATCCGCGACTGCCCTGGCCTGGCTGTACCGCGTGGTGCCGGCGCTGGACTCGCTGCGGACGTATACGCTGGACACCTTTCGCCGCGACCTAATCGCCGGACTGACTGTGGCGGCAGTCGCGGTGCCGCAGGCGATGGCTTATGCCAGCATTGTCGGGTTGCCGGTGGAGTACGGGCTGTACACGGCGATGGTGATGACGGCGGTGGGGGCCTTGTTTGATTCCTCCAAGCAGCTCATCAACGGACCGACGAATGCCATTTCGATTGCCGTGCTCAGCGCGGTTGCCGGCCTGGGCCTGGAGAGCACCGAGGATCTGATTGCCGTGGCCGTGCTGATGGCGCTGATGGTGGGGCTCATCCAGACCGGAATTGCCTTGCTGCGGCTGGGGGATCTGAATCGCTACATCTCCCACGCGGTCGTCGTGGGCTTCACGGCGGGGGCTGCCGTGCTGCTTGTGCTGGATCAAATCAAGAATCTGTTGGGGCTGACCGCTCAGGGCGGGCCGCATGATCATTTCCTGGGGCGGCTGTGGCTCACGCTTCGCCAAGGGGGAGCGATTCATCCGATGACTATGGCCATCGGTGCGGGAACCATTGTGTTCGTGCTCGCCGTGGGTTGGCTGAATCGCCGTTTCCGCTGGCGCGTGCCGGAGCTCCTGCTGGGGGTGATCCTGGCTGCCGTCGTGGTATGGGCTGCCGGTCTCGATAAGCCGCTGAAAGACGCCAATGGCAGCGTGGTCCGCAGTCAGGTCAAAGTGATTGGGGCCATTCCGCGAACTCTGCCAACGCTGAGCGTGCCCAGCGCGATCTGGCCGCGCACGGATTGGCCGCTGATTCAGAAGCTCTCCGGCAGCGCCCTGGCGATTGGCGTGCTCGGCTTGCTGGAAGCGATGGCGATGGCCAAGGCCATCGCGGCCCGCACGGGGCAGAAGCTCGACATGAACCAGCAATGCCTGAGCGAGGGGCTGGCGAATACGGTCGGCAGCTTCTTTCAGTGCTATCCCGGCTCGGGGTCGCTGACGCGCTCCGCGATCAATCACCAAGCCGGCGGGGTCACGCAGTGGTCGGGCATCGTCTCCGCCCTGGCGGTGGGGGCCACGATGCTGCTCTTCGCGCCGCTGGCCCATTACATTCCGCGGGCGGCCCTGGCGGGCATCCTGATGGTCTCTGCCTTCCGCATGATCGACTCCCACAAGCTGGCCTTTCACATGAAGGTCACCAGGATGGACGCGATCATCGTGCTCGTCACGGCCATTTCCGCGGTGGCGGTCTCGGTGGAATTCTGCATTCTGATCGGCACCTTCGTGTCGTTCTTGATCTACCTGCCGCGAGCCGCCCGGATCAGCATGTCGGAGTTGCTACTGACCAAGGATGGGATGATCCGCGAACGCATCCCCGGCGATTCCGAGTGCAACCGCGTTCTGATCTATAGCATCGAAGGAGAGTTGTTTTTCGGCTCCAGCGGAGAGCTCGATGGCGAGCTGGCGAAGATTGAGCAGCGGGTGGCCGGCGGCGTGCGGGTCGTGCTATTGCGGGTGAAATACGCCAGGAACGTCGACGGCGTCTGTCTCGACGTGCTGGAACGCTTCATCCGCAAGATGGAGGCCCAAGGCGTAACCGTCATCCTCTGCGGCGTGCGCGGCGACTTGCTCAAGGTCATTCAGAACGTCGGCTGGGAAAAATGGCTCGGTCCGCAGCGGATCTATCCAGAAGGAGCGGCGGTCTGGTCCAGCACGCTGCAAGCGGTCGACCGGGCTTACGAGATACTTGGCTCTGATCGATGTCCCTCTTGCCCCTTAAAGACTGCTGATCCCGCGGCTGCGAGAGGCTGGAATTACATGATTTAGGAGGCCAAAAGTTTCCGCACCACCGTCTGCAAAATCCCGCCATTCCTGTAGTAGTCCAGCTCGACCGGCGTGTCGATGCGGACGCTGGCCTGGAAGGATTTGACGGTGTGGTCGGCGGCGGTAGCGCGGACGGTAACGGTGCTGCGAGGCTTTAGAGAATCGTCCAGGCCGAGGATTTCAAAGGTCTCCTCGCCGGTGAGGCCGAGCGTCTTCCAGTTTTCGCCGCCGGGGAATTCGAGCGGCAGGACACCCATGTTGACGAGGTTGCTGCGATGAATGCGTTCAAAACTGGCGGCAATCACGGCTCGCACTCCGAGCAGCATTGTCCCTTTCGCCGCCCAGTCGCGCGACGAGCCGGTGCCGTACTCGGTGCCGGCCAGAATGATGGTGGGAATACCGGCCGCTTTGTAGGCCAGGGCGGCATCGTAGATCGGCATGACGGACGGGACGTTCACGGCTTGGCCGATGAAGCTCCGCGTCACGCCCCCTTCGGTGCCGGGGGCCAGAAAGTTGCGGATGCGGATATTCGCAAACGTGCCCCGGACCATCACCCGGTCGTTTCCGCGGCGGCTGCCGTAGCTGTTGAAATCGGCGGAGTCGACGCCGTTTTCCATCAGGAAGCGGCCGGCGGGGCTGTTCTTGCTGATGTTACCGGCAGGAGAGATATGGTCCGTGGTGACCGAGTCACCCAGCATCGCCAGGACGCGGGCGCCTTGAATCGGCTCGATGGGCTTGATGGCGACGGTTAGGTCCGCGAGGAACGGCGGCTCCTGGATGTAGGTGCTGGATTCATTCCACTGATACAGGTCCCCTTCGGCGACTTTGATTTTGTTCCACGTTTCGTTGCTGTCGAAGACGCCGCTGTAGCGGCTGACGAACATCTCGGGCAGGACCGACTGGCTGAGGGTCTGCTGAATTTCGGAGTGGGACGGCCAGATGTCCCGGAGATAGACCGGGCCGTCCTTGCCCTGGCCGAGCGGCTCGCTGGTCAAATCGATATCGGTCGTGCCGGCCAGAGCGTACGCAATAACGAGCGGCGGACTGGCCAAGTAATTCGCCTTCACAAGCGGATTGATGCGGCCTTCAAAATTGCGATTGCCAGACAACACCGCGGCCGCCACCAAGTCACCTTCTGTCACCGCATTTGCCACAGCGTCCGGCAGCGGGCCGCTATTGCCGATGCAAGTGGTGCAGCCGTAGCCGACGGTGTGGAAGCCAATCTTTTGCAAGGCCGCGGTCAGCCCCGCCTTGTCGAGATAATCGCTGACGACGCGAGAGCCGGGGGCCAGGCTCGTCTTCACATAAGGCGGGACCGTCAGCCCTTTTTCCACCGCCTTCTTGGCGACGAGACCCGCCGCCAGCATGACCGAAGGGTTGCTGGTGTTGGTGCAACTGGTGATGGACGCGATGACAACTGCGCCATGGCCGATCTCCGTGGCGTGGCCGTTTTCCTTAACCATCGCCTTCTTCGCCAAAGCCGCGTCATCGAGACCAAAGCCGCGGTCCGCGATGGGCGCTCTCAAGGCGGTCTGCCAGGTCTTCTTCATCGCCGACAGCGAGACGCGGTCCTGCGGCCGTTTGGGTCCGGCCAGCGACGGTTCCACGCTCCCCAGGTCGAGCGTAATCGCCTTGGTATAGGAGAGCATCGGCGAAGCATCCGTGCGGAACAGTCCTTGCTCCTTGTTGTACCGCTCCACCAGGTCCACCTCCTGTTTGGTCCGTCCAGTGCGGCGGAGGTAGTTGAGCGTCTCGGCATCAACGGGGAAGAAACCCATCGTCGCGCCGTATTCGGGGGCCATGTTGGCAATGGTCGCGCGGTCGGCCAGCGACATGCGGGAGACGCCGGTGCCAAAGAACTCCACGAACTTGTCGACCACGCCGACCTTGCGGAGGATCTGCGTGACGGTCAGCACCAAGTCCGTCGCGGTGACGCCGGCCTTGAGGTCGCCGGTGAGCTCAAAGCCGATGACCTCCGGCATGAGCATGTAGAGCGATTGGCCGAGCATCACCGCTTCGGCTTCGATGCCGCCGACACCCCAGCCGACGACGCCCAGGCCGTTGATCATGGTGGTGTGGCTGTCGGTGCCGACGAGCGAATCGGGAATGGCGACTGGCCCTTGCTGGTCCTGGCGAAGGAAGACCCCCTTGGCCAGAAATTCCAGGTTCACCTGATGCACGATGCCCACGTTGGGCGGAACGACGCGAAAATTGTTGAAGGACTTCTGTCCCCAGCGGAGGAATTCGTAGCGCTCCATGTTCCGCTGAAACTCCAACTCCACGTTTTCCCGGAGCGAATCCGCCGAGCCAAAGGAATCGACCTGCACCGAATGGTCAATGACGAGGTCGACGGGAATCAGCGGATTGATTTTCTTGGCGTTGCCGCCGAGGCGCTGCATGGCCGAGCGCATGGCCGCCAGATCCACCACGCAGGGGACGCCGGTAAAGTCTTGCAAGACGACGCGGGCGGGCTTGAAGGGGATTTCCAGTTTCGCGGGGGCTGGGGCGCTCCAGGACGCGAGCGCCTTGACATCCTCTTCACGCACCTCATAGCCGTCACAGTTCCGCAACACCGATTCGAGCAATACCCGGATGGAGAACGGCAGCTTGGAGACGGCACCCAGGCCCTGCTCTTCCAGCTTGCTGAGCCGATAAATGCCGGTTTGGCCGCTGCCTGAATCAAAAGTATCGCGGGCGTGGAAGGGGTCGAAGAGTGTCGGAGAAGCCATGAAACGAACGCGCAACGCTAGAGAAAGGGTACGTGATGCGACACGTTAACTGCGGACAATTCTACCCAGCGAGGGAGGGATTGTCTTGGGTGGAGGTGTCCGATCACATCCGGTTCGCGCTACCGGCACTCACAATCATTTTTTGGGACTTGTTCCCAGCAGTTTCTCGATATTCCGTTGCCCCGTCAGACTTCGGTCCAACTCCAGTGCCTGCTTCGCGACAGCCGTTGCCTCCTCTCGCTTACCCAGGGCGGCTAGCGCCTTCGCCTGTAGGGCAAAGTGGTTGGCGGTGCGCGGATTCAGTTCGATGCACCGGTTAGCGTGGTTCAGCGCCGCCAAAAAGTCGCCAATCCCCAGGCATGCCGCCGCAAGATTAGAGATTACGTATTCATTGTTGTGCTCGACTCCCATCGCCTTTTCCAACCAGGTCCGCCCCTCTTGAAACCTT
Organism: Pirellulaceae bacterium; assembly: GCA_046593355.1. Classification (GTDB taxonomy): domain Bacteria; phylum Planctomycetota; class Planctomycetia; order Pirellulales; family Pirellulaceae; genus SXOA01. The sequence goes on along the minus strand of JBKJNY010000080.1, from coordinate 9,666 downwards.
TCCAGTCGCATGGACAGTATACAATCGCCTGCAAAACCTCAGCGTGGTCCGGCGACTGACCCCAAGGTCGTCAACGACAAGTCGCTCGCCGCCTTGGCGAAATAACCTCGTAGGACAAGCTGCCAGCTTGTCCAAAACTCTAACTTTGACGCGGGTCTCTGACCCCGCGGAAACGGTCGACCGCAGGTCTCCTCCTCTGCCGCGCGGGAGACCTTCGGTCATTCGTGCGGGCGTGGTCAGAGAACAGCGCCCAACAGCGCTGGATCGCTCTATTTTCCGCCTGGAGAAATTCGCCTCACCAGGGTTTCTCGTCCTTCGACGGCGATGTACTCCGCGTCGGGAGCCACGACGGCGAAGTACTGCGCCGCGCCGCCCGGCCAGCGGATTTCCAGTTCGTCAACGTGATCGGAGCCGCCCAGCCCAAAGACGAGTTGCCGCTGGTTGCTCGCCTGGTAGCCATCGCCTGCGGTAAGTTGGCGAGTGAGGGTTCGCCCGGCGGTTTTCAGACGGACGATCGCGCCAATCGCGTCGCGGCTGCGGGTGATGCCTCGCAATTGAAGCGTGAGAAAATGTCCCGTTGGGCTGGTCTGGTTGGTGAGGAGCGCGGCGGGAGAGCCGACGTGCGATATGACCGCTTCCTCGCGGCCGTCCCGATTCCAATCGAGCCGGGCCAAGCCACGGCCGAGCAATAGCTGGTCAAAGAACGGGCCCAGCGTATCCGCACGAAGCTCCTGGAACACTTTCCCTTCGAGGTTGCGGTAATACTGGGCTCGCATCTTATAGGGAATGCCCGCCTTGGTGTGGTCCTGGACATGCCCGTTGGTCAGGATCAAGTCGGGCCAGCCGTCCAACTCGCCATCAATGAACTGTGTGCCGAAGCCCAGCAGGCGGAGGCTCGATTCGCGCAGGTCGAACTCCGGCGTCAAGTCGCTGTAAATCCTTCCTGGCGCTTCGGGGACATAGAAGGTATTGGAATCGTTATAAAAGTTCGTGACGAAGAGCTCGATCAATCCGTCGCCGGTCGCGTCGTCCGCGGCCACTCCCATGGATGCCTGGGCAATGCCATTGCGATCGTAGGCCAGCCCCGAGAGAACTCCGTTTTCCGCGAAGCGAGGTATCGGTTCCCCGGTGGGAGTCACGTTTTCGTAGAAGAAGTTAGGCGTGCCGTCATTCGCCACGAAGAGGCTCAACTTGCCGGTCGTGGTGAAGTCGGCGGCCACGATGCCGAGCCCTTTACCGTTCTTGCCGGTGATTTGCGCGGGGCGAGTAATGTCGCGAAACGTGCCGTCCCCCCAATTCAGCAGCAGGCGGTCATCCTGGCCGGGAAACAAATGCGGCGCGCACGGTCCGCCGGGGCAGCGGCGAGTGAGCGCATCTCCCTCGACATAATTCACGTCGTACAGATCGGGCAAGCCGTCCCCGCTGAGGTCCGCCACCAGGCAACTGGTGGTCCATTGGTTCTTGACGATGCCCGCCCGCGGGGCGATGTCGGTGAATGTGCCATCGCCGTTGTTATGGTACAGCCGGTTCACACCCAGATTGGCAAGATACAAGTCGGGATAACCGTCGTTATCAAAGTCTCCTGCCGCCACGCCCTGGCTATAGCGGTTGTCGCCCAGCCCGGCTACTTGGGTGACGTCCTCAAACCTGCCGTTTCCCAGATTCCGATAGAGCTTGTCGAGCGGGGAGGCCGCGGTGGGATCAACCGGCCAGCCGGTTCCCTGCGTGAAGTAGATATCCGGCCAGCCGTCACAGTCGTAGTCTACCACCCCCACTCCCCCGCCCGTCGTCCCCAGCAGGCGAGCGTTTTTCGGCTCGTCGCCATTGAAATAGGTGAAGTCGATGCCTGCTTCCGCGGCCGAATCGACAAAGCGGACGCCGGGCGTCAAATTCGAATTGACGTTGGCGACCGCCGGCCGCGGAGCTTCCGGCCATTTCGGCAGCGGATACTTCGTGAAGTCCAGTTTCAGGTCCGGCTCAGCCTCCGCCAGCGAAAGGCAATGGCTTTGGCTCCCCGTCAGGCGTCCTTGCAGGCGAGTCGCCTCGTCGGACGCCCAACTCTGCGTGGGGTCGAGCGCATGGATCAAAACGTACCACGCCCAAGCTTCCCGCAGGCGCCCCAGCGATTCCATGCTCCGGGCCACTTTGCGGAATGGCTCGCCCCCAGTCTTCTCATCCTTGTGAATATTCTTGAGAATCGCCGCCAGCTCGTAGAGCTCGTCCGTCCGCCGCCGAACGATTGCGGCGGATGCTGTCTCGTTGACTGCGGCTAGGGCTCGGGAAAGCTGATACGCCGCCAGATCGTAATTCGGGTCAAGCCGCAGGGCTTCGCCAAAACAGCGGACCGCCGCTTCCGGCTGGCCTAGCTGTGCGGCCCCAATTCCCCGCACCAGCCAAATCATGGGATGCTCAGGGGCGGCGGTGGGAAGCGCCGCTTCCCAGGCCGCCAGGTCGGCGGCTCCCTGGGGTTCTTGCACCAGCGTAAAGCCGAGCCACGCATGGGCCTCCACCAGGTCGGGATACGCGCGAATCACCGGCCCGAGCAGTTCGCGGGCCTCGGAGAAATCGTGCCGGAGAGCCGCGAGCCGGGCGAAGCCCAACAGCGGCAGCGGATCATCCGGCCGCTCCTTGCGGAACCGATCCAGATCGGCTTTCAGGTTGTAGTTGGGCCATAGATCTCCCAGCACAATCAGTTCCTCGACGGTGTTCTGCTGCTGACTCACCAGTTCCCGCAGATACGGCCGCGACTCCCACCTCCGGCCTTCCACGGTCAGCAGGAAAACAAGTTTGCGATTGGCCATCACGTCGTGCGGGCGGTGGGAGAGCGCATGGCGATAGCGCAATTCAGCATCCCAGGCATGCCCCTGATCGAGATGCAGTTTGCCGGCCAAAATGGCCGCGTCGATTGCCGCTGCACTGTCGTCGTCCGCGGAAAGACCCGCCAGAAACTCAAGAGCTTCAGCGTTTTGCCCTAACTTTTCAGCCGCTTGCGCGGCGACATAAATGGCCGACGACGATTGCGGAGCATCCACCAGATATTGTCGGGCGTGGCGCAAGGCATCGCGCGGACGGTTGTCTTCAAGGGCCTCACTGGCCGCGAGAAGCGTCTGGGAGTCCGGCTCTCGGGATCGCCCGAACCACAGGAACCCGCCTACGGCCGCCAGGATGCCCAGCAGCAGGGCTGCAACGAAGCAGTTTCGGCCTCCGAGAATGCGGATCATGCCTTCCACTTATGGGCTCATTGCCTTGAGCAGCCGATCCCGCAGGGACGCTTGGGTGGGATCGAGCTCGATCACTTTTTCCGCGGCTTGCAGGGCGAAATCCCGTTCACCGCTTTCCATCAGAATCTGGGCCTGAAGTGCGAAACTTCTGGCGACATAGGGATTGAGCTTGACGATCTCGCCGACGTGTTTTTTGGCCGCAGAAAGGTCTCGCAGGTCCAAGCAGGCCATCGCGAGCAGAGTGAGGGCATGTTCATTTTTGGGTTCGATGGCGACTGCCTTTTCCAACCACTTCCTGCCTTGGACCGTGTCCCCTCGCTGCAAATAGGATGAACCGAGCGCCAACAGCAGGGGAACGTCGTCGGGAGCCACCGCGGTCAGCGGTAACAGTAAGGAAACCGCATCTTCCTGGGGGTTGTCGGATGTTTTTCTGCCGGTGTGAAAAATCCCCCTCGCCCGCTGCACCTCCCAGTAGGGGATGCGCTGGTCACAGTCATCAAAGAATTTCGGAGCATGGTGCGCACCTTCGGCAGTGAGGGAGGGTTCCTGATCCGCTTCCATTTTTGGATTCCTCAACACCCGATGATCTGTCTGGGATGCATGAACGACATCTTTGGGCGTCCCTTGTGGCATGTGACAGGCAATGCAAGAATCCGCCTTTTCCGCTCTCTTGGCAGCCGGAAGTGAGCACCCCTTATCGGCGTGGCATTCGTTGCAACGAGAGCGGTAATACTCGTCTCTCTTTTCAGGATTGGGCCACTCATGGGGATTGTGGCAGGAAATGCACCCCAGCTTTTCGGGATTTCCCTGGAAGCAAGCGCTCTCCCTCATTTGCTCCACCTGGCTGACGGATTTGGAAACGCCTGAAGAGGAGGCCTCCTTCACGAGAACGCTAAAAACCTCTTCGAGCGGCATGCCCGGGCGATAGTCCCGCGGGTGCCGGCCATATCTCACCACGCGATGAATGCCGTGCAGATGGCATTGGTAGCAGACGCTTTCACGCTCGCGCATCGACAAGCGGGCTGGATTGATGATGGTGGAATCAGGGGACAGGCTTTTGCCGGCTTGCTGCGCGAGGACATGCTTTTCACCCGGTCCGTGGCACCGCTCGCAGCCAATGGAGATTTCGTGGAAATAAGGTGGCCGCAGCTTGCCGCGGACTTCGCGGTCGAATTCCATCCGCCCGACGTGGCAAATCAGGCATTCCTCAAACACGCGGCGGCTGAAGTGTTGGTTGGAGGCGGCACGTTCGTAGCCGGGCGAGAGTTCAAAAAAACCTCCCTTGGACGAATACCAGGAGATCGGCGATTGCAGCAGGATTCCCTCGCGATTGACGACGTACGATTTGCCCCGTGTTCCCGAGCCGAGCGATACGGAAACGGGGACCATCAGGTCGTACAGAACGCGGCCTTGCGGGTCGGTCCCCATCTCGTGATGCAAGACCTTGTCCCCCACTTTTTCTGCCTTGTAGCGCGTTCCATCGGCGGCAGTGAACGTTGCTTTCTCGGCAGAATAGTCCTCCAGGTCGGCTTCACCCGGCGTGAGGGCCGACGATCGTCCCATTGGATGTTGCGCAAAGGACTTGCAGAGATCCTCATGACACTGCGCGCACGCAGCACTGCCGACGTAGCCCTCGGGCGGAGGCGTGGGGCGAGAGACGGGGGACGTGGGCAGTCGTGAATCAGCCTGGGTGGGAGTTGTCACCGCCGCGGGCTGAGAGGAACAGCCCTGCCAAAAGAAGCTGCCTACGGTCATGGCCGTTAGACCACACACGAAAAGCACCACCCAGCGAAGCCTTGGAGCCGACATCATCCCGTCCATTCTAGCATACTTACCGAATGCCTCGGGGCGATCAAACTCGGACGTTCAAGACCTATTTACTCCCCAGACAGTACAGAAACTCCTCCCACTGGCCCCCGCGTTTGGCCACGCGAAGAAAGAGTTGGTTGCCGCTGACGGCCGGGCTGGCGAAGGAGTCTTCGAGAAGCTGGTTCCGGCTGACGAGCTCGAACTTATCGGGGTTGGCTTGGAAGACGTAAACCATTCCCGCTTCGTCTCCCCAATAGATATTGCCACCGGCCAGCACGGGCGAGGCACTGACCGGACCCCGCAGACGCTCTTGCCACATCTCTTCGCCGTCGCTTCCCCGCCAGCAGTAAACTATCCCGTTTCCGGTCAGGGCGTATAAATGGCCGCCGGTGGCCAGCATCGATTGCTCGTAGCATTTCTTCCCATTCCGCCATAGCACTTCGCCACTTCCGTCGGCTTTAATGGCGAGCGTCTCCGCTTTGGGATAGCCGCCGCTGGCAAAGACGATGTCGCCATCCCAGACCATCGTGCCGCAGGTGGCCGCGGTGGTTCCCGGCGTGGACCAGAGCAGTTTGCCGCTGTTGGGGTCGTAGCTGCAGACCTGGTCAGCTCCGCTGAGGAGCAGTTGGTCCCGCCCCGTCAGGTGCGCGACGACCGGGGACGAGTAACTGATGTTCCCCGGCCGCGGCGTGCGCCAGACTTCCTTGCCGCTCGCGCGGTCGAAGGCGGCCAGGGAAGCATCTCCGTCATACTCCGCTGCGATAATGACGGTGTCGCGATATATCAGCGGCGAAGGGGCATAGCCGTATTCATAGCGCCGGGGTCGAAACGGGCTGACGGTTTTCTGCCAGACGTCTTTGCCGGCCAGAGTCAACACCGACACTTGCACGGTTTCATGATGGCAGAAGACCACGAACAGGCGCTCTCCGTCGCAGGCGATGCTGGGCGTGGCATGGGTGTTCTTGGCATGGAGCTTGGAGAAGCCTCCCTGGCTGATGTCTTTCCTCCAGAGCTGCTTGCCGGTCTTGCGGTCGAGCGCCAATACTGATTGTTGCTGTTTGGAGTCATCCGCGGTAGTCAGCAGAATGCGGTCCCCCACGATGATCGGACTGCTATGGCCGCGACCCGGCAGCGGGGCCTTCCAGACGACGTTCTTCGTTTCGCTCCAACTGGTCGGAGGCTTCGACGACTCATGCGCATGGCCACTGCGGCTGGGGCCTCGCCACCAGGGCCAATCGCTTTGTGCGTTGAGCGATGGAAAGTCGGCGATGCCCCCTTCCTTTTCCTCGGCAGCCGCCAGCGAGACCGGCTGAATCACTGGTGGGCCGGCCACGGAGCCAGGTGGAGCATGGCCACAACCTGTGGAGGCAACCATGAGCAACAGCACAGCCAGGGGTTTCATCACAGTCCTCATTCGTTACTTATCCTTGAACCAGTCCTGGGGAATTTCCAGCGACCAGACTTCGCTGGAAAGTGGCTGGGCGTGTCCGCCGGCTACCCAGATCTTGTTCTGAAAGACGTAGGCCGAGTGCTCGTGCCGTTCTTTCCAACTCATTTCGGATTTGAATTCTTGCCATACCTTGCCGTCCTTGGAATACCAAACGTCCGGCCAATTTTTTGTCGGATTGTTGGACCATCCGCCGAGAACCCAAATTCGATCGCGGTAAACGACCGACGAGAACCAGAGGCGCGGCGACCAGGGGGCCTTGGCCGTCACCTCGGTCCAGTGGATGCCGTCCTCGGAGCACCAGACGTCGTTTTTCGCCTCGTACTCCGGCACGTAGTTGCCGCCGCCCAGCACCCAAATCTTGCCGTCATGCACGACGGCATTGTGATAGGCCCGCGGGGACCAGCCGGCGTGATCGGTGGCTTGTTTCCACTCTTTGCCATCGGCGGAATACCAGACATCGTTCTTCACGCTCTTCTTGTCGCCGAAGTAATAGTTCTCGGTCCCGCCGAGCACCCACATCTTGTCCTTGAAAACGACGGCTCCGGCGGCAATGCGGGGAGTCCAGCCGGCTTGGGCGGTGGCTTGATCCCAGTGCTCGCCGTCGGCGGAGGACCAGACTTCGCTGCTGGCCGAATGGCCCGGCAGCCGGCCATTGTACCAGCCGCCAAAGACCCACATCTTGTCGTGGAAGGCCAGCATCATCGGCAGATCGCTGTGCTTCCAGGGAGCTTCCTTTTGCACGAGCTTCCATGTCTTGCCGTCCGGCGAGCTCCAGACATCCCGCGGCGGTGCCTCGAACGACTGGAACCAGCCGCCGAGAATCCAGAGTTGGTCCTTGAAGACGACTTCGCCGGAGGAGTCCCTCGCTTGCCAAGGGGCCTTCTCGGTAACTCGAACCCAGCTCGGGGCCTTCTTCTCTTCCGCGCTGGCGGGCACACCCAAGAGCAGCAGCAGCGAGATAATTGCAAAAATGATTCTCATCGGTTTCTCGCCCGTCAGCGGAGGGTGAATCAGACTCGTGACTATGTTACCAGCCGGCAGTACCCTGCTGGTAGTGACGGGGCGACGAAGCCGGGCGATAATCGTCATCCAAGTGCCGCACCAATCAACCGGGAGTCGATAATAAGCCCGAGTCTGCCGTTTTTAGGGTGCATGAGGGCAACGAAATGCACGAGTTGGGAACATTTTTTCCAAGGTTGATTCACCCTGCTTACGGAGCGGCTGACGCGTGCATGGCGCGGCCATTTTGAAGTAAAATAGAGCAATGAAGACCACGATCGAATTGAAAAAAGCCGCCGTCGCGATGTTGCTCGTTTCCGCTGCGGCCTGCGTCCTTGCCGGCTGCAAAGGGACGGAGTTCAAAACGCCCGGCAGCGCGGCGCCCAAGGTCAAAACCAAGGTGATCGTCAAGAAAGTCCTCACGCCAGAAAACTCTGGCCGCAAGCCAAAGTCCGAAGTCAAGGAAGAGCTCGACGTCATCGACAAGGCCTACCAGGCCAGCCGCAATACCGTGGTCAGCACGGGCTCGCCGGAGGAAGTGGCGGTTCGCAAGGTGACGGCCGAGATCGGCAAGAGCCTGGAGCTCGGGCCGGTCCTTGTGGTCTGGCTGCTCGACCGCACCGCCAGCAACTACAAGCTGCTCAGCAGTGCCACCACCGGCGCGAAAGCCTGGTATGAGAGCCAGGAAGTCAAGCAGATGACGCTGGAGAAGAACAGGAAGCTGCAAAGCGTCGTGGCCGGATTCGATGAGACTCTGGAGTTTGTGCTGGAGGAGCCGGAGGACGACTGGCAAAAAGTGCGCGACAGCTTTGGCAAGGTCCAGCAGAGCTCAGCCGGCAAGGAGATGACATTTACCGCGGTAAAGCAAGTGCTGGATAGATTCGGGCCCTTGCATGGCGCGGATCGTCAACTGGTCATCGTGATTGTGACCAATGAAGTGGGAGACGATGCGAAGCTGGTTGACGAAGTCGCGCACCTCATTCAACGCAAGGCAATCCCCGTCTACGTCGTCGGCACCGCTGCCCCGTGGGGACAAACGACGCCGTTTGAAGAGCAGGCTCGCCGGGGACCAAGGAGTTCCGCGAAAGCTGCCGAGAAAAGCGACGAGAAGATCGACGACAAACAAGCGGGCGAAATCTCGCAGAAGTCCCAGGATGACAATCCGGTCTACGGCCCAGAATCACTTCATAGCGAGCGCGTCAACCTCCCGCTGCCGGTCGCCGGCTATGGCTTCCGCGGCAAGCCGACGGAAGAGCTCATCGAATCGGGTTTTGGCCCATATGCGCTCGAGCGTCTTTGCCGCGCGGGGGGCGGCGCTTTCCTGCCGGTCCGTCCCACCGGCGGCACCGTCTACGGCTACGGCGGCATTATTTTTTGGCCGACCGGAGCCGAAATGCGTTTCGAAACACCCGGCCTCGCCAAATACGCCCCCGACTACGTCAGCGAAGCCGACTACCAGAAACTCCTGGCCGAAAACAAGGCCCGCGCCGCTCTGCACGAAGCCGCCAAGATCGGCAAGGCGGAAATTCTCGACAACCCGAATACTCAGTTTCAAAAAGGAGACAGCGAGGCGCAGCTCAAGCGGCGCCTCGACGAAGCTCAGCAGGCTTCCGCCCGCGTCGCGCCGCAAATCGACCGGCTCTACGAAGCCCTCGTGCCCGGCGAAGGGGACCGGGACAAGCTCACCAGCCCGCGTTGGCAGGCCCAATTTGATTACGCTTTCGGCCGCACACTGGCCGCCAAGGTCCGCAACGACAGCTACAACCAAATGATCGCCAGCCTGAAGGCGGGAAAAGGGCCAAAAGACGCCACGGAATACAACCTGGAGCAGGCGGATAGTTATGAGTCGAGCAGCGTCCTGAAAAAGATGGCTGACAAAGCCAAGCTTTATCTGGAACGAGTCGTCAAGGAACACCCCGGTACGCCCTGGGCCAAAATGGCCGCGGAAGACTTGAAAGCGCCAATGGGTTGGAAGTGGCAGGGAACCTAGGTCTCAAACCTCAAATTTCCTGACTCTACCGTTTTCTATGTACGACCAGTGTTTGCCACATTTCCCCGGAGTTTTTGCCGCTAGCATCAGTCGCGTTTGAATGAGCCATAGAAGTACTCGACTCAAGCAGACAGGCATTTTCTGGGCGAAAATGCGTGCTAGCTTTGCTCGCGATTTCCAGCACATAGAAAACGTTA
>JBKJNY010000195.1:0-32448 GCA_046593355.1 Pirellulaceae bacterium | reverse complement strand
TCATCGGTCGTCAGCATATTCCTTCCGCCTTTCGTAACGAATCCTTCATCGTCCAATCTATGCCCATCCGGGGCGCGGCGTAAATAGCGCGTGGACCGCCACGGACTGCGACAAAATCACCCGACGGATTGCTTGGCGCGCCGGACGGCTTAAGATGAAAACACCCATGCTGTCATGATTTCACTATTTACGCCGCGCCCCGGATGGGCATAGATTGGACGATGAAGGATTCGTTACGAAAGGCGGAAGGAATATGCTGACGACCGATGACCACGAGTTTTATCCCACGCTTACTCCCGGCGGGCAACCCTCTCCCGCGGAGCCCAACGAGCTGGTGCCGCGTTACCAGTCGTTCATCACCGAGCAGCGGATGAGCTGGACCAGCCACCAGCGCCTTATCAGGCCGCTGGGGTCCGGGGGCCAGGGGGTCGTGTATCTGACGGAGCTGCGGGGCACCGAAGAGTTCACGCTGCCGGCCGCCCTGAAGATTTTCTCGCCGGAGCGGTTCGAGTCTTCGGCCAGTTACGACGCGGCCATGCAGCGACTGGCCCGCGTCGCGGCCCGCATTGCCCAGATCCAGCACGACAACCTGCTCTACGTCTACAACTTTGTGGACCGCGAGCGGATCCGCATGATGATCATGGAGTGGATCGACGGGTACGATCTGGCCCGGCTGCTGGTGCCGGAAATGCTCGAGCGATTTCGCCATCGAGCGACTCCCCGCCGCTGGGAATATCTCAACCGCGTCGTCACCACGCATGGCCCGGTCCAGCAGCGGCTGAAGGCGGGGATGGCGGTGGCGATTGTGCGGGACTGCCTTTCGGGGCTCGCCGCCTTGCACCGGCACGGGATCATTCACGGTGACATCAAGCCCTCCAACATCATGCTCAAGCGGACGGGCATCACGAAAATTGTCGATGTCGGCTCGGCGTTCGAGATCGCCCACCCACCGACGGCCCTGTCTTGTACCCTGGCTTATGCCGCCCCCGAAGTGCTGGAGCGCAAGGAATGTTCCTCGCGGAGCGACCTTTGCTCCCTGGGCTATGTGCTGATCGAGCTGCTCTCCGGCCGGCCGCCGTTCCACGGCGTCAAGGACGCCAAGGAGCTGCTGGATGCCAAGCGGCTGTTGCCTCACCGGCTGCACGAGGTTTTGCCGCAGGAAGTGCTGGGGTGCGATCTGCTCATGAGCTTTTGCCGCGGCATGATTGCGTTTGACCCCGTCCGCCGCTTCCCCAGCGCCGAAGCCGCCGACCTGCTGAAAGAAGGAGCCGCCGCCTTCCACCGGCAGCTCGTCTTCGGCGATTTGTCGGCCGAGTATGACAACGAGATCCGGCAGTGGCTGGAAGACTTGAAGGAGATGGACGCGCAGGATGAGGCGAACAAGGCGGCGTAGGGGTTGTGAATGGGAAGGGATGGCCGCGAAAAACACGAAGAGTCGCAAAAAATGAATGTTTTGTTTCTCTGTCCGAATTTGATGTTCGCATCCCGCGTCTCCGGCGCGGCGAGCACGCTCAAGATTCCGCTGCAGGTATTGGCGAGCCCCGGCGACCTGGCGGCAAAGCTCTCCGCCGATACCCGCCTCGTCATCATCGACCTAGGCCAGAACAGCCTGGATCTGCCACGGCTTGTTTCCGACGTCCGCGGCAAGTCTCCAGCGGCCCGCATCGTCGCCTTCGGCGCTCATGTGGATGAAGCCGCGCTCGCTTCCGCCCGCGCCGCCGGCTGTGACGAGGTGATGCCGAACTCGCAGTTCGACCGGACTTACGTGGAGTTGCTGCGGTCCGTGATGGATCACGCCTAAGGCGGCGGAACTTGCACGGTTTCCACCGGCCGCTGGTTCGGTTCCGACGGCGCGTCCGTGGCGGGAATAGGGGCCGGTGCTCGCTCAGGCGTTGGCGTTGCGGCGGCGCTTACAGGCCCCCTCGGCGCGGGCATTTCCGCTGGGACGTAGACGTCGTCGAGCTCCTTGTCATCCACGTCCTGCCGTAGCAGGAGATAAATCGCGCCGGCGACGCACCAGAAGAAGCTGAGCGTGAAGCCGGATTCGATCAGGCGGACCAGGCGGATGGCGAGCCCCAGCAGCGTGCCGCCGCACCGGGCCAGCAGACTGCCGTCCCCTTCTCCCAGCCATTGGGTTTGGCTGAGGATCGCCAAGTCCTCCATTTGTCCCGTTCGCTTTTCACCCGCTCCCCAGGAACAGGCCCAGAATCCGAACTCGATGATGATGTTCGCGGCGTAGTGAGCGACTGCCCAGCAAAGGGCACCAAATAGCGCGGCGACCACCGCATAGAACAGATAGTGCAACGGCTTGCCGTAGACGTACGAAAAGGAGCGGCTGAAGGCTTCAAAGGCGTCTCCTTCCCGCTCCGCGCTGATGGTCCCCCACATCAGCGGCCAGCCGAAGAGCAAGCCGGCCAGCAGCCAGGCGGCGACCACTCCGGCGAGAACCACGAAGATCCAAAGAACGCCGGCCAGGACGAAGCCGAAGTCGTGCAGCCAGGCGACGAATCCGAGCGCGGCGACAGGCAGCAGCAGCAGCAGAACCCCCGAAAGCGGATAAAGCGGCGCGAGGAAGTACCACAGGTAACGGCGGGCCGCGAACTGCACGGTTTCCATGAAGCCCGGCGTTTCGTCGGCTCCGAACTCCAGCACCGCCCGCCGCGTGATGATGCCGCCGGCAAAGGCCCAAATGGCGAGCGACCAGAGCGAAGCGAACGCATAGTAAGCGGCATGACGAATGGTCAATTCGCGGCGGAAGAGGCTGTAGAAGGGCTCCGCCAAACGAAAAAATCCGCCGCTCGCGGAACTCTCTTCGGCCGGTAGGTACTTGGCCACTGCGCGAGGAACATGTGCGTCGAGAGGCGGGCCAGGAGCAGCAGCGATGCGCTGGTCCTCCGTCAGGAAGACATACGTTCCGGCCTGCCAGCCGATGCCTGTCATAAACACCGCCAGCGTCGCCACCAGCAGCAGCGTCGGCGAGATCGCCAGGCGGAACGAGCGAAAGATGATGAGCCAGGGGAACAACTCGCGCCAGGCAATCCGCCGCAGCACTCCGCGTTCATCCGTCATGCGCTGACCCCTGCCTGAAAGGAAATAAGTCAGCGGAAATTATACGCGAATAGTTCACTGCCGCAAGCAGCGGCATCATTCCGTCTCTTTCGGCGCACTTTCCGCGGTATCGTCGTCCTCGTCCTTCCTCTCCACTGGCACGCTATAGATCTCGCGGAGCCAGCGGCCGAGGTCGATTTGGCGGCAGCGCTCGCCGCAGAAGGGCATGGCGGGAGTTGCGGCGGGGTCGAACTGCTTTTCGCAGACGGGGCAGCGGATGGTGGACATGATCGGACGGCTCTCAAAGTACTCCTCACGCTCCGCGTGAGGAATCATCTCGCGGAGCGAGATGAGTACTATTCTTGGGCCGGCGGCTATTTCTTCTTGTCCGGCTTGGACGGAGTCGCGGGTTTGCTCTCGGCTGCGGGCTTAGTTTCGGCCGCTGGTTTGCTTTCCGCGCCCTTGGATTCGCTCTTGGTATCGGAGGTGCTCGGCGCGGGCTCGTTGGACTTCTTCTCCGCAGCCGCCGACGTCTTGTAGGACTCGCTGCGGTAGTCGGTCTGATAGAAGCCGCTCCCTTTGAACATCACGGCGGCACCGGCGCCGAACAAGCGGCGGAGCTTCTTTTTCTTGCATTTCGGGCACTTCGTCAGCGGCTCATCGCTCATGTTCTGAAACAGCTCATACTTATGGCCGCAGGCGTCGCACTCGTAGTCGTAGGTGGGCATGAATTGTGTGGGGTAGGCTTCCAGCCTGCCCTAAGTGTTCCGAGCTAAAATGTTCTGGGCAGGCTGGAAGCCTACCCCACCTTCTCCGTTCCTGTCGAAACAAAAACCTGGGCGGGGCGGATGACGCGGTCGAAGAGCTTGTAGCCGGACTGGGCCTCGCGGGTGACCGTGCCGGCGGGATACTCGCTGCTGGCCTCCTGGGCGATGGCCTGGTGGACGTTGGGGTCGAACGGCTGGCCGACGGACTCAATCCGCGTGCATTGATGCTGATGGAGCACATTCTGCAACAGCGTGGAAACCATTTTCACTCCCGCGAGCAACCCCTGGTCGTCCCCTTGGCCGGAAGCGATCGCCCGCTCCAGATTGTCCACGACGGATAGTAAATCCTTGGCGAAGGGAAGCAGCGCGTACCGCCGCTCCTCCTCCATCTCGCGGCGGGATCGCTTGCGGTAATTCTCGAGCTCGGCCTGCACGCGAAGGACGCGCTCGTTCGCTTCCGCCAGGTCCTGTTGCAGCCGGGACGCATCGGCCAGTGTGTCGCCGGCGAATACCTGATCGTCGATGGATTCTTGAGTATTGGATGTTTCAGCCATGTCATTCACCGAAGGGACGAGAAAAAGTCAGCGGAGGCCACTCTTATTACAACCCGCACACGTCGTGCCCAATGTCGCCTTTCGCTCCGCGAAAGGACGTTCTTTCGCGGAGCGAAAGGCGACATTGCCTCACTTGGACTCCTCGCCTCCGAAATAGTCCTTAATTTTCTCGAAAAACGACTTGCGATGCGGCGACACGTCCTTGCGCTCCATGTCGGCGAGCTCTCGCAGCAACTTTTCCTGATCGGGCAGCAGTTTCTTGGGGACCTCGATGATGGTCTGCACCAGCAGGTCGCCCGGACCGCTGCCGCGGGGATCGGGCATGCCGCGCCCGCGGATGCGGAAGACGTCGCCGGACTGCGTGCCGGGTCCGATCGTCAGCTCGTGCTTTCCTTGCAGCGTGGGGATTTCAAGCTTGGACCCCAGCGCGGCCTGGGTATACGAGATGGGCATCTGCAAGACCAGGTTGTTATTGTCCCGCTGGAACAGCTTGTGTTTGCGAACCTGCACGTGGCAGTACAGGTCGCCGGCTGGGCCGCCATCGGGGCTGGGCTCTCCTTCGCCTCGGATGCGGACCTGCATTCCGTCGTCGATTCCGGGAGGAATCTTCACTTCCTGCTTCACCCGCTGGGAAATGTATCCTCGCCCGCGGCACTTCTCGCAGGGCTCGGTGATCGTGGAACCGGAGCCCTGGCAGGACGGGCAGGTGGTCTGCACCCGGAGGATGCCGGCCGACTGCACAATCTGCCCGCGGCCGCCGCAGTACTGGCAAGTCGCCTTCTTGGAGCCCGGCCTCGCCCCGCTTCCTTCGCAGGTATCGCACCGCTTGCTGCGGTTGAACTCGACCGTCTTAGCGATGCCGCGAGCCGCCTCTTCCAGCTCCAGCGTCACCTGCACCTGCACGTCGGCACCGCGGCGAGCGCGGCGCGTTCTTCCACCGCCTCGACCTCCGCCGCCGAAAAGATCCCCGAAGATGCCGCCGAAGGCTTCGAAGATGTCCTCGACGTCTTGAAAGTGGGGTCCGCCGCTGAAGCCCGGCGCATCATGCCCGAACCGATTGTACCGCTCCCGCTTGTCGGCGTCTGACAGGATTTCGTAGGCTTCGGCCGCTTCTTTGAATCGCACCGTCGCGTCGGCATCGCCGGGGTGGCTGTCGGGGTGGAATTTGATGGCCAGCTTGCGATAAGCGGCCGCGATCTCCTTCCCGGCGGAATCGCGGGCCACCCCCAGCACTTCGTAGTAGTCGCGTTTGGCTGCCATCGAGCTCATGGCCGGGAATGCCGGTAAATGGTGAAGTTCGTCCGTAGAAATCTACATCACGGACAAGATGGCAGGACTTGCTTGCGGGACTAATTTGGAGCAAAAAACAAGCCACTTCGCCCAGCGAAGTGGCCATTTCAAAAGCGGCTGAAGGAGATCCTTGTTCCCAAGCTCTGCTTGGGAACACAAGGCTCGAAGCTCCGCTTCAAGTTTCCAAACGGGAAGCAGAGCTTCCGACCGTGCGTTCCCAAGCAGAGCTTGGGAACGAGGACGCCGGTCACTATGTTTACCTCACCGCCCCTTCCACCGCCCGCTTCTTCTTGTCTTCCTTGTCCAAATTCGTCACCAGGGCTTCGGTCGTCAACAGCAGCGAGGCGATGCTGGCGGCATTGCTGAGAGCGGTGCGAACCACCTTCACCGGGTCGATGATGCCGGCCTTGTACATATCGACGTACTCGCCCGTGTTGGCGTCGTAGCCGATGTTGCCGGTCTTTTGCAGCACTTCGTCAGCCACCACGGAGCCGTCCTTGCCGCCGTTGTTGACGATGGTAACCAGCGGCGACGGGAGAACACGCAGGATGATATCGGCTCCGACCTTCTCGTCCCCCTTGAGGGAATCGCGGAGCTTTTCGACCGCTTCGGCACAGCGGAGCAGGGCCACGCCGCCGCCGGGGAGAATGCCTTCTTCCACCGCGGCGCGGGTGGCGTGCAGGGCGTCTTCCACGCGGGCCTTCTTCTGCTTCATGTCGGCTTCGGTCTCGGCACCGACGGAGATGACCGCCACGCCGCCGGCCAGCTTGGCGAGGCGTTCCTGGAACTTTTCCTTATCGTACTCGCTCTCCACCTGGGCCATCTGGCTTTTGATCTGGCCAATCCGCTTGTCGATGTCGGCCCGCTTACCGGCCCCTTCGACGAGTGTGGTGTTGCTCTTATCGACCGTCACCTTTTTGGCCCGGCCGAGGTGTTCCAGGCTGAGGTTTTCCAACTCGATGCCAAGATCCTCGCTGATCATGGTGCCGCCGGTCAGGACCGCGATGTCCCCCAGCATGGCCTTGCGGCGGTCGCCGAAACCCGGTGCCTTCACCGCGCAGACGTTGAGCACGCCCCGCAGCTTGTTGACGACCAGCAGCGTGAGGGCTTCCGCATCCACGTCTTCCGCGATGATGAGCAGCGGCTTGCCGGTCTGAGCGGTCTTCTCGAGGATCGGGATGATCTCCCGGACGTTGCTCAGCTTCTTGTCGTAAATCAGGATCAGTGGCTCTTCGAGGAGCACGTCCATCGTGGCGGGGCGGTTGATGAAGTAGGGGGAGACGTAGCCCTTGTCGAACTGCATCCCGTCCACGTATTCGACCTTGGTGTCGGTCGTCTTGCCTTCTTCGACGGTAATGACTCCGTCCTTGCCAACCCGCTGGAGTGCATCGGCCAGCAATTCGCCGATGGTGCCATCGTTGTTGGCGCTAATCGCACCCACGGCGGCAACTTCGTCCTTGCTCGTCACCGGCTTGGCCATGGCGATGAGTTTTTCGGTGGCGGCTGTCACGGCCTTATCAATGCCGCGGCGGATGGCGGTGGGATTGCTGCCGGCGACTACGTTCCGCAGGCCTTCCTTGAAGATGGCGCGGGCGAGCACCGTGGCGGTGGTGGTGCCGTCGCCGGCCAGGTCGGAAGTCTTCTGGGCGACTTCGACAACCAGCTTCGCGCCCATGTTCTCAAAGCGGTCTTCCAGGTCGACTTCCTTGGCCACGGTCACGCCGTCCTTCGTCACGGTCGGACCGCCGAAGGACTTGTCGATAATCACGTTCTTGCCGGTCGGGCCCATCGTCACCGCGACGGCGTTCGCCAGCTTGTCCACACCGGCCAGCAGGCGGGCGCGGGCGACATCATCAAAAAGAAGTTGCTTAGGCACGTGTAAATCCCTCGGGGAATGTTGCGTTGTACTTGTATTAGGTTCTCGTTCCCACGCTCTGCGTGGGAACGCTATTCTTCGCCGCTCCGCGGCTCTTCGTCTCAGGACGCGGAGCGTCCAAGACTTGCGGTCCCACGCGGAGCGTGGGACCGAGGGTTTTTTCCGACTATCCAATCACCTTCGCCAGAATATCGCTCTCGCGGAGGATCTTCACCTCTTCGCCGGAGATTTCGATGTCGGTGCCGCCGTATTTGCCGTAGATCACCTGGTCGCCGACCTGCACGGAAAGCTCCCCGCGCTTGCCGTTGTCCAGGAGCTTGCCCGCGCCGACGGCCATCACCGTGCCGCGCTGCGGCTTCTCCTTGGCGCTGTCGGGCAGCACGATTCCGCCAGCCGTCCGGGATTCGGACTCCATGGGCTGAACAACCACACGATCATCGAGAGGACGAACTTTGAGCTTTGCCATGCGTGAATTCCTTTTAAGTTTGTGTATTGTTCTCGTTCCCATGCTCTGCGTGGGAAAGCAAGTCTTCGACGCTCTGCGTCCAAAAGAAAGTACTCATCACGCTCCGCGTGATGAATTCCTCACGCGGAGCGTGAGGAGTACTTTATTACATCATCCCTTCCATGCCGCCCATTCCTCCCATGCCGCCGCCCATTCCACCCATGCCACCGCCCATGCCGTGGTCGTGGTGATCGTCGTGGCCCCCTTCTTCCTTCTCCTTGGGAATCTCGGTGACGAGGGCTTCCGTGGTGAGCAAGAGGCAGGCAACGCTGGCCGCGTTTTGCAGCGCGGTGGTGACCACCTTGGCCGGGTCAATCACGCCGGCCTTCAGCATGTCGCCGTAGGTGTCCTTGTCCGCGTCGTAGCCTTCGGTCTTCCCCTTGAGTTGGCGGACCCGGTTGACGACGACCGCGCCATCCATGCCGGCGTTGTTGGCAATCGCCCGCAGCGGCTGGTCGAGGACGTTCTTGATAATCTGAGCGCCGGCGGCTTCGTCGCCGGTCAGCTTGAGCTTGTCGATGGCCTTCTCACTGCGGATGAGGGAGACGCCGCCGCCGGGGACAATGCCGCTTTCCAGAGCCGCCTGCACGGCGTTCTTGGCATCTTCCAGCAGCCACTTCCGCTCCTTCATCTCGGTCTCGGTCGCAGCTCCGACGCTGATCTGAGCGACGCCGCCGGCCAGCTTGGCCAAGCGTTCCTGCAGCTTCTCGCGGTCATACTCGCTGTCGGTGACGCCGATTTCCTTGCGAATCTGCTCGGCGCGGCCCGCGATTTCTTCTTTCGATCCGGCTCCGCCGACGAAGGTGGTCTCTTCGGCGGTGATCCGCACCTTTTTCGCGCGGCCGAGATCGGAGAGCTTCACGCTTTCCAGCTCGATGCCCAGATCCTTGAAGATGGGGGTGGCCTTGGTCAGGATGCCGATGTCCCCCATGACGGCCTTGCGGCGGTCGCCGTAGCCGGGAGCCTTGACGGCACAGACTTGCAGAATGCCCCGCATCTTGTTGACGACGAGCGTAGCCAGGGCTTCCCCTTCCACATCTTCGGCCACGATGAGCAGCGGCTTGTTGGCCTTGCTGATGGCTTCGAGGAGCGGAATGAGCTTCTTGTTGGACGAGATTTTTTCTTCGTACAACAGGATGTAGCAGTTTTCCAGCTCGACGGTAACCTCTTCCTGGTTGGTCACGAAGTGGGGCGAGAGATAGCCCCGGTCGAACATCATCCCTTCCACGATTTCGACCGTGGTTTCGCTGCCGCGGCCCTCTTCCAGGGTGATGACGCCGTCCTTGCCGACCTTGAGGAAGGCGTCGGCCAGCACGGTGCCGATGGAGGGATCGTTGTTGCCCGCGATGGTGGCAATCTGCTGCAGCTCTTTCTTGTTCTTCTCGTTAATCGGCGTGGCCTGGGCGTTCACTTCCGCACAAACCGCTTCCGTCGCCTTGGCAATGCCGCGGCTGAGGGCCATCGGGTCGTAGCCGGCCGCAATCATCTTCAGCCCTTCGCGGAAGATGGCTTCGGCCAGGACGGTGGCGGTGGTGGTGCCGTCGCCGGCGATTTCATTGGTCTTGCTGGCCGCTTCCTTGACGAGCTGGGCCCCCAGGTTTTCGTAGGGGTCGTCGAGCTCGATATCCTCCGCCACGGTCACGCCGTCCTTGGTCACCTTGGGGCTTCCCCACCCCTTGTCCAGCACCGCATTGCGGCCGCGCGGCCCCAGCGTGCTGCGAACCGCCCGCGCCAGCTTGGAAACGCCGCGAAGTAGCGGCTGGCGGGCGTCATCATCAAAGACCATTTGCTTAGCCACGTTGAGAATCCTCCTAAGTCGTTCGTAGTAACCCACTTCAGCGGGTTTTTATCGTCGCGGGTGAAGTAGAAGCCAAACTGGCGGGGTCAACCAACAGCCCCGCCGCCAAAAATGGCAGCCGGAGCCAGTTTGGGCGGGAGAGGATGCAAGGGGTGTGCCAGGGGGAGGAAAAAGTGAAGAAGTCGTTGTGCCGTAAGGAGTTAATGTCTGGCCGTCGGTTACGCAACGCCGGAACTGAGCGAACTAGTTGCCCGGGTTGTCATTTTGGCATCGGACTCGACACATGAAGTTCGTCACGACAGATGACGACTTGAACGCCCGTTCGATCTCGGCTGGCGTTTCGATAGTACTCAATCGCCAAGGGAGATGAGCAACTGTCAGTCGGCAATTCTGGCGAATCACCGAAAAGCCAAGAGAGAATCTGACGGTTCATTGCACCGCTTGAACCATATGCTTGCGGGCTGATGGCCGTATCAACAAGTTCGCAAAACTCAGATGACCGCCGCCGATAATCAAAATGGCAATATCGGGTGATTGCAGCGGGCGGAATTATGCCACGATGAGCAACGGTCCCAAGGGCCTTTAGCGACACTGGCCACAAAGGTTGCCAGCGAAGAAGATTGTCACGAACCGTTTGATGAAGTTCATCCTGTGGACCATCGGAGAGCTTACTTTTTAAGCACGAGAAAATGAAATCCTCATCAGGCACGAATTCCGAACAAATGTCTTCGGTCGCAACTTCAACGATTAGCCACGGTTCGTCTTTGCAGGCGTTATGAGCGTAATAGTGAGCGTAATTGTCTGTGAGGTAGACCATGTCACCTCGACTTGGTTTATCCTCCCACTGGCTGGGCGAGTCGCCGCGAGGCCTCAAACCGCCGCTGAGAACTGCTTCCAGGAATCGACTTGAAGTCCCGTGGTAAAGGACTGAGGGGACGGAATCATTCATGTCACTTTTTTTTCTTCGTCGCCGACCTCGATCCGGGCTTCTTCCCTTTGTCGCCTTTCTTAGGAAACAGCTTGGCAAGAACCTCTTTATCGGTAATCGCCTTGTCTTTGAAAACGTAGACTTTAGCGGGCAAATACGAAAAATTCGACGGGATCATAAATCACCTCATTCGCAAGGGGCACTCGGCAAGTTTCTGACCGTTCCAATGAAACTCGAAAGTAAACAGTCCCGGATTGGGAAATCGGCAGTCGCCGATACGAATCGCAACGACAGAGACTTCCAAGGGGTCTTCACTCAATTGTACAACGTGACGGCGGCTTGCAAACAACTTTTCGGCAGTTTCATCCTCCACGCAAACAATCTGTGCTTCGCCTGATCTTCGGCCGTCCGTGAGCCAGGCAGTGCAACAAATTTCTGGAACAAGCGCGGGGTAGGACGGATCGTCCTTCGAGCGAATCGTCGTGAGAAGATCGATCACCGTGACCTTCTTTGGGTCGATCGGGTTCGTGGAAATATCTTCTGACAACAGGAAATAGCGGACGACAGGAAGAACATCCATAGTCCGTGGATTTTACTCGAAACGCCAACTCCATGTCACACACCACGAGTTGCACTCAATGCAATGGGCAGTAATCGAAAGAGCATTTCACAGCCCTCTTTCCGCCACGCTAATCGGCGTCTCTTCCGCCACGGGCGTTTGCATCGGGCGGATGGCCGACGGCACGGTGCCAGGGACGATGAGGGGGCCAGGGGAGGTTTCCTCGATGATCCGTTTAAGCTCGGTGGAGTCGACGGATTCGACCTCGATGAGCCGCCGGGTCAGGGACTCGAGGGCGCTACGGCGGACGTCGAGAATGTGGCGGACTTTTTCAATGGATTCGTCGATAATCCGGCGGACTTCCTCGTCAATTTCGCGGGCGGTCTTCTCGCTATGGCTGCGGGTCTTTTCTTCGCCGCCGGCACCGGCCAGGAAGGGGGAGCGGTTGGTTTCGCGGTAGTTCACTCGCCCCAGGCGGCTCATGCCGTATTCCATCACCATGCTGCTGGCGATGTCGGTGGCCCGCTCCAGGTCGTTCTGGGCACCCGTCGAAATGTCGTGAAAGACCATTTCCTCGGTAATCGTCCCGGCCAACAAGACTTGGATGCGGCTTTCGAGCTCGGACTGGGTCATCAGAAAGCGGTCACCTTCCGGCCGCTGCATGGTATAGCCGAGGGCGGCAAGGCCGCGGGGAATAATGCTGACCTTATGCACGGGGTCGGTATTAGGGAGGCTGTACGCAACCAGGGCGTGACCGCTTTCGTGATAGGCCACGCGGAGCTTTTCGTCCTGGTTCATCACCCGCTGCTTCTTTTCCAAGCCGGCGGTGACCCGTTCCACCCCTTCGTCGAACTCCGCCATGCCGACGGAGGCCTTTTCCTTGCGGGCGGCGAGCAGCGCCGCTTCGTTGACCAGGTTCGCCAAGTCCGCCCCCACAAACCCAGGCGTAATAGCGGCGACTTCCCGCAGATCGATGAGCGGATCCAGCTTGACGTTCTTAACGTGGACTTTGAGGATGTCCTCGCGGCCTTTGATATCCGGGCGGTCGACCAGCACATGGCGGTCGAAGCGGCCCGGGCGCATGAGAGCGGCATCGAGCGTCTCGGGGCGGTTCGTGGCCGCCATCACGATGACGCCGCTGTTGCTGCCAAAGCCGTCCATTTCGACAAGCAGGGCGTTGAGCGTCTGTTCCCGCTCGTCATGGCCCCCCATGATGCCGGAGCCGCGGGTTTTGCCGAGAGCGTCGAGCTCATCGATGAAGATGATACAGGGAGCCTTGGCCTCCGCCTGGGTGAACATGTCCCGCACGCGGGCCGCGCCGACGCCGACGAACATTTCCACGAAGTCGGAGCCGGAGAGGCTGAAGAACGGCACCCCCGCTTCGCCGGCGATGGCCTTGGCGAGCAGCGTTTTGCCGGTCCCTGGGGGGCCGACGAGCAGCACCCCCTTGGGAATGCGGCCGCCGAGGCGCTGATATTTTTCCGGAGTGCGGAGGAAATCGACCACCTCGCGGACTTCATCCACCGCTTCGTCGATGCCGGCGACATCGTTGAAGGTGATGCCCAGGTCCTCAATCGCGTACAGCCGTCCTTTGCTCCGGCCGAAGGACATGGGCGAGGCGATGCCGCCGATGCGGCGGACGATGAAGTACAGGCCGACGGAAATCAGGACGAAGATCATCAGCGAGAGGCCCCAGGTCTCCATCTGGCTGGCTTCCGAAAACTTGGGGTTGGCGCCGCTCGTTTTGGCCGTTTCTTCCAGCTCCTGCCGGATGGAGGATTCTTTGAGCAGGGGAGTGTGAAAGTTAAGGTTCTCCGCGTTGGTGATCTTATCGGGCTCAGGCGGGAGGCCTGGGCCCAAAGACTTGAGCTCAACCCGATTGAGCTTGCCGGTGATCGATTTGTCGGTAATCGTCAGGCCGTGGAGGTTGGAATAGCGGAAAGTGCGCGGAGGCTTTTCCGAAGTTTTTACATCAATGTAGTTGTCGCTCGTTTTTGGCTGGCCATTTTGGTAACTCTGCTTGATGAGGTTCTGCAGATCGCTGGGTGAGAGTTCGACGCGGAATAAGGAAACCGCCTGGCTGTAGCCTAGTAATATCACCAGGGAAACCAGGGAGACCCAAAGAAGGACATTGAAGGCGGAGGGTCCGCGCCCCTCGCCGTCTCGGTCTCGGTTGCGGCCGTGGCCGTTGTCTTGACTCATGAAATGCTCGGTAGGGAAAGTTGGCCGCGGACGTATCGCGGAAGGGCGTCGAAATGCATTTCTTCTAGTATACCCTCCGCCGCAACGGGGGCAGCGGACGGGCAAATCCGGGTTGTTGCCGGGAGGGTGGACTTCTACAATGTCCTACGTCCCAAGTGCAAGCCACGGTTTTATTTAGCACTCAGAGCCTCGACGCCCGAAGGCCTCATTTTTCTCACCGCTCGGCTGCGATTATCCTGCTGGTCACTCATGTCCGAGCCTTCCCGCAGCATCGCAATTCTGGGCTCGACGGGGAGCATCGGCCGAAGCACGCTGGAAGTGGTGAGGGAATCGCGAGGGTATTTGCGGGTCTTCGCTCTGACCGCTAACAAGAATCTGGCCCTCCTGTGCCAGCAGGCGGCGGAGTTTCAATCGCCCTGGGTCGTCGCCACTGACCCCGCCGAAGCTGAGCGGTTTGATTGGTCGGCCCTGCCCAAAAGCACTAGACTGTTGATGGGTCAGGAAGGCGTTCAGCAAGTAGCGGCGGCGGCAGAAGTGGATGCCGTGGTCGCCGCCGTCGTCGGAAGTGCTGGCCTGGCAGGGACTTGGGCCGCCTTGGAAGCGGGCAAGACCGTGGCCTTGGCGAACAAGGAAACCCTCGTCATGGCGGGGCCTCTGGTGATGAAAATGGCCGCCAAGCGTCAGGCCAAGATTCTGCCGGTGGATAGCGAACATAGCGCAGTGTTTCAAGCCCTGGCCTGCGGCCGGCGCGAGGATTTGCGGCGAATCATCCTGACGGCCAGCGGCGGTCCATTCCGCCGCTACACGGCTGAGCAGATGCAAACAGTGACGGTGCAGGACGCTTTGGCCCACCCAACGTGGCGAATGGGGCCGAAAATCACGGTCGATTCCGCGACCATGATGAACAAAGCCCTGGAAATCATCGAAGCTCGCTGGCTGTTCGATTTGTCTCCAAATCAGATCGATGTGGTGATTCACCCGCAGTCCATTGTGCATTCCCTGGTAGAATTCAAGGACGGCAGCGTGCTGGCCCAGCTCAGCCCGCCCGATATGAAGCTCCCCATCCAGTTCGCCCTGACCTGGCCGGAGCGACGGGAAGGGCCGGCCCAAAAGCTCGACCTGACACAGTCCATGCAGCTCGATTTCGAGCCGCCGGATGAAGACCGCTTCCCGGCCCTGCGGCTGGGGCGGGAAGTCGCGCAAACCGGCGGCACCGCGGGAGCCGTATTGAATGCAGCCAACGAGGCGGCGGTGGCGGCCTTTTTGGCGGGGGAGATTCCCTTCATGAAAATTGTCCCCGCCTGCCAGAGCGTCCTTTCGCATCACCCTTTTGATTCCAACCCCACGCTGGAAGAGCTATTGCGGCTCGACCGCTGGGCACGACAGGAGATTTCACGGTGGATTTGTCCCTGATTGCCGCGTTGCCCGCGGATCCGACAACGCTGGAAACCATTCTCAGCTATGTGTGGATCATCGGCAGCGTGGCCGCCGGCCTCGGCTTTGTCATCTTCGTGCATGAGCTCGGGCATTTTCTAGTCGCGAAAGCCTGCGGCGTGAAGTGCGAAAAATTCTACGTCGGCTTCGATTGGTTTCCGATCAAAAAGATCGGTCCCTTCACCATTCCCCATTCGCTCTTCCGAAGACAGTGGGGCGAAACGGTGTATGGCATCGGCATTCTGCCGCTGGGCGGGTACGTGAAGATGCTGGGCCAGGATGACGACCCGCGGAATGCGGAAGCCGAAGCCGAGCGGAGCAAAGTCCTCAAGGAAGGAACCGCGGCTGAAGGGCTCGCGCCCCGTGGCACCGTGGAAAAAGAATACGTCCTCGATCCACGCAGCTACCAGGCCAAGTCCGTCCCCGCGCGGATGGCGATCATTTCGGCCGGCGTCATCATGAATTTGATTTTCGGCGTGCTTCTGGCCGCCCTGGCCTATGGCCTGGGAGTGCCCGAGATGCCGGCGATTATCGGCGGCACCGTGCCGGGAAGTCCGGCGTGGGAAAAGCTTCAACCCGGCATGAAGGCCGTGCAGTTCGTGAAAGGCTCTGCGCCGTACGAGAATTTTCGCTTCGAGGATATGAAGCGGAAGGTGGTCTTCAACGGCGACGACCGCGACCTGGAGATACTGTTCCGCGACGAAAGCGGCAAAGAGGAGTGGTATCGCCTGCGCCCTAGCGGACGGACCAAAGAAGAGACCGACTTTCCTTCGCTCGGCTTCTATTCCGCCGGCAGCCGCCGCCTCGCGGTCTCGTCGAAAAACCCGAATCCCGTGGAGGGAATTGAGAACAATGACGTGCTAGTGGCCATCGAGGGACAGGAATTAGAGCCGGATCAAGGGAAGTTTGATTCCCGCGTCAACGCGGAGCTCGCTCGCCATCCCCGCGGATCGCTGAAAGTGACCGTAGAGCGGACGGAGCAGAAAGAAGGGGCCAAGGAGCCGGAGAAAGACGCCCCCAAACGCCGTCTGGAAATGACTGTGCCCCAGCGCCCGATGCGGACGGTCGGGCTGGTGATGAAAATCGGGCCGGTGGTCTCTCTCCGTGAAAACTCGCCTGCTGCTAAGGCTGGCATTCAGATCGGGGACGTGATTGAGCAAGTCAATGGCGAAGGCGTCGGCGATCCTCTCTCGCTGGGACAGCGGCTGATTCCCAGCAGTGAAGGAGAGGTTTATGCCGTCGTGGTGTCCCGCAAGGACGCGAGCGGAAAGGCGACGACGAAA
This sequence comes from Pirellulaceae bacterium, assembly GCA_046593355.1. Classification (GTDB taxonomy): domain Bacteria; phylum Planctomycetota; class Planctomycetia; order Pirellulales; family Pirellulaceae; genus SXOA01. Next base: position 16,204 of record JBKJNY010000195.1, on the reverse strand, counting down.
GAGCTGACGGTCAACGCCGTCCCTCCGCCGCAGTTTCAAGATGCGTTCCCCTACGGCGGACCGACCACGATTGAGAGCATCGGCGTCGCGTTCGACGTCTCGAATGAAATCGCCGCCATCGAGCCCGGCAACTCGGCGGAAAAGCAGGGTCTGAAGGCGGGGGACATGGTCCTTACCGCCCAACTCATCGCCGCCGACGAGGAGGCGCGGAAAAAAGAGGTAAGTGACGGCGCTCTGGAAAAAGAGTTCGGCAAGCTGCTCAAGCTCGACAACAATCTCCGCTCGTGGACCCGCGTGCATCATTACTTGCAGCACGTCCGCCCCGACACGAAGCTCGACCTGACGGTCATGCGCGGCAAGAGCGAAGTGAAGGCCACGCTCACTCCCGGCGACTCCAAGTCATTCTTCGACGAACGTCGAGGGCTCGTCTTCCGACCGATTGAAATCAAGCACCAGGCCGCCGGAGTTGGAGAAGCGTTTTCGCTCGGCTTTCGTGAGGTCAGGGAGCAACTGGGGACCGTGTTGATGTCGCTCTCGCACCTCGTTTCGCGCCGTATTTCCCCCAAGCACCTCACCGGCCCAGCGGGGATCATTCAAGCCGCCGGCTATTCGGCAGGGCACAGCATCCCGATGCTGCTCATGTTCCTTGTCATGCTCAGCGCCAACCTGGCCATCATCAACTTCCTGCCGATTCCCGTTCTGGACGGAGGGCACATGCTGTTCCTGGCGGCCGAGGGGATCCGCCGCAAGCCGGTGCCGCCGCATATCCAAGGCTGGCTAAGCATCGGCGGCCTGGCCTTCCTGCTCTCGCTGATGGTGTTCGCCACGGCGATGGACGTGCAGCGGTGGTTTCAGTAAGGGGTGGCACGCCCACGGCTTTGCGTGGGCGTGATTTGTGCTTAGCCGCCGCGTCCACGCGGCGCATGCCCCGCGTGGACGCGGGGGCTAAGCGGAATTCCATTTGACCTCCCGCCTGCCGATTCTCTACACTACAAGATAACCCGCCCTGCACAGGGGCTCGGCGAGTGAGGAGACCAGAGGCATGGTTACGTTCATTCTTTGCTCGGCTTTTGCGCTGGGCGCGCCCGCTTCCAGCACCTCAGATTCCGCCAAGCCCAACGACGCGCAGGCCAAACCGGCGAAGCGTCTGGCGGCGGAGATCGACCGGGACATCAGCGCCGCGCTCAAGCGGGAAGCGACCGTCAAGAGCCTGAAGGACCGAGGCAGGGCCGTCGAGCAGCTTTGCTCCCTGCATTACGAGATCACCAGCGACGAGCGGTTCGCCACGCTCGACCAGATGCAAAGCCTGCGGGCCAAAATCTGGGGCCGGCTGGTGAAGGTCAAAGCCGATTTGAAGCGGCAACTGGCAAAGGATGGACAGCCGCAGCTCGATGATGCCCAGGCGGAGGCGGCCCGGTATGCGTCGAGCAATCTGGCGGGGGCCATGGGGCTCGCCGATTTTGCCACCGGCAGCCCGAGCAGCTTTTTCGGCCGCGGCGGCGCGTCGCAGACCGACTACAACGCCCAGCAGCTCATTGAGCTGATCCAGCGGACCATCAGTCCCGATTTCTGGGACGTTGTCGGCGGCCCCGGCGTCATCTTCTACTATCCGCAGCTCCAGGTTCTCGTCATCCGCGCCACGTCGGAAATCCACGGGCAAGTCGGCGGAGTCGTAGGGGCGCTGCGGGAGTAGAGTCTCTGGCGAGCGGGGGGCGTCAGCCCCCTGATATTTCGCTCGCGGGGTTAATAGTATCAGGGGTTGACGCCCCCCGGTCGCCTATTCCGCTGGCGATTCCGCTTTCTCGTCTTCCTTCTCCGTCGCGGGGGTCGGTTCCTTCTCCGCCGCGGGTGCGGGTGCGGGTGCGATCAGCGGGCCTGAGCCGCCGAGTCCGCCCTTGAGCTCCCCTCGCTGCTTCTTTTCCTTCGGAGGCGGAGGCGCGGCAGCAGCTTCGGCTGCGTCGGCGGCGGCATTGGCGTCCGCGCTCCATTCCACGCGCTTGCGCGAGAGGCCGATCTTCCGCTCGTCGATGTCGACCCGCAGAACCTTGACCTCGATCTTGTCGCCGACCTTCACCACGTCCTCGGGGTTCTCAACCTTGTGATCGGCGAGCTCCGAAATGTGGAGTAGTCCCTCCAGCCCGTCTTCCAGGCCGACAAACACGCCAAAATTGGTGATCTTCGTCACGGTGCCGGTCACCACCTGCCCCGGCGCGTACTTGCCCGGGATGTTGGCGGCCCACGGATCCTCATCAAGCTGCTTGAGCCCCAGGGCGATCCGCCGCCGCTCTTGATCGACGGACAGGATCTTGCACTTCACCGCCTGCCCCTTCTCGAGCATCTCGCTGGGATGGCTGATCTTGCGGGTCCAGGACATGTCGGAAACGTGCAGCAGGCCGTCAATCCCTTCTTCCAGTTCGATGAAGGCCCCGTAGTTGGTGAGGTTGCGGACCTTCCCTTCCACCAAGGCGTCGACCGGATACTTATCGGCCACTCGTGTCCAGGGATTCTCCTGCGTCTGCTTCATGCCCAGGGAAAGCTGCTGCCCTTCTCTGTCGACGCCGAGAATGACGACGCTAATCTCGTCGCCAATGTTCACCAGCTCGCTGGGGTGATTCACGCGGCGGGTCCAGGACATCTCGCTGATATGCACCAGCCCCTCGATGCCCGGCTCCAGCTTGACGAAGGCCCCGTAGCTCATCACGTTGACCACGGACCCCTTCACCACGGTGCCGACCGGGTACTTGTCCACCACGTTTTCCCACGGGTTGGACAGCAGTTGCTTGAGGCCGAGGGCGATTTTCTTCTTCTCGCGGTCGATGTGCAGGACCTTGACTTCCAACTCCTGGTCGATCGCGACCATTTCGGTGGGATGGCCGATCCGCTCCCAGCTCATGTCGGTGATATGCAGCAGACCGTCGATTCCCCCCAGGTCCACGAATGCGCCGAACTCGGCGATGTTCTTCACGACGCCCTTGCGGACGTCGCCGATGGTCAGGCCGGAGAGCAGCGTTTCGCGGTCGGTTTCGCGCTGCTTTTCAATCAGCGAGCGGCGCGAGACAACAATGTTGCGGCGGGCGGCATCGATCTTCAGCACTTCGCACTGCACCGTGCGGCCGATGTAGTCGCCGATGTCGGACGGGCGGCGGATATCCACCTGGCTGGCCGGCAGAAAGACGTTGACGCCTGTGATATCGACGAGCAAACCCCCTTTGATCTTGCGGGTGGCGACACCGGTCACGATGTCCCCCTCCTTCACCCGCTTCATCATGTCTTCCCACTGGTCCTGCTTGGCCGCCTTCCGCTTGCTGATGCGGACCATGCCGCTGTCGTCGAGCTGGGCCTGTTCGTCCTCCAGGTCTTCAATCAGCACGCGGACGAGCTGCCCCACCTGCGGAGGCTCTTCCCCTTCATCCCATTCATTCAGCGAAATCGAGCCTTCGCTCTTGAAGCCGATGTCAATCATCACCATGCCGTCGGCGACGCGGAGAATCCGCCCAACGACGATTTTATTCACATCGAATGACTGGTTGGACCCGGTGGGGTCCATGCCCTCATCGGTAAAGCCCTCAACTTCCAAATCATAGGTCGACTGGATGTCGGGGTCGTTCTCCAGATCACGGATCAGCGTGCGGTTAACCATAAGCGGTAAAAGACCTTGCGCTTGATTGCCGGCTGCGGTCCCGACGCGGGAACCTGACGAAAAAGCCGACCTCAAGCAGTGGCTAGAGGTAGTTACTTCCCCGGCTCGCCGCCGCAACAGCGCGACAGCCCAAAAGGTTCAGCCGGGTGGGAACAGGTAAGAGTAGCAAAGTCATGGAGTTACGACAAGCCGCGATAGCAGGCCCGCGCTGGCCCAATAGCCCTGACTCACCCCACTGGGCACTTCCCGTGAGTGGAAAGGCGAGGATTGCCGCAATCCAGCAGACCGAGAAGAAAAGGGTTCGCATGGCACATCTCCCTCTCCCCTTGGGAGAGGGCCGGGGTGAGGGTTTTAGGGTCCGGCTCTTAGCACACCTTCACGGATATTCTAGCGACGCCAGCACCCCTCTTGGCACTTACGTCACATCCTTTGTCCGACACTAGCCCGACGCGCAAGCGAGGGAATCGGCGGCCGTCTCGGATCGACGTGGCCCCCAAAAAGGCCGTTTTGATGCCACTTTTCGAGGTCCTCGTTTCGTCCACCCACGGGCAGATGAATCGCCGCAATCCCTTGCCGCACAAATACTTCCGAACGACGCCTTGATACTCCTGGGGTGGATTCGTACCGTTTCTTGATACCGCCACTGGCAACCTGGCCATTCGTCCCTTCCTCGCGCGCCTTACGTCAAATCGCGTTGACGTAAGTCCCAGCAGGCCTTTTTCACCACAACCAGATTTTCAAGGATCACACCCTCCTTGGCCAGTGCGGAGCTCCGCCCCATTCCCTGTATTATACAAAAGGCCACTGAAATACTAAGTGTCCAGCTCCGCAGGAGCGCCGTACGATAGCCCTGGCCGCAAGAAAAGTAGGCCGCGAGTCCTCTCTCGCGCCATCAGAGTTCGGGTGGCAGGAGGACAAACTTCCGACGTGAAAGGTCGCTGCACCCGTGTTCCGGCAACCGCGGCAGTCGCTACTGGCCGCTCCACACCGTTTGGGTCAAAACGTCAACTCTCGGGGCTCGCCAGAGGACTGGCGGCCTACTTTTCTTGCCTCAGCTCCGCAGGAGCGCTGTACGATAGCCCTGGCCGCAGGCCAGGGTAGGGAGCACGAAGAGTCAAAAGCCCCAACGGGGCGACGTAATCGATCCGCCGCAGATTACAGCGCCCTTGCAGGGCTTCCCAATATTGGTGCCGACGTTACCCTGGCCTTCGGCCAGGGCTTTCGTAGGGTCGGCCATTCTGGCCTGCATTTCCGGGTCTCAAACCCCAACGGGGTTTCCCAACACAGCCCAGCGGTCGCACGCTTCGTGCGCACCCTGGGAAGGCGCCGAGCGTGACGAATCTGAACCTCAACGAGGTTACCAAAAAGGATGGCGGCCGCAGGTAACCCCGATGGGGTTCTCGTGGGTTACCGGCTCCAGTCCCAGGCTGCGCTCGCCAAGCCTCGCGAGCCTGGGCTTTGCTCGGCAACCCCGCTTGGGGTTCAAAGAGGCTGCAAAATGATGCTTCCGTATTCCGCGCTATCCCCTGTTATCGCGCAGCCACGGCCAGTTCGCGGAAGATGAGAATGGCCCGCTCAACAGCCGCTTCATCCATGTCACCACCTGACTCCCCCCCATTGTCCACCAGCATCGCCATAGCACCAGCAATATATAATCGATAATCGGGCTCCATAAGTCCTAACTGATGGCTCTGAAGCGCCCAATAGAGTCGAGCAATTCCCCGTACCACCGGGTTGCCGTCGCTGACCCAAATCTCGTCGTTGGCAACCTGGTTGCAATATTCAGCGACGTCGGGGCGAGAAATTAGTGATTCCAGATCAGAGAGCCATTTGGATTGCTGTTCTTCCAATCCCCCAATACGGCGTGTCGGAAGCAGTTCTCGGTATGCGCGAATTGCCCACCGCAGAGCCAGTTGAGGCTCAATTCTCTCGAGACACGTGATCAATGGATTCGGCCAAAAACGAGTTCTTTCCTTGTCGGAAAGAAGGTGTCGAGTTTCCTTTATCGCTTCAGACGCGAATTCGGCGTTAACCATCGTACTTTCCTGGACCGGTCTCTGCCAATTGTCTTACAGCGTCGGCCCGATCTGCCACGGGACGAATTCTTCATCGCCGATGCCGTGGATTTCGCTCTTGGTTTTCTCACCACTGGCGACCGCGAGGATTTTTTCGAAGATTTCACGGCCGGCGGATTCGAGGGATTGGCCGTGGAGGATTTCGCCGGAGTTGATGTCCATGTCGTCCACCATCCGCTCGTACATCGGCGTGTTGCTGGCGATTTTGATGCTGGGGGTGGGCTTGAGGCCAATGCAACTGCCGCGGCCGGTGGTGAAGCAGATGACGTTGCAGCCGCCGGCCATGAGGCCGGTGACGCTGGGGGGGTCGAAGCCGGGGGTGTCCATGACGACGAAGCCCTTGGCGGTGATCGGCTCGGCGTACTGGTAGACCTCGGTCATCGCGGTGGAGCCGGCTTTGGCGACCGCGCCGAGGGACTTTTCGGCGATGGTGGTGAGGCCCCCTTCCTTGTTGCCGACGGAGGGGTTGTTGTCGAGCTCCACGCCGTACAGGCCGGCGTGCCAGATCCACCACTTGATCCGCTCGATCAGCTTGTCCGCGACCGCCGGCGTGCGGGCTCGCCGGGTGAGCAGGTGCTCGGCTCCATAGATTTCCGTGGTTTCCGCCAGGACCGTCGTGCCCCCGGCGGCGACGAGCATATCCGATGCGACGCCGAGAGCCGGGTTGCAAGTGACGCCACTGTTGCCGTCGGAGCCGCCGCAGTTGGTGCCGAGGATGATTTCACTGGCGGGGATTGACACTCGCTTCACATCGTTAGCCCGCGGCAACAGCTCCGCGAGCAGCCGAACTCCGGCTTCCACGGTCTTCACCGTTCCACCCAGGTCTTGCATGGAAAGAACCGGCGGCAGATGGCGCTGGCCGTTCCCTTCAATTTGCAGCAGCCCTTGCGACTCCATCAAGTATCCCGTCGGGGCGTTCTCGCAGCCCAGCCCGATGAGCAGATAGCCGCCGATGTTCGGATGGCGGGCGATTCCGCCGAGCGTGCGGGCCAGAATCTGGTGCTGCAACCCGCCGTACTGCAATCCGCAGCCGCCGCCATGCTTGACGGCAATCACGCCGTCGATGTTGGGATAGTCCTTGAGCTGGGATTTATCGAACCGCTCGGCGATGTACTTGCAAACGGTGGCGGAGCAATTGACCGACGAAATCACCGCCAGGTAATTCCGCGTCCCCGCTTTGCCGCTCGGCCGGCGATATCCGAGAAAAGTGCGGCCTTCAATCGGTGTCGGCGGCGGCGGAATAGCCGTGGCGCTGGCATAGTCCTGCACAAAATCCCCTTGGTGCAGGTTGTGCGAATGGACGTGATCGCCAGGACGAATAGATTCCGTTGCCGCGCCGATAATCTGGCCGTATTTGTAAACCTTGGCTCCCTTGGCAACCGGCCGCACCGCGATTTTGTGGCCAAGCTTGATGATCTGGGAGAGCGTGAGCGTCGTCCCCGCAATCTTCAACTCGTAGCCTTTCTCCAGATTGCGGGCGGCTACGCAGATGTTGTCGTCGGGATGCAGATAGACAGCGTCGGTCAGGGAGCGGAGAAGGGACATTGGAGAGGTTGTGCGTTAAGGAATTTCAATGAGCCAAATTCCATTGTAACAGGCTCTTTCCTCGAAGCGCGTCAATACCGCACGGCGCGAGTGGTTCGCTTGCCAAGCATGCCGATGAGGATGCCAAAGCCAACCAAGACAACGAACGCGGCCCCCGCGCTGACGGGCAAGATGGCGGCTCCGGCCGCTTGCCCCTGTCCTTCGGCGCCGACGAACATAGCCAGGCACGTGACAAAGAACGCGATGCACGCCGCGGGGACCATCGCCAGTGCCGCCAGCACGATGCCCGCGATAGCCCAGGGATTGCTCCGGTAATTCACTTGCGGCTGGTGGGTGGGTCGATCCGCGAATGCCCTGGGGGCGGTAGTGGCCGCTTTGACCGCGCCGCCTTGCCATTCGAGCGCACGAAAGCACATCCAGCATTGCTTGTCGCCGGTCTTCACGGGCGCGCCGCATTCGGGGCAATGAGGGGTGGAAGCAGTTTTTGCCATCGAAGTTGTCCTCCACGCCCACGCAAAGCCGTGGGCGTGCCACCCAAGTCTTTGGTTCTCCTGGTCGATTCGCCATTGTTGACGACGCCCTGCCCTCACGCTATCCCCAAGGGATGCCCGACACGCCCAAGTACGATCCCATCTTGCACGTTGTCCTGCACCAGCCCGAAATCCCGCCCAATACGGGCAACGTGGCACGCAGCTGTGTAGCTATTGGCGCGAAGCTCTGGCTGGTGAAGCCGCTGGGTTTTGAGATCACGGAAAAACGGCTGCGGCGGGCGGGGCTGGATTATTGGCCGCACCTGGAATGGGAAGTCGTGGAGGACTGGCAGGAACTGATGGAGCGGCTGGCGGGGCCGTTCGCCGGAGGAAGGGCCTGGTTCTTCACCAAGACTGCCGAGCGCGTCTATACCGACGCTCGCTTCCAGCGCGGGGACGCACTCATCTTCGGCTGCGAAACGCGCGGCCTGCCGGCGGAGATTTTGGCGGCCTATCCCGACCAGACGCTGAGGATTCCCATCCGCCCCGAAGTGCGTAGCCTGAACCTTTCCTCCGCGGCGGCGGTGGCGATGTATGAGGCGGTGCGGCAGATCAGCATGTCGTGAACCGACGCACGCGATATACTGTTTCCCATGTTTAATCTCTCCTCCATCCAAGCCGCTCTCCGCGAATACAAGCTCGATGCCTGGCTGCTCTACGACTTTCGCGGCAGCAACGTGCTGGCGCGGCGGGTGCTGGGGTTTCCCGATGGGCCGGCGGGTTCGCGGCGGTGGTTCTATTGCATTCCGGCGGAGGGACAGCCGCGGAAATTGGTGCATCGGATTGAGAGCGGGGCGCTCGACCATTTGCCGGGAGAGAAGTCGGTCTATCTCCGTTGGCAGGAGCTTGAAGAGGGAGTGCGGAAGCTCTTGGGAAAATCCAAGCAAGTGGCGATGGAATATTCTCCTCGCAACGGTAATCCCTACGTCAGCCGCGTCGATGCGGGGGTCATCGAGCTAGTCCGGTCGTTTGGGGCGGAAATTGTCTCGTCCGGCGATTTGATCCAGATGTTTGAAGCCACCTGGGACGACGAGCAATGGCAGATGCATCTCGAAGCAGCCCGCCACACCGACTCCGCCTACGCAGCCGCCTGGCAATTCATCGCCGAGAAAGTTCGCTCCACCGGCTCGGTGCGCGAAAGCGAAGTGCAAGCCGTCATCATGGATCACTTTGCGAAGCACGGAATGACGACGTATCATCCGCCCATCGTCGGCGTGAACGAGCACAGTGGCGATCCGCACTACGAAACGACTCCCGCGACGGATACCGCGATGAAGGCCGGCGACTTCGTGCTGGTTGACTTGTGGGCCAAGCTCGCGAAACCGCGAGCGGTATACAGCGATCTCACCCGCGTCGGGTTCATCGGCAAATCGGTGCCGGAGAAACACGGGCAGATATTTCAGATCGTGGCCGCCGCCCGCGATGCCTCCATTGCCAAGGTCAAATCGGCGTTTGCGACCAACACGCCGCTTCGGGGTTGGGAAGTCGATCAGGCGGCACGGGATGTCATTCAGGCAGCCGGTTACGGCGAGCAGTTCGTCCACCGGACCGGCCACAACATCGGCCAGGAGACCCACGGCAACGGGGCCAACATGGACAATTTGGAAACCCGCGAAGAACGCCTCGTCCTGCCGCGGACCTGTTTCTCCATCGAGCCCGGCATCTATCTGCCGGAATTCGGCGTGCGGAGCGAGGTGAACGTGTTCATCGACGCTGCACGCAAGGTGCATGTCACGGGCGGGGAGTTGCAGACGGAGGTTGTGACAGTTGGTTAGTGCGCGGGCTAGGGGCCGGAAGGAGGCTTAGGAGCCGGCTGATCTGCCTTCGCTCGAAGAGCTTCGACAACCTTTCCGGCGATGAATACTGCGACAAGTGCCACCAATGCCGCAATGATTGATGCCAGTCCAGCCGTGCTCTTGCCCAGCGCCAGTAGAATAATTCCGCCACCGATCGCTGTCATGGCAATAATGAAAGCCAGAATCTGGCCCAGGTACGTTTTTGCTGCTGCGTGCCATTGCTCCTTGCTCACGGTATCCATTTGAAACTCGCCAGTCTTGTGGCGGAACTGCTGTTCTGCTTCGGCGCGCGCCACGAGGCGCTCGGCAAGTCCTGGCAGCGCCGCATCATATTCCCTCAACATGCTGGGGGGCGGCATTGGCCCCTGAAAGCTGTAAGCCTCTCGAATCTCGACCGAAACAACTTGAGCCAGAACCTTGGCAAGCTCGTGAGGCGCAATGGGTCTGTCAGAAGGAAGAAGGCGTTCGATTTTGGCGGCAATCTCACGCTCGGCTTCGCGTGCGACGAACTCGCCTGGATTAGCAGCGGCAGGATCCTCTGGCGACTCCCCCGTTTTGTCAGAATCGCCAGGCATTTTGATTTCGCTCCTGGCTTTCGATCCTTGTCGGCTGAATGTACGCCTGAGAGCCAATCACGATACTCTGCATGCCCTCCGGCAGCTCAATTAAGTAATGGCCAGTGCCCTTCGAGCAATGATAGTTGGAGAGGAGTGAGATCCCAGGGACCTTGGTCACTTTCGGCTGATGTGCAGCTACAGCACAAGAGAAATCATGCTGCAAGGCAGTCGTGTCATCTTGTGGCGACCCGAATCTTATGCCGCTGAACTTACGGTACGAATCATCGTGGGTTCCAAATATGTCAACAACACTACCGATTCCCGTCGTTAAGCCGAGGCGGCGCCCACATTGCGGAAGATTATCGATGACTTTAGTTATATTTTGCACGGTGTCACGCTTTCACGGAACGTCGGACGATACCCGTCAGGCGTATCGACGTTCCAATAGGTCGCAAATTAGCCGCTCTCTCGGCGGTTTACAACAGCGCCAGCAAAACTTGCATCAACCTCATGGTCATTGGACACCCCATTCTACCATCCTGGTTCGGGCTTGCACTCACGAAAATCGCAAACCATTGACAACAAAGGACTTACTGCGGCGCAAAATTCGGCGACATTTTTTCGCTGCATTCGAGGGATGCCGTTGAAACTATACCGCGTCCGCCCCTGGCACCACGTAGGGCGCTCGGTACTGCCGCGTGAGCATCGGGTTGGTGGTTTCCTTCTGCTCGCCGGTGAACTGCTCCGTCTTGGGATCGAACGCGAGGACCGGGCCGACCTGCAACTGGACACCGGCGGCATCCAGCCCGTTGTCCTTGAGGTGGGCCATCGTTCGCTCGAAGGTATCTTTGGCGTTATCCGTGGACTTCGACAGCTCGATGGCCTTCCACGCATCGCCCGCAGCCACCTTACTGCCAAGGCGGTACGAGATATTCCCCAGGTGGCAAAGGGCGCTCGACAGGTGTCCTTCCAGAATGTCCGCGTTCAAGTCCGTGTGCTTGCGGCTGCGGACGGCGGAGAGGAAGTTGTCAAAATGTTTCCCCTCCCCTTTGAACTTGGTGACCTCTTTGCCGTCCTTATCGAAGGCCACGCCCGTGTCGTAACTCGCCATCACGACGTACCCTTCGGTCCCTTCAAAGATGACGCCCACGCCCGCCCCTTTGTAGTCTTTCGTCGGCAGCCCGCGAACCTCGAAGACCAGCGACTTCGTGCCGTAGTCATGCACGATGACCTGCGTATTGGCGGTCTCCCCCGCGTCTTCATATCCCAGGCGTCCGCCGTAGCTGAAGACGGACTTGCTCAGTTCATCCACCCCCAGGCCCCAGCGGGCGATGTCCATCTGGTGAATCCCCTGGTTCCCCAGGTCGCCGTTGCCAAAATCCCACTGCCAGTGCCAGTCGTAATGGAATTTTGGGCGAGTGAGCGGGCCCTTGGGAGCTGGACCACACCACAAGTCGTAGTCGATGCCGGCGGGAACCTGATAGACTCCCCGCGGACCAATCGACGGCCGCTTTTTGTAACACAAGCCCCGCGCGACTTTGAGCTCGCCGATTTTTCCCGACTGCACATAGTCGATGGCGGCCTTCATGCCGGGATTGCTACGGCACTGTGTGCCGGTCTGGCAGATCTTGCCGAGCTTGCGAGCAGTTTGCACCGCGCGGCGGCCTTCGCTCACGTTATGGCTGACCGGCTTCTCGACGTAGACATCCTTGCCGGCCTGCATGGCCCAAATGGCGGCCAGTGAATGCCAGTGGTTGGGGGTGGCGATGCTGATGATGTCCACCGATTTGTCGTCCAAAACCCGGCGGATATCCGGTTCCCAAGCCGGCACGATTTCCTGCCGCTTGCCGATTTCAATCGCCCGCTTGTGGCCAAGGTCGCTATCGACGTCACAAATGTGGGTGATGACCGTGTCCTTGCGGCCGGCGAACGCTCCAATGTGACTGCCCCCGCGGCCATTGACCCCCATGACGCAGACGTTCAGCCGTTCGTTGGGGCTTTTGCTCTTCGGCTGATCCTCGGCAAAAATTCTGCCCGACGAGCTAGCCGCCACGGTGGCGGCGGTGGCGAGCATGGAATCCTGCAGGAACTGGCGGCGGCTGCGGTTCGACATAAGATACTCCCGGAAATGCATGTGGAGGGTCCAGGACTAGAGGGCGGGGCGGACGACTTGGCAGCTAGCTATGGTAATCGAAAGAATGGGGCCGGGGGCCAGGGGTTCGGGGATAGGAGACGGGGGACAGTACTTCACTCGTAATCGCGGCGCTGTTAGGATGGCGGCTCACCTCAAGAGGGGCGGTAGCTCAATTGGGAGAGCACCTCGTTCGCAATGAGGAGGTTGAGGGTTCGATCCCCTTCCGCTCCACTTCTCAGTTTTCTCGAAGGCCCGCGCTGGGCAACACCTGGGCCAGCGGCAAGGTGATGGTAAAGACGGTGCCTTCTCCCGGCGTGCTTTTCACTTCAATCGCGCCGTTGTGAGCGTCGATGATCGCCTGGCAAATGGACAGTCCCAGGCCGGTTCCGCCCACTCCTTCCCGCGTGCGAGCTTTGTCGGCCCGGTAGAACCGCTCAAAAACGTGGGGCAGATGCTCCGCGGAAATGCCCGCGCCGTTGTCGCGGATGCGGATGCGGGCCTCGTGGTGCTGGTCATCCCGCTCTAGCTCCACGAAAATCTCTCCCGCAGTCACCATTTCGCCACTGGGGTGAGCATCAGCCGGACCGTAACGCTGGGAGGTGAATTTGATCGCGTTGTCCAGCAGGTTGTTTACCACCTGCCGCAGGCTGTTGCGGTTACCAGCGACCGCCACGGGCGGAAGGGGCGTCGTCCTCAGCCGCAGGCCTTTGAATTCCGCCACTCCGCGGAACATCTCCACGCTGCTGGCCAGCAGCTTGTCGAGCGCGACCCGGTCCGAATACATCTTCAGACGGTCGGCATCCGTTTCCGCAAGGATCAAGAGCTGATTCACGAGCAGTTCCAGGGAGCTGCATTCATCGATGACTTCCGCCAGCAGCTCTTGGTATTCCATCACCGAGCGGTCCCCGCCGAGGGCCACCTCGACGGAACTGCGGATGGCGGCCAGGGGCGTTCGCAATTCATGCGCGGCATTGGCCAGGTAATCGTGCTTTTGCCGCAAGTAGTCACCGATCCGATCCAGCAAGTGATTGACGGTTTTGGCCAGGGCATCGAGCTCGTCGCCGGTTCCGCGAATTTCCAACCGGTCATTGATTTGCGCGGGATGGAGCCTTGCGGTCGTGGCAATCATTTTCGCCAGCGGCCGGGTGGCTCGTCCCGCCAGCAAATAGCCCCCCAAGGGCGCGGCGACCAAAACACCCAGAAACACCGTCACCACCAGCTCATCAATCCTGGTCATATAGAGGTTTATAAAATCTTGCGAGGAGCCCACCGCCACGCTGCTGGCCAGGCGATTTCCGCCCGGAAGCTCTTTGCGCAAAATTCGAAATCCCTGCCGCGAAGCCGCTTCACCGCGGACCGAGTCGAGATCCGGGATTGCCGGAGTGCTGCTGCTGGACCAGGTCGGCCGGCCGGCAGCATCGTAAAACCGCACAAACCAACCGTGAAACTGGTGGCCGATTGCCTTGCGACTCAGCTCCTCGCGGAGAACATCCCACGCCACGCCGCTCTCCTCCTGAAAGCCGAGGGCAATTTCCTGGAGATCCTCCTGCAACACCTGGTCGAGTTCGCGTAGGAGCGTCCGTCGGACACCTTCCCGCACGCAGAGTAGAATTCCCAATCCCGTCAGCATCACGGCCAGCGCGTTCCACAGCATCAAGCGAAAGCGGAGCGTCCGCAGGAATGCGCTATTGCGCCCGGAGAACATATCCTCGACCCCGCACCGTTTGAATCAGCGGCTCATCGAAACCGCGGTCGATTTTACCACGCAGACGATTGATGTGTACTTCCACGACGTTCGTCACTCCTTCCCAGTCGGACTCCCACAGATGCTCGCAAAGCATCTTGCGCGTGACCACTTGCCCGGCATAACGCATCAAAAACTCCAGCAGGCTGAACTCCGTGGGGGTCAGACTTAGCTCCGCGGTGCCGCGAGACACATGGCGATTGGTGAGGTCCAGGGTGAGCGGACCGACCTTGAGCAAAGTCGACGGGCGATCCCCGGTTCTGCGGATGATCGCTTCGAGCCGGGCGAGAAGCTCTGGGAAGGCGAACGGCTTGACAAGATAATCATCGGCCCCGGCTTTCAGCCCGCCGACGCGGTCCTCAATCGAGCTGAGGGCGGTTAGCATGAGCACGGGCGTGCGAATACCTTGGTCGCGGATGCTCTTCATCACCTCCATTCCGGACAGATCGGGCAGCAACAGATCGAGCAGAATGGCGTCGAACCTCTGCGTCTGCGCTTCCGTGAGGCCGCGCTGCCCATTTCGGACCCACTCGCAGTGGTGCCCCGCCTCGGTTAGCCCCCGCTGAATGGCCTTACCCAGGACGTGGTCGTCTTCGATGACTAAAAGTTCCATGAGTTTTACACCAGCCTGGAGCGCCAGCGAAGGACAGCGCGGCCAGTCGGTTGGGGCGGTCATGCGTTCAAACATCACCCGTGATTTCCTTCGCTTGCGCTTCGGACGCGTGTCCGATTAATCACACGCTCAGGCCCCATTCTGCAATTGCCCACCCGCGGTTGCCAGGGGAATGCGAAAAAGCTTGCAGAATCGTAACCGGAGGGTCGCTTTTGCGACTGGAAAGGATACCCTAAAGCTCAACCTCGTCACCGGATTTCGCCGCCTCTGGGAGTGCCCCCACATGGACTCGATGCTGACCTCGATGCAAGTTGCCGCTTTAGCAGTGGCCGGCATGTGCCACGCGCTGCTGGGCAGCATCAAAGTGCCGCTCGCCAGGAAGCTCGAAATTGACGAGGCGCGTGTAGGAGGACTCGTCAGCGTCTTTGGCTTCACGCTGATTCCGATGGTTCTGGTGTTCGGCTTTCTGGTCGATGCGGTGGGGAAGCAGGCCGTGCTCGGGGGCGGCTTTGCGCTGCTGATTGTGGCGATGGTGCTGCTGGCCCGCCTGAAGAGCTATCCACTGGCGCTCATTGCGGTTCTGCTGTTGGGGACCGGCTGGTCGGCGCTCGTCAATGTGCTGAACGTGACCTCTTCGCCGGCGTTCCTGCCCCCTGAGGATTTCAAGACGCGGGCGAGCTACGCGATGAACATGGGGGACTTCGTGTTCGGGATGGGGGCCTTCCTGACGCCGATCCTGGTCCTCGTGCTGATTCGCAAAGTCCGCCTCTCCACGACGCTGCTCATCCTGGCGAGCTTCGCCATCGTGCCGGTACTCCTAGGCTTCGGCGTGGACTGGAATGCGAAGCAGCTGAACCCCGAGAGCACCAAAACAGTTGCCGGCGGCCTGGTCATCTTGCTTTCCGACCCGATCGTCTGGCTGTGCTGCCTGGCGTTCTTTTTCCACGTGCCGATTGAAGCAGCCGTGGCCGCGTGGGCGACGACGCTGATGACGGATAAGGGAATCAAGGAAGGAACCGCTTCGACGCTCCTCTCCATCTTCTGGCTCACCTTCATGGCCTCGCGCCTGATCACCGCCCTGACGCTTCCCAAGGGTGCGGACACCACGCTCATCATCGGAATGGCCGCCCTGTGCGTCGTCTTCACGCTCGGCATCGCGCTGAGCCGTTCCGCCCGGCTGACCTGCACGATGGTGATTCTGGCCGGCGGCATCCTGGGCCCCATTTTCCCCACGCTCATCGCCATCCTCGTCAGCCACGTGCTCCCCGAACTCCAGGGCCGCGCCGTCGGCATCTTCTTTTGCATCGGCGGCATCGGCTGGACCGCCCTTCCCATTCTCATCGGCGCCTACGCCAAGCGGACGAGCGTGCAGCAAGCCTTCCTGATTGCCACCGGTTCGGCAGTGATGCTCACGGTGCTCTGCGTGGTGCTCAAGATGAGTCTGGAGGCCGGCGCTGTGGGTGCAACCACGGGAGTCTTGTCTGGCCAGTAAATAGGGCTGCTCGGACTTGAACCGAGAACCAACAGATTATGAGTCTGCTGCTCTAACCGATTGAGCTACAGCCCCGAA
>JBKJNY010000070.1:0-21160 GCA_046593355.1 Pirellulaceae bacterium | reverse complement strand
TCAAAGGCAGTGCCGTGGGCGACGCTGGTGCGAATGATGGGGAGGCCGAGGGTGATGTTGACTGCCCGATGCATCCCCAGGAGCTTGAGGGCGATGTGACCCTGGTCGTGATACATGGCAACGACGGCGTCGAAGTCGCCGGCCGCGGCCCGCACCATCAGCGTGTCGCAGGGGAGAGGACCTTCGAGGTTGAGCCCTTCCAGCTTGCCCGCCTGAACCGCGGGACCAATGATTTTCAGTTCTTCATCGCCGAATAGACCTTGCTCGCCCGCGTGAGGATTAAGTGCCGCAACGCCAATCCGCGGCTGTGCGATTTTGAGTTCTACCGGAGAGAGGAAGGCTCGCGTCACTGCATCCGCCAGGCGTGCGCTGGCCAGAATGCGTTCTGGCGTGAGATGCTCAAACACGTCTCTCAGCGCCATGTGCAGCGTGACGTGCGCCACTCCGAGCCCGGCGCGTCCCCGAATTGCGCCGCCGGGAGCCAGATAGAGCATCATTGCCACTTCGTCCCAAGGAATTCCGCACCGCTCCGCGAGCAGCTCGGTGTGTCCAGGAAAATGGTGTCCCGCCGCCGATAGTGCCGCCTTGTTGAGCGGGGCAGTGGTAATCGCATCGACGTGCCCCGCCACTGCCAGGTCCGCGGCCAGAATCAGTGCGTCGTAAGCGGCCTGTCCACCAATCGCTGAAACTTGCGCCACGGGCGCGGACAGTTGCTTGTCGGTTCCAGACATCAGACACGGCAGCAGGGCAGGGGAGGGGGCCGCCTCCTCCGCCGACCTGATTTCCTGCACGCGGATGTTCAGCCCCAGCAACTTCACCGCCCGCCGCAGAAACTCCGGATGCCCCACCGCAAGGGGCCGGCAGACGTCGTGCAGGGCAGGGGACTGCCACGCCCCCGCAATTGTCTCCGGCCCCACTCCGGCCGGGTCCCCTAGCGTAATCGCAACCAGCGGCTTAACCATGCATTCATTGTACCCCACCGTCCTGCCGTACCCGACCGCTTGAAGGTAGACTCAAACTTTACCTCGTCCCTCTTTCCCGGTTAGCTTCCTTGTCTCGCATCTTCTCCGTCCTGGCGATACTGGCCCTCGTAACGCTGGCCGCCAATTTTCTCGTCGGCCTCGGCATCGGCGATTTCAATGCCGCCGCGGAGCGCTACGTCACGGCCGCGCGGGAGCATAATAGCCTGCCGTTGAAGGACGTTTCGCCTGAGCAGAAGCAAAAAATCGTTCAGGAATTCTCGTTTGCCGGCGAAGCCTTTGCCGCTCCCCGCCGCAACCTCACGCTGCATTTCTACCTCGGTGTCGCGTCGTCGCTCCTCGCTATCCTGGTCTGTAGCATCAGCGTTACTTACTTCATCGGCACCAGCCGCTGGTGCCGGGAAGTGGTGGAGACGTATCGCCTTTCACCGGAGTTCGTGCGGCGGAGCGACGCGCTGAAGCGGCGGACGTTTCCCTACGCATTGCTGGGGATTGTCACCGTCATCGTCATCGTCGCGCTCGGCGGTCTCTCCGACCCTTCGATTCCCTGGCGGCGGGCCTTTGAGAGCGAGAAAGATTGGTTCAACGCCACTTTCCCGCCGGTGAGCATGGTCAACATCCATTACATCGCGTCGATGATTGGCCTGGTGGTCCTCGCCTTCGCCTTTTGGATGCAAGCTCGCGGCATCGCGGCGAACTACGCCGTCATTGATGAAATCTTGGCCCAAGTGGCGCTGATTCGCGGCGAGCGCGGTCTCACCAAGGAAGAGACCACCACATGAAAGCCGTCCTCCAGCGCGTCAGCCGGGCCAGTGTGACCGTCGGCTGCGAAGTCGTTGGCCAGATTGGCCGTGGCATTCTGGTACTGCTGGGGGTCGAACCCGATGATACAGACGACGACGCTCGTCAGCTTGCGGACAAGACCATCGCGCTCCGCATTTTCGACGATGCCGAAGGGAAGATGAATCTCTCGCTGGAGGAAATCGGCGGCTCGCTGCTGGTCGTCAGCCAGTTCACGCTGCTCGGCGATTGCCGCAAGGGCCGCCGCCCCAGCTTCATCGGCGCGGCCCCGCCGGAATTGGCGGAGAAGCTTTACAACACTTTCATCCGCGCTGCCGGCAGCCGCGGTATCCCCATCGCCACCGGCCGCTTCCAGGCGATGATGGAAGTCGAGCTCGTCAACGACGGGCCCGTGACGCTGCTGTTGGAGAGCCGAAAGAGTAGTCCGCTCACTCCGTGAGCGCGGAATT
Source organism: Pirellulaceae bacterium (assembly GCA_046593355.1). GTDB lineage: Bacteria > Planctomycetota > Planctomycetia > Pirellulales > Pirellulaceae > SXOA01. The sequence goes on along the minus strand of JBKJNY010000070.1, from coordinate 18,930 downwards.
TCAGAAATGCGGGCCTTCACACGGAGTGTGAAGGCTACTATCTCTCCAACGTCTCTTCCTGCGGTTCCTTTGGCGACTCAATCCCTGCGAACCGCAACGCCTCGTCGATGACACTCTGAGCGCTGTACGTGCCAAACTTCGTTTCATAGCCGTACCGCTGCATCAGCATCGGGTCGCCGATGGCCAGCACGGCGCAAACCGCCAGCTTGCCATAGGCCGAGAAATTGGCCCAACTATCCTTGCCCCAGAACTTCAGGGCCGTTCCCGTCGACCGCTTCAGATTCAGCCGCCCGCTTCGCAGACTCACACTCCAGATTTCATCAAGCACCAGGTGTGACAAGAAACCCGCGACGACCGCGCCGGACTTAAACAAACGCAGGGCCAGATCCTGGTGGGCGACAATCAGAAACGTCAGCAGTCCGCAAGTGAGGCAGGCCGGGATGCTGTGCCACATGCCGCGATGCACCGTGTAGCGTTTGAAAATCTCCGCCACTCCAAAACGCACCACGACATAAATAAGCGCTGCCGCCAGGCAAATCATCTCTTTGGACCATTGCCACGTTTCAAAGCGGTCGAGCATCAGCATCGGAATGCAAGCGGCCGCGAATGCGGACATCTCCTGCACCGGCCGGCCGGAATCGCTATCGAGGTCCGGCAGCATTCCCGATACGCTGCACAGCCCACCTGCCAGCAAGCAAGTTTCGACCGGCAACTGCCCATAGAAATAGCCGGCTACTCCGTACCCGACGCCGAGGACCGTGCTGGTGGTGATGTGCGTCTTGAAATCGGCCATGATTGCTCCAGTGCTTAGCCGCCGCGTCCACGCGGCGTATGAAGACCAAGCAACGCTGCACCGCGTGGACGCGGCGGCTAAGCTTGGGGCCGCGGACTTTATCGCCTCCCCTGCTCTTTCTCAAGAGCAAATCGCTCTTCGCGGTAACTAGCCCCTTGGCTATACTCTGCCCGCTGGAGTTCCACACAGGAGACGCACGGATGCAAGGCTACGACCTGTTCATGATCATCATCTTGGCCGCCGCCGTGATTTGGGGGGCCTGGAAAGGGCTGGCCTGGCAGGTGGCGTCGCTGGCCTCGGTATTGCTCAGCTATATCGCCGCGCTGACCTTCCGACAGCCGCTCGCCGGCTTTCTCAGCCAACAGGTGGAGCTAGTGCCGCCACTCGACACGGGCCTCGCCATGCTCATTCTGTTCCTGGGCACTTCGCTTGTCGTCTGGGTAGGTTTCAACCTGGTCTCGGAGTCGATTCAGAAGCTCAAGCTCAAGGAGTTCGACCGGCAGGTAGGAGCCCTCCTGGGCCTGGCCAAAGGCGTGCTGCTCTGCACCGTCATCACCCTCTTCGCCGTCACCATCGTCAGCGACCAGCAGCGGCAGCAAATCTATAGCTCCCGCTCCGGCTACTACATCTCTGTCCTGCTCCAAAAAATCCAGCCAATCCTGCCTGCCGAAGTCCAGAGCCGGATTCAGCCCTATGAAGAGAACCTCGAGAAGAACGTCGTCCCGCGGCCGGGCGAGTTCTCGAAACAGTTTCTGGACAGCGAGGACGACCGCGCCGCTTCACCCGCCGGCTGGTCCGCCGAAGCCGACGAACGTCGCAGCGTACGGCGGAGCAACTACGAGCAGGGGAGCAGCAATTCACAGGCGCTCGACCTGGAGTTCAAACAAGATTCATTCCGCTCGCGGCAGCCTCAGTCCAGCGGCCTCGATTCCAACCGCTAGAATTCGCCGCTGGAGCCCTATTGCGTGTTTCCCGGAAAAAACCGCCAGCGCAACCGAACATAACAAACATTATCGGACGTTGGAGTGAGGTCTAAGATCGCCTTCTTTCGCGAGCTTTGCGATTCCTCGTGATACTGGATCGGAACGCCGGTGGAGATTTATTTGACTACCGGTTCGAATTGGCGGAAAATAGCAGTATGAGTACCACAGCCAAGAACAACGGTCCAATCCCGGCGGAACATGTTTCCGATTGCGAGAGCATCATCGAACGGATTCTTTCCGGCAACCGTCCGGATCCCGAAGTTGCACGGCGAGTCCGCGAGCGTTCCGCCCAAGTAACCGAAGCAATTCGCCTCAAGCACGGCGAGCTTAAAATCGGAACGAACGCGATTCGGGATCTTCGCGACTCATGAAGTACGTCCTGGATGCCTCGGTGGCGTTCAAGTGGCTTGTGTCCGAAGCGGACTCGCACAAGGCCCTCCTGCTGCGAGATGACTTTCGCAGCGGCATTCATGAGTTGTTGGCTCCGGACGTGCTGCCGATTGAGGTTGGCCATGCTCTGACACGGGCGGAAAGACAAGGACGGGTTTCGGTCGCGGACGGCTTTATCCTCTGGTCTGGGATGATGGCCGACTGTCCACGCCTGTTTCCATCGGTCGCCCTGATGCCTCACGCGTATGCACATTTCTCCCAGTTCAGAATCGGGATCTACGACTGCCTTTACGTCGCGCTGGCGGAACAGGAACAATGCGAAATCGTCTCGGATGACAGCCGACTGGCCGCGCTGTTTCCGAAGCAGGTAGTTTTGCTGTCCTCGTTCTAGGCTCTGAATCCCCGTGTCTACTCAATCTCAAACGCCACCTCGATGCTCACTTTGACCTCGATTGCCCCCGGTGCGAAGGTACCGGGTGCCTGGTCCGGTTCGGCGGCACGCGGGGCGCTGAAGGCGGAGTTGCTCATCGAGTTGTAAGACGAACCCCAGTTCTCTTGCGGTTCGGCGATGCGGAGGACTCGGCCAAGCTTCCCTCCCAGCAGCTCGGTCATCTCCGTCGCTTTCTTTCGCGCCGCCTTAACCGCTTCGAGGCGGGTCTTGGCGCGCAGCTCGTGGTACTCAGTCGATTCCAGCGAATAGCTCACTTCCACATCCGACGCTGCCACCAGCCCGGCCAGGACGGCGCCAAAGCGGCTGGTGTCGCGCTGGCGGAGCGTGATGGAGCGTTCCACCTGAAAATGCCGGAACGAAGTTTGATTGCCGGCCTGGTCCCGGTCGTAAATCTTTTGGACCGACAAGTAGCCCGTCTGCGCCTCCTCTGGCTTGAGCTTGAGTTCCGTCCGCAAGGCCAGAACCTTCTTCACCCCTTCGTCACATTCAGATTGAGCCTTGGCCAGCTCCTTGTTTGTGCGACGGATGTTGATCTGCCAGACCACCGTATCCGGCTGCACCCTTGCGACGGACGTCCCCGTGACTGCGACATGGCGAGGGGAAAGCTTGATTTCCTCCGCGGCTGCGGCTCCGCAGGACAACAGCAAAACAAACAGTAAGTGTCGCACCATGAATTCCCTCCGAACAGAAATAAAAAAAGCCAACCGGTCAACCGTGCCGTTAGTCTAATGCGCCGGCCAACCCGCATCGCGTAACAAGTGCGTAACAAACCGATCAAAATGGGCTCGCCTCGCACCGTTGGCTCAATTCTTGGTTTCCAAATGAGTTTTCGTGTAAACATTGTGGTGCCGACCGGCGGTTACTTAACGGAAGCGGTCATGCCGGCCGCCGATCGACGACATTCTCACGCTATGAGACCCACTTGAGTTCCCTGCAAAACGACTACGAACGAATCATTCGTCCGATTGAGCAGCAGATGATGCGCTCGGTGTGGCGGATTACTCAGAATGCGGAGGACGCGGACGACGCCTTCCAGGAGGCGATGACTCAGATCTGGCAACGGCTGCCGCGGATCCGCTCGCACCCTAACCCGCAGGCGCTGGTGCTGCGAATCTGCACGAATGTCGCCTGTGATGTGCTGCGGCGAAAGACGCGGCGAGACCATCGCGAGCAATCGCTCGACGCCCTGGCGGTCGATACCTCCACGCCGAGTGTTGCGGCTTTGATACTGAGCAGCGAACGGCGTGACCAGGTAAAGGCGGCCATTGCCCGTTTACCCGAACAGCAAGCCACCGCCGTCACCATGCGTTTTCTCTTGTATTGCCCGTACGAAGAGGTCGCGCAGGCGCTCGGGTGCGCCGAAGCAACGGCCCGTGTCCATGTAACGCGTGGACTAAGCCGTTTGCGAGATCTGCTGGCTCACCTCAGCCCCTTACCAACATTGGAGAACTAGTCATGACCCAGGAAACCGATTTCGACCCCACGGCCCGACTGCTGGCCGACACTTTAAATACCGAGCCGCCGCCCGCTGTGGAAGCCCGGATGCGTGAGCGGCTGGATTCGCTACGGACGAGAATGGAGTCGCCGACCGTGGCGCTGGCCGATCGGCATTTCAAGCCGCGCCGATGGCTTGCTGGCGCGACAGCGCTGGCGGTTCTCTCCGCCGCGGTGCTGCTGGCGATCATGCTGTTGCCGATCGGCTCGTCGCGGGCGCTGGCCCAGATTGTCGAGGCAGTCGCCGCGAAAACGTGGCTGCACGCCAGTGGCACCGGGCCCGACGGCAAACCGGCGGAGATGTGGTTCTCGACCAAGAACGGCATCCTCGGCTGCCGCACGGGTGATTCGCTCGTATTCGTGGATCAGGTCCATGGAACGATGGATGTCTATGGCGCGCCAGCCGCTCCCGGAACGGTACACCGCATGCCACTTGAAAATGTCCCCTCCCCCGGGATCGACGCCGCCCGGCAGAGTTTTCTGTCGCTACTGAGCGGTGACTTGCAGCAAGCGATGAAGGCCGGAGATCAACAAGTGCTGGAGCACAAGAAGAAGTCGATCCGTGTGGACGGGCAAGATCTTGTCGAGCACCGCTTCGTCGTCGGCCGTCAAGGGCAGGATGCGGCGCGCAGCGAAAGTCTCTTGCAGGTCGATCCAAAGACGAGTCTGCCGGTCTCCTGGCAAATGAAACTCGGCGGTAAGCTGCTGTTCGATTTCAAGGTTTCGTATCCGGACCATGGTCCGCTCACGATCGCGGCCTTGGGTGCACCGGAAAGCGCGAAGATCGTCGATGGTTCCCCGCCGGTCGCCTTCCAGCGGGTGCTCGTTGCCACCAGTTCCGCGCGTCGCCGATTCGACAACTACCACGCCGTCGTGGTCGAGTCGAACCAACTCAACCGCGCCAGGAAGTGGGATGACGTCTATCGCATCTGGCGTAAGGGAGACCTGTGGCGCGTCGACCGGTGCCAAGGGAATTTCGCGGACCACGAAGAGAAGGACGTTGCCGACGGGAAGAAATGGTGGCTCGCCCAGGTGCGAACCATGAAGAGCTATCCCCGCGAGATTTGGGATGGCAAAAAAATCTGGACCTTCGAGCCCCAGTATGCCAATCCCCGTCAGCAGGATCCGGCCGACTCTAACTTCCCCTTGATTGCTTCACTGAAAGGAACGAGCGTCGACCCCACCGATCGCAAAGATCCGCTGTCGCGGATGCATATGCTGGAGATCCCTGAGTTCTATGGTTACGAGCATCTGAATCGGGGCGCACAACTCGGCTTCCGAGCCGAAACGCGACAGGTCGAACTCGACAAACAGCCGATGACGCTCGTGGACATCATCAAAACCGCTAATGTTACTCCCAAGTCCACCAGTCCCCAGCGCTACTGGCTCGATCCTCAGCGCGGCAACTTGATGGTTCGCAAGGAACAGTTCCTGGTCTCGAAGCCCGACGAATCAGCCGGTGCTTCGGAAGTCCTGTCGGCTGCCCGCACTCCGCAATGCCTCTGGTATCCCACTGCCGTCCGCCTGATTGGCAACTCTGTCTCCCTTGAGGACAACACCCGCAGCGACACCTACGTCCGCTACTACCTGGAGTTCGACGCGGACATTCCCGATGAGCTTTTCAACGCTGAAGGGGTGGACGCGAAAGATTTTTGGACGAAGGCGAAGTAGCGATACATTGTTCAACTCGCTTCGTGAAAAACATCATAGCCCGGACGCCCGTGGAGAGGCGTCCGGGCCTTTTGATTGCGCTGATCGCGAATCGGTTACTAACCCCGTGTTTTAGTGCCGCCGGCTAGGACGCACCGCGTAACAAGTAGCTGACGCTCAGGTTGAACGCCGATCGTGTCTCTTCGCGGACTCCACCGCGGCGAACACCCCCGATTTCTCGGCATCCTGCACCACCTGGCTCACTCGCTGTCGGGTGATACCTAATTCTCGCGCGACCGCCGATTGTTGCTTGCCGCTGATGAGTCCCGCTAGAATCCTCATGGACCCCACATTTTTTACCAAGAGTTTCACCTTTTGTTCACGGCAGGCGATCAACACCGCGCTATAGGGCTGGCCAAACGCCTTGGCAACTTCGGTAGGTGTCCTGCCGTTTTGAACTGCTTCCGCCAAACGTTTTCGCTCCTCAACCTTTGATTTGGCACCCCGTTTCCGTCGGGGATAATCAACTTTGTGCTGCACACATGCCAGCCGTACCGTCGTTTCCGTCATGCCGTACGCAGCGGCGACTTCGGCAGTGGATTTACCGCTTTGAACGGCCTTTGCCATTACTTTCGCGCGCTGGGCACGTAACACTTGCCCCGGCGTTAGTGGTGCCTTAAGTTTTTTGCTCATTTCTTTTCGTCCGCTACATTCGCCGTGGAATCTTGCCTTTGAAACTACTTTGCCCTCTGCCCATTCATCCCGCTGTCGTCACTCCCCTCCCCTGCCCCGTCATTCGCACCCGTCACTGCTGCCGCATCTTCTAAAAACACCCCCATCCGCCGGAATTTCTCATACCGCGTCTGCGTCAGCGTTTCTCGCGGCTGATTGAGCAGCTCGCGGAGGGAGCGGAGGAGGTATTGTTTGACGCGGGAGGCGGTTTGGTGGTGGTCGCGGTGGGCACCGCCGAGGGGTTCTTCGATGATGTGGTCCACGACTCCCAGCCGCAGCAGGTCGGCGGAGGTGAACTTGAGGGCGGTGGCGGCCCGTTCGGCGTGCTGGGCGCTTTTCCAAAGAATCCCCGCGCACCCTTCGGGACTGATGACGGAGTAGTAGGAGTATTGCAGCACCGCCACGCGGTCGCCAACGCCAATGCCCAGCGCCCCGCCGGAGCCCCCTTCGCCGATGACGATGCAGATGATCGGCGTTTTCAGGCGCGACATCTCGTACATGTTCTCGGCGATGGCCTGCGACTGCCCCCGCTCCTCGGCCCCGATGCCGGGGTACGCCCCAGGGGTGTCGATGAGGCAGATGACCGGCAAGCCGTATTTTTCCGCCAGCTTCATTTTGAGGATCGCCTTGCGGTAACCTTCGGGGTGGGCACAGCCAAAGTAACATGCCTGGCGTTCTTTATAAGTCCGCCCCTTCTGGTGGCCGACGACCATCACCTTGTGCTCGTCGAGCTTGGCGAAGCCGGCGAGCATCGCCCGGTCGTCGCCGAAGCGGCGGTCACCGTGCAGCTCGCTAAAATCCTCGAAGACGAGCGAGAGGTAGTCGGAGGTGTAAGGGCGGTCTTTGTGGCGGGCGACTTGCACGGTCTGCCACGGCGTGAGGCTGGAATAAATCTGCCGGGTCGTCTCGGCCAGCTCGCGTTTGAACTTGCGGAGCTCTTCCTCCTGGACCGCCGTCCGCTCGGCAATCTGCTCCAGCGCGCGGCGGTGGCCCTCCAGTTCCAGGATGGGATGTTCAAAATCGAGCCCGGGGGCGGCAGTGGCGGAAGACATAATGTTGTTGCGTTGTTGGGAAGGCCGCACGCCCACGCAAAGCCATGGGCGTGGCACCCATTGACTCTATCCTCCCTTCGGGCCGCCTTTCTTCAGATCATCGATGCTGGCGGAAACTTCGCGGGGGAGCACGATTTTTCCTTCGGGAATCTTGGGCATGATCTTGTAAACCCGCATGGCGCGGAACTCCTTGACGAACTCCCACATCGAATCAGGCCGGTCCTCTTTCTTTTTCTGCATCAGCCTGGTGACCAGCTTCGAGAATTCCGGCGTCACATTCTCGTTGAAGACTCCCAGCGGCGGGATCGGCGCGCTGAGGTGCTTAATCAACAGTTCATCGGCCGTCGTCCCGGTAAACGGCATCTTGCCGGAAACCAGCTCAAACAGCATGCAGCCGAAGCTATACAGGTCGGACCGCGGGTCGAGCGCCTTGCCGCGGATCTGCTCCGGCGACATATAGCTTCGTGTCCCCTGCACCTTCGACCGGAAGGTGAACAGGCCACCAATACCCTTTCGGTACTTATCGGAAATGGCGAAGTCGATCAACTTGACCAGGCCGTCGTCATTGACGAGAAAGTTGTCCGGCTTCACGTCGCGATGAATCCAGCCTTCCTCGTGCATGTAGAACAGGGCTTCAGCCGATTGTTCGATGATCCGCGGCGTCAGGTAGGCGAGGGTCTTCACCCCCTGTCTAAGCAGCAGCTTGAGGTTGGGGCATTCAAAGAGCTCCAGCACCAGGTAGGGAGTGCTCCCTTCCGTGTTGAACTCGTAGATATGGATGACGTTTTTGTGCTTGAGCTTCCGGCCGACTTCGAATTCGTGCTTGAGGGCAGTGATTTCCGCCTTGTCCTTGCGCAGATCGTCGCGGAGGATTTTCAGGGCGTACCGCGTGGGATCGCCCGTCTTGATCGCTTCCCAGACCGCCGTCGTATTCCCCACCCGGATCAGCCGGGCCAGGCGATAGGAACCGAGAAAGTCACGGGCGCGCGTCACGGCAGTGGGTCCGAGGTGCAAGGGCGTTACGAATGTCAGTTTAGACGGGATGGCGGGAAGCGGAAAGAGTGGTGAGTGGTGAGTGACGCGAGATGGGAAATTGTACCACTCACCACTCACCACTCACCTTCTTCCCCCCAGCACACGTTCATACAACTCCCGAATCCTCCGCGTCATCGTCTCGTGACGGAACTGGTCGGTGAAGCGGCTGCGGCCGGTGCTGCCGAGTTGATGCCGCAGCAATGGATCGCCAGCTAGCTGGGTTAGAGCGGCAGCGAGAGCATGGACATCCCGCGGTGGGATGAGGCAGCCGGTTTGGCCGGAGATGCAGACCTCCCTCGCGCCATCCACGTCGTAACTCACCACCGGTTTGCCGGCGATGAGCGCCTGGGGAAGCGCGCGGGCCAAACCCTCCCGCAAGCTGGCGTGAACCAAGATGTCGACCGCGCCGAGCAGTTCGGGAATCTTCGCCGGTGGAACAAGGCCCGTGAACTGAAAGTGATCGTGCAGGCCCGCGGCGTCGATCTGCTGCTGTAATTTGTCGCGCAGGAGCCCATCGCCAATGAAGAGAAAGCGAACCAGCGGATTCTTCTCAACCACCGCAGTGGCAGCCTTGATCACATCGTCATGCCCCTTGAGGTGGAAGAGGCGGGCAATCTTGCCGATGACGACGTGCTCCGGCGAATACCCCAACTCCTGCCTCGCGCGGTCCCGCGAGTCGTCGGCGCGGAGGAACGGTTCAACGTCCATGCCGCTATGGATCGTCGTGAATTTCTCCCGTGGGGCGACGCCGGCTTGCACCAGCAGGTCGGTCATCGCGTCGGCCACGCTGATGATGGCGTGGCAGCGGCGGGCGGCATACTGCTCGCACCAGCGGAAGAGGGTTCGTGGGAGCGCGTTCTGAAACGGATGAAACGGCGCCCCATGCACGGTATGCACAATCGCTGGCACTTGCAGCGACCACGCCGTCAGGCGTCCCAAAAATCCCCCTTTGGCGCTGTGCGTATGCACGACATCCGGCTGGAATTCCGCCAGGATCCTTTTGATGCCACGGTAACTCGCCACATCGCGCCAAGGATGAATCGACCTCCGCAGCGGCGGCACGTAAGCCAGCGGCACCTCCCCTCCCCTGCCCTGCCGCAGCAGATCCCCTTCCGGTCCGATGGCCGGCCCGGTGACCAGCAGCACGTCGTCGCCATGAATCTCCATCAGATCCAGGCAATTGAGCAGCGTATTTTCCTGCGCTCCGCCAATAATCATGCGGGTAATGATGTGAACGACGCGCATGGATTCACAATGTCTCAAATCTCAAATCTCAAGTCGCAAATCTCAAATCGACCCCACGGATTCTACGGCAGTTCTCACGTTTTGGTTTGGCTGTTTCCCGTTCTCGCGGTCCCGTTCTCGTCGGTTTAGCTGGCGTCCCACGGTCCGAAGTGCTAACCTGAGTCTATAGCATCTGCCGCCCTGGCGGCTGATACCCCCCTCCCCTGCCCCTCGCTAGAGGCCCGCCATGAAACGCTTCTTCCTCGTTCCGCTTGCCTTGTATACCGCGGTTCTCACCTCTCATGATGCATTTGGCCAGAATCTGGAGAAGGATCCGCTGAAGGCGTCGGGAACGATCAAGAATGTCGCCCCAGGCGTGTTGCAGATCGCCACCGGCGAAGGGGACATGTGGCTGCTGAAGCTCGAAGCCAAGCCGCAGGATGTCACGTTCTCAGGCACTGCTGAAAAGTCGTTCCTTCGGCCGGGGATGTTTGTGGAGTTCCGGGCGCAGGTCTCCAAGAAAGGGGTCGTGGCCGAGCCGGTGGCGAGTCTGACCGTTTTCACCCCCAGCGAGGGCCGGCGGCCAGGAGTTGATCCCGATAGCGCTGGCGGCGGGGATGGCGGATTATTCAACGAACCGAAGGACGAAAAAAAGCCCGATCCGAAGGCGAAGAAATCGACGAGACTCAAGGCGGACGACACCGTCTACCGCGTGGCGGGAGCGATCAGCAAGGTCGGACGGGCGGGAGATCTCACCGTCAGTGCCGGCGGGGCTCAGGTCAAATTCAACCTGGCCGAGGATTGCAAAATCAGCGTCGACATCAACGATCTTTCTTTCGTCTCTATCGGCGACAAAATCACGTTGGACGGCTGGTTCCTCAAGGGGCGTCCCGGTGAAGGAGCCGCCAACAAGATCGAGGTTACCGCCGTCAACCCACTCACCGACGGCAGCAAAAAAAAGCAGACGAAGCCCGTGAAAGGTGATCTCAAGGGGGAGAAGGGGGTCAAAGGCGCGAAGGGCGAAAAGGGAGACAAGGAAGAGAAGCCGGCTGAGGAGAAGAAGGACACCGAGAAAAAGGACGCCGAGAAGCCGGAACCCAAGGCGGAGAAGGGGTAAAAGCGACCAGGAGAGAGCAATAAAGCGGCTGAAAATGTGCTTGCTCCTGAGTGCTCGCTACGTTACAGTCCGGGGCATCTTCCATTTTGGATCGCCGCGCCCCGGAGTTGCCCCCATGTCATCGCCGCGCCTACTCATCGCCGTCGGCTTGCTAGCGGCACTCTCCCTGACCGGCTGCGGCAATCCCTCGGCCAAGTTGATTGGCAAATGGAAGATGTCGGGTGTGAGCGGAACGGAAGGCAACCCCTTGGCGGGTCTCGTGACCCAAATGTTCAAAGTCGGTTTTGAGTTCAAAGCGGACGGCAGCTGCGTCTCGAATGTCGACGTTTTCGGAAAGCAGCAATCCTTCACGGGCTCGTGGCGGTTTGTGAAAAGTGAGGGCAACGATCTGGTCATTGCCCTCAAAATGCCCCCCGGCAATCAAGAAGGGGAAGTTCGCATTTCCTTCAAGGATAACGACCACTGCTCCTTTATCCCGCCGGCAAGTCTGGACAAGAAGGGAAGCTCCGGCTCCGGACAAATGGACTTTGTCCGCGACAAATAGCGGACTTTGGCGAACTAAGCCGATTCAACAACTCACGATCACGGAGGATCACCATGTACCTTATTCCACGGATGGTTTTCGCATTCCTGCTCGCCGCTCCCCTGGCTCTTGTCGGTTGCGGTGGCGACACCCCGACAGCAACGCAAGCGCCGCGCACGGAGAAGACGATCACTCCCGAGCAGCTTCTGGAGGGTCAATGGCAAGGGCAGATGGTCTTGGATGCGGAAATCGAAAGGCAGCTGCCGCCGGCGCAAGTGGCGAAGCTCAAATCGATGACGATGGGGATGGAGTTTCAGGCGGGAGGCAGGCTGATCCTGGCCGGCTTGAAGGATGACGGCCAGCCCTATGAGAGCGAGGCGGCCTGGGAAGTGGTCAAGGCGACGGACGACCAGATCACGATCAAGTCGATTGAAGCCAACGGCAAGGAAACCGACGCGGTCTTGATGTTTGAAGACGACGACGTTTTCCTGATGCCGCTCAAGACCGAAGTGGCCAATTTGGGGGCCATGCGGTTTGAGAGGCTGAAATGAGATAGTACTCATCTCGCTCCGCGAGATGATTCCTCACGCGGAGCGTGAGGAGTACTTTCAAACGCGCCGCGCCACAATCGTCTGCACCTTTCCTCCTAGCAGGCAGATCAGCAGCGTCGCCGCCTCCTCGCCCTGTCCGCTCGATTTCTTCCGCAATCTCTCCGGCTCCACGTTGCCCCCCCGCTTCTTCACCTCCAGCCAGCCAATGCCCCGCTGACGTAGCCAGGCTTTGAGCTGCCGCTCATCGAGCGGCAAGACCTCAAGGACTTCAAAACCGGCCAGCGCGGGGTCTCTTACGAGTTCCTCGCCGGTCAGGTACATGGCCTGGTTGGAAACTGCCTGAAGCTGATGCTCATCGCACAGCACATGCGTCAACTTCGCGGCCAGCACAGTCGCTGCTGGCTCGTAGACATAGCGGCTGATGTTATTCGCAATCGGAATCGGCCCCTCCCCCCTGCCCTGCACCGTGCGCGGACCGCCGATGGCGTCGACAATGGTGGCTGACCTCTCTCCAGAACGTCGAGTCAAGGGACCGAACCACGCCACCTGTTGCCGGCACTCGCCGCGGCTCTCGAGCCATTCGAGCTCGGCGCTGTCGTCAAGATCGTCGCCTTTCGCGGAGCGAAAGTCGACAATCGGCAGCCGGGGCGAGCTTGATGGCGGCACGAGGATTTTTGGCCAGCAGATTTTCCAGCACATCCAGCGGCGGCTCATAGTGCTCAACTTTTGTTGTCCGCTTGCCGCTCGGCCGGCGGTCGGGATCGATGTGCCAGGCGGTGAAGTCCTGCATGGGAAACATGGCAGCATCGCTAGCGACAGCGCTCGCCCTTCCCCTGCCGGTCACGTTGCAGTTGCGCTGTGCGAAATGCACAAGCGTTTCATCCCGATCAACCCCAACGCAAGTCCCCTGCCCCGCTAAGCCCAAGAGATCGCCCTCAATGCCGCAGCAGAGATCGGCAATACGCCCACTGGCAGGGAATCGGGCCGCCTTGTAAGCCGCGATGACTTCATCGCCGGCCTGTATCAGCGATTGGGGCGTGAAGAACATCCGCTGGGCGGCCGCGAATTTGTCCTTGGCCCTCCGGCGAAGGCCGATTTGCTCCAGCACCAGGTGGACCTGCTCGGAGGAGAGAGTCTTGCGGAGTTTGGCGGTAAGACGGACGAGCGAAGATGCGTCAGCCGCCAATTCCCGCGCGGCGAGGTCCAAAAACGGCACTGCCGCGGCGCTGGGAAGCCACAAGAAGGGATCGGGAAGAGTTTTCGCGGTCATAGGTCTTCGCCAATCATAGACTGCCCGCCGCGAAAACTCTTCCCGACCCCGTTCTCCCACCTTCCTCCCCTGCCCCGCAAGAATCCGCCGCCGCTCACCGATGAATGGAAACGGAGCGTCAGGCACAAAATCGCCGGATGCACATTCCGCAGGGAGGCGAGCCCAGGGGGTCGGGAGTCTTTGGCGAGAAGAGTTCGCGCAAGTGGACAGCATTCTCTCGCCAAAGACTCCCGACCCCGATTCTCCCTCGGAGCATCCTATGTTCAGTAATCGTCCGAGTTGGTTCTACGGTTTACTCGTGGCCGCCCTCGTCGGCCCTTACGCGCTTCTCGACAAGAACATGCTGGGGAATCTCTGGAGCAAGCTGCCGACGCTCGCCAGCTTCAGCCAGACCAAACCGGCCGAGCAGACGAAAGTTGCGGGAGACAGCGGTGCCGAAAACTCATCGACTATTTCCTTCGGCCCAACGGCTGGCTCGAATCAGGGGGCACCAACTTGCGACATCCCGGAAGCCTTTCGCTTCGACGTCTCGCCGCAGTGGATTACCTCCCGCTGGCCGCGCGTAACAACGGTATTAGCGGAAACCGATCTGCAAGGGCTTCGCGTCCCTCTGGTGACCGGTTCGCGGGCCGATGACCTGGCGGGGTCGCTCACCTACTACTTCGACAAGCGGCACGAGGTGCAGCGAATCGCCTTTCAGGGAAACACCGGCGACGAGCGGCGGCTGGTGGCGTTCCTCACGCAGTACTACGGCCTGAAGCCGGTCCCCACGCTCGGTGCCGGCCTCTATATGACGAAGCTCCACGGCAAGCCGCTCAGCACGTTGCATCTCACGTGGCCACCGGTCGTGGCCAGGGATAAGCCGACTAATCGCTGTGAAATCGTCCTGGAACTTAACCGGGCCGACGCCGGCGGCGCAAGCCCGCAACTGCGGCAACTGCTGGAGTACGACAAGCGGGCGAAGAGGTGGTAGTTTGTAGTAACCCGCTTTAGCGGGTTTGCATTGGGGCAGCGCTTAACCCGCTGAAGCGGGTTACTACGAACTACTTCGCCGCATACCGCGCAATCGTCATTGCCCCATAACCCGCCGGCCAGCGGCTGTCGATTTCGACCTGGCCGACGAATTCGCTGGGACCGAGCTCGGACTGGTAGTCTTTCTGCAGCTTGCCGGTCTGGTCGATGTAAATCTTGGCGAGGTACTTTCCCGGGGGAAGGGCCGGCTTGTCCACGTTTTCCTTGGCCCGCGTTGAATCCCGCGGAGCGGTAACGCTCAGGTGCTGCTGCCAGAGCTGACCTTTGCCAAAAACCTGGCGGTCGCCGGTGGCCCAGCGGTCCTGGGACCAGTTTTTGGTCTTCTCGTCCCAGCGGTGCAGGTCCACCTGCAAGAGTTGCTGGTCGTATTTCGCGGGGACTCCTTCCAGCTTGAACCAGATGTCGGTGACGTTGGAGGCTTCGGATCGCTGCTTCGGCAGATCCTTTGCCCCACGATATTTGCCGGCGGAAGACGCGGCATAGTCCTCGATGAACGCCCGGAACTGCTTATAGGTCCGGTCCCCCACCACCAGCTTCACGCCGCCGCCATGCTTGACCTGGTTCGTCGGCTTGAGGAGCAGCAGACTTTGCTCGGGAGAGTCGGCGTCGATGATGCCGGTCGTCAGCAGGTTATCGATGGTCCCCTGCGGATCGCGGAGCTTGATCCAGCTTACTTTCGCTCCGTGTTCCTTGACTTGCTTTTGATTCCGATCCGGCGAATGGCAGGCGGCACAGCGGCCGACCTCCGACCAGACGTTGTCCAGGAACGAGGCCAGCACCTGGTCCTTGCGGGCATGGCGGATCACTTCGTCATCGACCTTCGTCCCGAGCTTCACGTCCCCGGTCTTCGCTGCCGCCAGCTTGGGATCCTTGGCCGCGGCCACAATCCAGGCCTCAAACGCCTCATACTCCTGCTGCCGCGCTTTGTCGCTGACGAGGCTGGTCTTCTCCGGCTTGCGGGCGATGAAGGTCAGCAGCTTGGACTCCGCGGGCTTCTTCATGTCCACCAGCCCGGCATCACGGAGCGAGGCAAACGTCTCCTCCTGCGTTTTGCCGATGTAGTCCTTCAGATCGACGCCGCTGAGATGGCACTCGCTGCACGAGGACGGATCCTTCGCCTGCAAAATGGGCGTGATCCGTTGGCGGAAGAGATCGAGAGCAGAGTCGGCGGCGGGTGCAGGGACGGCCGAGAGTAAAAGGGCGAGAAATATGGGACTCATGGAACCCATACGACTTATATGTCCCCTCGGTCCCATGATTGCCCCTCTTATGCCTTCGCCGTCGCCGGCTGCTTGGCCGCTTTGAGCAGATGCGACAGCCGGCTCTTGGTGCGGCTGGCGGCATTGGGGTGAATGAGCCGTTTGGTGCCGGCCCGGTCCAGCTTTTTGGCGACCAGGCGGAACTCGGTCTCGGCCTTGGCGGCATCGCCGGCCTTGGCCGCTTCGCGGACTTTCTTGATCTGGGTCTTCAGAGCCGACTTCGTGGCCCTGTTCTTCGCGCGGCGCTCCAGGCTTTGGCGATGGCGTTTCTTGGCGCTTGAGGTGGTGGGCATGCTACTCTAAGTGATTGCAGGAAGGACGTTTGCGGGCAATTTACGAACCAAGCTTTATCGCAGATTTGGGGGAGTTTGTCGAGGGGCGGAAGGAGCGGTGGGTTGGACACGGAAAACACGGGCAACACGGATGGGGCCAAGGCTAAGCGTCTTGACGTGTCGTCCGTGTTTTCCGTGTCCCATACTTAATTGTCCCCCAGTCTGACTGCGCCCTTTGACTTTGCGCCCGGCATTAGTATACAATTAATCAGTAAGCAGATAGATATTTGTTCTTTGACAATCTGGTAGAAAAGTAGGCAATGCCGACGCTGCGGTTGCTACGCCGCAGGAGCGGGCAAAACGGAGGCATGAAAAGAGCTTATAACTCGCCGCTCCTGACGTGAATCAAGAAGGGGCTGATTCACGGCTTGATTCACGAGGTTACGGCGAGGGGGCTCGCCGTAAGGGACGGGGCAGATAAGGGTTGCGAGGAGGCGAGTTGACGTAAGTTTTTGAAAAAGGAGCGTGTGAATCATGAATCAGAATCGCCCGGAAGGGTGGTTTTGCGGCTTATCGCGCAGGGCGGAAGTTGACGAGAAGTTCATGGTGAATCGGTGCAAAGAAATATAGTATGTGACTAAGTGTTAATCAAGTAGTTGTGCAACTGTTAGGCAGCCGGTGTCACGACGGGCGGCCCATGAAAGCGGCCTGTTTCCCGCCGAACTAAGTGTCCAGTCGGCGGCGCTAGGGGGTCGGGAGTCTTTGGCGTCAGCGGTTCATGACAACAGAGTGTCGTTCGACGCCAAAGACGGCGGGCCCCTTACGGGTCCAGCAGGAGTAGCCGCTGGCGGGCGTCTTTGAAGTCGGGGGCCAGAGTGACGAGGCGCTGGAAGGCGGCTTTGGCGTCGGCGGTCCGTTGCATGGCGGCGGCGAGGGAGCCGGCGCGGTAGAGGGCGAGATGGAGAGGTTCCCCTTGGCTGAGTTCCTCGGCGGCGGCGATGGCCTGGGTGTAGAGGTCGAGGGCCTTGTCGAACTGCCGCAGGTGTTGCCAGCATTCGCCGAGCTCGAGAAGGACGCTGGGGCGCAGCGAATGGTCCGCGGCAATTTCCTCTAGGCGCTGGATGGCCCCGCTGAAGTTGCCGGCCCGCTTGAGGCGGATGGCGACTTCCAGCTTGAGTCCGGCATCCTGCGGGAACCGCTCGCTGCGGGCATGGAGTGTGGCCAACTCCAGCCGGCCGAGCTCCTCTTCCCAGCGGCGGAGCGTTTGCTGGTGGGCCGGCGACGGATCGTGCTCCACTAGCCGGCCAGCGATGGCGACGTTGTTTTTGAGGCGGGCCAGCGAGATCTCCTCCGCCTGCTCGCGCACGGTCAAGTCACCACCGGAAAGCGACAGGGCCTTGGCAGCGGCGGCCTCTGCTTCATCGAAATGACCAATCTTTACATACTCGGCAGCGAGAGCAAGATAGTCATTCGCACTATCCTGATATTCGCTCCACGAAAACCCGTCCTTTCTAGGAACGGCGACGGGCGGCGTTCCGTCCAGTACGGCCAGCAGGTCGTCCATGTACTTCACGGTGTCTCGAAATGGCCCGATCGTCTTACGAGCTTCATCGAACCGACCTTGTCGCATGAGCGATCGAAACAGGATTACCGAGAAAATCTCTCCGGACATGTAACACAGCAGTTCCCGCAGATAACGGACTTCCGCCTGCGGCAGGTCCAATTCTTGGCAGGCGTGAGAAAGTGCGAATAGGATTTCGCTGGACCGATTCCCGGCATCCCGCAGCGCCGCCGGTCCAAGAGAAAGGACTTTGACGAGATCATCAACCGAAAACGCCTTTAGAAGCTTGTGATACCCCGAGCCAGTCTTCGAAAAAATATATCGGATGCTGAACCTTGGCCTAAGCGGCATTTGCCGAAGGTTCATGAGCAGGGCATCGAGATAGACGGTGTTTCCCGGATCAGCAACGACGCACGCGGCGAGGAGGTCGTGAATATTTTCAGCCTCCTTGCGGTTCGGTGGCGAACCCGCGCAAGCCATCAGCCCACGAGCCTCCTCCCACAGCTTTTGCAGCCGCTGGCGCTGAGCGGGAGTGATAGGGTGAAGGGAGTCGGGCATTTAACGCAAAGACGCGGAGACGCGAAGAAGCAAAGTGAAGCAGAAGGGAAGGAATCCGTGTCCTTCCGTGTTCAATCCGTGGCTCCCCCGCTTCCTGATTTGGTTTAGTATGGAATTTCCATGACGCAGCAAGCTCCAGGCAGAGTCTACCTTGTCGGCGCGGGTCCGGGAGACCCGGCGCTGCTGACGCTGCGCGGGGCGGAGTGTTTGCGGAGGGCGGACGTGGTGCTGTACGACTACCTGGTGAACCCGGTCCTCGTCGCCCACTGCCGGGACCAGGCGGAGCGGATTTGCCTGGGGAAGCACGGCGGCGGGCGGATCTGGCCGCAGGAGGAGATCAACGATCAGCTCGTGGCGTTTGCCCGGGCGGGAAAGACCGTGGTGCGGCTCAAGAGCGGCGACCCGGCGATCTTCGCCCGCGGGGCGGAGGAAGTGGAGCGGCTGGTGCGGGAGGGGATCGAGTTCGAGATTGTGCCCGGCATTACGGCGGCACTGGCGGCGGGGAGCTATGCGGGGATTCCGATTACCCACCGAGAGCTGGCATC
Source organism: Pirellulaceae bacterium (assembly GCA_046593355.1). GTDB lineage: Bacteria > Planctomycetota > Planctomycetia > Pirellulales > Pirellulaceae > SXOA01. The sequence continues at coordinate 438 of JBKJNY010000070.1, read as the reverse complement.
GGCGGTGGCATTGGTGACGGGGCATGAGGATCCGGAGAAGCACGAACGGGCAGTGGACTACGCGGCACTGGCGAAGTTTCCCGGAACGCTCGTCTTCTATATGGGAGTGACGACCGTGCGGCACTGGGCGGCGGAACTGATGGGCGCGGGTAAGGCTGCAAATACACCTGTTGCTGTCGTCCGCCGCTGCTCGCAGGCGGATCAGCGGACGCTGCGGACGACGCTCGGTGAAGTGGCCGCTGCGGTTGAACGCGAAAGACTCAGGCCGCCGGTGATCTTCATCATCGGAGAAGTGGCGGCTCTGGCGGAAAGCTACGGCTGGTTCGAAAAGCGGCCGCTGTTTGGGAAGAAGATCCTGGTAACACGCCCCGCTCATCAGGCGACGGCGCTTGCCGGTCCGCTGGCGGAGCTTGGTGCGGAGGTGCTGTTCCAGCCGGC
>JBKJNY010000107.1:0-14232 GCA_046593355.1 Pirellulaceae bacterium | reverse complement strand
ACCCCCGCCGATTACATCCGCAAGCAGACCACCGTCAATACCGAACGCTACGTCACTCCGCAGCTCAAACAGTATGAAGAGCAGGTTCTGACCGCCGACGAGCGGGCGAAGGAGCTGGAGCATGAGCTGTTCCTGAAGCTCCGCGAGAGCGTGCAGCGCGAGGCCAAGCGACTGCAAGGGACCGCGGCGGCCCTGGCTCAGCTCGATGTTCTCTCCGCCCTCGCGGAGCTGGCCAAGGAGCGCGGCTATGTCCGGCCGCGCATGGTGGAGGAACCAATCCTGCGGATCATCGACGGCCGCCATCCCGTGCTCGACATCCTGGAGCCGCAAGGAACTTTCGTTCCCAACGACTGCGTGGCGGGAGGCGATGAGGGGACCATCCTGCTCATCACCGGCCCGAACATGGCGGGCAAAAGCACCTACATCCGCCAGGTGGCCCTCCTCACGCTATTGGCCCAGATGGGGAGCTTTGTGCCGGCTAGGGAAGCCACGATCGGCATCGCCGACCGCATCTTTGCCCGCGTCGGAGCCAGCGACGAATTGACCCGCGGGCAAAGCACTTTCATGGTGGAGATGACGGAAACCGCCCGCATCCTGAACACCGCCACGCCGCGGAGCCTCGTCGTGCTCGACGAAATCGGCCGCGGCACCAGCACCTACGACGGCATCTCGCTGGCCTGGGCCATCGTCGAGCACCTGCATGACCACATCGGCAGCCGCACGCTCTTCGCCACGCATTACCACGAGCTGACGGACCTGGCCCAAAGCTTGCGCGGCGTTGCCAACCTGAACGTCGCGGTGAAGGAGTGGGAAGACCATGTCGTCTTCCTCCACAAAATCGTCCCCGGGGCAGCCGACAAAAGCTACGGCATCCACGTCGCCCGGCTGGCCGGCGTCCCCCGCTCGGTGAACGAGCGGGCCAAGCAAATCCTCGCTCAGCTCGAAGCGGAACACCTCAACGGCGAAGGCAAATCCAAGCTCGCCATCCACGGAAAATCCAAAAGCCGCGGCGACCTGCAGATGACGCTCTTCGCGCCGGAGGAGCATCCGCTGATTGGCAAGCTACGCGCGCTGGATGTGAACACGCTCACGCCGTATGCGGCGCTGCAGCTTTTGAGCGAGTGGCAGGAGAAGATTGGTACTCTACCTCGTGCATCAAAATAGAAAAGCCATGCACTATTTATGGAAACAGACCGAAAGTCATCCACAAGAGCCGGGCCGCAATCTGCCCGGGTGTATTGAACCGCAGGCGTTCGACGCTGGCTCGACCCGTTTCCGTGAGGCCAATTATTTCACCATGAATGGTGGGGCCAAAATGTTCTTGCCACCGATCGACGCGCGGATCAAAGAGCCTCACGCTCTTGCCGCTCAGCGAGTCAATTGCCGTAACAGCGTCACTCTTGAACAAATTGCAGGCTCGACACGACAAAGCCAAATTCTCAAGGCCTTGGCGGCCCCCGCGCGTTGTCGGCAGAATGTGCTCCACCTCCAACCGGAAGTTGAACGTCGCTTCCGGTGCGTGGCAGTATTCGCAGCGATGTCCAGCCCGATCTGCGACCGCGGGATAAGCCGGGTTCATGCCCCGATTCCCTTGAGCATCCGCGACGTTCGTTCCGCAGCCGCTTTGAGTTCAAGGTCCACCAGTGCCTCGAGCTCTTGCGAATCGTTCGTTCCGATGGTTCCATTTCCATCGCGGGCGTTGCGCCACCTTTCCATTAATTCCGAAAGACGCCGCTGCTGTGCGGCCGTAAAGAGGTCGTCCGGCTCGAACGGTTGGATCACAACGACGGTTCCCGAAGAGTCGTCACTGACCTGGGTCCGCACTCGGTCAAGCGCTTCGCCAACCGTGCTCCCTTCGGAGTGCCCGCTCTTCGTAACGGCGCGAAAGCGCGGTGCTCCCAACACGGGGAGCACTGGAAAAATAGTAATGTTTTGCATAGTGACTCGGAGTTGCGAAACTCTACGCCTTCTGCTTCGTCCTCGCCTCCCGCAACCCGCGGCTGAGGATGTCTCGCAGCAGGGGCGAGTAGTCCTCGTACTTGGCCATGTCGGGGGAGCCGTTGGCGTACTGGAAGATGGCGTCCCGCGGTTTTTTGCCGAGGGCGATCAACGTGGAGCTGACGGTGCCGCGTTCCTTGCCGCGGACAATCATTCCGGGCCGTTCCGGGGCAGCGGCAGGACGGGCGAAGGCTTTGCTCGCCACCGCCAGGAACTTGACGGACGAATCCAACGTCTGCAGCGTGAGCAAGCGGCGGGCCAGCTTCTGGCGTTCGTCGCGGGGGTCGTTCAGGTCGCCGCCGCAGATGATGTTCAGCCCTTCGTCGAGCTCCGTCACTTCCGGGTCGTCATTGCCGTGGACGCACCAACCCGATTCAGAATCGGCAATCATCAGATTGCAGCCTTCGTATTTGTCCGCGGTTAGCTCCTCCATGGCCAGATCCACGGCATGACGGGCCGAGTTCGCCTTGAGCAGATCGCGGCAGAGAGCCCCGCGCGACCGCGGAGCAGTCGGCACGACCATGCGGAGGCGGTTGCACAGCCCGACGAAGAGCCCGTTCTGATTCACCCCCAGCCAAGTCCCGCCCGCTTTGGCGTCCACCCCCGACAGCACGCGCGGCTTGCCGGGCTGGATGGAAGGCAGGAGGGAGGGGCGGTCGTACGCTTCTTCGCGGTTCGCGGCCACGAGAATGGGAGCGTCGGGAACCGACTTGTATTGAACGGCCAGTAGGCACATGAGCGGTTACTTTCCTTTCTAAGTTAGCAGGCGGGACGAGTCGTTTGCCGCCGCGAAATTCCGATCCTTATCGGCTTCGCGGCCCCGCCATCAGTGAACGTGACTGTCCCAATGTACCGGCTAATTCGCGCTCGGGACACCCTCATTCGGGGGGTGTATTGAATTTATTTTTCGCACATCCAACGTCCTCGTCAACGAAGTGCCCACCTTGTGAAATCGCAGAAAACCCCTTAATTTCTGGGCCTGTTGCCGCTAACCTCCCATCTGCCTTCGGCTTGCAAGGACGCTAGCACAGATTCTGTCGCGTCACTGTCCACGCCCACGCAAAGCCGTGGGCGTGCCACCCGAAGCCGGACCTCAATCATGCCTTTTTTCTCCTCCTCCCGTCCCGTCAACATCGCCATCATCGGGGCGGGTGCCGTTAGCGATTACCACCATGTCCCCGGCATTCGCCTCGACCCGCGAGCCCGCCTGGCGGGAGCTTGTGACTCGAGCGCGGAGCTCCTGGAGAAGCGCCGCGGCGACTGGAGCATCACAAACGTCACCACCGATTACGAAAAAATCTGCGCCGACCCCGGCGTCGATGCCGTGATCATCGCAACGCCCAACTTCACGCACCTCCCCATCACGCTCGCCGCGGCCAAACATGGCAAGCATGTAATGTGCGAGAAGCCGTTGGGCCTGAACGGGGGCGAAGTGCGGCAAATGTACCACGCCTGCCGCGATGCGAGCGTGGTTCACATGACGGCGTTCACTTACCGCTTCGCCCCGTCGATGCGCTATATGCGGCATCTCGCCAAAACCGGCGCGCTGGGCGAGCTTCGCCACTTCCGCAGCCAGCGATTTCTGGACTGGCCGGAAACAAGCTGGGGCTGGCGGCAGTACAAGGCCCAAGCGGGAGCCGGCGACCTGTTTGACATGACGATCCATCGCATCGACTTCGCCCTCGACCTGATGGGGCCACTGAAGTCGCTGTGCGGTGCGGTGGCCCGCTTCGTACCGAGGAGCATCACCAAAGAAGGAGCCCCCTGCCCTCCCAGCGAGGTCGATGATTGGTCCAGCCTCATCGGCGAGTTCGACACCGGAGCCGTCGGCGTCTGGGAAGGGACCACGCTTGCCAAGGGTTACGGCTTTAAGGGTTTTGGCCACGAGTGGGCGGAAATCAACGGCAGCGAAGCCTCCTGCGTCTACCGCCTGCACATGCCCAATCAGCTGATGCTCGGCAAGACCGGCCAGGATCTGGCCCCCATAGATGTCCCCGCTGAATTCCTGAAGCCCGCCGGCAGCCCCCGTGATCCCGCCACCGGCGAACCCGCCACGGTTTTCCGCTACGACCTCGTCTGGGAATTCGTCTCCGCCATCTGCGAGGAGCGCCAAGCCATCCCCAGCTTCTACGACGGCCTCCGCGCCCAAATCGTCGCCGACTCGGTGCTCGAGTCCCACGCCCGCCGCTCGTGGATCGATATTCCGCCCGAACCGCTGTAACTTTTTTCTTCCAAGCCGCAAATTGCTGCGGCGTTATTTGGCATCACCGGATAGACTTGTAGCCAAGGAGACACCAATGGCCCGCTTTTCCATCCGTGACTTGCTTCTTATCACTGCAATAGTCGCCCTCGCCACAGGCTGGCTCGTGGAGCGGCGACAGCTCGATTTTTCCCGGACTAGCGCGGAGTCCGAGAGCGCGAAGCAAGAGGCTGAACGTGCTAAATACGAGGCTCTCTGGAAAAAGGGGGACCGCGAATTGCAGCAACTCGTGAACGCGGTTGGCGAGCACGGCGTTCAAGTCTACTTTCGTAATGGGCAGACCATTGTCTCCCCCGATGCCGCGTTTACCGACGACCCTTTGAAAGTCGAAGTTCCTGGCAGCGTGGCGGGTTCGGATCCTATGCCGCATACGCGGCAGCAATAGTCTGCGGACCTACTTGAATTCCTGCTCCGGCCCCGGGAACACGCCATTGCGGACGTCGCTAATGTAGCTTTGAGCTGCGGATGTAATGACGGTGCGGAGGTCGGCGTATTGCTTGACGAAGCGGGGGACGTAGCCGCTGGTGAGGCCGAGGAGGTCGTTGATGACAAGAACCTGGCCGTCGCAGCCCCCCCCTGCCCCGATGCCGATGGTGGGAATGGCGAGTTCCTTGGTAATCTGCACGGCGAGCGCGGAGGGAATGCATTCCAGAACGATGCCGAAAGCACCGGCATTCTGAGCGGCGAGGGCGTCGTTTAACAGCTTCTCGGCGTCCCGCTGGACTTTATAACCTCCCATCGTATGCACGCTTTGCGGGCGGAGGCCGACGTGGGCCATCACCGGGATGCCGGCAGCGACCAGGCCGGAAATCACGTCCGCCTGGTCCGCTCCCCCTTCCAGCTTGACCGCCTGACAGCGAGTTTCTTTCAGGATCCGCCCGGCGCTCTCGATGGCGCTATGGACGCCCAGGTGATTGGTCGGAAAAGGCAGATCGACGATGACGAGCGCCTGATGGACCGCACGGCCGACCATCTCGGCGTGGTAGATGATTTCATCGAGCGTGACGGGGAGCGTGGTTTCGTGCCCCTGCACCACCATGCTCATGCTGTCCCCAACGAGGATGGAATCGACTCCCGCACCGTCGAGGAGCGCCGCCATTCCGTAGTCATAGGCGGTGAGCATGGAGATTTTCTTCCCCGCCCGCTTGAGGGCCACGAACTCCGGCACGGTCAGACGATGGGGACGTGTGGACATGACACTACGGATTCACGGAGCGAGGAATTATCACGGCACACGCCCACGCAGCGCCGTGGGCGTGCCACCCAGCAGATGCCACCCCATTCTACCACGGCCGGCCTCTGCCGCCGCCGCCGACTTGTTGCAGAGCCAGGTAGCTGCTGTAAGCCAAGGAGCCGAAGAGCAATACCATGTAGAGGCTGCGAAAGACGAACCCACCCATCACTGCGGCAATTGCGCCGGTGAACACGCTGAGCCAGAGGGAGCGGGTGAGGCCCCTCCAGGGATCCTTCGCCACCATGACCGCCTGGGCAATTTGGCCGCCGTCGAGCGGATAGACAGGCAACAGGTTGATCGCGCCCCATACAAGATTGAACCAGAGCAGGAGGTTAAATGAGACAATCAGATTTTGATTATCCCGGCCAATCGCCGGGTCTCCCACCAACTCGGCTGTGGGGATCGAGAGCATTCCGACAATTGGATCCCACTTGATGTTACCCCCCAAGGCATACAAGATGCCGACCACCAGGCCCGCCAGCACGAACCCCGCCCCCGGACCGGCTGCCGAAATCAGCACCTGCTCATAGGTGGTGCGGCTGCCACGAGAGCGAAAGCCGCCAAACGATGAGCCGCTCCCTTCGATGGCCAGTCCTCCCATAAGATAGAGGACAATGTGCGACTCGCGGCCGAAGCGGCGCATCATCAGGGCGTGGCCCAGTTCGTGAATCAGAATTGAAACAAAGGCAACCGCAATTGCAATGAATACTGTCATCACGTCGCCAAATCCCATCACCAGGCCCATCAGCCAGAACAGCGGATGCACGCGCACGGGGAACCCGAGCACCGAAAAGTGCAGGTCGTAAGGCGTTTGATTCGGTTGCGCCAAAAACACGTTCGTCGTCTCCTTCTCTGGGCAGGCTGGAAGCCTACCTCACCTATCCCTCAATCAGGCAGGCCGCCAAATTTTCGGTCTCGCGAGGCAAAGTCTCGAATCGCCTGGTGCAAGTTGTCAATCTCGAACTCCGGCCAGCAGCGGTCCGTGACCCACAACTCCGCGTAGCTGATTTGCCAGAGCAGGAAATTGCTGATCCGCATTTCCCCGGCGGTGCGAATCAGCAGATCCGGATCGACCATCCCGGCTGTGTAAAGGCGTGATTCGAGCTGTTGTTCATCAATCTCTTCTGGCGAAATCTCCCCCGCCTGCACATCGGCCGCCAGGCTCCGCACCGCGTCCATGATTTCTCCCCGCGCGCCGTAGTTAATGGCCAGGCAGAGCCGCGTGCCGGAGTTCGCAGCGCTCATGTGGACTGTCTTGTCCATCTCTTCCAGCGTGGTTTCGGGAATGCCTTCCCGCCGGCCGATTACGCTGACCCGGATGTTCTGTCCCATGATCGTGGTCCGCTCCTCGATCATGTATTGTTCCAGCAGGTGCATCAGGAAATCGAGCTCCGGCTGCGGGCGCTTCCAGTTTTCGCTGGACAGGCAATACAACGTCAATTGCTCCAGTCCTAGGCGGGCGGCCTCCTCCACGGTGCGGCGGACGCTGGCCACGCCCCGGCGGTGCCCCTCAATCCGCGGCAGATTGCGGCGCTGAGCCCAGCGGCCATTCCCATCCATGATGATGGCAATATGCCGGGGACGGCGGTCCGGCGGGATGTCCGCCAGGTCGGGGGTGATGGAGGGGGTAGTCACGGCACGCTAAGATGGCTTTTCCTCACTATACCAAAGGGTATCTCATTCTGACCTTGGCGGCCCCAAGAATTGCCCGCCCGCGGCGAATTCCAACCGGCTGAATTCCTCTTTAATCCTGGAGTCTTCCCATGCTCAAGCGACTCGGCGTAATCTCGCTCCCATTGCTTTTGATTGGTTCCACCGCCTTCGGACAGGTCACCCTGAGCCACAAATTCACCGAAGGAGAATCGTACAAGACCAAGACCACGGTCAAAACCGACCAGAAGTTGACCATTGCCGGTCAGGACGGCGGGACCACTTCCAACACCGTCCTGGAGCAGAAAACCACCATTGGCAAGAAGGACGCGGAAGGCAAGCTCCCCGTGACGGTGGAAACGAACCTTCTGTCTTCCGAAATCGGGTTGCCGGGAGGCATCAAGATTAAGTTTGACGGCAAGAATCCAGACGCCAAGGACGATGCCGCTAACCCCCTCGCCGAACTTATCCGCGACAAGATCAAAGCCAACGCCAAAATGTCAACGACCATCGTCCTGGGGAAGGACAACGCGGTCGTTGACGTGCAAGGAATCAAGCCCGGCAGTGATGTCAATCCCGATGACGTCAAAGAGCAATTCGCCGAGCAGCTCAAGACGCTCCCTAATAAGCCGCTGAAGAAGGGGGACACTTGGGAGCAGGAAGTAAAGATGAACCTGGGCGGAGGCCAGATTTTTACGCTCAAAAGGAAATACACTTACGAGGGGGAAACCTCCAAGTCCACGGTGAATTCAACCCGGAAGGTTCAAAAGCTTACCGCGGTGGATTCGAGCGTCGTCTATTCACTGAACGCTCCCACCGCAAAGGTCACCAAAAGCAATTTGAAAGTGGCAGACTCCAAGCTGACGATCCTGTTTGATCCAGAAGTCGGGCGGGCGATTGAAACCAATTCGCTGCTGCACATCACTGGCCAGTTCACGATTAACAGCATGGGGGCGGACGCGGAAGGCGACTTGGACCTGACGATGAACAGTCAGGTTGAGGAAACCAAGTAGGTTCGCGTGGGAAATAGCCAATCCGCGGGCGTCTTTTCCAGGGTCTCGCGGATTGCACTTGGGAGATGAACGTGCAAAACGAACAGCCGGCCAAATCGACACTGATTCCCCGCTTCAGTTTGAAGTGGATGCTCGGCTTTACGGCGGTGGCGGCGGTCTGTTCGTTGGTGCTGGCGCAGGCTTCTAATGGCCAGGCCTGGGCGGTGGGAGTGGTGATTGCACTCGCCAGCCTGGTGCTGGTGTTTGCCACCTATGCCTGGTTTTTCGCCGTGGCCTGGTTCTTCGCGCTGCTCCGTCGCAGCTTGGCGGAGCGGCCGCGAGGGTCTTCTCCTTTTGCCAGTGCCGGGCCTCCAGCGCAGCTCGTGCCGCCGAGGCAGCCGGAGTAGCGGTCTTATTCATTCCATCAATCCAGGGGGCGGCGCATGTCCGAGCGAACCATGAATCCGCGGCGACCCCTTTTCTGCAGCCCGGCCACGGCGATTTTTCTGGCCGCGATACTGCTGGTGGCTCCTGTCCTGGCCCGCGGCGGCGGCGTGGTCCGGCTTCCGCAGGCTGGCGTGAAGATGAAGAACGGCCTGAATCTGGAAATTGACTCGCGCGGCTCGACATCGACCGGCTACCGGCCCATCCGGGTCAAGCTCAGTAATTTTCCTCCTATTGCCTCCAAGTACGACCGCCAGGTTCGCGTCACTCTGGGAGGCGTGTATGGAAATGGCGTCTATGGGCGTCTGGCGGTTTCCCAAGTGGTGGAAATCCCCGAAGGGGCCACGAGCGGCGAAGCCGTGATTGCCGGTCCCTCCGACAATCAGGGGAACCATTACAATTACATGAGCCTGGAAGTGCGGGAAGGCGGGCAGCGCCTGGAAGACCTTTGCTCCCCCTTCTTAATGCTCAACACGCGCGGCGGTGGTTGGGGTAGCGGCGACGAGTCCTTTCCCTCCTTGCTGTTCATCAGCTCCAACGTTCCCCTGCAGCCGGAGCGCGACAAGCTGGTCTCGGATGCCGCGCTCCAGATCCCGGACACAACTCCCACGTATGCTCTGCCCGACGTGCGAAACGCCGTTTCCGCCACGCATGACGGCAACACGAACCTCGGCCTTTCGAGCGGGAAAATCTCGGACCGCTCGCTCCTGACGCTGCTGGAGAATTCACCGAGCCTCGATCTGTTGCCGCCGGTCGAGTTGCCGGAGCGCTGGATTGATCTCAGCACCTATACCATCATCTTCATCGCCCGCGATGACCTGCGAACGCTGGCCACGAAATTTCCTCAGCGGAAGACGGCCCTGCAAGAATGGCTGGCCGCGGGTGCCGTGCTCGTCGTCTACGATGCCGGCGACGACTACCAGCACCTGGGCGAAATCGAAAAGCTGCTGGAACTGCTGCCGCGACCCAGCGCGGCAAAGCAGGACGTCCCCTACCGCGACTGGATACCCGCCAAGCTGGCCGACAGGGACCGCAGAGTCAAGACTTACGGCAGCTCGTCGCCGTACTACGGTAACATCCCTTCTCAGGCAATTACCACCGTGGAGATAGCGGAGCCTTCCGCTCCCACAACCAATCAAAAACAGAACCCTTCGCAGTCCCCGTTCGTTTCGCGGCCGGCGCACATGGGCTGGCTGATTGCCCTGCCGGACAAGAATCCCTTCCCCGGGAGCACTGCCGACTGGGAATGGCTGCTGGCCTCCATTCCCGATCAGCGCGAAAGCTGGTCCCACCGCCACGGGATGACGTTCGTCGGCCATAACGACGGATTTTGGAACTGGCACATCGCCGGCGTGGGGGCCGCTCCGGTGTTCTCGTTCATGCTGCTGGCCTCGCTCTTCGCCGTCGCCATTGGCCCGCTGAACTATCTGGTGCTCGGGCGAATTCAGCGGCTGTCCATGCTGCTGTTCACGGTTCCGGCGGGGGCCTTGATTGTCACGGCGGCGCTCTTTCTGTATGCGATTGCCAGCGACGGCCTGGGGGTCCGCACGCGGGTCCGCAGCTACACGCTGCTCGACCAGCGCTCGGGGCAGATGGTTTCCTGGTCACGGCAAACTTATTTTGCTTCCGTCGCGCCGTCTCGCGGGCTGAAGTTTCCGGCGGATACGCTCGTCTTCCCGATCATCCTCAAGCCCCGCGATTCCATGTCCAATTACAAGGCAATCGACTGGGAAGAGGACGGCCAACGCCTCAAGTCCGGCTTCATTCATTCCCGGTCGCTGGCACAGTTCATGGTCGTCCGCTCGGCCAAAAGCGAAACCCGTCTGGAAGTCAGTGAGGGGAAATCCGCTCCACACTTGCAAATCCGCAACACGCTCGGCACCAACGTCCAAATGCTCGTCCTGCGAGACAGCCAGGGCAACTACTTCGTTGCCGAAAATCTCCCTCCGGATGCCACCGCCGAGCCCGCGCCCGCCAAGGCCGAGGGGGCCCAAATCGCCCTGACCAAGCTCATCCAGAAGCAGGATCCAAAGTACCCGGACGGCTACGACCCCTCGATATCGGGAAACGCTTTGACGCGGATGTTCCGCGGCGCTTTTCCCGGCGGCAGCAGTTACAGCCCGGCCAATACCGAAGTCAGCCTGATGGAGAAAGGCATCGACCAGATTACCGGCTCCAACACCGAAATCCTCGAGCCCGGCACCTACCTGGCTGTCGTCGACATCACCCCCGACGTTCCCATGGGCGTGCCGATCTCCATGCAGAAAGAAAGCCTGCATTTGATCCGTGGTCGCTGGTAAGAAACTCAAATTCGAAATTCGATTGGCGAATTCCGAATGAAAGCAGACTCCCCAATTCGCCATTCGCCATTCGCCATTCGAATTTATCCCCATGTCCCATCCCATGATTGAGCTTCGCCGGCTGCACCGGTTCTTCGGAACCACGCGGGCGGTGGATGATGTCTCCTTCGAGGTTCCCCGGGGGGAAGTGTTCGGCTTCATCGGGCCCAACGGCGCGGGCAAGACAAGCAGCATGAGAATTCTGGCAACGCTGGACTTGCCAACGTACGGCGATGCCTATATCGACGGCTTCTCCTGCATCAACGATCCCGACCGCGTTCGCCGCCGGCTCGGGTTCATGCCCGACTATTTCGGCACGTATGCCGACGTCAATTGTTACGAGTATCTCGATTTCTTCGCCCGCTCGTACGGCCTGGCCGGGCGTCAGCGGCACCAGGCCCTCAAACACACGATGGGCTTCACCAAGCTCGACGAGCTGGCCCACAAGCCCATTCGCGGCTTGTCCAAGGGCATGAAGCAGCGGCTCTGCCTGGGGCGGGCCATGATTCATGACCCCGCGGTCTTGATTCTCGACGAGCCGGCCAACGGCCTGGACCCCCGCGCCCGCATCGAACTGCGGGAGATGATTCGCGAGCTCGCGGCCCATGGCAAGTCCGTGCTCGTCAGCTCCCACATCCTCACCGAGCTGGCCGAAATGTGCGACCGCGTGGGCATCATCGAGCGGGGCCAGCTCCTGGCCGTCGGCACCGTGGAAGAAATCCAGCGAGAGCAGCAGCCGCATCGGGAAGTGAAGGTGCGGGTGCTGGGCGGTGCTGCGGGGGTCGGAGAATGGCTCAGCACTCATCTCGGCGTGAATCAGATCACGCAGAATGGCGAAGAGCTGAAGTTCGCCCACCAGGGGGACCGCGAGAGCGAGGCGCTGCTCCTTAAGGAGATGGTCCAGGCCGGCTTTCGCGTGGCGGAATTTGCCAGCCACAGCCAGTCGCTGGAAGACGTCTTCATGGCCGTCACGAAAGGAGTCGTGCAATGACGATGGCCCAGCCGTCCGATACGGGTACCGATGCCAGCTCCTCCGCTCCCAAGGCCGCGCCAGACTTCCGGGAAACGCTGGTCCAATGGGGAACTCGTCTGGAGCAGTTCCTGGATGCTGCGGGGGACCGCCTGAACCCGATTCTGGTCAAGGAAGCCCGCCAGTCGATGAAGAGCAAGCAGTTCAGCGTGACCTTCTCGCTGCTGCTCATTCTGAGCTGGATGTGGACGGCCATTTTTGTCGCCTTCAGCGTTCCCGACGTGTTTTACGAGGCCTGGGGCATCCGCCTGCTGATCGGATATATCATCATCCTTTCCTTTCCGCTGTTCATCGTCGTCCCCTTCGCCGCCTTTCGCTCCCTGGCGGCGGAAACAGAAGACGGCACCTTCGAGCTGCTCTCGATCACCTCGCTCTCCGCCCGACAGATCGTGCTCGGCAAGCTGGGGAGCGCCGTGCTGCAGATGATGGTCTATTACTCGGCGCTCGCCCCCAGCATCGCCTTCACCTACCTGCTCAAAGGGGTGGACATCGTCAGCATCGGCCTGTTGCTGCTGCACACCTTTGTCATCTCGGTGGTTCTATCCATCATCGGCCTCCTGGCAGCGACGATCACGCGGGCCAGGCACTGGCAGGTGCTGGTTTCCGTGCTCCTGATCGCCGGGCTCCTGCTGGCTACCTTCCTGGCGGACTACTTCTTCATCGGCATGGCCGTGATCGGACTCCCCTTCGACCGGCCCGAATTCTGGATGGCCAACCTGGGGCTGCTCAACTTCTGGATTGCGTTTGGGGCATTGTTTCTCATCATCGCCGCCGGGCAAATTTCCTTCGCCAGCGAGAATCGCTCCACCCCTATCCGCATGATGCTCCTGCTCATCCAGACCATGTGGATCGGCTGGATGATTTACCTGTGGCGCTGGAACAGCGAGGCCTACTGCGAACCGTTCCTGTGGATCATGGTCTACATTGCCGCCATCTTCTGGATGATCGCCGGCGCTCTGCTGACCGGCGAGACCGCCCAGCTTTCGCCGCGGGCCAAGCGAAACTTGCCGCAAACGCTCATCGGCCGCATCCTGCTCACCTGGTTCAATCCCGGCTCGGCCAGCGGCTACACCTTCGCCGTGCTCAACCTGGCGATGGTCATCGGCACCGCAATCCTGGTCGTCGGAAACATCTCCTTCTTCTCCTCGCCGGGATTTCAGAATTTGCCAGGGCCGCTGCATACCGCGATGAACACCTTGCTCATTGCTCGGCCGCTGCCGTCGGACGATGGGTGGTTCTGGGCCTCCCTGGCGGCCTGGGGTTACGTGGCCGGCTACCTGGGCACCGTCCGCCTGCTCACGTCGCTGGCCCGCAAGTATGCGCCGCTCAACATGCTGGCCGTTTTTCTGCTGCAACTGGTGGTGGTCATCATGGGGGCGATCCTGCCGTTCCTGTTCCTGACGATTCAGACCATCGGCGATCCCGCCAGTTGGTACTATTCGGAATTGCAATTGCCCAACTGGTTCTGGACCATGTGGGAGCTCACCTGGCCGACGACGCGAGTCACCATCTCCAAGCTCGTCCCGCTGTCGGTCTTCGTCCTGGGGGGAATGATCTTTCTGCTCAACCTGCTCAGCGCCGCCCTGGAAGTCGAGCAAGTCCGCACCCTCGCCCCCGCCCGCGTGCTGCAGGACGACGCCAGCCAGCAGCCCCTGGCCCCCAAGAAGAAAAAGAACCCCTGGGACGAGCCGTAATCTGCCCCCTCTCCCCGTGGGAGAGGGCCGGGGTGAGGGTTTAGTCTGGGCTCTGGCGGAGAGTTCGTCCCTTATCCTGGCGGGCGGCAGGCTCTACATCACGCGGTAAGACGGCAAGACCTACGTCATCACGCCGAAGAAGGACTCCAAGGTCGTCGCTGAAAACCAGCTCCCCAGGGAATTCGTCCTCGCCACCCCCGTCTTCGAGGGCGGAAAAGTCCTGCTAAGCGGCTGATAAGCCCTCCGTTGATACCGGTTTTCGGGCTCGTGTTTTGATACATCCTGTATCGCGCGCCCGGTTGCAACCCCTTGCCCGCCTTGCACTTCCGCCCCACGGCCGCTCGCAATCCGGCCGGAATCAGCGACTTTTTTGATACACCCCAACCCACCCCATTCCGTGGGATGTATCAGCGATTTGATAAGCTGTGCTTCAAACACAGATACACAATCACCCAGCCTCTTAGCGGCACATTTTCTACCCTTACGAGTAGAGTCGAGAAGTGACGCGGTGGTTTAGGCGGCAGTTTGTATTCCCTGTTTCTCGCCCTTTCGTCTGCGAGTGTCACAGTATCGCCACCATGCTCCGTTTTC
>JBKJNY010000255.1:0-37361 GCA_046593355.1 Pirellulaceae bacterium | reverse complement strand
GCTTGCGGCGGGTGTCTATTTCATCCGCGTGTCACGTCAAGCTAACCCGAACTACACGTTGACGCTCGACCCGCCGGGGAACTCCGCGGACGATCTGTTTGAATCTAATGACGACCGATTTCAAGTCGCCCCGCAGACCCCCGGAGCGATCAGCTCGCCAAACTTGGGAACATTGACGTCGCAGCGCGACCCCCTGAACCTAAAGTTGGAAGATTCAGCCGACTGGTTCCAGTTCCAAACGACGACGACAGGCACGACCGCCTACTACGTGCAGATCGATTACTTGGGGAGCCAAGGCAATCTCAACCTGGAACTCTTCGATGTGAATGGTGTGCGTGTGCGGGACCGTGTGAACTACGGCGGCGACTCGGACAAAGTCCTGCTGGACAATCTTCCCGCTGGCATCTATTTCATCCGCGTCTCCGGCAACGGAGGCGACGCCAACCCCGATTACACACTCAGCATCAATCCGCCTCCGTCGGATCAAGTCCTTAGCGTCGCCATTTCGCCTGCGAGCATTTCAGAAGGAGATGGACTGAATGCGGCAACGGGAACTGTCACGCGGACAGGAACGACGGCGAATTCGCTGGACGTCAATCTCGTCAGTTCCGATCCGACGGAAGCAAAAACCCCTCAGTCAGTCACAATTCCTTCGGGACAAACTACGGCGTCATTTTCGATTGATGCCGTAGATGACACATCCGTTGATGGGACGCAGACAGCTACGCTGACCGCTTGGGTTTCAAGTTATGCTAGCGGCAACGCGACCATTTCCGTTACGGACAACGAATCTGCAAGTGTTTACGAAGTGACGAACACCAACGACAGCGGTCCCGGTTCGTTGCGACAGGCTATTGTAAATGCGAACGCGACTCCCGTAGGAGATGCGATTCACTTCAATATCCCAGGGAGTGGCGTCCATACGGTCTCGTTGCAATCGGGCTTGCCGTCGGTGACAAAGCCCGTCGTTATTGACGGCACGACACAGCCGGGCTTCGCGGGGACTCCGCTCGTCGAATTGAATGGTGCGAACGCGGGCGCAAGCACGTACGGGCTATTTATCACCGCTGGCAATAGTACCGTGCGGGGACTGGCGATCAACCGGTTCAGTTGGGACGGTATCGGACTGTATCAAGGCGGAAGCAACGTCATTGAGGGGAATTTTCTGGGAACCGATGCCACGGGAACGGTGGCACGCGGCAACGGTTTCAAGGGCATCGGCATCTACGAGTCGGCAAACAATCGCATCGGGGGTTCCGCAACGGCGCAACGCAATCTCATCTCCGGCAATCTGGCTCAAGGAGTCTACATCCGTGCAGCCACGGCGACGGGCAATCTCGTGCAGGGAAATCTTATCGGAACCAACGTGACCGGAACCGCGTCGCTGAAGAATCTAGACGACGGGGTGTACATCGACAGTGGAGCCCATGCCAACATCGTGGGGACTGATGGTGACGGAGTGAACGACTCCGCCGAGCGAAATGTAATCAGCGGCAACGGCGGAGATGGTGTGCAAATCTATGGTTTGAATGCGGACAACAACGTCGTGGCGGGTAATTTTATCGGAATGGACGTGAGTGGCACTACGATGGTTGCCAACGTGTACACGGGCGTGGTGGTGAACGGTGGCGCGAAGCAAAACCGTGTCGGCACGAATGGGGATGGCATTTCCGACACCAACGAACGCAATGTGATTGCCGCCAACACATTGGCGGGAGTCTGGATCAGCGACGCAGGCACCGACAGCAATTGGGTCGCGGGCAACTACATCGGAATCAATGCCGCCGGGACGACCGCGGTTCCCAATGGATATGGCATCATCATTCGCGACGGCGCGAAATCGAATCGTGTGGGCTCCAACGCCGACGGAGCCAACGATAGCGCGGAACGAAATGTCATCTCGGGAAACACGTTCACGGGCGTCTTGATCCTGAATGCTGGAACAACGGGCAATAAAGTCCAGGGCAACTACGTGGGCACCAATGCGGCCGGGAATGCAGCGGTGCCAAACCATTTCAACGGTGTGACGGTCTACCAAGGCGCGTCGAACAACTTGATCGGCGGCTCATCTCCGGGAATGGGAAACGTCGTCAGCGGGAATGAGATTGCGGGAATCACGATCGAGACAGCAGGCACGACGGGCAACGTGGTCCAAGGCAATTTGGTGGGCGTGGCGGCCGATGGTGTCACTGCACTTGGAAACACGCCTGGAGCGCAGTCTGGCTGGGGAATCATCGTGGTGGACGCCGACCACAACACGGTGGGTGGAACAGGCAGCGGCGAAAGCAACTTGGTGGCCTACAACTCCGGGCCAGGGATTGCTGTTTTTGGCGATTCATCCATAAGCAACTCAATCCGTGCCAATCGAGTATTTGGTAACGGTGGTTTGGGGATCGATCTCGGCTCCGATGGAGTGACGCAGAACGATAGTCTGGATTCCGATTCTGGCCCCAACCAACGGCAGAACTTTCCAGTCTTGTCGGGGTCCATCGTTTCCGCCGCGAACACACAGATTCAAGGAACGATTAGCAGCAGTGCCAATTCTCAGTTTCAGTTGGACTTCTTCGTCAGTGACCTAGCCGACGCGACAGGGTATGGCGAGGGAAAGCAGTTTCTCGGAACGACGCCGGTCACCACGAACGGCAGTGGCACCGCGAGTTTCAGCGTCACCGTGCCAATTGCCGTTCCTATCGGCTCCATGATTACCGCGACGGCCACGGATGCCAACGGAAATACGTCTGAATACTCGCAGGCTATCGCGGTGATGGGCCAATTGCAGGTCACCGTTGCTGCGACCTCGATCAGTGAGAACTCCGGCGCGACCACCGGGACGGTAACTCGCAGCAATACGGATCGTTCCCAGGCGCTGGTGGTGACGCTCGGCAGCAGCGATGCGAGCGAAGCGACAGTCCCGGCGACGGTGACGATCCCGGCCAACCAGGCCTCGGTCACGTTTGCCGTGACGGCGGTGGACGACACCCTGTTGGACGGAACGCAGATCCTGATTATCAGCGTCTCGGCAGCCGGCTATGTGGGGAACCAACAGTTGCTGGACGTGACGGACTTTGAAACCCTGAGCCTGAGCCTGGGGGCCAGCTCGATCTCCGAGCTGGGAGGGACGACCACCGGGACGGTAACTCGCAGCAATACGGATCGGTCGCAGGCGCTGGTGGTGACGCTCGGCAGCAGCGACGCGAGCGAAGTCACGCTCCCGGCGACGGTCACGATTCCGGCCAACCAGGCCTCGGTCACGTTTGCCGTGATGGCGGTGGATGATACCCTGCTGGATGGAACTCAGATCCTGATGATCAGCGTTTCGTCACCGGGTTACGTGGGGAGTGGGCAGTCACTCAACGTGACCGACTTCGAAACCCTGAGCCTCAGCCTGGCGGACAGCTCGATCTCCGAACGGGAAGGGACGACCACCGGGACGGTAACTCGCAGCAATACTGATCGGTCGCAGGCAGTTGTGGTGACGCTCGGTAGCAGCGACACGAGCGAAGCGACGGTCCCGACGACGGTGACGATTCCGGCCAACCAGGCGAGTGTCACTTTCACGATTACCGCGGTGGACGATGCGCTGCTGGACGGAACCCAGACCTGGACGATCAGCGTCTCGGCACCGGGTTATGTGGGGAGCGGGCAGTCGCTAGACGTGACCGACTTCGAAACCCTGAGCCTAAGCCTGGGGGCCAGCTCGATCTCCGAGTTGGCAGGGACGACCACTGGGACGGTAACCCGCAGCAATACGGATCGGTCGCAGGCGCTGGTGGTGACACTCGGCACAAGCGACACAAGCGAAGCGACGGTCCCGGCGACCGTCACGATCCCGGCCAACCAGGCCTCGGTCACGTTCGCGGTGACGGCGGTTGACGACACCCTGTTGGATGGAACTCAGATCCTGACAATCAGCGTCTCGAACACGGGTTACGTGGGGAGCGGGCAGTCTCTAGCCGTGACGGACTTTGAAACCCTGAGCCTAAGCCTGGCGGCTGGCTCGATCTCCGAACGGGAGGGGACGACCACCGGGACGGTAACCCGCAGCAATACGGATCGGTCGCAGGCGCTGGTGGTGACTCTCGGCAGCAGCGACGCGACCGAAGCGACAGTCCCGGCGACGGTGACGATCCCGGCCAACCAGGGGAGTGTCACTTTCACGATTACCGCCGTGGACGATACGCTGTTGGACGGCACGCAGACGGTGACGATCACGGGCAGCGCTGCAGGCTATGTTGGACCAGTGAGCCGGACGCTGGACGTGACGGACTACGAGACGCTGACGGTGAGTGTCGATGTTGGGTCGATCAGCGAAAACGGCGGCACGGCTACCGGAACTGTGGCGAGAAGTAACACCGACATCAGCCAGGAGCTGGTCGTTACCCTGGCCAGCAGCGACACCAGCGCAGTGTCGGTGCCGGCAACGGTAACGATTCCGGCGAACCAGGCCGCGGTCACGTTCTCCGTCACCGCTGTCAACGATTCTGCGCGCGACGGAACCCAGACTGTCGTCGTAACTGCATCGGCGATAGGTATGGCCAGCGCCACGGCTGGCCTGAGTGTCACCGATGACGAGCTAGATATTCTTTCCCTCTCGCTGTCTTACGATCTCCTGTCCGAGAACGGTGGGACTATTGCTGCCGTCGTCACTCGGACAGCCCTTAGCACAGCCTTCCCGCTCTTAGTGACCATCGTCACCAGCGATGCAACCGCGGCCACGTTGCCAGCCACGGTGACAATCTTGGCAGGGGAAACTACCGCCCCGTTTACGATCACGGGTGTGGACGATGCGCAGAGTGATGGAGTGCAAACGGCGGTCATTATGGTCTCTGCGGACGAGTACACGACGGACGCGAAAACGATTCTCGTTGCCGACGACGAGCGGCCGTATCAGAACCCAAGGAACTTGCTCGATGTGGATGACGACCGCTTTGTCGTGGCGTTGGACGCCTTGAAGATTATCAACATTTTGAACGAGATTGGCGTTGGTGCGGCAGCGATAGTTATGGCGCAGTACCACGGAAATCCGGTCTTTCCGGATACGAGCGGCGATAACTTTATCACCGCTATCGACGCGCTCTTAGTCATCAACTATCTGAATGCTCCGCCGGGATCTGGCGAAGGAGAGCATGATACCAACGCCGGATCGTCCTTGCTTCCGGCAAATTTGGATGGCATTGCCTCGCCACTCACTTGGCCACGACGCGACTGGGCACCCAAGCCGGCGTCTCAAATACCTCAATCTCCCGCGCCGTCGTCTGACAGCATCCCGTCGTCCAAGTCGAAAGGCGAGCTAGATTCGCATTCTTCTCGCTTCCCCTCCGAGGATTGGGAAGCCCTCCTACACGACCTGGCCACAGATGTCGCAAACGTGATTGAGCCCGGCTCACCAAAAAAGCGGTTTTCAAGACCGGCCCTACGTGAGTGAGCAATGAAGTAAGAAAACAAGGCCGGCAGTTCGGCGCTGAGCGCCGCCTGGAGCATTTGTCCCAGGTACAAGACACCACAAGCATTACCGCTTGCTGAACTGCACGCCGCGTCGGGCACCACGTAGGCCGTACTTCTTGCGTTCCTTCATGCGGGAGTCGCGAGTGAGAAAGCCGTTGCCGCGGAGGTGGGCGAAGGTGGCTGCGTCGAAGTCGCACAGGGCGCGGGCAATGCCCATTTTGATCGCGCCGGCCTGGCCGGTGGGTCCGCCGCCATGAACGCGGACATGCACATCCACGTCGGTGCGGTGGTTGGTGGACTCGAGGGCGTCCAGTACGGCGGCCTGATCACTGACGACCGGAAAGTAACCTTCCAGTGTCCGCTGGTTGATTTCAATCTGGCCGCTGCCGGCCTTGAGGCGGACGCGAGCGACGGCGGTCTTGCGGCGGCCAGTGCCCAGGGACTGCCCGCTAATCTTGTCTTTCTTCGTGGCGACCATGTTTTCCTGCAAGTGCTACTAACGGTGATTGGACGGATATTCGTAGGGAAGTTTCAAAAACTAGAGGGCGAACTCTTTGACCTGTGGCAGTTGGGCCTGGTGCGGATGCTCCGAGCCGGCATAGAGCTTGAGCTTGGCCAGCATCTTGAAGGCCAGCTTGTTCTTGGGGAGCATGCGACGGACGGCGTCCCGCAACACGCGGTCGGGATGGCGGGCGAGGCGGCGCTCCACCGTTTCGGTGCGTCGGCCCGTGTAGCCGGTGAACCAGTCGTATTCCTTCTGGACGATCTTTTTGCCGCTGAACGTAATCTTCCCGCAATTAAGGACGATGACGGAATCGCCGCAGAGGACGTGCGCCGTGTAGGTGGGGCGGTGCTTCCCCATCAGGATCATGGCGATCTCGCTGGCGAGGCGGCCGACGACCTTGTCGGTGGCGTCGACCACCCACCATTTTTCGACGACTTCGCCCGGTTTGGCTTGATAGGTCTTCGTGCCGGCCACAATACTACTCCCCAAAAAACGCGCGGCGTCCTAACTGGCTGCCGGGCGGAACCTTACGACAAACGGGCAATTTAGCATCCACCGGCAAGGCTGCCAAGGGCTTGAATGGAGCGGTTATCCTACAGCGATCCTGCCGCCTCGCGTTTCTCGGCGGTTTCTGGCGTTGACCCCACCCCAGCCATCACTAAAATGTTGCGATTCCTAGACTTAACCCCAGACAACATCGCGAACTGCGGGCGACGGTGGCCTCTCCTTTTGTAGACCAGGCCCTGGCCTTGATTGGATGCCTCCCTCGCACCGGATTCACCGCATGACCAACCCCGCAACTCCTCCACCTCCTGACGATAGCGGCGATCCCGGCCTGCACGAGGCGGCGCGGCGGGAGAAGCTCCGCAAGATTGTCGAGCTGGGGCACGATCCGTGGGGCCGCCGGTTTGATGGACGGACGTTGCTGGGTGAGATTCGCGCCCGCAAAGGAGAAATCCGCTACAAGAAGGAAGCGGGCGATCTCATTGAGCCGCTGGACCGCGAGGCGAATCCGAATGTTGACTTTCGCCAGTGGGTGGCCGATCAAGGCAAGGGAGAAATGATCGGTCCGAAGGTCCGCGCGGCGGGCCGGATTGTGCTCAACCGCGACACCGGCAAACTCCGTTTTGTGAACATCCAGGATTGGACCGGCGGCATTCAACTCTTCATCGGCAAGGCCCAGGTTGGCGAAGATAGCTGGGCACTCTCCGAGAATTTTGACCTCGGCGACATCATTGGCGTCGATGGCGAATTGCGCTACACGAAGATTGGTGAGCTGACCATCTTTGCCGAGCAGCTCCACTTCCTGACCAAGAGCATCAACCCGCCCCCCGATAAGCACGCCGGCCTCGCCGACCCCGAACTGCGGCAGCGGATGCGATATCTCGACCTGACCTACACCGAAGGGGTCCGCGAACGATTCCTCAGCCGCACCAAGGTGGTGCAGTCCGTCCGCAACACGCTCAACCAGCAAGGCTTCTGCGAGATCGAAGGCCCCACGCTCCACTCCATTGCCGGCGGTGCTGCCGCCCGGCCGTTCATCACGCATCACAACACTCTCGATCTGAAGCTCTACCTCCGCATCGCTCTCGAATTGCACCTCAAGCGGCTGCTCGTCGGCGGGATGGAGCGGGTCTACGAGCTGGGCCGGGTCTATCGCAACGAGGGGATCAGCCCGCGGCATAATCCTGAATTCACGATGCTGGAGGTCTACCAGGCGTTCGGCAACTACGAAACGATGATGGATCTGACCGAGCAAATCATCATTGATGCTATCGACGCCATCGGCGGTGGCTACCTGCGGCCGTGGGGTGAGATGACCATCGATTTCACGCCCCCCTTCGCTCGCAAGACCTACGACCAGCTCTTTCAGGAGCAGTCCGGCATCGACCCCAAGGACACCGCCGGCGTGAAGGCCCTCGCTGAGAAAATCGGCTTCGAGACGGCCGGCAAGCACGCCGACATCGTCAAGAGCGAAGTCTTTGAGGAGAAGGTCGAGGACGCCTTGACCGGCCCGATCTTCGTCATCGATTATCCCGCCAGCATCTGCCCGCTCACCAAGCGGAAAAAGAGCGACCCCAGCGTGGCCGAGCGCTTCGAGCTCTTCGTTCACGGCATGGAAGTCGCCAACGCCTATACCGAGCTGAACGACCCCGACCTGCAAGAGCAACTCTTCCGTACGCAATTGGAGGGGCAGGCGGCCGATGACTCGATGGCCAAGATGGACGACGACTTCATCACCGCGCTGCGGCACGGAATGCCGCCGGCGGGAGGACTGGGAATCGGCATCGATCGCCTGGTCATGCTGCTGACGAACTCGCAGTCGATCAGGGACGTGATTTTGTTTCCGTTATTGCGTCCAAAGTAGTCAGTACCAAGTACTCAGTACTCAGTACTAACTTTGAACATTGAACTTGAAACCTTGAACCAATCCCCGCTAAAGGATTAGCGATGTACAAACTCCTGCTCTCGTGGCGTTATCTCCGGACGAGATACATCGCCCTTGCCTCCATTATCAGCGTCACCCTCGGCGTCGGCACGCTCATCGTTGTGAACAGCGTCATGGCCGGATTCGCCCATGAGATGCATGTGCGGCTGAAGGGGATTCTCTCGGACATTGTGTTCGAATCCCACAGCCTGGACGGCTTCACACGGCCAGATTGGCACCAGGAGGAAATCCGCAAAGTCGCCGGGGATGACCTGCTCAGTATGACAACCGCCGTGCATGTGCCGGCGATTGTGCACATCAAGGCCCGTGGCCAGTTGATCCCGCGGCAAGTGATGCTGATTGGAGTGGACGAGGCCACGTACGGCGACGTCAGCCAGTTCCGCGAGTATCTGCTGCACGCCGAGAACCGCCGCAAGCTCTCGTTTCAGCTGCGCGAGAATGGCTACGGCGACAAGGATCATCCATTGCCGCCATCGGGCTGGCAGCATCGCCGAGTGGCGGCGGCGCTGGAAAGAGAATACCTCCAACAACAGGAAGAGATGTACCGAGAAAGCCAACGGCTCGAAGAAAGCCAGCCGCTACCGCTGAACGGCGATCCGAAAATTCCGAGGAGTCCTTTCGCCGATGCCAAGCCTGATGCGGAAGAGGGCGAGGAGTTCGACAAGAGCAAGGAACAGTACACCGGCGCCATCCTCGGCATCGCCCTCGGCTGCATCAAGCAGAGGGATCCCGAGGGGAAGGTCAAGGACTACTATCTCTGCCGCCCGGGGGACGACGTGACCGTCACCTTCGCCTCCGCCGGCCAGAAGCCGCAGGCCCTCAACCAACAGTTCACCGTGGTTGACTTCTACGAAAGCAAGATGAGTGAGTACGACAGCGGCTTTGTCTTCGTCCCGCTGAAAGCCTTGCAGGAAGCGCGCGGTATGACCGACGCCGTAACGACCATCCAGCTCAAGCTCCGCCCCGGCGCGGACCTCAATGCCATCCGCGACAAGCTGCGGGCACGGTTCCCCGCCGAAGAATACCCCTACCGCATCCAAACCTGGCGAGACATGCAAGGCCCGCTCCTCGCCGCCGTGCAGATGGAGACCACGCTCCTCAACATCTTGCTGTTCCTGATCATCGCGGTGGCCGGCTTCGGCATCCTGGCCACGTTCTTCATGATCGTGGTCGAGAAAACCAAGGACATCGGCATCCTCAAGGCCCTCGGCGCCCCCAGCCGCGGCGTGATGAGCATCTTCCTCAGCTACGGCTTCTCGCTGGGTCTCGTCGGCAGCGGGGCAGGGATGATTGGCGGCCTGCTGTTCGTGGTCTACATCAACGACATCGCCAAGGTCATCGAATGGATGACCGGCCACGAAGTCTTCGACCCCACGGTTTACTACTTCAGCCAGATACCGACGATCATCGAACCGATGACCGTCCTGGGCGTGGTGTTTGGCGCGGTCCTGATCGCCGTCCTCGCCAGCGTCCTGCCGGCACTTCGCGCGGCGAGGCTCCATCCGGTTCAAGCATTGCGTTATGAGTGAGAGTCTTGAGGTCAAAGGTTAGAGATTATGGGTGGCACGCCCACGGCTTTGCGTGGGCGTGAGTTGTGGACAGAGAATCTGAAAAAAGTCAACGGCAAGGAGGCTTGAGCAATGAGCGTCATCAATCAACTGAGTTCCACCCGTCAGACCCGCGGCGATTCCGCTCCGGGAAAAACCGCCGGTCCCCATGCCAGCTTCCATTCCGCGAAGCGGGAACTCAAAAAAGATGGCAAGCCCATCCTGGCCGCCCGCAACGTCTTCAAAAGTTACCGCAAGGGAAAGCTGGAAGTGCCGGTGCTTCGCGGCGTCGATTTCTCCATCCGCCCCGGCGAATTCACCGCGGTCATCGGACAGAGCGGCAGCGGCAAGAGCACGCTCCTGCATCTGCTCGGCACTCTCGACGCCCCGGACAAAGGGGAAATCCACTTTGAAGGCCGCCGCATCGACAACCTCCCCGCCGGTCAGCGGGATGCGCTCCGCAACCAGCAGCTCGGCATGATTTTTCAGTTCTACCACCTGCTGCCGGAGCTCTCGACGCTGGAAAACGTCCTCGCGCCGCTGATGATTGCCAACGGGGTCTTCAGCTACTGGCGAAACAAGCGGCAGTTCGTCGAGCGGGCCAAAAAAATGATCGAAATGGTCGGCCTCTCCCACCGCCTCACCCACAAGCCCCGCGAGCTCTCCGGCGGCGAGATGCAGCGCGCCGCTATCGCCCGCGCCCTCATCGCCGAACCCAAACTCCTCCTCGCCGACGAGCCGACCGGCAACCTCGACCGCAAGACCGGCGGCGAAATCATGAAGTTGCTTAGCGATCTTAATCAAGGCGGTTTGACCATCGTCATGGTGACGCACGACCTGAGCCTGGCTCAGCTTGCTCACCAGACGGTGTCGCTGGTGGAAGGAGTGGTGGAGAACGCATAGGATGGAGCCGATGCGAACGCCATTTCAATTTTCTATCCGTGAGCTCTTGTTGGCAACAACAGCCATTGCCGCGTTGTTGGCACTTGCCCAAAAGTACTGGATAGAATCGCGTCCGATTCAAGGAACGGAGCTTACAAGTCAGTACTTCATTCCAGCAGAAGTAGCGGGAATCGCCAAGGCGCTTGGGGTAAGCCATCACTTCTCAATTTCTGGAGGGGGCAATGGCAGCTCGAACGATGTCCGCAGAGTCCGTTCTGGAAGTTACAGTTTCGCTTTCCCGCCAAAATATCACGATCATGTTGTGTACCAGCTTCGCCAAGCCGTTGTAGATAAGGTGATCGCGGGAGGATGTCGGATCCATGGCCGTAGTTCCGGCGGCCACTGGGAACTCAACTATTCAAAGGGCTCGATGGAAGGAATTGTCGAATTAAACGCCGTTTCGGAACAGGGACAAACTGATCGCTTACACATTATGTATTCGGCCACCGAGTTCAGGAAGTAAACCGACCCGTGTGCGAACTCGTTACTTCCCGTGTTGCCCCGAACCAAAGTATGATGGGAATTGTCCAGCCAGCTTGGCTGTGACCCTGCACTTCAATAACCCCAGATTCGACATTCGCCATTCGGATTTCGTCATTCGGATTCCCCCCATGCCCCTGCAAATCTATATCTCCGGCAAGTATTTCGACAAAGAGAACGCCAAAATCAGCGTCTATGACCACGGGCTGCTTTACGGCGATGGCGTCTTCGAGGGAATGCGGAGCTACGGCGGCAAGGTTTTTCGGCTTAAGGCCCATTTGGACCGGCTTTGGGATTCGGCCAAGGCGATCTGGCTGACGATACCGATGACGCAGGAGGCCCTGGCCCAGGCGGTGAACGATACGCTGGCCAAGAACGGTATCAAGGACGGCTATATCCGCCTGGTGGTCACGCGCGGGGCGGGGTCGCTCGGCCTGGACCCGAATAAGTGCAGCGACCCCCAGGTCATCATCATCACGGACCACATCCAGCTCTATCCCAAAGAGTTCTACGAGAACGGCCTGACCATCGTCACGGCCAGCACGATTCGCAATCATTCGGCCGCCCTCAGCCCACGGATCAAGTCGCTCAACTACCTCAACAACATCATGGCCAAGATTGAGGGATTGCAAGCTGGCTGCGTGGAAGCGCTGATGCTGAATGCCCAGGGGGAAGTGGCCGAATGTACCGGCGATAACATTTTCATCGTCAAACGCGGCAAGCTGCTCACCCCCCCCATCGACGCCGGCATTCTGGAAGGTATCACCCGCGATGCCGTGATTGAGCTGGCCCGCGCGGCAAAGCTCGAAGTTCTCGAAATCTCGCTCGTCAAGCACGACGTCTACGTCGCCGACGAATGTTTTCTCACCGGCTCCGCGGCGGAAGTCATCCCCGTCATCAAAGTTGACAGCCGCATCATCGGCGACGGCCAGCCGGGCCCGGTGACCAAGGACTTAACCCGGCGGTTCCACCAGCTCACGCGGGAGTAAGCATTTTCCCCTCTCCCTTTGGGAGAGGGCCGGGGTGAGGGTCTTGCGCCAGCAGTTCTGCCATCACTCTTCCGCCGCGCCTCCCAGCGTCACCGAGATCTTGTACTTCTGCTGCAAGTGGGCGTGGGCGATTCCGGCGTGGGCATCCTTGGGGAATTTCTTGCAAACCGTCTGAAACGCCTGGATCGCCGGCTGCTCCTGGCCGGCTTCTTCCTTGGTGTAGGCCATCTGCAAATAGGCCCAGGGTGCGGACGGCTGATGGGTGGAGACCTGGTTGTAGAGGATTACCGCCTCATTCGCCTGCTTGAGCTGCCGGTGGCACCAGGCCATCGCTTTGTAGTTCTCGGGAAAGTTGTCGCACTGGCGGTAATGGCCAATGGCCTCCTTGAGCTGCCCCGCGTGCTGATGCGTGACCGCCACTTCCCACCGCCAGCGGCCGGAATTCGTGGCGTCCGACGTATATAAATCCTCGTATACCGCAATCGCCTCCGGCCATTTTCCCGCCGCGCGATGCGTCACCGCGAGTTCCGGCTTCCAACGCGCGGCATGTTCCGCATCCTGCCCGATGAGCTGGTTGTAGGCTTGCACGGCGCTGGGCCAGTTCTGCTGCTCGCGGTAGGAGTAGGCAACCTGCCCCAGCCCTTCATTCCTGTCGGCATAGCGGCCATACACGGCGCGGGCCAGATCGTACTTCGTCTTCGACTTGTGCCAGGCGGCGAAGCGGCCCAGCACCTCGTCATCCGGCGCGAACAGCTTGTGCATCTGCTCATAAGCCGGAGGAACCTCCGCATCCTTCTGCGCCACCGCCAGCACGTCCGCCACGGCGAACCAAGCCTGCCGGGCCAGTGCCTTCCCTTCCGGCTTGACGATGTCGGCCGGAATCTGGGCCTTGAGCCACGAAACAGCCGTCTCCGCCAGCTTCTCTCCCTTGGCCTTGGTCTTGGAGTCGGCGATCTGCTCCGCGATGGGAGTGCGAATGTACGCCTGCACATGATATGGCATTTGGTCGGGCGGGTACGTCGTCGCCAGCGCCTTCACCCCGTCGTCAAACGCCCCTTGGCGGAACGAATAGACGGCCAATTCCCGCGACGCCTGCTGGCAGGGCGC
This sequence comes from Pirellulaceae bacterium, assembly GCA_046593355.1. Classification (GTDB taxonomy): domain Bacteria; phylum Planctomycetota; class Planctomycetia; order Pirellulales; family Pirellulaceae; genus SXOA01. The sequence continues at coordinate 23,897 of JBKJNY010000255.1, read as the reverse complement.
GGCGGCGTAAGGAGTGCGCTTCAGATCGAAGGTCATTTTCTTCCAAAGCTCGACCTGCGTTGCTTCATCCTTTTCCACAGTGGCGATGTCGATCAAATCGGCCAGGGCATAGACGCTCGCCAGGTGCGCGGGGTGCTTCGACACGACCTCCCGCAGCGATTTCTTGGCCTCCTTCGTCCGGCCGATTTCCTTGTAAGTATGACCGATATAAAAAGCCGAGGCAGTCGCCTGGTCCGACTCCGGCCAGTAGTCAATGACCGACTGAAAGCCCTCTTTGATCGCCGTATTCTGCTTCTTCAACTGGCATTGGCAAAGGCTCCATTTGAGCTGCGCGAACGGCGCTCCCTCGCTCTTCTCATAGAGCGTCATGAATTTCTCATATTCCGACAACGCCGCCTTCCAGTTCTGCTCCCGCCAGTACTTCTCGGCCACCTGTAACTGATAGCGTTCCACCTCGCGGAGCTTCTTCCAGCCCTCGAGCGGAAGCTCGTTGAGCTCATCGGCGCGACCAAAGGCCGCCGCTCCAAATAGGAGCGCGAGCGCGACGAGAACGCTCGCTTTGCACTTTGCACTTTGCACTCGACACTCCTTTACTTCTTCTTCTGCGACATGAGCCACTTCGCGTATTCCGTGTGCCCATAGTTGATGACGTTCGCGCCCAGTTGATAGCACCCGTTGTAAACGTCGGGAGAAATTCCCGCGTGGCCGTCCGCCCAGGCGTCCGAAATATCGCCCGGATGGTAATAGCAGACCCACCTCCCATCGACGTTCCAGCCCAGCGGCTCCTTTCCGCCGTGGGGCACGACATAAGGAAACTTGGGAATGGCAAACGGAGCCCGGTGGATGATGTCGTCCATCGGGATCGGCACCGGCCGCACGTCCGGCAGCACATGGTTCATGACGGCGATGAACTGGTTATGGAAATGAGCCGTCCCCGCGGAGGCGAACAGCATGCCGTGCTTATTGAGCAGATATTCCCGCAGGATCTTGCTTTCCGAATTGGAGACGGAAATGGAGCGCTGCCCGGTCATGAACATCACGGGAGGACTCTTTTCCGGCGGAAACGCCGCAAGCTGGGCGATGCGGCGGGATTCGGTCTGCTCGGCCACTTTCTGCTGGGTAAGGATGCCGTATTCAAAGAGCATGTTCAGATCGCCGCCGATGCCGAAATTGAGGTCCCAGTCCCCGGCGTCGTATTCCAGGCGGATCAGCCGGACCTTCCCCTTGCTGGTCCCTCCCGCGTAGCCCGCGCCGGTTCCTTCGCCATAGCCCACGGCGTAAGCATGTTCGGTCGCCTGATCAAGCTGCAGCTTGACTTCGTCAATCGGCGGCACGTTGAACTTGATGGCGGACAGCGGGTTGATGATGAATTTCTTGCGAATGATCTTCTGAATCTGCACCATCTGTTTGACGGCGAGCTGCTTCTGCTGACCGCCGCCGACGGGCATCTCATAGACTTCGTGGCAGCCGCGGACCTGGCTGAGCATCAGCCCGATTAGCCAGAACAGCAACGCGTACGTGGAAAAACCGGCGAGCGACTGCTTGAGCTTCTGGCTGCCGCGGCCGTAGTACCAGGCCTCCGGATCGAGCGGGTTCCAGGACTTTTTCCGAGGTTGATGTTCTGCCTGAGCCGCGGATTCCATGCGCTGGACCTCAATGCGGCGACTGGAGCGCTCCAGCCACCAGATCAGCCAGCCAAGACCGATGAGGAATAGCCCGCCGGTGCCGTAGTAAGCAAGGCTGGAGCGCCAATCATGCAGATCCCCCCAATCGGTCACCACTACCGCCAGTTGCCACCACAGGAGATAGACCCACGTTGCCGCGGCAGCCGACTGAATCTTGGCATTCTCTCCCGGGGAGCGCCATGTGATGCGAATCCAGTTCGCCCACGCCAGGCCCAGCGGAAAAGCCAGCAGGAAGACGGCGAAGAACACCACCGGCGTCTCCGGCCACATTCGCCAGAGGATCGTGCAGAGCACCCAAACCAGCGCATAGGGAACGCTCAGGATCAGGAGGGCCTTGGTGTAGGAATCGAGCGATTTCATAAATCAAACAAATCAGCCACAGATTTACACGGATGAAACACGGATGTGAAGGAAAGCCATTGAATGACCAAAATCCGTGTTTAATCCGTGTTCAATCCGTGGCCACAAAACTACTTGGCCCCATCCAGGAGCTTGTCGAAATCTTTCTCCAGCGGGTTCGATTTCGGGTCCGCGGTCTTCGCCTCGTCCATTCCCATCGCCTTGACGGCTTTGGCGGCGTCTTCTTCGGAGGGACCGTCTGATTTATCGCCCTGGGTCTTTGTGGCTTTGGCCGCGGTGGCGGCAGGCACGGGAGTCACGGCAGCCGCTGGAGCCTGGGCAGGTTTCGCCTTGGGCGGCCCCATCAGAAGGAATGGCCCGACCGTGAACACCGCCATAAATACGAAGGTGATGGCCGTGGCGATGAATACGCTTTGGATGAGCAGACTCGAGGACACAATGCCGATGACCTCTTGCGGACTCTTGCGCCGCAATTTGCCCAGGAATTCCTTAAGCTCTCCAAGCGAGGCAGTGCCATGCGTCCGCAGGTTGCGGAAGTCGCCCGAGACATCCAGGGCGGATGGCGCATCCTTCGGGGGAGGAGATGTCGTTGTCGGCATTGCTTATTCCTTTGGTTATTCCTTAATTGCCTGATTCAGCACATGAACCATTTCGCCGCCGGCTTGGCTGATGGCCTCGATGACCGGCTCAAACCTCTCCGCGGGGGCAGTGCGGTGGACCTTGAGTAGCACGGTTCGCTTCCCCTCGGGCTGGCTCCCCAGCAAGTCCTTGATCGCTCCCGCCAGTTGCACCTCGCCGATCTGCCGGCCGTTGAGATGGATCTTGCCACCGGTATCAATGACCACACTGACCCGCGACGATGCGTTCGGCTGAACGCCAGCGGCTTTCGCCGGTTCCCAGCGGACGTGCGTATCGTCCTGTGCCCTGGCCAGAATGACGAAAAAAATCAGCAGGTTGAACGCGATGTCCCCCATCGCCACACTCGGCACGTCGGCCTTCATGGGTTTGCGGCCAATCTTCATGGTCCCACGACCTCCGTCCGCTCTTCCTCCCGCTGAATGGTGATGCTGCCGCCGGCGTCCTGAATCTGCGAAGTAATGCTGATCCAGTGCTGGTACGGAGTATCGGGCGTGCTCTTGACGATGACCACCCGGTCTTCGGGGCGTGGTTTTTGAGACAGCAGGCGCACGATTCTCCCTGAAAACTCGGCGGTCTTCGCGGGATCACCGTTGATGGTCAGCATAGTTTCCGATCGAGTCAGTGACACCTCGATGCTCTTGTTCTGCTGCTCCTGCTTCGACTTTTCACTGCTCGGCAGGTCTTGCCGCCGTCCCGTCGCCGGCTGCGAGGATGCGCACACCAGGAAGAACACGATCAAATTGAACGCGATGTCCCCGGTGGCAACCGCGGCCGGTTCCACAAGCAGTTTCGATAGTCCTCGACGGGGACGCATGACTTAAATCCCTAGCTCCGTTATGCTTCGCGTCCGGCCAGTGCCTGTTGCAATGTCACCGCTTCAATCAGCTCCGCAGCCGTCTCTTCCACGCCCAGGACGAATCCGTTGATGACGCTCGTGAAGTAGTTAAAGGCAATGTAGGCCGGGATGCCGACGATCAAGCCCAGCACTGTCGTCAGCAGTGCCACCATAATGCCCGCTGCTGCCAGTTGCACAATGTCGCCCTGGCCAGACTTCGCGGCAATTTCCTCGAACGAAATGACCATCCCCTGCACGGTTCCGAGAAAGCCAATCATGGGGGCAGCGCTCGAGACGGTCGCCAAAATGGGAATGTGCCGCTCGAGCGCGGCGACCACATGCACGCTGTAGTCCTCCATCCCCTTGAGCACCTGCTCTTCAATCTTTCCGGGATCGTAATTCAGCTTGCGGAGGATCAGGTATTTTCGCAGTCCCGCGCCCAGAATAGCGGGAACCGGACCCTGCTCGCGCTCACACGCGGCGAGTGCTTCTTCAATCCGATCCAGCTGCAACAGCTCCAGCACTTTTTTCCGCAGCGTTTCGTTGCGGGCATTAATCATGAGCAAAGCGCGATATCTCTCAATAATGACACCTAGCGCCAGAATTCCCAGGATCAGAATCGGCCACATGAAAATGCCGCCCTGGATCATGTATCCCATCGCGCCCGTGTTGGCCATTTTGCTCAACACCGACTCTTCCTTGACAGTCGCGTCCCCTTCCTTGCCGCCAGCGCCCTCGGACGTTGCCTCTGCCGGCGGCACCTTCTCTCGCTCCCCCGCCTTCGGCGGCTCGGGGATTTTGCCATCCGTGGATTTCGCGCCGGCGGCTTCACCGGGCTTGGTGCTTTCCAGAGGCGAAACAGCACCCGGCTCCGTTACTTTGGCAACAGCGGGATTTTTGCCTTTGGCTTCGTCCGCCAGGATGTCGTCGGCCTGGGCGAAGGCAAGAAAAATGAGGGTCCACATGCGGGTATTTCCGAATGCAAAAGTTGGCTAAGTTTTGTTTGGGCAGGCTGGAAGCCTACCCCACCTATTTGTTGTCATCCACGCTGTTGGCTTCCGCTTCAAATTGTTGCAGCATTTCCGGCAGGGCCAGGCGGCCACGCGCGTATTTGGCACCTTCGCTGCTGGGATAGTCCCAGCGGCAGCGGTTGTAACGGCGGAAGGCTTCGTTGTTGTTTCCGCCCAGACGGAAGCTCTCGCCGGACCAGAACAGGGCGTCGGCACAGAGAGCATCATCCGGAAAGAGCTTGGCGAACTGGTCAAAGGACTTGCCCGCCACGGCGTACTTCTTCGATTTGTAGTAGCACTGCCCCACGCGGAAGGCGAGCTTGGGAGCGTGCTGGTGGGTCTGGAATCGCTCCAAAAACTTCTCTCCCACCTGAGCCGCAACCTGGTATCGCTCGTGCTTGTAGAAATAGTCCGAGATGCGAATCATCACGTTGGGAATCAGCGGGCTCTTGGGGTACGTGGCCGCCAGCGTCACGTACGCCTCCAGGGCCTGGTCAAAATCCCCCGCCTCTTCGTAACTCTGGGCCAGCTTGTACTGGGCGTCCGGGGCCAGGGTGTGGTCCGGATACTGCTGGATGATCAAATCGTAGGAGCGAATCGCTTCGTCCCACTGCTCCAGCTCTTGGGCGAACTGCCCCAGCAAGTACGCAATCCGCGGAGCGTATTTCGGATCGGGATAGTCCTCCATCACTTCCCGCAGGATCCGGCGGCCTGCTTCCAAATCGGTCTTCTTCTCTTCCTCGCGCTGCAAGCTCTTGTGGCTCTTGAACAGTTCGAAGTAGCTCTCGGCAATGCGGAACTTGGTTTCCACCGCGAGCGTTTCGTCGCCGAAGGTCTTGCTGAACGCGGCGACCAGCCCATCCGTTCCCACCACCACCGGCAAGCGGCTCTTGAGCTCCAGCTTGCCGCTTTCGGTGCTGGCGGAGGAATCGAGGTACTGCACGATCAAGTTGTCGCCGAAATAGGTCTCGACCACCGGGTCCGCGGAATCCAGATTTGCCACCTTCGGTTTATCCACCGCCTTGAGTTGCAACGAACCGGTGAAGATGCCGCTGTGGGCCAGCGTTTCTTCCAGGCGAATGGTTTCCTTCTCGCCCATGTCGGACGTGATTTCCACGGAGGCCGCGTCGCGGGCATCGGACGAATCCAGGTCGGCATCGGTCACTTTGATGAACAGCTTCTCGCCGACGTGGAGCTGCGATACCTCCTTGTCATAATCCCGGTCGGTCACCGCCAGAACGCCGTTGGAAATCAGCCGACCTTTGGAATTGAGCTTCTGAGCCTTGCCATCGGGGCGGCGAGCATCGGCATAAGCGGCGTTGATCACATCCTTGCCCGTCAGATTGAGCACTCGTGTCACCAGATTGGCTCCGGCGGTCTGCTCCTCCGCCCCTTCGCCAAGTTTCACTTTGCCCAGCAGATTCCGCGGCATTGAGGTTGTCAGCGGCACCAACGCCGGGCTGTTCTTGCCGCCGAGCTGCAGGATGACCTGGCCGATGAAGCGGCCTTCTTCGAGCGCCCAACGTTCGTCGGCAACCGCTCCATTGAGAGAGAACTGCGTGCTGATGGCGCAGTTCACCTCCACGGTCGAGCCGTCCGTCGTCGTCAGCAGCACCGGCACCGTGCTGAGGCTGTCCTTCGCGGCATCGGGGTCAATGACCTCGACCGTCAGCGGAGCCTCGAACGCCACTCCGCTGATGCCCTTGGCGGGCGTGGAAAGAACGGTAATCTGCGGCGGCTGCTTGGAATCAGCCGGCGCAGGGATAACGCGAGTCTCGAGAATGCGAATTCGCCCCTGACTCGGCAGGTTGACGTAAACCACGTCCTCCCGCGGCACCGCGTGGCCGGGGAACGTATTGTGGGTATCGATGTAGCGGACGTAAATCCGGTCCCCCGGCTTCACCGTCAGCTTGCCGCTTTCCTTCTTGGCCGAGGTATCCACCTCCTTGGTAAAAATGCCGCTGTACTCCTCGGTCTCGATCGCGTCGAGTTCCACCGGCTCGCCGTCATTGACGACGACCTGCAATTTCAGCGTGTCGCGCTGGTTCGTGCGGTCTTCGTCGTAATCCACCACCTCCACAATCACCCGCTCACCGGGCTCGACCCGCTTGAGGTCTTTCCGCACCGTGTAAACGTCGCCGGCCGTCGTGCGGGCAAAGTCGTAGGCAATCGGCCGCACGGCTGCGTTGAAATACGTAGCCTGGAGCTTGCCGGTGAGAATCTGGCTGGCTCCCGTCTCGTTGAGGGTCAGCTCATCGGTGTAGGTCGCGGTGACGGTGTCGCCGGCGGCGATTTCCAGCATGTTGTTGGCGGCCAGTCCGAGCACGTCTTCCGTCGTCGGAATGAAGACTTCGCCGGGCCGGACGCCGCCGATTTCCACGTTGTTAATGGAAAGTGCCTCGCCCAAATACTCGCGGCAGACGAAGCGGGCATACCGCAGTTGCCGGGCAGGGAAACGAAATTCCCAGTCGTTATTGGCCACGATGACACTGCCTCCCACGGAAGGCTTGAGCGTGATGCCGTACAGATTCAGCAGGCCGTCTCCCTTGATCTCCAGTGCCTTCAGCGCCAGCGTCTGCCGGCCGGGGGCCTCGACGAGAATTGTGCCGACCTTCTCCAAGACGGGCTTGTCCGCGCCACCCGTGTTAGGAACTGCGCCGGTGACAATTTGCTTGCCGAATTCGATATTGTATTTGCCCCCTTCGCCGGCATGGGCGAGCTGCATCCAGACTTCGAACGCGCCGGTGGCCGGAGCATCGAATTCCCAAGAGACGAAGTCTTCCGGCGCGGCCCAACCACTCAGAACATCGCGGCCGTTTTCTTTCATCGGCCCGAACTTCTCGGACTTCTTATTCACCTTGGCCGAAGTCACCAGCAGCGATACGCTTCCCGCGCCGCCGGCCATCGGGGCAGAAGCTGCCCGTTTCTTAGCCGCAGCGCTTTCCAGGTCAAAATCCAGCGGGCGGAACGGCCCGAACTGCACCTGCGCATTATTGAGGTCGCTGCGAACGATGAGGGCTTCCACCGGCAGCTTGCCGTCGGCATGGGTGGCGAACAATGCCAGGTCGTGCGTGCCCGCATCGAGCCAGAGGTCCACCGTGCGGCCGCCGGGGCCAAGTTGCAGTTCTTCGCGATTATCGATGGCGAGCGCGGTGGTGGCGGCATTCACTTGAATGCGAACCGCGCCATCACGCGGCTGCACGAACTTGCCGCTCCAGATGACCGCGTAGGGCTTGTTGTAATTCTCGTCGGCTTCCTTCCAGACAAATTGCAGGTGCTCTACCTCTTCTTCGACGACGGGCTTGGCGTTCTTGGTGAAGTCGGCCACCTGCTGCCAGGCGGTATAGCCGGTGAGATTCCCGGCATAAACCCGCTGGCTCATCTTGCCGTACACACCGCTGACCGGAGCCGCTGGAGGCCGCTCGGGATGACTGGCGATGCGGAACCAGAATTCGCCGTCCTGGCTGCCGAACAAGTCCCCGCGAACCGGCGCATTCTTCGTGACATCCGGCGTCGACAGCCGCACCCGCGTGGCAATCCGCAGATCCTTCATGTCCACGGTCAGTTGCTTGGGAGTCGCGCCGTCGGGATCGCTCATCCAGTAGCTCTTGAAATCTCGGTCAATCGCCATCAATGGGTTGTGGTCGATGGCATTATCCGTGGCCAGCGCCCCTGCCGGCAGCTCGCCCGTCTTCGTAGTCCCTTCAAAGATGCCGGTGTGAGCACCGGTTTCCACCATCGTCACTTGCACCTGGTCGCCGCTGTCAGCGGTCAGCTTGACGACCACCTTATCGGCGTCATTGGTCAGGTCTCGGTCGCCGTCCTTCACGCGGAGATAAACCTCATTGCCCGGCTTGATTTGACTCGCCGGGCGGACGAGCGAACGGCGGCGGTCGAGATTATCCTCGTCCACGACCTCGCGCTGCAAAGCTTCACTAAACGATTCTTGTTTGCGATCCTCAATCTTGCTGCTGGCCACGTCGAACTTGGCGTCCGCCGCGACTTGAATCTCCACGTCGGAGAGCGGTACGCTTTTGAATTCGGCTTTGAATTCCTCCGGGTAGTCGCACTTGATCACGTCCTTTCCGGTGACCTGCAAGACGTGGTCCCCCGCGACCGCTTGTCCCAGCCGGGTTTCCAAATCCACGCGGAACAGCCCCTTGCCCGCGCCGGAGCCGGTGAGAAAGACCATTTCGCTATCGCCCCCCGGCTGCGTGGTAACGCGGACCGGGATGCGGTTGTGTCCGCGGCTGATGCCGAGGTCGCTATCGTGGACGACGATGGAGAGTGGCATGCCAGGCACATGGCGTCGCTTGCTGGCCCGGCCCAGGCGGCCGACGGTGCGGAGCAAATTGAGCTGGTCAATGTACTTCTCTTCCGAACCGTAGACTTCGGCGAGATTAAAGAGCGCCTGATTGGCCACCTCGACGCTGGGCACGCGCTCCAGCACCGCTTTGAAAATATCGCGGGCTTCATCGCGATCGCCGCGGCGAAAGGCCAGAACCCCGCGGAGGAACTCCGCCCGCACGACGACATCGATCTCCGAATTGTGAGACAGCTTCTCGAAGACGACCTCCGCCTGATCGTAGACCTTCTGAGCCATGAAGGTTTCGCCGATCCCGAACTCGGCCTCGATGGCCTGCGGCGTCATCGCATAACGATTGACGACCGTGGTGAATTCGCTGCGGGCGATGTCGTAGCGGCGGGCCTTGTAGAAATTCTTGGCCAGGGCGAGCTGCATCTTGGCCTTGGTGCCTTCATCGACTTGCATGGATTCGCTGAATTGCACCAGCCAGCCGCGCAGGATCTCTTCAACCGCCTCGTGATTGGCATCTCCACTGGCCGCCATCAGTCTCTCGCAGATAAAAGTCAGGAAGTCCGGCGGCAGCTGGTTGCGGTTTGCATCGAACAAGGCTTTGTTGTTTAGGTACGAATCAAACGCCAGCCGCTCGTCACCAAGGCGATAATAAAGAGCTGCCTGCATCAGCGGGGCGAGCGGGCTGTTCTCGTCAATCGTGAGGCCGACGCTGCCGAGCCGGGCAAACGACTGGGTCGCCAGGTCGCGGGCAGCTTTTTTGCGCGGCTCATCGACGTTGGGAATGTTGGCCAACATGCCGGTGGACAGGACCGCCGCGCCGACGAAGTCCTTGCGAGTGACGGCATTCTGGGCGAACGGAGAGAGGCGGTCCCAGTCGTAGTATTCATTGCCGACGCTGCGAGTGATTTTCTGCAGATCGAGCAGCCGCTTGGTTTTGGTGGCCGGGTCTTCGGGCTGAATTTCCAGAATGGCCATCGCCGCACCCCCGGAGGCGGGATAGATTTCGGCCGCGGCGAGCGCGGCGTAAAACTTCTGCTTCACGTCCTCTTTCAGTTCGACGCTAGCGCGGACGCCGTCGAACCATTGATTGGCCACCCAGATGTCAATGTCCCAGCCTCGGAGAGGCCGTTCGTTCTGCCGCACGCGGGCTTCCTTCAGCACCCGGTCGAAGTTGGCCAGATCACCGGCCTTCAAATAATCGTCGGCCAGCCACTGCGTGTAGCGGCCAAAGAAATCCGTGTCCTGTTTGAGCAGTTCCGTGATGAACGCCAGCCGTTCCGCCGGGGTCTTCATCCTCACGATGAGGCGGCTGGCGCACTCCCGCGACTCGGAATACTGGCGGTTGAGAGCAACACACGCGGTCCAGTGAGCGACCGCTTCATTCTCCAATTTCGACTTCAGGAGCAAGTCACCAATGCCGCTGGCGTAGGTCGACTCGTTGCCAAACTTGGCGATCGCCTGCGTCATCCAGGTGTGGGCCTGCTTAACCATCGCGGCATCGCTATTTCGATCCGCCGCGAGGAGCAGCCGTCGCCAGATGTCCGCATTGTTCGACTGCGGCTCGAATTTAAGCATGTTCGCCGCTGCCGCCTTGCAGTCCTCCGGCTTGCCGTAGTCCGTCGCCGTCTCGAGCCATCCGAAGGCGGCGGGAAACTCCGTGGGGAAGCGTTTGCACCAGAGGGCGTAGACGCGAATCATCTCTCCCCGTTTGTTGCCGGGCGAGTAATGGCGAAACCATTCCATCTGCGTGGTAAGGGCGTAACGGGCCGCGGCATCGTTGAGCTTGTCGAACGTGGCCGCGTCGAGCAGGTTGTTGCGAATCGCCTCGCCCGGTGCGTACTGGTTGTTCCGCTGTTCGGTAAACGCGGTGGTCAGCGGCTCTGCGGAGGCTTTCTTGAATTCGTCCATCGCAATAGCGGCGCGAGGGGCATGGTCCTTGTTCTGGCGTGCGGCGGCGGCCCAAGTCTTCACCATGTCGCGGAAGGTCGGCAGGTGAGGATACTGCGCTCGCGCGGCAAAAATGAGCGCCAGGTCGCTCTTGAATTCGTCATCGCTGGCGGCGTTATAGAGCAGATAATCGATTGCGCCGGAGGTGTGTCCGTCATCCGTCGGCGATTGCGAAATCAGCTCACGGAACATCTGCTTGGCTTTGGCCTTTCCCTGCACCATGTCTTTGGTGCGGTCGCGGTAGATTTCGGTCGCCAGAACATAGCGCAGGTAATAGGCCCCTTCCTTCTTCTGCGCGATGGATGCCAAGAGCTTTTGCTCGCTATCGGCAATCTGAGCGGGCTCCGCGCCGTTCTCGCGGGCGAAGTAACTGGCATTGCCGTTGGTGGCGGGATCGTCGGCCAGCAGGGAAGCAAAAATCTGCACGGCACGGGGCTTGTCGCCGTTACTCAGCAGCGAAATGGCCAGGTAGCTTTGCAATTGCAAGCGGTCGGCGCGGGCCGGGTACTTGGCCGCGTATTCATTGACGAGCGGCTCCATCTCGGCTGGCTTTGCGCCGGCATGGTAGAGGCGGAAGACGAGGTTGAAATGCACGGACTGGTCGTCGCGAAGTGCGAGGGCCTTTCGGAAGCTCTCCGCGGAATTGGCGTGCTGGCTGACGTTTGCCTGGTTCTCCGCCATATAGAGGTGGAACAGCCGCTGAGCTTCGTTATCGCCGACGAGATTTTTGGCGATGAGCTTGGTGCCGACCACGGTGGCCTTGGCCCATTGGCCGATGCGCCGCCATTCCCAGAACGAATGATGGCCCAACTCCTTGGAAAACTCGCCAGCGGGCAGCTTGTCCAGCATTTCGTCCGCCAGTTCCGCGGCAGCGGTGATGGTCTCTCCGGTATTGGCCGCGCTATACTGTTGCACGGCGAGTGCGCCGTAACGGCGACCGATGTCGCTCGCGCCCTGCCGCTTCCAGACCGCTCTGCAGGCGTCGGCGGCGCGAGCGCGATCCTCAAGCTGGTTCATGGCGTTGGCCAGGCGGATTTCAACCTCGGGACACTCCGGCTGCGCTTCATGACGGGCCAAAAACTGGCGGCAGACGGCGGACAGATCCTTATTGCGGCTGATGGCTTCCAGACCGTCGATGAGCTTGAGCATCACCGCCTTGTGCCTCGGATCGGTCGGATGAGCGGCGGCGAACTGCTGTCCCACGCGGACCAGGCCGAACAGCCGACCGTCCTTGTGATAGAGGTCGACGAGCTTGACCATCGCCTCCGCGGCTTCGGGGGCGCTGTCCTTGAACTTGCCGAGTTCCGCTTCGAGCGCGGCCGCTTGCTGGCCGATGACATCGACGGTCTTTTCCTCCGGCTTGGAAGCGGCGGTCTTTTCCTGAGCGAAGGAGAAGCCGGCGAGGAGGAGGAGTGCGAGCGTGAGAGTGTTACGCATGGTCTTATTTGCTTCCTACTCGTTCCCAAGCTCTGCTTGGGAACGCAAGTCGGGAAGCTCTGCTTCCAGTTCGTGAAGCGGAGCTTGGGACGCAGGAGCTAACCTAACCTCCCGCTTTGGCGAGGGCTTCGGAAATCTTCTTGGCGTCGGCGGCGAGGGGGCTTTCAGGGAATTCGCTGATGAGCTGGTCGAACCGCCGCTTGGCATCGACCTTGCGGTCCATGCGGTACAGGCAGCGGCCGTAGTTGAACAGGATGACATCCAGGAATTTCGCATCAGGCTGGTTGTTGAGGACCGTCTCGAACGTGTCCACGGCCCGGGCGTAGTCCTTTTGGATGTAGTAATAGTTGGCCATCTTGGCGACCGCCTCGCCGACACGGCCGCTGTCCGGGAACTCGTCGTAGACCTTTTTGAATTCCTGGAAGGACCGGTCCTGCAACTGGGCGGCAGCGGCACCTTCGCTCTTGCCGGCCATCTGCTCGTAGCATTCGGCGATGCCGTACTGGGCTTCGCCGCGGAGCTGGCTGGTCTGCATGGCGACGAGCCGCGAGTAGATGCCGATGGCCCGCTGCAAATCTCCTTGTTTGCGGGCAACGTCGCCAAGTTGCAATAGAGCGTCATCCACGAATCCGCTTTCAGGGAATTCGGACTGTAATCGCTGACACATGGCAGCAGCCAGGTCCAGCTTGTCCATCGCGAAGTAGATATTCCAGAGCTGCACATAGGTCTGCTCGAGCAGGTTGCCGCCGAGCTTGCGGGCATCTTCGGCGACGTCCTCGCAGACGCTGAGGGCCTGCGTGTACTTATCTTCCGCCTTCTCCTTGAGGCCGAACTCCTTGTAGCGGTTGCCGATATTCGTTAGGGCGTCGGCCGTCTTAAGCTGCGTCTGGATGCGCAACTCCTGGTCGGAGATTTCCGCTTTCGTCACGCGGACGCCGCCGATGTTTCCTTCCAGGCAACGCGCCACAGCCGTCACCTGCCGCACTCCCTCGCGGCTGTGGACTTCGTCGAGGTACGTGACACGGACCCGGTCGCCAGGAATCGCTTGCAGGATCTGATCGCCGGCCACGGGCTGCTCGGCCTTTTGCAGCGAGATGGTGGCCTGAAAAACTCCGGTATGCAGCGTGCCGTCGTCCACAGGAGCATCGGCCCCTGAGGCGGGTACATTGGCGGAGGGCGTGTCCTTTCCCGCCGCAGCCGGCCCGGTTTTGTCCCCGGATTGACTAACCTTGGCTCGCGTCGAAGCCGAAGCCGCGAGCTTCGCTTCACTCAGCGTGATTTCGACCTTGTCGACCAGCTTCCATTTGTCGATTTCCGCTTCGGCGGCGGGCAGTCCTTCGGTCAGCTTTCTGGCGTCACCATCCGCCGGCGCTTTCGCGGGTGCGCCGGCTTCCTTGAGCCTGGCGGCCAGTTCGAGCTCGATTTCCGATTCGGTTTTCGAGCGATAGACTTCGACGAGGGCGGTCAGGTTGTCGGCGGCGTCGCTGACATCCTTGTCGGCATCGGCAATTCGCACATTGACGGACTTGCCCAGAACCACGCCGTTCACCGTTTCGCTGAACGCCCCATCGGTGAGCGCGGCCATCGCCGTCCCCACGACCAGCACTTCGCGGTTCACGGGTACTTTCAGCTTTTTCTCCGCAGTGTGCTCATCGGTGTAAGTAACGAGAATCTTGTCACCACCGCGAACTTCCAGCGTGCCGTTTTTTGCAATGGGCCGTCCCAGTTTTGACGGTAGGGAGCCCAGCACTAACCGCACATTGCGCCCCACGGGGAAGGCATCGACCAACTCTTCATCGCCTCCCGAGGTCTTGCACAGGACCTTTACCGTCTGGCTCGGCTCGAGCACCGCCAGGTCGGCGTCTTCAATTTTGATGAAAAACCGCTTGCCAGCTTCCAGTTTCTCGGCCTTGCCGCTTTCGCCGCTCAGTGTGGTGCCAACCTTTTCCAGGGCGGTGATCGCCCGACTGTAGTGCCCGAGTTGGAAGTGTCCCAAACCGATGTAGTAGTACGCTTCATTCACCTGCGGGCTGACGGGATACTTCTCCACCACTTCCCGCATAATCTGAAAGCTCTTGCCGAAGTTGCGGGCGTGATAGAAGCAGATTCCAGTCTTTAGAGTCGCTTCTGCCCGCTGCTCCAGGGCCTTGTTCTCTTCCGTCGCCACCTGCTCAAAGTGGGCGCGGGCTTTGTCATACGCCCGGTCACGGTCGAGATAGTAATTCCCCAGCCGCAGGTGTGCCTCATAACGGTGCTTGCTGCGGGGGTAACGCTCGATGACCGACTTCCAGATTTCCACTGCCTTGGTGGCTTCGTCGGCGTCGAGGCGCGCATCGCCGGCCTCCAGCAGTTGCTTGGCTGCGCGATCCTCGACGATGGAACCGCGAACGGGAGAGCCGGCGGGATCGGCGGGCTTGTCCTGCGAGAAAGTGGAAGCCAGCACGAGACTTAGGGAAAGTGAGGCGAGCCCAGCGGTCGAAATCATGCGCATGAGATACATCCTGCGATACAAGCCAGCCAACGGGCTAGCCGCCTGTGGCTACGACGACAAACTATTCACGGTATTTTCCCACGGTCAAAGCGTCAAGATTTGCAGCATGGGCATTACCTACAAGTGGCATGGCCTATGCCGTTCGTTACGGTTGTGAGGATGAAAGGGAGACATCAAAAAAATGGGTGCCACGCCCACGGCTTTGCGTGGGCGTGCGCTCGCATCACTGCACGCCCACGCAAAGCCGTGGGCGTGGCACCCAGGATTAGCGTGATCAGACTATCAACTTCGCTTAAGCAAACAGTTCCTTCACCACTTCGCCCTTGTCCACCAGCTTCATGGGCCGCTTGAGAGGAGTCATGACTTCCTTCGCGGCGTTGATGCCCAAAGCGTGGCAGATGGAGGCGTGAATGTCCGGGACGTTGACGGGGCGATCCTTCGGCTCGGCCCCATCCTCGTCGGAGGAGCCGATGACTTGGCCGCCGCGGACGCCGCCGCCGGCAATGAAGCAGCTAAAGACGCTGGCCCAGTGGTCGCGCCCTTCGTCCTTGTTGATTTTGGGAGTGCGGCCGAATTCGCTGAGCATGACGACCATCGTTTTCTCGAGCATTCCGGTTTCGGCCAGGTCCGCAATCAGGGCGGCGAGTGCGGGGTCCATCACTTCGCCGTGGTCACGCATCGCCGGGAAGGCGTTGGTATGAACGTCAAATCCGCCGCGATTGATCTGCACGAAGCGGACACCCTTCTCGACCAGTCGCTTGGCGAGGAGTGCGCCGCGGCCGAAGGGGTTGTCGCCGTAGCGCTCGATGACGGATTTGTTGACCTTGCCGAGCTCGAAGGCTTCCAGGGCCGGGCTCCGCATCAGGCGGACGGCGTCGTCGATGGAGGTTTGCGTGGAAACCAACCGCTCGTCCCGACTGTCGCCGTTGAACCGCTTGTTGAACCGGGCCAGCGTCTCCAGTCGCTTGTTTCCGCGGAGCTCGGCAATCCCTTCCGGGAAGGCGAGGTAGGGATCCTTATCTCCGGGGCTGGGCACGAAATAGGCTTCGCACTTCTGGCCCAGATACCCGGCGCGAGGAGCGAGGCCACTGATGGTGATGTAAGCGGGAAGATCGCCGAGGTTCGGCATCTCGTGGGCGACGACCGAGCCCATGCCGGGGTGAATCAGGTTCGGGCCAGGCAAGTAGCTCGTTTGCAATTGATAGGTGGCCCGGCCGTGATCGCCTTGCGTGCCGGCGATGGAGCGGATCAGAGCACAATGGTGCATCTGCCTGGCCAGTGTGGGAAAGATCTCGGAAATCTGAATCCCCGGAGCGGAAGTCTTGATCGGCTGAAACTCGCCGGCGGTGGCGCGGCCGGGCTTGGGATCCCACGTATCGATGTGGGTCATTCCGCCGCCGTTCCAAAAGAGAATGACGTTCTCCGCCTTGGCGGCGTGGTCCTTGCCCGCCGCGGCGAGCAGACGCGGGATGCTCATACCCAGTAACGATGCGCCGGTCGCGCCGAGCATTGCTCGCCGCGTCAGCCGATAGCCTTCACAACCGATGGTCATTGTCCGACTCCTTGAAGTACCGGGGATGATGTCTTGTTAAATTGTCCTATGAGGATGCCGGGCAGGCTGGAAGCCTACCCCACCTAGGGCAGAAATCTGAATTCGTTGCAATTGAGAAGAATCCAACGCAGGTCGGCCACGCCGTCCGGCGTGCTAGTAGCGGCGGCGATGATTTCCTGGCCTTCCTTAAGCTCCTCCGCACTCGGCTTGCGGGTGAGGATTTCGAGGTAGGCAAACTTGACCGCTTCGTCAGGATTGGCGTCTTTCCCGTTCACGAACTTCGCAATCGGCTCTAAGTCGCCGACACGGGCGGCTTCGTGGGAGATGCGGCCGTTGAGCATCATCAGGGCCTGACGCATGGAGGCGCTGTCGTCACGCAGATCCCCCAGATCGTTGCGGTTCGGCTGGCCGAAAACGCGGAGAAAGTGCCCTTCGGGTGCGGGGGACTGCATGCGGAGGGACGTGTTAAAGACGGGATTATCGTCGATGGTGCGGGTGACAGTTTTCTCGACATACTCCATCTTGGTGCGCATCATCCGCTCTTGGGTCATGCGCTGGGCCTCCAACTCTTCCTTGGAAATGACCTTCATTTCATCCACTTCCGGCTCGTCGTCGCTGGCTTTGAGGAGGGCCGTGAAATCGAGTTCAATCGCCTCTTCCAAGGCATAGCTGCCGCCGGCGGAAGCCATCTTCTCCTTTCCCTCCATCCCCTTCATGGCTGGCTTGCCGGCGATCTTGAGCAATTCGTTCGGCTTGCCGGCACCGGACTTGGGGACGCGAACGATTTCCGTCAAGACCTTGGTGTTTTTGCCTGGACTGTGCTTGGGCTCGAACAGATGGCCGGCAGTGACGACGCTATCGTATAGCGATTCCGCAATCATCCGCCGCATCGGCGTGGCCAGCAGGGCGACTTCCATTTCATGCCGCGTCGGCTCATCGGTGGCTTCAGGAGCGTGATCACGCTGGTAGGCGTCGCTGATAACCACCAGCTTGACCACCGTCCGCAAATCGTAGTCGCTGGCGACAAACTCATCGGCCAGGTAATCCAGGGCCTGGGGATGAGCAGCCAGGTTATCCGCCCGGAAATCATCCACTGGCTCCACAAATCCCCGACCCACAAGAGTCTTCCAGACGCGGTTCACAAGAGCGCGGGAGAAATAGCGGTTACGAGGATCGGTCACTTGTTTGGCGAGCTGCTCGCGAAGTTCGCTGCTGCGGTAGCCCCCCGCGGACGGGTCAATCTTGCGAATGTCGGCCTTGGCTTCGGCGGTGACGCCCCCTTCAGGCAATTTGCCGCTGGCCGTCTTGGCGACCTTGTCGGCGGTGTCGTTGAGCAGATCATCGACCGTCGGTCCCTTGGCGAGCGGCTTGGCCTTGGCCTCTTCCTTGGCCTTGCGAACGTTTTCGAGGCGAGCCAGAAATTGCGGCTGCTTTTCAAAGGCAGTCAGTCCGAAGGGGAACTTCGGCGGAATGGGCTTGCGGTCGGCGTCGGCCCCAGCACCTTCGGGCGGCCAGAGGATCGTGTTCTGGTCAGCTTCGGTGGCGTAGACCACGCGGGTCAGTTGACTCTCATAGCGGCGGGTTTTGCCGAAATACGCGGCCATATCGTAGAAGTCGCGCCGCTTCCAGACGTCAAACGGATGGTCGTGGCACTGGGCGCAGCCGATGCGGACCCCCATGAAAACTTGGGAAGTGATGCTGGCCATCGCGAGCGGGTCGGCGTCGTCACCCAGGATGAATCCTGCTTCGGGAACTCTGTTCGCCTTGCCGTTGGTATAGATCAGGCGGCGGCACATCTCGTCATAGGGCAAGCCCGTTTTCACGGCGTTGTGGACATAAGCGATGAGAGCCGGACCGCCAGTGGCGTTTGACCGCAAGCGGAGCATGTCCGCGTAGAAAATCGTCCAGCGGTCAGCAAACCGGTCGTCGACGATAAGCTTGTCAATCAGCTTCTCGCGGCGGCCTTGCTCGGGCCAACTGGCGAATTCACGGACTTCGGCCACGGTGGGGATGCGGCCGATGAGGTCAACGTAAATCCGCCGCAGGAAGACATGGTCCCCCACGACCGGAGCCGCAGCCAGCTTGATTCCCGTGGCCTTATTCTCGCCGTCCACGATTTTGTCGAGTTCGGTCGCCAAAAGAGCGCCTGCGAAACTACTTACAAAAAGCGACAAAACTCCAATGGTGAAATGCCGCACGATCACGCTCCTTGGCATAGTTTTCCATCACGCCCACGCAAAGCCGTGGGCGTGCTACCCGATGATTACCCCATCAAAGCGACTTGCCGGTCCCATCGTACTCATAAGCCGCGATTTATGTCAAACATTCTCCAGCAAACGCGGTCGTGTCGGCAAAGTCGTTTGAATATGGCCGGAGTGGATAGAAGTGTTACGCCCAAAAGATGGTCTGACCTATAGAATCGTGGAATCCCGTGGGAGGGGGGCGGGTGCAGTCGCTCGGCAAGACCCCCGCGACCGACGGCAGACATGCCAGGATTAAGCCGCGCCGCACGTTGAAAATCTACGCCGACCGCTTTTTCTTCTTGGCGATGCCGAGCGCGTCTTCGATGTCCTTGCGCAAGACCGAGGTTTCGTACTTCTCCTCCACCTTGACGCGGAGGAGCGGCAGGCCGGCGGCGGTCAGCGCGATGTTGACGAAACGGTCGCGGGCCCGACGATCTGCGCGGCGCTGCGAAAAGTCTTCCAGCTCGATCGCCAGTTTCACTTCCAGGGTTTCCCAGTCGCAAATCACGAAGTCGAGGTGCTTGCCATAGATGCGACTTTGCCAGATCTGGTGCTGCCGTGTCTTGGGACGGACCTTGATGACGTCGGTCAAGCGAACCATCGAGAGGATGACCCAGTCCTCGCGGACGGCCGATTGCAGCGTGCGAAAGAAGTTGATTTCGGCCGGGCCCAACATCACACCGCGGCGCTCGTAGGGATAGGGCGCCGTGCGGAGCGAAACGAAGGCGATTAGCAGCACCACGGCCGCGACGAGTCCGCCGGCGATAATCTGCCAATTCTGAAGCAAAAGCTCACGCATGATGGCCGCCTGGTCCTCTCGCTCGCTGAACCGGGCTTCCCTGCCGCTTCCTTCTTCATCGTCTCCGGTCTTCAAAGGCTTGAACGCAGCCGACGCAGCCAGCGGACTGTCCGCTCCGGCGATCCAATCGTAGGGGTGGCACCGACGTCAACGAATGTGCGGCCAACATACAGAATCCGAATATTCGTCGCCCGCCTCACCGGTTCTCGCGCCTAGGATTACATCGCGGGATTCTTCGCCCCCAGTTCGACGCTTTGTGCGGATTTGACCTACGGTTGCACATGAGGCCGTTTAACTGCGTGAGGCGCACCGATGTCCGCTGTGACTGAATTTCCGTTTCAGACTGTGTTTCCGCTGATCGAAGCGGATGCGATTGGCGAGTTCGCGCCGCTGGCCGCCATTCTGCGGAGGACGTTTGGAACGCCGTTTTCGTTCTGGTCGCGCGGCAGCGGCGAGCTCTCGCACGCCACCCTCCAGCCAGGCAGCAACGATCCGCTTCGCGGCGAGCTGGCTCGAGCCCTGGCGGGCAGCGACCCGCAATTCATTCAGGACGAAGACACCCTGCTGGTATTGGCGATTCCGCTCGGCCTGTCCACCGGAGAAGGCGTTGTCGCCACGACCGCATTTGTAACACGCGCGCCAGCGGCGGGTGAGAGCCTGGCCGGTCCCGCCCAATTGCTCGGCCTGAGCGAGGAGAAAGCCGCCGCCTGGATGAGTCGCCAGACCACCTGGTCGCCGGACGCGCTCCACCGGCTGGCGATGGCGGTGCAAGCACAAATCGCTGCCGACGCCCGCAGCAAAAAGCTGGAGCGGGAAGTCGAAAAACTGTCCGACAACCTGGCGAGCACCTATGAAGAAATCTGTTTGCTCCACGGGGTGACGCAAAATCTTCGCATTTCCGCCGACGATGAGCGGCTCTGTCGCCTGGTCTTAGACTGGCTGCTGGATTGCTTGCCCGCTCAATCGATTGCCATCCAGTTGCTGCCGGTCGCTCGCGATGGCGAAAACACGTACAAAGCCCGGACGGAGAGTGTGCTTCTCAATTCTGGAGCGTGCCCGGTCAACAACCAACAGTTTACGGAGCTGATCGAACAATTGCAGCTCAACGCCGGCTGCGGGCCGCGGGTGATGAACGACCGGGCGATCGCCGGAGACGGCTGGAGCTTTCCGGGAATCCAGCAGCTGATTGTGGTTTCCATCGCGGAAGGGGACCGCGTGTTCGGCTGGTTGGCGGCTTTCAATCATCGCGAAGGCGGGGAGTTCGGCACGGTGGAAGCCAGCCTGCTCAATTCCGTGGGTGCGATGGTCGGCATCCACGCCGGCAACCGGGATCTTTATCGCGAGCAAAGCGAATTCTTGGCCAGCGTGGTGCGGGCTCTCACCTCCGCCATCGACGCCAAGGATCCGTACACCTGCGGACACAGCGACCGCGTGGCCCGCGTCTCCGTCCGTCTGGCCAAGGAGCTCGGCTGCGACCCGGCCACCTTGCATACACTTTACATGGCGGGCCTGCTGCACGACATCGGAAAAATCGGCATCGATGACGCCGTGCTGCGCAAACCGGGCAAACTGACCGACGAAGAATTCGACCAGATCAAGCAGCACCCCGAGTTGGGCTACCGTATCCTGGCCGACATCCGCCAGTTCGCCAGCGTCCTGCCAGCCGTGCTGCACCATCACGAACAGTGGGACGGCTGTGGCTATCCGTTCAAGCTCACAGGGGATCAAACGCCCAAAATCGCCCGGATCGTGGCGGTGGCCGACGCCTACGATGCCATGTCCAGCGACCGCCCCTACCGCAAGGGCATGGATTCCGACAAGGTGGACGAGATTCTGCGCCGCGGCGCGGGCCAGCAATGGGATCCCGAAGTCGTAGATGCCTTCTTCGCCGTCCGCTCGGACATCACCGCCATGAGCGCCCAGGAACGGGCGAATCTGACGCTGGACGTGCAGCAGTGGGTTTAGGTTCCTTTCGCGTCCTTTGGATTCGATGAACTGGGTGCCAGGCCCACGGCTTTGCGTGGGCGTGTTTGACGAATGTTTGCAACGCAAGCCCACGCAAAGCCGTGGGCGTGGCATCCAAATCTCTTGCACCTCGACGGTTCCCGCCAGTCGCATTAAAATGGCGAGCAAGTTTGGATAAAGGGCCCGCGCTCCTCCCTCCTTGATGGTTGCTTGCATGTCGCGCCGCGTTGTCGTCACCGGTCTGGGTCTGGTCAGCCCCCTGGGGAGCACGCCGGAAAAACTCTGGCAAGCGCTCTCCTCCGGCCAGAGCGGCATCGGCCCGCTTCAATCCATCCCCGCCGACCGGCTGCCGACGAAGTTTGGTGGCGAGGCTCGTGAGTTCACCGGCTCGATTGAGGATTTCGGCCCACTCGAAAAAATGATGGCGCGGAACATCAAGAAGAGCCTCAAGATGATGTGCCGCGAAATACAAATGGGCGTAGCCGTGGCCCAGCTCGCCCTCACGCACTCTCGCCTCCCGCTGGTCGATGTGAACCGCGATCGCATCGGCGTGCTGTACGGCTCCGACTACATGATGACGCTGCCCCAGGATTTCGCGGACGGCATCCGCAGCTGCCTGAATGAGCAAGGGGAATTCGACTTCACGAATTGGGGGGACAAGTTCAAGAGTGCGGTGGACCCGCTCTGGCTGCTCAAGTACCTGCCAAATCTTCCTGCCGCCCACATCGCCATTTTCAACGACTTGCACGGCCCGAACAACTCGCTCACGATGCGGGAAGCGTCCGCCAACATGGCGGTCAGCGAGGCCTACCAGACCATCTCCCGCGGCCATGCCGACGTGATGATCGCCGGCGCGACCGGCACCCGCATCCATCCCGCGAGGACCGTGCATATCGTCACGCAGGAAGAGATTGCCGAAGATGGCGAGAACCCGGCCACGCTCAGCCGCCCCTTCGACCTGAATCGCACCGGCCAGGTGATCGGCGAAGGGGCCGGCGCGATCATGCTCGAAGAGCTGGAATACGCCAAGGCCCGCGACGCAACAATCCTCGGCGAAGTCATCGGCTTTGGATCCACTTCCGTGACCGACAAGCATGGCGTCGGCCAACTGGAACAGGCGGTCCGCAACGTGTTGACGCAGTCACTACGAACGAGCGGCCTGACCCCCGAGCAAGTCGGCCACATCAACGCCCACGGCCTGGGAACGCACAACGCCGACGCTGCCGAGGCCCAGGGCATCCGCGACGTTTTCGCCTCGTGCCCCGATGTCCCCGTCACAGCCGCCAAGAGCTACTTCGGCAACCTTGGCGCCGCCAGCGGCCTCGTGGAGTTGATCGCCAGCATCCTTTCTCTCCAGCACGGCCGCCTGTTCCGCACGCTCAACTACGAGACGCCCGATCCGCAGTGCCCAGTGGCCGTGGTGACTGCGGCAGATACTTCGCCCGGCGACAACTTCATCAACTTGAATATGACGCCGCAAGGGCAGGCAAGTGCGGTGGTGGTGAAGCGGCATTGAAAGGGTGGCACGCCCACGGCTTTGCGTGCGCGTGCTGTTATGGCGAATGCGACAAAAACCGAGTTCACCGCGCGGAGTCTGGCGAAATCCACTCGGTTGGACCGCTTGCTGCGCGATCAATTTCCCCTGTGGGGACGACAAGCGGTGCAGCGTCTGATCACCGCGGGTAAAGTTCACCTGAATGGGCGCGTGGTTTGGCTGGCCTCCTGGGAAGTCCATAATGGCGATCGTTTGGAAATTGCGGGCGCCCCCACCCCCAAGACACCTCCCCCCGACACGTTCGACGATTCCTGGATCATCGCCCAGGAGGCGGATTTGATTGCAATCAACAAGCCCCCTGGTCTGCTCTGTGAGCCCAAACGCTTCTCCCGGACCCCCAATCTGCTTGATCTGGCGAGCGCACGTTTTGGACAAATTGTGCTGCTTCACCGGCTGGACCGGGATACGTCCGGCATTGTGCTGCTGACGCGACCGGGAGAGATCAACAAGTATTTGGATACAGCCTTTAAGAGCCACACCATTCTCAAGGAGTATCTGGCGGTCGTGGCGACACCCAATCGCCTGGCGCCTGAGGGAATCATTGATGTCCGGCTGGGCCCCGATCCAGAGCGGCGCGATCGTATGACGGTTGTCCAGCGCGGCGGACAGCGGGCTATCACTCGTTATTTCATCGAGAGCGAAGCAAACGGGAGACAGCGGGTGCGTCTCTGGCCCCAGACGGGACGCACGCATCAACTACGCGTCCATCTGGCCCACCTGGGTGCCCCCATTCTGGGCGACCGGCTCTACGGCCCCCGGCCCAGCGAAGATCAGCGGCTGCTGCTCCACGCGGAGCGCCTCGAATTGCCCGCGACCGATGAGTATCCCGCGAGAAGCTTTGCAGCGCCGCCGCCAGAGGGGTTTTAGAGTTTGCCACTCGGCATATTCAAGTTCCTGGCCCCTGATTTTGATTTTTTTAACGCTCCCGAGCGTGGCGAAGTAAGTGGCGGTCTCAAATCTCAAATGCAATCGAGGCTCCAAAAATGAGCCTCGAAAACTGGTATCGGAGAAAACATCGCTGGGACGTTCCAATGGGAGAGGTCTTGCAAACTTCTCTTTGG